>NZ_BAFC01000110.1 GCF_000248055.1 Gordonia sputi NBRC 100414 | reverse complement strand
CCGCATGTACCGGTACGTGCGGAGGGTCTGGGAAGTGCGGTTTTCTGCGGGCTCCCGGGTAAGGCACGCGCCTCGGTGCTGCACGCGCGGTCGCTGCCGCACTCCGCAGAAACTCACGCCCCACGGGCCGCG
>NZ_BAFC01000111.1 GCF_000248055.1 Gordonia sputi NBRC 100414 | reverse complement strand
CCATGAAGAACGCCGACGTCTCGGTGGCGATGGGCGCAGACAAATCCAGGCATGTACGCGACACCGAGGCCGAAGTTCTTGTCGCCGGCGACAATTCGTGTCTTGCACACATCGGGGGACTTCTCTCCCGCGAACGGGCGGGCGTCCGGACCATGCACCTCGCAGAAATCCTGGCATCGACCGAGGAGCACCCGGCATGAGCGAGACCGTTGAGTCCGATCGGCACGTCGATGAGTCCGATCGGCACGCCGAGCAGGAAGCGTTGAGCCAGCACGGTTTCGGGCTCGGACATCCGCACGTCGGGGTGACCGCGACATTCGTCGGGATGCCGAAGTTCCCGAAGGCGGCCCGCCACGAGCTGGCGAACACTGTCCAGCGCCGCAATCTCGAGCACGCGACGTCGACGATCCGGCACAAGCGCGCAGCGGTTGTCGACGAACTCGCCGACTGGGAGGAACTGCGACTCGCGGCGGAGGCGATCAAGAACCGCACGCTACGTCACCTCGACGATTATCTGCTCGAGTTCGAGGAGAAGGCGACTGCCGCTGGCGCACAGGTACATTGGGCGCGCGACGCGGAGGAGGCCAATCGCATCGTCGTCGATCTGGTCCGCGACACCGGCGCCTCGGAAGTGGTCAAGGTCAAGTCGATGGCCACCCAGGAGATCGAACTCAACGAGGCGCTTGCCGCCGCAGGCATCGATGCCTGGGAGACCGATCTCGCCGAACTGATCGTGCAACTCGGCAACGATTGGCCGAGTCATATCCTCGTGCCGGCAATCCATCGAAATCGCAGTGAAGTCCGCGAGATCTTTCTGCAGAACATGGCGAAGGTGGGACGCCCCGCACCCGACGACCTGACCGAGGAGCCTGCGCGGCTGGCCGAAGCGGCACGCGTGCATCTGCGTGAGAAGTTCCTGCGCGCCAAGGTCGGCATCAGCGGAGCCAACTTCGCGATCGCCGACACCGGGAGCCTTGTCGTCGTCGAATCCGAGGGCAATGGACGCATGTGCCTGACGCTGCCCGAGACGCTCATCTCCGTGGTGGGCATCGAGAAGATCCTGCCGACGTGGGCCGACCTCGAGGTCTTCCTGCAGGTACTACCCCGCTCCAGCACCGGCGAACGCGAGAATCCGTACACGTCGGTCTGGACGGGCGTCGCCGCGGGCGACGGTCCGCAGAACGTGCACATCGTCCTGCTCGACAACAACCGCACCGGCATCCTGGCCGACGAGGTCGGGCGCGCTGCCCTGCGCTGCATTCGGTGCTCCGCGTGCCTCAACGTGTGTCCGGTCTACGAGCGCACCGGCGGGCACGCGTACGGCTCAGTCTACCCGGGTCCCATCGGCGCGATCCTCACGCCGCAGCTGCGCGGCACGGCGTCGAAGATCGATCAATCGCTTCCCTACGCGTCGAGCCTGTGCGGCGCATGCTTCGACGTGTGCCCGGTCCGAATTCCCATACCGGACATACTCGTTCATCTGCGCACCCGCGTCGTCGACGAACATCGGAAGGGGCTTCCGACCGCCGAAGCTGCAGCGATGAAGGCCATGGAGAAGGTCTTCGCCGATCACCGCAGACTCGAAGCCGCGCAGAAAGCCGCGACGGTGAGTCACCGCTTCTTCGGCAACCGGCGCACGCTCGGCGCGCTGCCCTGGCCGATGACTCCGTGGTCGAGTGCGCGTGACACCCCGGTCCCACCCGCCGAGACGTTCCGCGAGTGGTGGAAACGCGAGCGCGGCAACACTTCTGGAGATGAGACACGATGACCGCCGCACGTGAGGAGATCATCGGTCGGGTCCGCGCGGCACTGGCCGACGTACCCGCCGACGACGTCACACCCGTCGACTGGGTCTACGGCCGACCCTCGAGCACGGGCGATCTCGGCCTCGTCGACCGATTCGCCGAGCGCGTCGCCGACTACAAGGCCGTTGTCGAACGCGTCAATTCAGCGCACCTGTCGGATCACGTGAACGCCCTGCTGGAGAACGTCGACGGTCCGATCATCGCCGACGCCGTCGTCCGCGACCTGCTGTCCGGGGTAGACCCGGTGTGGCTGTCCGATGACGATCTCTCCCCCACCGAACTCGACGCCGCGTCCGCGGTGATCACCACCGTGGCGGTCGGCATAGCCAACACCGGCACCATCGTGCTCGATCACGGCGCGGGACAAGGTCGTCGAGCCGTGTCACTGGTACCCGATGTCCACCTCTGCCTGATCCGCACCGATCAGATCGTCAGCGACGTTCCCGAAGCAGTGGCCCGCCTGATCGAGCAGGGCTCGGCGATCCGCCCCCAGACCTGGATCAGCGGACCGAGCGCGACGAGCGACATCGAACTCGATCGCGTGGAGGGCGTCCACGGACCGCGCACACTGCACGTCATCATCGTCGAGGCGTAGTGGCCGGCCGGGAGACCGGTTGACTTCGGCCCTGCCCGGAATTCTTTCAGCGTGGAATCCTTTTCGGGCCACGCCGGTTGGTAGTAGGCATGTCGCCAGATACTCGAAGTATCCGTTTCGGAGTCAACCTGATGGGAACCGGCACGGGAGATCAGTTCCGTGCGCAAGTGCAAGCTGTCGCCGATTCCGGCGCCGATGTCGTTCTCGTGCCCGACCATCTCGGCCTCATCGGGCCGATGCCTGCCCTCGTCGCGGCTGCCGCGCAGGCACCGGACCTGCGGATCGGCAACTTCGTACTCAACGCGCCCTTCTACAGTCCCGCGCTGCTCGCACGCGACCTCGCAACCGTCGATCAACTCAGCGGCGGACGCCTCGAGATCGGTCTCGGTGCGGGCTATGTGAAAGCCGAATTCGACGCCGCGGGCATCCCGTTCGGCCGCCCCGGCCAGCGAGTCGATCATCTCGAGGAGGTCGTCGACCATCTGCACGTCGCCTTCGACGATCCCGCGCAGGCGCCGCCGTTCGTACAGTCGCATCCGCCGATCATGGTCGCGGGGATCGGCGACCGCGTGCTCTCTCTTGCCGCACGCAAGGCCGACATCGTCGCGTTCTCCAACCTGCCGACCGACGACGTGCTCGCCGACCGAGTCGCCCACGTCCGTGCCGAGGCCGGTGAGCGCTTCGACGCACTCGAACTCAACGTGATCGTCTTCGACCTTGCCGTCGGGCGCGAACCCGATGTCACCGCGCTGCGCGGGGCAAACCCGGACCTCGACGACGCCGCGCTCCGCGAATCAGTCAATATCCTCCACGGCAGCGCTGCGGAGGTGGCCGACAGGATCAACCACCTCAACGAAACGGCCGGGATCTCGTACTTCACGTTCATCGAACCGTCGGCGAAGGATCTCGACGGACTGGCGGAGGTGATCGGTCTCGTGCGCGGCTGACCGGTCAGTCGATGAGTCCCTGACGACGCGCGCTGGCAACAGCGGCGGTCCGGGAGCCGACACCGAGCTTGGTGAAGATGTGCACCAGGTGCGACTTCACGGTCATCTCGCTCACGTGCAGCGCCTTCGCGATCTCGCGGTTGCTCCGGCCCGTGGCCACCTGTGCGACGACGTCGATCTCGCGTGGCGTCAGCACGGTGTCGGGTGTGGCGCGCACCCGCGTCAACAGTCGGGTCGCGACCGACGGCGACAGCGCACTCTCCCCCGCCGCCGCAGCGCGGATCGCGGCCAGTAGTTCCGCGGGCGCGGTGTCCTTGAGGAGGTACCCGCTCGCCCCTGCCTCGATGGCGGCGAGGATGTCGGCGTCGGTGTCGTAGTTCGTGACGATGAGAAGATGCGGCGCCCGTGGCAGGGCGTGAATCCTCCGCGTGGCCTCCACTCCCGAAATCCCCTCTCCGAAGCGGAGATCCATCAGGACGACATCGGGTTGTGGGGATCGGGCGGTGTCGGCGCACCAGGCCACCGCGTCGTCGGCCTTCGCGGCCTCGCCGATCACGTCGATATCAGCGGCGTTGGCGAGCAACGCCGACAACCCGGCCCGCACGATCGGATGGTCGTCGGCAAGTAATACGCGGATCACCGGCCGCTCTCCTGCACCGACCGCGCGGCAGCAGGCGCCACGGTGGGAAATGACACGGCGGGAAATGAGACCGCGGGAAATGACACGGCAACGGTGGTACCTCCGTCGTCTGAGGTGATGTCGACCTGTCCGCCGAGAGAGTCGACGCGCCGTCGAATAGTGCTGAGCCCGTATCCCTCCGACGCATCGGACGCGAAACCCGTTCCGTCGTCGACGATATCGAGGTGCACCTCGTCGGCGGTGTACGTGAGGGTGAGATGCAGTCTCCCGGCGTGAGAATGGCGGACCACGTTCGACACCGCGCCCTGCGCCACACGGACAAGCGCCGCCTCGGTGGGCATGGCGAGTGGTTGTGCGTCGCCCTCGATGAGCACGCTGACGGTGATGCCGTGTCCCGATGCGTCGGCGGCGACTCGTCGGAGTGCATCCGCCAGAGAGGAGCCGTCGAGCGGCGCCGGCGACAGCTCTGCGATGAGGCGTCTGGTCTCGGTCAGCGCGTCACCAGCAGCTTTGCGCGCCAACATGATCGACGACGCCGCTTGTTCTCCGGTCGACTGTTCGGCCGCGTGCAACAGGAGTTGGATACTCGACAGGCTCTGCGCGACGGTGTCGTGGATTTCGGCAGCGAGCCGTTCACGTTCCTCGGCTCTGCCGATGGCCTGTTGCTGGTCGCTGAGATCGGCTCGCGCAGCGACCAATTCGTCGATGAGTCGCTCACGCTGTCGCGCCTCGGCGAAGAGCTGTGCGTAGCCCGCGGAGATCACGACGGCGACACCTGCACCGAGCACTGGTCCGATGATCGCGGCCGCCGACCATCCGTTGTGCAGCGCGTAGCCGACTACCGCAACACCGGTAGCCAACGTGACCGCCGCCAAGCCTATGCGTCTACCCATCAGGTGCAGGTAGAGGAAGAACAGGACGAAGACGAGATACGTCGCCTCCGCGGTGAGTGCCAATTCGACCAGCCACACCGCGGTGAGTACAGCCAGCCACAGCAGCGCCCGCCGACGATTGCCCACCACAAGACCGCCCGCGAAGTAGACCGCGAGCCACACCCCCGCGACGATCGCTGCCGCGACGTCGGTCGGAGTCGCGATCAACGCGCGCACCATCACCACGACGGTCAATGCGACTGCGAGCAGGTGCAGACCCCACCGCAACGCAGCGACAACGGGGGTGAGTGGGGACGGGTGCATGTCTTTCAACGATAGCCGCGCTCGGTCTCCGCGCATCCATCGAAAGGAGGAGAGGACACGCACGGAGGGCGGAGCCGATGCCATCCCGACGGGCGACGCGCTTACGGCGTGTGCGGCCGAGCATGAAGAAGTCACCACAGTTCGACGCTGCGCTGCCGCCGATCACGAGGATCGCCGGCTGCGCCGCGACAGAAAGGACCTCTCGATGTTTGTCGCGCTTCGCGACCTGCGGCGCGCCCGTGGACGGTTCGCGCTGATAGCGCTCGTCGTCGTGCTCGTGGCCATACTCGTCACATTCCTCAGCGGACTCACGGCGGGCCTACGCCACCAGAACATCTCGGCGGTGCAACACCTTCCGGGCAACTCGGTGGTGTTCTCCGACGCCGGAACTGCACCCTCGTTCGACGAATCCTCGCTCACCGCAGCGCAACTGGCCGCATGGCGCTCGGCGCAACCCGATAGCGTCGGCGTCGGGATATCGCGGTCGCGGATAGCCGCAACCACTGCACCCGACTCCCCTGTGCCCGTGGCGCTCATCGGTACCGACCGCGACTCGCCTGCACCCGGGAGCGTCGAATTGAGTTCCTCGGTGGCGGAGACACTGCACGCGAGTGAAGGAGCACCCGTCGACCTCGGCGGTCGACCATTTACGGTTGCGCGGATCGTCGGCGACGACTGGTACTCGCACAGTCCCGTCGTGTACCTGGCACTCAGCGACTGGCAGCAGTTGTCACCGCACGCCGGCGCCGCAACCGTTGTCACCTTCACGGATTCGAACGGTGCCGACATGTCAGCGGTCGCGCGGGCGACACAGACGACGGTCACGAGTTCCGACGATGCGCTGTCAGCGCTGGCGTCCTACAAGGCCGAGAGCAGTTCACTCACGTTGATGACAGTCATGCTGTTCGTGATCTCGGCGTTGGTGATCGGCGCCTTCTTCACGGTGTGGACGGTGCAGCGCATCCCCGACATCGCGGTCCTCAAGGCGTTGGGCGCGTCGACCGGTTCACTGGTGCGCGATGCGCTGGGTCAGGCCGCGATGGTGCTCGTCGTCGGAGCCGCGATCGGAACGGCCATCACTGCCCTGGTCGGTGGATTCCTCGGCGGAATACCGTTCGTGCTGACCACCTCCACGACCCTCCTGCCCGCTGCCGCCATCATCGCGCTCGGCCTGATAGGCGCCGCGCTGGCGCTCCGATTCCTCGTCACCACTGATCCACTGACCGCACTTGGAGGTGCTCGATGAGCACGATTGTCTCAACGAATTCTGTTCCTGCCCTTGATATGTCGGCAGTGACGCTGACCTTTCCCGACGGCACCGGGCGTGTGCGAGCGCTCGAGGATGTCAGCCTCGCGGTAGCGCCGGGCGAGATCGTGGCGATCACCGGACCGTCGGGTTCTGGGAAGTCGAGCCTGCTCGCCGTAGCGGGCCGTCTGATCCGACCGGATTCGGGGCGCGTTTCGGTTGCGACCCGGTCGGGAGACACCGTCGAACTCAATGGTCTCTCCCGTGGCGAGGCCGCGCGGGCTCGTCGCGAACACCTGGGCTTTGTGTTCCAGCAATCCAATCTCATCGCGTCGCTGACCGCGATCGAACAGTTGGAGGTCACCGCTCATCTCGGCCAGCGATGGTGGTCGGGACCGAGCCGACGCCGCGAGGTGCGTGAGCGCGCCCGACTATTGCTCGACCAGGTCGGGTTGGCCGATCAGTCGCACAAGTTTCCCGCGCAGCTCTCCGGCGGCCAACGTCAGCGCGTCAACATCGCGCGCGCACTCATGAACACGCCGTCGCTGCTGCTCGTCGATGAGCCGACTTCAGCGCTCGACTCGGCACGCGGTGCCGCGATCATCGAACTCCTCGTCGCGATGACGCGGACACACGGCGCGGCGTGCGTTCTGGTCACTCACGACCCGACACACCTCGACCGGATGGACGCCGTCTACGAGATGGTCGACGGACGCCTACGCAGCGTGACCGGCGATCAGGACGTGGAACCGGGCGTCGGCTCGTCAGAGGCAGGACCGCCGTCGGATGCAGGACCGTCGCTCGACGGCGTGGGGCCTGTGTCCGTGGGCGGGACAGCGATGTCGAGTGCGCTCACCGCGATGCCGTAGGGCAGGAATCGAACCCGACGGGTGGGATCGGTGTTGTGTTGGTTTGCCCGTAGGGCGTCGAGTTCGTTCGCGAAGACCTGCTCGACGCGTGCACCGCCGTCGGCGTCGGTGACGAAGACCGCCCAGACGCCCGAGCCGGACTTTCCTGTCGTCTCCGGTTCTGGTG
Source organism: Gordonia sputi NBRC 100414 (assembly GCF_000248055.1). Lineage (GTDB taxonomy): Bacteria > Actinomycetota > Actinomycetes > Mycobacteriales > Mycobacteriaceae > Gordonia > Gordonia sputi. The sequence goes on along the minus strand of NZ_BAFC01000111.1, from coordinate 40,117 downwards.
CCGCACGGCGCGCGGGCTGCTCGAAGACAGTCGACCACGCGACTCCCGACGAAGGTGAACCGAGGAACTTGCCCACCATGTCGCGCAGGCCGTCGCCGGCCTCGCGTGCGAACCGATCGAAGTCCTCCGGATCGATGCCGAACGGATTGTTGCCTGCCATCGTCTACCTCCCTGCGAGCACCCGGCGAACACCGGGCTGCCCTCCAGTGTGGCGACGATGCCGGTTGTGCGCCACAACCGCCGCTGATCGAGCTACCCCCGCTGATCGAGCCTGTCGAGATCACCGCCGACCGAGCTGACCCCGTCGCTGATCGAGCTTGTCGAGATCACCGCCGATCGAGCCCCACCCGCCGATCGAGCTGACCCCACCGCTGATCGAGCTTGTCGAGATCACCCGCCGATCGCGCTGACCCCACTCGCCGATCGCGCCCCACCGCTGATCGAGCCACCCGCCGCTGATCGAGCCCAACCCGCTGATCGAGCTTGTCGAGATCACCGCCGACCGAGCCCCACCCCGCTGATCGAGCTTGTCGAGATCACCGCGGCGCGAGCGCCTCGATCGTCCACGTGAGATCGCCCGTGGTCAGCGTGGAGCGCAGCCGCACATCGAAGGCGGAGTGGAGCAGCTTCCAGACCTGGCGGGCCTGGGGAAGGTCGATCGACTTGTAATGCGAGACCACGATCTCACCGGTCGGCTCCAGCCACCCCTTCTGCAGGCGGCGAACCGTCGCCAGCGGATCCGGGAGATAGTAGAGCATCTCGGAGAACACGATCGCGTCGAACCGCTTCTGCGAGGCCGTCGGATCGACGTCGTCGGGACTGAACGTGCTGGCGTCGGCTTGCACGAACGCGGCGCGGTCGAGCCCGCGTGCCCGAGCCTTCTCGACGGCATCCTGCGCGGCGTCGACTCCGAGAAACTCCGTGTAGTGCGCGGGCGAGAGCCGCTGCGCCAACAGCCCCTCGCCGCAGCCGAGTTCGAGCACGCGGGGTCGGGGTGACGTGCGCAGACAGTACCCGGCGACGACGTGGAAGCGCGGAGCTTCCTGCTCGTTGGCGAGGTAGTCCCACTCGCCGCTGCGGTATTCGTCGTCGCAATCGGCGACGCCGTGTGCCGACGAGTACGGCCTCAGATAGCTCGACACGAGTCCCACCCCGCGTGCCGCCTGCCGCCGCGCACCGCCGACGATTCCTTCACGCGCCGCACCCATCGCCAGCCCTGCCTTCGTTTGTCGGACAAATCCGACGGAATGCTACCGGTGATGTGGGCGCGACGGATATGTGCGGCGCCACAGGATCGCGTTCACCAGCGGTAATCGAGGAACTTTCCGTCGAAGGTGACCACCACGCGGTCGCCGTCGGGGTCGGGCCTTCGCGCGATGTCGACCTTGAAGTTGATGGCGCTCATGATGCCGTCGCCGAACTCCTCGTGGATCAGTTCTTTCAGCGCGGGGCCGTACACCGCGAGCGCCTCGTAGAAGCGGTAGATCGTCGGGTCGGACGTCAGTTCGTCGTCGCGTGTCCGAGCGGGCTGCAGGCGAAGACTCTCTGCGACGCCTTCACCGAGACCGAGTATCTCGCAGACGATTTCGGCCTTCTCCGCAGGTACGGGATGCTTGCCGAGTAGCGCGGCAACGGTCCACACGAGCGGTGCCTCGATGCGCTCGGCGATCTCGGCCCACGTCAAACCGGCACGCAGTCGCGCTGCGACGATGAGTTCGGCGGCGTCGGATTTGGACATGATCGGTGGGTTCAACGGTCGCTCCTGTGTTGGTGATACGGATGGTTGGTCGATACAGCTGGTTGGTTATTGCGAATGGTGCGGTCATGCAACGACGTCGGCGTCGGCCAACCACGCGAGCAGGCGGTCCAGTGGCCACGTCGTCACGATGCGGTCGGCGTCGATGCCGAATTTCTCAGCGCGCTGGGCGCCGAGTGCTTTGAATTCCAGTTGGCCGGGCGCATGTGCATCGGAGTCGATGGCGAACAGGCAGCCGAGGTCGCGTGCGAGGGTGAGCAGATCGTCGGGAGGGTCGACGCGTTCGGGTCGGGAGTTGATCTCGACTGCGGTGTTGGTGTCGCGGCACGTCGAAAACACTTGGTGCGCATCGAATGTCGACTGTGGTCGCGTACCTCGTCCGCCGGTGATGAGCCGGCCCGTGCAATGCCCGAGCACACGGACGCGCGGATGCTCGACCGCGGCTACCATCCGTCGGGTCATCGGAGCCGCGTCCATCCTCAGCTTCGAGTGCACCGACGCCGTGACGACGTCGACGCGCTCGAGCATCTCCGCGGATTGATCGAGCGCCCCGTCGTCGAGGATGTCGACCTCGATTCCGGTCAACACGGTGAGGTCGACGTCGCCGCGCGCGTTGATCTGCTCGATGACGCCGATCTGAGCATCGAGACGCTCGGCCGAGAGTCCGTTGGCGACGGTCAGCCGGGGCGAGTGATCGGTGATCGCGAGCCATTGCTGTCCGAGAGCGCCTGCCGCCGCTGCCATTTCGTCGATGGAGGCGCCGCCGTCGCTCCACCTGGTGTGTGCGTGGAGGTCGCCGCGCAGCGCCTCGTAGAGCAGGCCGCCTGACTCGGCTGCAGTGTCAGTCAAGGGATCGGCCCGGGCCTGCAACCCGCCGAGGTAGTCGGGAAGTATCCCGGAGACGGCGTCGTCGATCACGGCTGCGGTGGTCTTGCCGATGCCCGACAACGCGGTCAGCGAACCCGCCGCGGAGCGTCGTCGAATCTCGTCATCGCCGACGTCGACGACCGTCGCGGCCGCACGCCGGAACGCCTCGACGCGGTAGCTGCTCTGCCTGTCGCGCTCGAGCAACCACGCGATCCTCGTCAGCGCCTGCGCGGGATCCACCGGCGCGGCGAGTGGGATCAGTGGGCGCATTCCCCGACAGTAGCCTCGCCCGACCCAGCAGCGCACTCTCGACCGAATTCGACGCCCACTCACCCGCTTTCAGCGCACAGTCGACCGGATAGAGCGCCCAGTCGACCGGATAGAGCGCACAGTCGACGAGACCCGGCGGCCGCTAGCCGACGGTGATCGCGTCGAGCCGCTCCCTGATGAATTCACCGCTGGTGACGGGCGGGCGACCGGCCACCTTGCCGACCGGCGGCTCGAGCGGAGTCACCACGGCGTCGTGGTTGAGCTCGTAGAAGAAGATCAGAGAGACCAGGTCCTCCTCGGGCGCGTCGGGCTGCGGAGGCAGCACACGGTGCCTGCCAGCGGGCCATCGGCCGCCCGACCAGTACTCGAGCAGGTCGCCGATGTTGACCGTCAACGCCGACGAATCGTACGGCGCATCCGCCCAGCCACCCTCCTCGCTGTAGACCTGCAACCCACCCGCGCCCGGCTCGCGGTCGAGGATGGTCACGGTGCCGAAGTCGGTGTGCGGGCCGATGCGGTACTGCCCGGGCTCGGGCTCGCCGACATCGGTCATGGGCGGATAGTGATTGATGTTCGACGTCCAGGTGGCTGAGCCCGCGAGGTCGCGAAAAGGATTCTCGCTGCCGGACAGTCCCAGCGATGCCGCCATCAGGGCGAGCAGATCGTCGGAGAGCTTCTTGCACGCCGCGGTCCACGCGGTGAACAGTTCACGTAACCGTGGCGCCTCCGCGGGCCAGACGTCCGGAGCGAACCAGTAGTCGTCCACCTCGGGGATGCCGACTCGTGTCTGGGCGCCCGAGTTGTAGGTCTCCTTCAGGTCGGGAGGTGTTTCGGTGCCCTCGGAGTAGCCATTGGCCTCCAGGCCCGGGCCGATCCAGCCCCGACCACCGACTCCGACGGCGTACTGCCCCTTCACCTCCGGCGACATGGCGAAGAACTCGCGGGCGGTGGCACGCAGCGCGGCGGGCAGCTCCGGATCGATACCGTGACCCGTGACCAGCAGGAATCCCGCCTTCTGTAGCGACTCGTCGACCGCGGCGCACACGGCGTCGGCGCCCTCGCCACCGGCACGCCACTGCGCGAGATCGACGGTCAGGATCGGACTCGACATCTCGCCGCTCACCGCAGACTCCCCATTTTGTCGGAGCGCGCCGCGTTCACGCCGGCATCGACGACCCCGATGTCCTCATTCCAGAGCGCGGGATTCCCGGCGATGAAATCGGTCATCATCGCGACGCACCGCTCGTCGTCGAGAATCGTCACGTCGACGCCGAGCTCGCGCAGCCACTCCTGCCCGCCGTCGAAGGTGCGGTTCTCCCCGACCACCACCGCCCCGATGCCGAACTGCCTGATGAGACCGCTGCAGTACCAGCAGGGTGCCAGCGTGGTCACCATGATGGTCGACGAATAGTCGCGCTGCCTGCCCGCGACGCGGAAGGCATCGGTCTCGCCGTGCACCGATGGGTCGTCGTGTTGCACGCGACGATTGCGTCCCTCACCGAGGAGTGTGCCGTCGGAGCTGAACAGGGCAGCACCGATCGGGATGCCACCCTCGGAGAGTCCGAGTTGTGCTTGTCGGTAGGCGGTGTCGAGCGCAGCCACGGCGTCGAACGTGGACGTCGTCCCATGTCGCGAGAGCATGATTCGACTGTGCGTGGCTACGCCGTCGTGTTCAACCGACAGTCCGTCGCGTCGCACAGCGACCGCAACGTGCATATCGTCTGTCTATGCACGAATCCCCGGGGTCGACGCTCACCCTGCGACAGATCATCGACGACTACCTCGCCGACGCCGATCCGCACGTACTCACCGCACACGATCACCTCGAACGCCCCGTGATCTGGGTGCATTCAAGCGAGATCTATGAGATAGGGCCCCTGCTCTCGGGCGGTGAACTGTTGTTGACGACCGGACTCGGGTTGGCGGGACTCGACGCAGGCACACGCCGCCACTACATCCGAGAGCTGGCCGAGCGCGGTGTGGTGGCGCTCGCCTTCGAGATCGGACGCAGCTTCGACAGCGTTCCCGACGAGATCATCCGAGAGGGATCTGCGCGGCGGCTGCCGATCATCGAGCTGCGTCGGGTGGTGCCGTTCATCACGATGTGCCGTACCGCGAACACGGCGATCGTGTCTGCCGAACTCGCCGACCTGCGGTTACGGGGCGAGCTCGACACCACTCTTCACGACGACATGGCCGCCGGAGGTGGCGTCGCCAAGATGCTCGAACACGTCTCCGACGCCGTGCACTGCCCGATCGTGTTGGTGGGTTCGGGGGGTGCGCTGATCGCCGCGCACGGCGTCGACGACGATCGATCGGCGTGGCGGGCCGTCGACGGTCAAGTCGCGTCGGCACCGATCATCGCGCGCGGACGCGAGATCGCACGGCTGATCGCGGGCCCTGGTGCCACGCAGCACTCCGGCGATCGCGCCGCAATGCTCCTCGACTGTGCGGCAGGTCCACTCACGTCGGCACTCGTACGTGCAGGCATCGGACGCTCCGCAGTGGCGTCGCGACTCATCGAGGAATTGTTGGCGTCACGCCCGATTCGACGGGCCGACCTGTTCGCTCGCCTGTCGGGCTCGGGAGCTCCGGTGGCGCAGTCGACTCAGATCGTGCCGGTCGTCGTCGAATCGCCCGATTCGCGCATGGCAGAGAGTGCACTCACTCGTGCCGCGGCGACGCTCGGCGGTGTTGTCTTCGAAACCGTCGTCGCCACCGTGTACGGGCTCGTCGTGATGCCGACACCTACCGGTGACCACGACGCCGTCGACTGTGTCCGCACGGCCTTCACCGACATCGGCGCACACGCCAGCCGCGTGACCGTGGTCGTCGGTCAACCGTGTGCGACCGCCGACGCCGGGCCCGGGCCAGGACTGTCACTGTCGATCGGAGACTCGCTGCGCACCTGTGCCGAAAGACTCGGCAGCGCAGTCGAATCCGTGCAGACCAAAGGTGTTGCCGGACGCGTGTTCACCGCTCGATCGCTCGCCGTCGACGCTGCGGCCGGCACCATGTCTGCCGCGGCGCGCGACGAACTGATCGACCTCATCGATCCGCTCGTCCGCCACGACAGGGCGTCGTCGACACACCTCGCGCGCACACTCGAAGTACACCTGCGCAACGGCTGCAGCGCGACTCGCTCGGCGCAGGCATTGCACATCGGACGCCAGAGTCTTTACCAGCGCCTCGACCGTGTGCGCGAGGTGCTCGGCTTCGACCCGACAGATCCCGAGATGTATGCGTCGATCCTGTTGGCCTTCAGCGCTTTACGCGCCGACTGCGCCGGGGCTCTCGCGCCCGTATGACACAGGCGGACCTTCCTCCGAGTTCGGGTCTCGGCGGAAGGTCCGCGTGTGTGTGACAGCCGTGGCAGGTGTCGTCAGCCGTATGTGCGCTGCGACTCCTCGACGCTCTTTCTGGCCAGAATCACATACCCCACGAATGCGATTGCGAACCCGACGAACGCACCGATGTCACCCAACTCGGGAACCGCGCGGACCACGTACCCGACGAACTTCTCCTGATTGCAGAACAGCAGGATCGATCCGACCAATGCGATGACGAACGCGGCGAGTCCACCCCAGTTCGCGTAACGGGTGTCGTACAGCAGATCCAGCGACGGACGCTTCTTGCGCAGCAACCGATCGGCGAAGACCACACCGAGCCACGGACCGATCCAGTAGGCAACCAGGAGCAGGAACGCCTCGTACGACGCTGCGGCGTCGGCAAGTGCCCACCAGGCCACCAGGAATCCGACGATGCCGAACAGCACTGTGACAAGCGCGCGCTGCGTGTTCATCGGCAGCTTGAATCCCATGGTCACGAACGCCATGGAGCCGGAGTAGACGTTGATCGCGTTGGCCGCGACGGCGCCGACCGCGATGGCCAGCAGCGTGAGATCCGCGACGAGCGTCGGCAGGTTCGCGGTGAACGCGGCGGTCGGGTTGTCCGACGTCGCCGGACCGATCGTCACCGACGCCGCGCCCACGAGCATCAGCACGGTGCACGAGACGAACAGGCCGAGGGATGCGTAGAGGCCCGTGTGCACCCGCGACACGGTCGGCGGAAGGTAGCGGGTGTAGTCGGCGGCGTAGGGAGTCCAGCCTGCGGTGTACCCGAATGCGGCGCCGACGGTGAGCCAGAAGCCCGCCATCGAGAACCCGCCACCCGACGACGGAGGCGCGTCGAGGTGCGACTTGCTGAAGATGATCACCGCGGCGATCAAGAAGATCACAGCCAGGATCGGCGCGGCGATCCGCTCGAATCGCTGCACGAGGTTGTGTCCGAAAAACGCGAACGCGGTCTGCACGATGACGATGATGATCAGCCCCACGAGCGGGGTGAACCCGAACAACGACGACAACGCGAACGCCCCGCTGGCGCTGTTGGTTGCGAACCAGCCGACACCACACATGACCGCCATGAACGTCGCGGGAAGAATGTTGCCGCGATATCCGAAGGCCAGCCGACCGAGCACCATCTGCGGCACCCCGTGCAGGGGGCCGTCGGCCGACAACAGATAGTGGGCGATCGCGGCGAGTCCGTTGCCGAGCACCACCGCGACGACGGCCTGCCAGAACGACAGACCGAACACGGCCACTGCCAGCACACCGACGAAAATCGTGGCGAATTCGAGATTGGGGGCTGTCCACGTCCAGAAGAGACCGCGCGGCGACCCGTGGCGGGCCTCCACCGGAATCGGCTCGTTGCCACCTGGCTCGACGGCGAGGACCTTGCTGCCGTAGTTCAACTGCGTGACGGCGGCATCGTCGTCGGTGGGTGCGTCAGTACTCATGGCCGCTACTGTGCTGCGTCGGCTCGGGAGCGGCAACCGACGGATTGTCCGTTGCACTCACTCGCGGATACGACATTTCGACGGTCGAGCGTGATCGACGCGACTGCGCGACGCCGCTGCTCACTCAGTCAACGCAGGGAATGGCCGAACCATTGCTCACGGCGCCGCCGGAGTCGGGCGCGGCACCGTCGAGCGATGCCGTTGTCTCGGCGTCGGCCGGATCGCTCGTCGACGTCGCACCCGACGCCGCGTCGGTCGATCCAGAAGACGACGATCCGGAAGACGGTGACGTCGCCGAGGCCCTCGAGGTGTTCGACGGTGCCTGCATCCCGAAGGCCGTCTGGATCTGGGTGCGCACTTTTGCGGTGTCGATGATGTTGACGTCCTGGCCGTCGACGGTGTCGTATCGCTCGACGGGAAGCGTGCGGAAACTGACGCGCTGATCGCCGGGTGCGAGCATCTGCTGCCCCCAAGACGTGAGGTCCCATCCGTCGGAGAGAACCACGTCGTTGTTCAGTGCGCTGCTGAGTCTGTTCAGTTTCCCGGGATCGGTCAACATTCCGGTGCTCTGTACCTGATGTAACACCGAGAGCAGGAAGGCCTGCTGTCGGTGGGTGCGGTCGAGGTCGCCGTTGTCGAGTCCGTGGCGTTGCCGGACGAAGGCCAACGACTGCGCCGCGTCGAGATGTTGGCGACCGGAGGGGAACCGAGCGCCCGAATACGAGTCACGGACAGAGTAATTCAGACAGACGTCGATGCCGCCGAGCGCCTTGGCGATGTCGTAGAAGCCGACGAGGCTCACCTCGGCGAACCGATCGATCGGTACGCCGGTGAGCTGACGCACCGTGTGGATGGTCTCGGCACGACCGGCTTCGCGCCCACGTGACTCGAGAGTGGCCTGATCGGTGATGCCCTGTGCTGTCAGTTCGTCCTCGACCATCGCCTTCTTGCGGCCGTACGCCTCTTTGATCTTGGCCTGGCTCACGTCGAGACCGTCGACGTCGACGAGGTCGTCGCGCGGAATCGAGAAGGCGACGATGTTCTTCCTGTCCGCGGGGATGTGCACGAGGATCAGCGTGTTGGTGTTGTACCCACCCTCGTCACCATCTCCGGCATGGAGTTGCTTGAGGATGTCGGGTGACAGATTGTTGCCGTCGCGGTCCTTGCGGGTGTCCAGACCCATCAGGAGGATGTTCTCGGCCCCGCCGCTCGACGCTGGTCCGCCGGCCAATGCCGCCGACCTACCGAACCCTCCGGCGACGTGTGTGACTGTGCCCCACGCGAGCCCTACGACCCCGAGGATCGCGACCGAACACATCGCGACCGCGATCCGCCCGATTCGCACCACCGACGACCGGCGCTGGGGTTCGGCCGCTAGGCGTCGACGCGTCGAGCGGGGGCGCGACGAGCGGGTACGGGACGAGGCGCGAGCTTCATCGCCTGCGGCGGACCTGCGCGCGCCACGAGCAGGAGTGACCTGCGGAATTGGCTGGGTGAGATCGTCGACCGGCTCCCACCGCGATCGCGGTTCCGGTCGGAGTGGAGCTCGCTGCGGCACAGGCGGCCTCACAGGGGTACGTGACCGCCGTGCAGCGACTTCGCCCGCGGTCAGGCGTCGACCGTCGGAGCCGCGAAAACCTCGGTCACCGGAGGGTGCGCGGCGCGCGCGATAGCGCGACGTGTCCTCCTGCTCCACCGCTTTCGCCCTCTCTCGACAGTTGACTGCCACACCCGTGATCGGCATCACAAGCCGACACGACGGTCTTCGGCGGACTCCCCCACCTCGACTGGATCACGGTAGTGACATCGTCTGTGAGAGCCCTGAGTACTCGACGTTCCGGACGGATCGGACATGAAACACCGCTGGTGAGAACGCCTTTTGCCGCTCACAGCTACCTGGCAGCGCAGCCTCAGCCGCACCTCAGCACATCGGCCGCACCATCGTGTTCGTGAACCTGGATTCCCTCTCGGCAGTCTCTCCCGCAACTGCCTACCCAGCCGCCGACGTCGGCGCACCGCAGGCAACAGACGATCCCGACACCGGCACCGTCGACAATCGTCTTCCCCGCGCGACGACCCGTGATCGAGTGGCCTTCGCAGCACTCCTCGTCGGCACCGCGGTGCTCTACCTTTGGAACATCACCATCAACGGAAGCGCCAACCCGTTCTACGCCGGCGCGGCGTGGGCGGGTTCCCGCAACTGGGAGGCGGTCCTTTTCGGATCAGTCGATCCGTCGAACTTCATCACCGTCGACAAACCCCCGGTGTCTCAGTGGATCATGGGAGTCTCCGGCCAGATATTCGGGTATTCGTCTGCGAGCATGCTGATCCCCGAGGCGATCATGGGAGTCGCGTCGGTCGCTCTGCTCTACGCCACGGTGACCCGTATCTCCGGCAGGACCGCGGGACTCATCGCGGGCGCTGCTCTCGCGCTGACTCCGGTGGCGGCCATGATGTTTCGGTTCAACAACCCCGACGCCGCGATGGTCCTGCTGATGACCGCGGCCGCCTACTGCACGGTGCGGGCGACGTCTCGGGCGTCGGTGCGCTGGCTCGTATTGGCCGGTGTTGCACTGGGTTTCGCGTTCCTCGCGAAGATGCTCGAAGGATTGATGGTGTTGCCCGCGCTGGGCGTCGTCTATCTGTTGGCCGCGCCGACGACGCTCGGTCGGCGCGTCTGGCATCTTGCCGTCGCAGCGCTCGCACTCGTCGTGGCATCGGGATGGTATGTGGTGCTCACGCTTCTATGGCCCGCATCGTCGCGTCCGTACCTCGCCGGCTCGACGGACAACAACTTCATGAATCTGGTCCTCGGCTACAACGGACTCGACCGAATCCAGGGACGCAGTCACGCGGGCGGTCCCTCCGAGACCGCTATGGATGAATTCATACGCCAGAATCCCTCTCTGGCACGCGGTTTCGGCGGTGGCATGTTCGGGAGCACCCCCGGCTTGGGTCGACTCTTCGCCGGAGAGTTCGGAGCGGAGATCTCGTTCCTGCTGCCATCGGCGCTCATCGCGCTCGTGGTGGTGCTCGCGCTGCGCGGGCACGCACCACGCACCGACCTCGTGCGCGCGGGCGCACTGCTGTTCGGACTCTGGTTACTGCTCGACGGAATCGTGTTGTCCTACATGAGCGGAACGGTCCATCCCTACTACTCACTTGCGATCGCACCTCCCATCGCGGGACTGGTCGGGATCGGAGTCGTCGAGGCGTGGCGCGCCCGCGAGTCGACGACGGTGTGGCGCGCGATCATCGCGCGCGTGGGGTTGGCAGCGATGATCGTCGCGGGTGGTGTCTGGGCGTTCGTTCTGCTCGACCGCGAATCGTCGTGGCTCCCCTGGTTGCGTTGGGCGGTACTGCTTGTCGCTGTCGCGGCAGCGGTACTCGCGGCTGTGCCGACACGTGCGCGTCGACCCGTCGCCCTCATCGCCGCTGGATGCGGTGTGCTGGCCGTGCTCTCGGCTCCGGCGGCGTTCGCGATCAACGGCGACGCCGTGGCACACACCGGCGGCGGACCGTCGGTCCTACCCGGCCACAACACTTCTGGGCACGACACGTCCGGACACAGCAGCACAGGCGGCGGGGGCATGGGCACCGCGGCGGATTCGCCGCAGCTCGACCACCTGCTGCAATCGAGCTCCGCACGCTGGGCGGCGGCCACCAACAGGACGTCGAGCGCAGCGTCTCTCGAACTCGACGCTCGCGTCCCGGTCATGGGTATCGGCGGATTCTCCAACGATCCGACACCGACGCTCGCTCAGTTCCAGAAGTACGTGGCCGACAAGGAGATCGGCTACTACGTGGTCGCCACCCCACGCGATTCAGAAACCGAAACACATAGCGCGTCGGCCGCATTCGACGGGTTCGGGGGCGGACAACGCGCGAGCGGACGAGGCAGCTCGGTGACCGCACCCATCGGGCAGTGGGTCACAAGCCATTACGCCGCCCGCACCGTCGGCAGCTACACGGTCTATGACCTGAGCGCGCCGCCGAGCACAGTCACGACATCGGCGTCGACGGAAACCACCGCTACACAACAGAACTCCGGCACCTCGGGGCCGGAAACACATTCGACGACACGTCGTCGTACCCATCACCTGGCACGAAGCTGAGGAGAACACCGGTGTTTTGTCAGCAAATTCAGAATTCGGCAGTGGCAGTGTTCTCAGTAGCGGACGGCAGTGTGGTCTCGTGAACAGCAATACGCCCGACGAGTCCGACACCTCACCGATCGAAGGTTCTCACCCGGATCAGGGACACAACGAACCCAACCCAGGCCCAGCACCCGACCCGGGGACACCGTGGCAGGGCGCACCGTACGAAAACCCTTACACAGAGCCATATCCCACCGCGGCCTATCCCAGTGAGCCTAATCCCACTCCCGGGCAGTTCGCTGGCGCATACCCGGGCGCTCCGACGCCCCCTGCCCCTGCCCAGCGATCCCGTGGCATCGCGAAACCGGTCGTCGCGACGGCGGTGCTGGCCGGATTGGTCGGTGGACTCGTCGGCGTCGGAGGGTATGCCCTTCTCGATCACGGCTCGTCGTCGAGCGCGCCCGTAATCGCATCGGCACCGGCCGCCGCGACCAATGCCGCTGACGCGCAACCCGGTTCGGTCACCTACGCCGCTCAGGTGGCGTCGAAGTCGACGGCCGACATCAAGGTCGCAACCAGCCAGGGCACGGCCGTCGGTAGCGGCATCATCCTCTCGCCGGACGGCTACGTCCTCACCAACAATCACGTGGTGTCGGGCGTCGGCAGCGGCGCCAAGATCCAGGTGACCACCCCGGACGGAAAGACCTATCCCGCAAGCGTGAAGGGCACTTCTCCCTCGTACGACATCGCGGTCATCAAGCTCGACGGCGCGTCGGGGCTGACCCCCGCGAGTATCGGCGATTCCGGGTCGCTTCAGGTCGGCCAGCAGGTGGTGGCCGTCGGTAGTCCCGAAAACCTTTCCAACACTGTGACATCCGGAATCGTGAGCGCACTGTCTCGGACCGTGACCGCGGGTGACGAGCAGGGCAACTCTGTCACCGTCTACAACGGGCTACAAACCGACACTCCGATCAATCCGGGCAATTCCGGTGGGCCACTGGTGAATCTGCAGGGACAGGTCATCGCCGTGAACTCGGCCGTCGACACCGGACAGAGCAGCAGTGGCGGCCCGCAGGCATTCGGCCTCGGCTTCGCCATTCCGATCAACACGGCAAAGCGCATCGCGAATGAACTGATGCAAGACGGTCACGCCACCAAACCCGTTCTGGGCGTGTCAGGTTCGCTCGCGTCGAGCACGGATGCGGTCAACGGAGCCAAGGTCACATCCGTGCAGTCGGGCGGTCCGGCAGCGGACGCCGGCATCAAGAACGGCGATGTGATCACCAAGATCGGCAACGCGACCATCAGCAACTACGCCGACCTCATGGCGCAGATCCTCACGCACTCCCCTGGCGAAACCGTGCCCGTGACCGTCAGTTCCGGCGGACAGGCCAAGACCGTCCAGGTGACACTGGGCAGCACCGTCGACAAGGCACAGACGACGATCCCCCAGCAGCAGGGCGGCGGCTCTGACGGCAGCGGCCCAGGCGACGGCTCTGGGGGCGGCTCGGGACAGCGTTTTCCGTTCGGCTTCGGACTGCCCTGACACCCATGGCAGCAGAGGCAGGCATCACGCCACGGCCCCGGCCCGCCGCGCCATCGTCATCGCGTTGTCGACGGCGGCGCCGCCGGTGTCGTTGTTGAAGTACACGAAGACGTCTTCGGACGACGTGAACGCCGCGTGTAGCCGCTCGAGCCACCCGTCAATGGCGCGGGTGCCGTACGACGGCGAAGGCGAGGCGAGGCCGGAATGCATTCGGAGGTAACCGAAGTCGGCCGTCGCCCACAACGGAGTGAGCGACCTGCTGCCCCGGTCGGCCCAGCACAGTGCGGCGTTGTGGTTTTCCAGTACCGCACGGACGTCGTCGACCCACCACGAGTCGTTGCGCGGTTCGACGACGACCCGCACCGTCTTCCCGAACTCAGCGAGAACGGCGTCGAGCGCTTCCGGATCTACCGTCAGGTTCGGGGGAAGTTGCACCAGAACAGGCCCGAGATGCGCACCGAGCGCGTCCGCACGACCCAGGAAGCGCGCCACCGGTTCTGCAGGCTCCCTCAGTCGTCGCACGTGGGTGAGATACCGACTCATCTTGACTGATACCAGAAACCCCTGGGGCAGCACTTCATTCCACCCCTCAAACGTCGACCGTTCGGGGAGCCGGTAGAAGGTGTTGTTGACCTCGACCGTCGAGAACTTCTGCGCGTAGTACTCCAGCCAGCGGCGTTGCGGCAGTCCGGTCGGATAGAAGTGGCCGCGCCAGTCCTTGTACTGCCAACCGGAGGTACCGACGTGAAAGGTCATGGTGCGTCGACTCTGTCAGACGTAGCGGCGTGCGATGTCGACCACCTGGCCCCGGTATCCCCCGCCGAACACGACGGCATGCATGAGCACCATCGACAGGTAGTGGAGCGGCACGCGTTCACGCCAGCCGTCGGCCAGTGGGTACTGGTGTTGGTAGCCGTCGAGGATGTCTTCGAGGTGCGGAGTACCGAACAGCGCGAGGGCCGCGAGGTCGGTCTCCCGATGCCCCACGTGCGCCGACGGATCGATGAGCACACACCCCTCCGGTGACCACATCACATTTCCCGCCCACAGATCGCCGTGCAGTCGCGCCGGAGCGTCGTCGGTGTCGAAGTTCCCTTCGCGCAGCCGCTCACAGAGTTGTTCTACGACGCGTGCGTCGTTGGCGCGCAGGCCGCTCTCGGGCAGGAGTGGCATGAGCCTCTCGTCTGCATACATCGCACCCCAGGAGTCGTGGCCGACCAGCGAGAGGTCGAGGAGGTGTTCGTTGGGGCCCTGATATCCCGCGCCGTCCCAGCCCGGTGGCCCCTCGCCCCAGCGAGCAGACTCGTCGAGCGTGTGCGTGATGGCGAGTCGGCGGCCGAAATCCGTTGCGGCATCGGCGTCCGGTGACGTCGAATTGACGCGGGTCTCCGTCAGTGTGGCGTCGTCGGTGGACACCACGCCGACGACCAACGCGCCGCCAGAGTCCATAGCTTCTGCGAGCCACCGCAACCCAGCCACCTCCCAGCGAGCCGGGCGTCCGGAGGTGTGCTTGGTGAACGTTGAGGGCATGACTCCTTGATACCCGCGCCGCGAGGTGACCGCCCACGGCGCGACAGAACTCAGTCGCGGTATCTGGCGAGATACACCAGGTCATATGGACCGGTGTCGCGTCTGCGGATCTCCCGGTAACCCATGCGCTGATACAGCCGTATGTTGGCGACGCTCCGCTCCCCGGTGAACAGTTCGACGCGCGTGACATTTTCAGGGATCACCGAGTCGACGGCCGCGAGCAGACGTGTCCCCATCCCGCGTCCCTGCATATCGGGAGCGACAACGAGTCGCATCACCTCGGCCACATCACGGTCCACGCGAATTCGCATCGACGCGACCAGCCTGCCGTTGACCCGAATTCCCCACGCACGCACAGCCGAACCCGACAGCTCGGTGAGCAGGTCGAGTAGCGTCTGCGTCAGTGCCGGAAGCTCTTTCACCGGAGTCCAGGTGTTGAGGCCGTCGGTGCTGTCGGAGTAGAGGTACTTGCCCGCCTTGTAGGCATCGAGGTAGATCCGCCACGCGCCGCCTGGCAATTGAATCACCGCGGGCCCCTCGACGAACGCACCCCAGTTGCCCGGCGCGATGAACCGGTACGGACCGTACAACGACGACGACACCGCGTGCTGCACAACCTTCTTCGTCTCGTTTTTGGTGAACGCGTGATACGTCGAACCGACCTTCACGACGGTGGTGTCGATGTGGTCTGCGCCGAGTCCGGCCAGCGGAATCGGCGGGCCCCACGCACGCAGGGACGAGTCGAGCGCTGTCATGATGTACGGCACGAAGCCTCCGCCCGTCGACATCGAGAAGATGACGTTGACACGCCCGCCCTCGACAAACCAGTCGGGCGCCCATGCCTTGGTGGTGAACGGGGAGAGCGACGGGCCGTCGGACGAGCCGGCAGAACCGGACGAGCCCGGCCCACTCGACGATCCGAGCCCCTTGCCGTCACCGGTGCCGGGCAGAAACGCGCAGCAGAGCGGCACCGGTACATTGCGCACGAAACTCCAGTGCACCCGGTCGCGGCTGCGCGCGAACCCGATGTTCGCGCCGTCGACCGTTGTATAGGTGACGTAGTAGAAGCCGTCGGTGTGGCGGAAGATGCTGGGATCGCGCACGCGGCCGCTCGGCGGCCGGTACGCAGGCTTGGCCACGGGCTCGAAGGCGCTGCCGTCGGCGGATTGGTACACATCCATGTACGTGTCGCTGGTGTTGCTGAAGGCCACCACCGTGTAGCGCCATCCCGCAGCGGCGCTACTCCCCTGGTCCGAGAACATCAGGCCGGCGACGGCAAGAATCGCCACCGCCACCGAGGAGAAGGTGCGTCGTTTGGCTTGGGTCACCGCTGCAGTATCGGCGACTCGGACCACGATGTGTACCCACTGGGGCAAATCGTTATCGACAGTAATTCTGTGTCCGCGCGGAGAGGTACGAATCCGGCGGGCGGATTCGACGCGGTCAGAGTGCGCGGTGGACTCTGCGAGCGGCTCCCGGAATGACACAACGGAACTGCGACATGGGGCTGCAAAAGTGCGCCAGAATCGCGCTCGGCGCACCGGGATACGACGGGTTCCTGCTATCTGTTGCAGCGACCCATAGGCCCCAAAGACGCGCTCTGTCTTGACTGTTGGAACTTCAGGGCTACCTCTCACCAAGCGCACGCGTCGACCAATGCAGGAGCACCACGTGATCACCAAGCACTCCCCTCTCGGCGTCATCGATTCGGGCGTCGGAGGCCTGACCACCGTGGCCGCGCTGTCCAAGCTGTTGCCAGGCGAGAATGTGATCTATTGCGGGGACAATGGAAATGCTCCGTACGGAAACCGCACCGGCGCCGAGATCGTCGAACTCACCTCCCACATGCTGCGCTACCTCGCCAATCGAGGCGTGAAGATGGTGGCGGTGGCATGCAACACCATCTCCACGACGTTCGACCTGCCGGAATTCAGCGGATATCAGGATCAGTTCGGCATCCCCGTCCTGTCCATCGTGCGAGCGGCGGCCGAGGATGTCGTGCATTTGCGCTATCAGTCGGTGGGCGTCATCGCGACCGCGTTCACCATCGCCTCACGCTGCTACCCCACCCTCATCGACGAACTCAACCCCGATATCACTGTGTTCGGCGAGCCCAGCGTCAAGCTGGCCGCGCTGATCGAGCAAGGGGATCTCACCAGCCCCGCCATCGATGCCGAGGTCACCAGCCACCTCAACGATCTGCTCAACGCCCACTCGGTCCGCGACATCGTGCTCGGCTGCACGCACTACCCCATCCTGCAACCGTTGTTCGAAGCGAAAGCACCCCACGTCGCCTTCATCAACCCGGCCAAGGACCAAGCCCGCGATGTTCGGTTGCGGCTCGTCAAGAGCGGACTCCTCCTGCACGGTGACCATGACACCGTCGGCACCCTCGAGATCAACACCAGCGGCACCCGGCCCGTCTTCGACACCGTGCTCAACGAACTCGGCATCACTCGCGAGTACACACTTCTCGAACACGTCGACTATGCATCTTGCGCCGCGCCGTGACGTGTTCCGTTGTACCGGGGCAATGCTTCCCATCGCCGAACACACCGCCCCGTGCTCTGCCATTCTGGACACGGACGGGAAAGTCGACGAAAGGGACTCACCCATGCTCCGGTCCGGACTCGATCCTGAACTCGTCAACCAGTGGCGCAAGCGAATCGGACCGGTGGGCGCGCTCGGGCCTCACCGGTCGATCCAGGTGCGCTCCCGCGGTCGCCAGGGTATCGACCTCTACCTGCCCATCGTCGAATTCGATGCGGAGGTTCCGGAGGACTTCGAGCAGCTCGCGTACTGGCGGCCCCTCGGCTCGATCTTCACATTCTGCTATCTGCAAACTCCGGTCCGGACGCTGAGAACCGCGGCGCATATACGTGAGTGCCCGTCGAACTTTCTGATACTGGCCAGCATTTCGACAGGCCTTACCACCGGTTCGGCCAACGGCCACGAGTTCTTGGCGCGAGCCGGAGAGTTGTCGATCACCGACAGCCGCCTGCCCTACGATCTCACCACTCACAGCACTTCCGAGGTGGCCGGGATCTGGATACCGACCGACATGCTCGGCGACGACATCGCTGCCGGAGCGACCGTCGCACCCAACCCCGCCGACACGGTGCTGACCCGAGCATGTACCGGACTCGTGACACGTTTCGCCCTCGATGCCGTCATCGGCGGCATCGACGTCGACGCCGATGCCGAGCAGAACATCATCGACGTTGTGCGGATGCTGCTCAACCAGCACACCAGCCGATATCAGACCTTGCGCGAGCAACCGGTTGTCCTGCGAGAAGCGATCGACGGCATGATCGACCGCAACTTTCGGAACCCCGCGTTCACCGCCGACACCATCGCCACGAACCTGCACATCAGCAAACGTCATCTCTACCGACAACTCGCTGACCCAGATCAACCCTCACTGGCGAGCCGGATCGCCGCGCGTCGACTCGACTGGGCCCGAACCAAGCTCGAACAACCGGGACACGCTCGGCTCGACGACATCGCCCACGCCGCCGGGTTCTCCTCGACGGCCGCTTTCCGAAACCGATTCCGAGCCAAGTACGGCCTCACTCCCGATGAGTACCGACGCCATCACTGCGCTCAACCCGTGCACCCCAGCTGATCGGGCAAGCGAGGGACTCACGCCCTATTGAGTGCAATCGCAGCCTGCACAAGCGCGACGAAGGAATCGGCGTCGAGATCGTCGTTCTCCCTGATGTCGACCGCGCGTCTGGTTCCGGCGGTGAGGCTTGCGTTGAACACGTGCGCGGGATCGGGCAGCGACGCCCCCTTGGCGAACGTGAGCTTGATCTTGTCCTTGTAGGTCTCGAGTGTGCAGATCAATCCGTCTGCCGAAAACGTCGGCACACCATCGGGATTCGACGGCTTGCGCCACTTGATCTCTTCGACGATGTCGGGGTCGGCCCGCATGATCAGTGACCGCATCTCATCGACTCTGGATTCACGCCAATCGTCTGCCATGTCGGTCACGGTAGCCGGTCTGGCGAGTTGGTCGTGCGCTTGCGCAGGTCTTGAGCGAACATCACGATGATGCCGCTCGGTCCGCGGACGTAGCTGAGCCTGTACACGTCCTGGTAGTTGGCAACTCCCCGCAGCGGGTGGCAGCCGTGGCGCGCAGCGATGGCGAGCGCGTCGTCGATGTCATCCACGGAGAACGCGACGCGGTGCATGCCGATCTCGTTGGGGAGCGTCGGCGAGGTCGCGATCGCTTCCGGATGAATGTATTCGAAGAGTTCGAGGCGGCCGGCGCCATCCGGTGTCGCCAGCATCGCGATCTTCGCGTGGTTGCCGTCGAGCCCGACTGCGGTGTCGGCCCATTCGCCACTGACCTCGTCGCGACCGAGGACGGTGAGGCCGAGGTCTGTGAAGAAGGCGGTAGCGGCGTCGAGGTCGTCGACGGCGATGCCAACGTTTTCCAGTGCTATTGCCATGTCCCGGACGCTACCGAGCGTGACGGGCCTCGGTCCCGGCTTCGGTCGGGGGACGGATCGCGACGACGCCGATCCACGAATGCGGCGACATCTTCGACGCAGCCGGTCTGTGCTGCGCGTACTCGCGGGGTGGCCCATGCGACACTGCGAAGGTGTCCGACGGAGTTGCGAGCGAGAGCACAGCGCTGAAGACGAGCCTCGTGGCCACCGCGGTGCTCGGCGGCGGAGCGGTGATCTGGGGCGTGATCAGCGGCTCGAGTGTGGTGTTGTTCGACGGCATCTACATGCTCGCGGGAATCGCGCTCGTCGGGACGTCGATGGTGGCCGCGCACGCCGCGGCCTCACCGCCGAGCGTCGAGTTCCCGTTCGGCAGACACGGTGCGACGGCGCTCGCGGTCGCGCTGCAGGGCACGGCGCTCATCGCGACTCTCACCTATGGCGTCGCCGACGCCGTGTCGGTGATCATCGCGGGCGGCTCCGACGCCGATCCCGGATCGGTGGCCCTCTACGGTGTCGTCTCGGCCGTTCTGTCGCTGCTCGTCGTCGTGCTGCTGACTCGCCCGGCACGGTCGTCGCAGTTGGTCCGAGCTGAGCTCGTCGGCTGGCGCGCCGGCACCCTGATGAGCGTCATGGTCGCGATCGGCGGTGGTATCGCCCTCGCACTCCGACATCACGGCGCCGCATCGGCGGCCGCCTACGTCGATCCGACGCTGGTCCTGATCGCTTCGGCAGCCATCGCCCCGATGGCGGTCAAGCTCGCACGACAGGCCATTCGCGAACTGATGGAGGCCGCTCCTCCCGACGAACTGAGCGCGATCATCGAGCGGGCCGCCGACGAGGCCACAGAGCACTTCGACCTCGCTGACCCTGTCATTCGCGCCACACGACTCGGGCGGCGGCTCTACGTGGAGGTCGATTACCTTGTGGCGCCCGGCGTCTGGCGAGTCGAAGAGGAAGATCAGGTTCGCCGCTTCATCGTCGACAGACTCGCCTCCACCGAACATGAGGTGTGGGCGACGGTGGAACTGTCCACCGACCGCTCACTCATGGAGGACTGACCCGGAGGGTCTGCGCATCCCGTCTGCGCCTGGATGGCGCGGATCGTCGTACCGAGGACGCCGCGGCACAGCAGCCCAGGCCCGAGAGGACCTGACGAATCGGAGCCGAGCGATGGAAGTCGACGTAACACCGACCGCTCCTCCTCCGTCAACTCCGTAATCTGCCAACGGATCTCGGCATCCACTGCGTGCGGATCGCCGGGATTCGCAAGTCCGACCGCCTTCACCGCGTACGCGGCGGCCCCGAGTGCGTGGGCACCCATGTGTGCCACCGCCGACGCCTGCGCAACGGACCTCGCCGCGGCGGCTCCGGCCGGCGTGCTCGCTGCTCCCGCCGCCTTGACGGCGATCATCCGCTTGCTGATCTCCTCTCCGCTGGTCCCGTGTCCTGCGCTGTAGGCGCGCGTTCGCGCAAGGGCGTCGTCGATGTCGGTGCGCGCAGGGTCGTCGGCCTCGAGAAGTGGGAGAACCCGCTCGGCACATGCGACCGCCCACCGCGCCACCAGCCGTCGATCGGTTTCGGTGAGCGTTTGAATCGATGTCACAGGTCTCCTGAGGCGACTCGGACCATCCGAAGTATCGGGTATGGCCTGCCCTGGTCGTCGAGCGCGCTTCGCTCGACCTCCACGAAACCACGGCGACGGTAAAACGCGACGGCGTCGACGTTGTCCTCGTTGACATCCACACGACTGATTCCGTAGTCGTCGACGGCGTGCGCGAGAAGCACGCTGCCGACACCGGTTCCCCGGTGAGCAGCGGCGACGAACAGCATCTCGAGGTTGTCCCCCGCAGTGCCCGCGAAGCCGACGATCCGACCGTCGACTTCTGCGACGACCAGCCGCACGTGCGGAAAGAAGTCGGCCGCCAGGTGCTGCTCGATATCGTCCCGGTCTGCTGGACGTAGAAAGTGATGCGTTGCATCGACCGCACTACGCCAGACTTCGACGAGACGCGGATAGTCGTCCGGGACCGCGGTCCGCACAATCACGAAGCGGCCCCGATGCCCGCGCGAAAACGCCTGTCGTGCACAGCTATGGGCATGCAATGAACGTACGCGGCGCGACGACGCAAGTGCTACACGTTAATCCTGGACGCTGCGGCATGGCCTACGATGCGACGAATGTCGTTGCGATGATCCGTGGAAGGTGGAGTGGTGACTGCTCCGATGCTGTCCAAAGGACAGAATGCACTGCTGCCCGACGAGGCAAAGCGCATCGATGTCGTAGTCAGCTGGGGTACGACGCAGTTCGAGGTCGATGTGTCGGCGCTATTACTCGAAGCCGATGGCAAAGTCGGGTCAGACGCCGATTTCATCTTTTACAATCAGCCGCAGTCACCCGACAACTCGGTGCAATTCCACGGCACCGAGGCTGTTGCGCAAGGCAGTCGGGCACGGATCACGATAGACCTCCAGCGCGTACGCGCCGACGTGCAGTCCATCGCTCTCGCGGGAAGCCTATCGAGCGGCCATTTTGGGGCCCTCAGCGAAGTGACAATCGACATCGTCGACACGTCGGGCCATTCGTTGGCTCGGTACGCAACGGACGATGCTTCAACTGAGACAGCGTTGGTGTTCGGTGAGATCTATCGCCGCGGTGACCACTGGAAGGTCCGAGCGATCGGACAAGGATGGAATTCCGGCCTGGCCGGACTGGCGACAGATTTTGGCGTCGCTATTGACGATACGAACGAATCGGCGCCGGACAACAGTGCGGCCGGTAGCGCTCATCATCCTTCTGGCGCCGGCACGCTATCCCAAGAAATCCCCCTCGGCTCGCCCTACCGACTATGGACCGAGGCCAGCACGTGGTGCGATCACGAGATCACGGTCGAAGACCTGTACCTACCGGCAATCCGTAGCCTTTTCCCATCAGCCTTCGGATCTGGTCGCCAAGAACTCACAACCGAAGTACAACTGATTCCCGAACCTACTGGACCGCAGGGAAATTGGTCTATCTCGATTCGAGCACAGGAAAGAACTATCGGGTATCTCGATCCGGCGGCAGCGCCCCAGTGGGCTGCCCCGATCAGACGTATCGTCGCTTCAGGATTCGTTCCGACGACCTCCGCCAAGATCTGGGCTAGCGAGTACGACGGCTGGGATGGACCTGAGTTCCGTCCTTCCGTGTACATCGCACTAGGCGAACCGCACCTTGCTATTCCGCTCAATAGCCCACCGGCAGGGCCTTATACGCTCCTTCCGAGGTCAGCGATAGTCCAGGTCACGAAGGAAGCCGAGCACTTCGATGTGCTGCGTCACCATGTGCCGACGAGTGGGCATGGCCTCTTGTTTGTCACCCTCGTCGAGTGCCAACCCACGGCCAGCAGGGCAAAGCCGCATGTTGAAGTTCGCATAGACGATCAACGAGTAGGACAGCTGACGCCGCAGATGAGCCAGCGGTTTCTCCCGATGATCCAGCACCTTGCGGCGCGCGGTCTGACTACCGCGGCCTGGGGCGATATCAAAGGCTCGGCAGTCGCTGCTGAGGTACGTGTCGATGGGATCAAGGCGAACGAGGCAACGTCAGCCGTCCTCGACGGACCACCGGTGACCATCCCTCCACTCTGTCCCGAACTTCCCGACTCCACCCGTTACGACCTGACACCGATGCATTCCTTACTCGTTCCGCTACCGCCGATAACCGCCACCTTCGCAACACCACCGGTCGAGCCACCGGACGGATCAGTCGTCAAGTTCGAGAAGGGCAATGGCCGCTATCACTACGTTGCAGTCCGACGTGGGAATCAGTGGGAGACAACCTCAACCGGTAATTGGGGATCGATTGACGAGGTGATGTCTTGGCCTGATCTAGCAGCGCGCGCCAGGACATTCGCGATCGCAACCGCGTGGAGCCCGGTCCGCTGGAAGCGCGACTCACGCGTGCACGAGTACCTGGCGGTTGTCCGCTTCACGATCGGACGCAAGTATCTGGCCGCGATCAACGTCTGCGCTACAGGCAGCGCACAAGGCGATTGGTACACCACGGTCACCGATCAGGCCCAGGAGCATCTACCGTTCGGCGACTACGCCAATTGGCGGGACATCGGTACGAACGGCAAACACATCGAACTGGTGACGGAGTGGTCCGAACTCGTCTGATGCGCGATAGCGAGCACTGCGTTGGGCGAGGTTAGAACATGTGACACTGCCTCGCTTGCAGTAGGCAGCCACACTCCGTCATGCTACCCAGAGCCGTCGCACGTTGAATCGAAACTCCACCACGTCGCGGTCGATGCCGTCGCACTGTCGCCCCGAATCCTGCCCAATCCGCCCGAATCGCCCTACGTTCTCCATATGCCTGACGTCACAAGTTCGGTTGTCATCTCACATCCCGTGACCATCGTCTGGGACTACATCAGCCGGCCCGAGAATCTGTACACGATCATTCCCGGGGTCGTCTCGGCAACCTCAGCAAAGCAGCCACCCTACGAGCTCGGTGACCTCTGGCACGGCGTGAATCGCACCTTTGGCATCACCGACGAATGGACCGGCACCTTCACCCATCTCGACCCTCCAAATGGGATGGAGTTCAAACTCACCGAGGCACGCGTGCCCGTCACTACGCGCGACACCCTCGAAGCAGTTTCGGGCGGGACCCGCTACACGCTTCGAATCTACGGCGATCCCCCGTTCGGCGGTGCCCTCGGACGCCTCGCCGACGCATTGAACTCGGCCCTGTTTCAGTGGCTGCTGAACCGCAACTTTGCCAAACTACCGTCGTGTGTCGACGCCTGGGCTGCGGACCACAGCTGACGAGACTCCAACCGTCGGCGTTACTCACGCGTAGAGCCGTACGGAACCGCGGCAAGAGGCACACTCCGTCACGCTACCGAGAGCCGTCACACGTTAAACCGGAACTCCACGACATCCCCGTCGTGCATGACATAGTCCTTGCCCTCCATACGCACCTTGCCAGCGGCCTTGGCGGCCTGCATCGAGCCGGCGGCGTCGAGGTCGTCGAACGAGACGATCTCGGCCTTGATGAAGCCCTTTTCGAAGTCCGTGTGGATGACGCCTGCAGCCTTGGGTGCGGTGTCGCCCTGGTGAATTGTCCACGCGCGCGACTCTTTTGGCCCCGCGGTCAGATAGGTCTGCAGGCCGAGCGTGTGGAATCCGGCCCGCGCGAGGGAGCGCAGGCCCGGCTCGTCCTGCCCGATAGAGTCGAGCAGTTCCTGGGCGTCGGCCTCGTCGAGTTCGAGTAGCTCGCTCTCGACCTTGGCGTCGAGGAACACCGCGTCGGCAGGTGCGACGGCGGCCTTGAGTTCGGCCTTGCGGGCGTCGTCGGTGAGGATCGACTCGTCGGCGTTGAACACATAGAGGAACGGCTTGGCAGTCATCAGGTGCAGTTCACGCACCGACGACAGATCAAACGAATCCTGCTGCGAGAACAGGGTTTTGCCGGAGTCGAGGATCTCCTGGGCCTTCTTCGCGGCGTCGAGCACCTCGGCCTGGTCCTTGTTCTTACGCGCTTCCTTCTCGAGCCGCGGAACGGCCTTCTCGAGTGTCTGCATGTCGGCGAGGATCAGCTCGGTCTCGATGACCTCGATGTCGGCGAAGGGATCGACGCGGCCGTCGACGTGCACGACGTCGTCGTCGGCGAAGACGCGGACGACCTGACAGATGGCGTCCGCCTCGCGGATGTTGGCCAGGAACTGGTTGCCCATGCCCTCGCCCTCGGAGGCGCCCTTGACGATGCCCGCGATGTCGACGAACGACACTGTTGCGGGCAGGATGCGTTCGCTGCCGAAGATCTCGGCGAGGCGGTCGAGTCGCTTGTCGGGCAACTCCACCACGCCGACGTTGGGCTCGATGGTGGCGAACGGATAGTTCGCCGCGAGGACGTCGTTACGGGTCAGCGCATTGAAAAGGGTGGACTTGCCGACGTTGGGAAGTCCGACGATGCCGAGGGTGAGACTCACGGGTGTCCAGTCTACGGTGACGCGTCGGCGTCGTTTGCGTCGCCACCACCGGCGTCGGGTGGCTCCTTGTCGTCGGGCACTCCGACGTTCTCGGTCACCGGGGCGCCCTGCGGCGGCAGCGTCTCCCCCGCTCGCTCGGCTATTCGTTCGTTGAGGTAGCGCAGGACGACGGTGAATGTGGCAGCGGCAGGCACCGCGAGGAACGCTCCGGTGATGCCGAAGATCGAACCGCCGAGGGTAACCGCGAGCAGCACGATGACCGCGTGCAGGTTCATCGACTTGGCCTGCAACCACGGCTGCAGCACGTTCCCCTCGAGTTGCTGCACGGCGATGATGATCGCGAGAACGATGAGTGCAGTGGTCAGACCGTTCGACACGAGTGCGATCAACACGGCGAGCGCGCCCGCCACGAACGCACCGACGATGGGGATGAAGCCACCCATGAACGTGATCACCACAAGCACTCCGGCAAGCGGCACTTTCAGTATGAACAGACCGATGCCGATGAATGTCGCATCCACCAGGCTCACGATGGCCTGCGTGCGGATGAAGCCGCCGAGGGTGCCCCACATGCGACGCAGCACCTCACTGATGTGCGTTGCCGACGGGTGCCCGATTGTGCGGTCGATCCACGGGGTGAACTTGGGTCCGTCTTTCAAGAAGAAGAAGACCAGGACGATCATGGTGAACAGAGTGACGAGCACCGAGGTGGCCGTCCCGACCCCACTGAACACACCCGACGCGATGGTGGCCGAACTCGATTGGAGCTTGCTGACGATCGCGTGGACGGCGTTGTCGATCTGCTCGTCCCGAACGTTGAGCGGCGGGCCCTGCACCCACCGCTGCAGTCGCTGCAAACCGTCGGTGGCGCGGTTGGCCAACTCGGGCGCCTGCGCGACCACCGACGGGACGATCAGAGCGATCACCGCAGCGACGACGCCGATCGCGACCAGCATCATCACCAAAGCCGCGGCGGCAGGCGGAACACCTTTTCGGCGCATCAATGCGACGGGTGGCCAGAGCACTGTGCAGATGATGATCGCGAGCAGCACCGGCAGGAGGACGACCCACAACTTGCCGACGACCCACAGCAATACCCAGACCGCAGCCACGACGAGCACAGCCTGCAGCGCGACGATCGCAGACTCGCGGAGGCCTTCCCGGATCACCGACATCCGGGTCGGGTGTTTCTTGTCGGCAGCCACTGCGGAGTCGGTGGCGGAAGTGGCGGGTGCGGTCTCGGCGGGTTCAGAGTCGGACGTGGCAGGGACGTTCTCGGACGAAGCGGTCACGCGATGATCCTCACATGAGCAACCGGGTCATGCGAAAAGCGATCGCTCGCATGACTCGGATCGTCGCTTCAGTGGCGCGCGAAAGTTCGCTTGAGCCAGCGCAGCATCGCGTTGATCGCCTCGATCTCGGCAAGCATGGGGGTCAAGATCTCCGGGGGGATCGGCGCGTCGTCGTCCGCGGCGCTACGTTGCGGAGTTGCCTTCACCGAAGCATCACCGGCAGGCTCGACGCGGCCGTCCGGTCCCACCCCGCGTGTCGACGACGTGTTGTCGAGGTGAGCGAGGTCGTCGACGCCTGCACTCGGTCCGGATAGCTGCTGCTCGGCGAGAATGCTGTCGACGGTCTCGGATCCGTACAGTCCGCGCAGAATGTCCAGACCCCACTCGGGATACTCCACGAGCGGGAGTTCACGGTTGCGACCTCGATGTCGAAAACCGCCAAAGTGTGTACTCATGCGTAACATGGTGCCACCCAGATGTAATCTACGTCACGTTTTTCCGGTTTCCCTCACGGCCTCAGCGATGGCCGATTTCCGCCAGAACAGTCCTGCGCGCCGTGTCAGAGTTGAATTATGACCACCCCGCCGATGGCCCCTGGCCTCGACTTCGATGCCTGCTACCGGGCGTTGTCGGCTCGAGATCGACGATTCGACGGCCAGTTCTTTGTCACCGTGCACACGACCGGCATCTACTGCCGCCCGTCGTGTCCCGCCCGGACACCACTACCCGCCAACATCTCGTTCGTCCCGACCGCCGCCGCAGCCCAGACGCGTGGATTCCGCGCGTGCCGACGCTGCGCACCCGACGCCGTGCCGGGCTCACCGAGGTGGAATGCCAACGCCGACCTCGGTGCGCGAGCGATGCGGCTCATCTCCGACGGCGTGGTGGAACGCAACGGCGTCGACGGACTCGCCGCGGCACTCGGCTACTCTCCTCGCCATCTCACTCGAGTGCTGACCGACGAACTCGGCGCAGGCCCCCTCGCGTTGGCCCGCGCACGGCGTGCGACCAGTGCACGCATACTCATCCAGCGCACGACGATGCCCATGTCCGACGTCGCATTCGCCGCGGGATTCTCCAGTGTGCGGCAATTCAACGACACGATCCGCGAGATCTTCGGCCTGACGCCGACGCGGCTGCGCGCGCTCCGCACTAACAGCGCGGATGCGGGAACTCACGCCGAGGACGGTGCGATCTCACTGCGCCTCCCCTACCGCGAACCCTTCGACGCCTCCTGGCCCGCGACGCTCTTGGGTGCACACGCCGTCGACTCGATGGAAGAGTTCATCGGCGATCCCGCGGGCGACTGGACGTTCTCGCGCGTCCTCACGCTCCCGCACGGACATGCCCTTGCCCGGATCTCGCTGGGATCGGGGCGTGACCGGCGCGGTGGCTACCTGCGAGTCGACCTCTCGCACGTCGACACCCGAGACCTCGGCACGGCAGTGTCGCGTGTACGCCGCCTCCTCGACCTTGACGCCGACGCCGCTGCCGCAGAAGACGTCCTGCGGCGCGATCCACGCCTTGCACCCCTGATCGACGCAGGCCCCGGCATTCGGTTACCCGGATCGCCGGACCCGACGGAGGCTCTGATCCGCACGATGATGGGCCAGCAGATCAGCGTCCGCGCGGCACGCCATCACGTCGGGGCATTGGTCTCGGCTCTCGGGACGGACACCGGGTGGAGCGACGGTCCCGCACGGGCGTTCCCCACCGCGACGGCGATCGCCGACAACGGTGGGTCGGTGCTGCGGGGTCCGCGTACACGCGTCGACGCCATCGTCGCCGCGGCGTCGGCGATCGCCGAAAACTCGATGGAACTTCACCAGGGGGTCGCTGCGTCTGAGTTGCGTGCTCGTCTTCTGACTCTGCGCGGGGTCGGGGCCTGGACCGCCGACTACGTGACGATGGTCGTCACCGGCGACCCCGACACCCTGCTCCACCACGACCTCGTGGTGCGGCATGCCGCGAACGATCTCGGCGTCGACCTCACCGCCACTCAGGGATGGGCACCGTGGCGCTCCTACGCATCGATGCATCTGTGGCGCCATCGGCTCGGGCCGCAGCTCGGCACGGTCGCCTGACCGCCGAACCGGCGTGTCCGCGCACCGGACCGCACCGACACGCGCCAGGAGGCAACCATGACAACACTCGACGCCGTCCCCACCGAACCCACCGAGCCATCGACCGACCCCGATACCACCAACGCAGAGCCGTCAGCGGTTGAGTCCGAGGCGGTTGAGTCCGACGCGGTTGAGTCCGACGCGGTTGAATCGTCAGCGGCCCACGCGACCGTCGCGACGCCGACGGGCCCCTTCACCTTTGTTGTCGACGACGCAGGCGCGGTGCTGGCCTCGGGCTGGACCGACGACGCCGCGTCGCTCTTGCCGTCGATCCACCGGGCACTCCGACCGGCGTCGTCTCGGTGGTCTGAGGAACTCACCGACGTGCGCGACGCGGTCGACGCCTACTACGCCGGCCAACTCGACGCGATCGACGCGGTGGCGGTCCGGCAACGTTCGGGGCCCTATGTGGAGAAGGTCTGGGGGTCGCTGCGCGCCGTCGCGCCGGGCAGTCCCACGACGTTCGTCCAGCTGGCCGAGGCGACCGGACACCCGACGGCGATTCGGGCGACCGCCACGGCCTGCGCGAGAAACGCGGCCACGCTGTTCGTTCCGTGCCACCGCGTGCTCCGCCAGGACGGCACGGTCGCGGGATTTCGCTACGGCAAGCCGCTCAAGCAGTGGCTGCTCACCTACGAGGACGGCGGTACCCCGACGTTCTGACCTCAATGGCCCCCTGAACTGCGCTGACGGAAAATTGTCGGTACCGGACGGCACGATCACTGTCATGTTGTCCGTCGCTATCGCTCTCTTCGTGGGTCTGTTGCTCGGTGCCGTGCTGGGTTGGCTGGCCAACGCATCACGCTCTGCCGCGGCGGTGTCGGCCGCACGTACGGAGGCCGACGCGCTGCGCAGCTCCCAGGAGCTCGCAGCGCGATCACTGACGGCGGCAAGCGAAGACGCCGCACGCAGACAGTCGACTGCCATCGGCAGCCAGGTCAACCACATCGTCGAGCCACTGCGCGGGGTGCTGGGTCAGTTGTCGGAAGAACTGCGCAGGGTCGAGCACAACCGGATCAGCGCGTATTCGGGGCTCGCCGAGCAGGTACGCGGTATGCACACCGCCTCTCAGCAGCTGTCGAACGAGACCCGCGCGCTGGCCAACGCGCTGCACACACCGCATATCAGGGGCCGCTGGGGCGAGCTGCAGCTCGAACGGGTCGTAGAGCTGGCAGGCATGAGCGAGCATTGCGACTTCAGCACGCAGGTGTCGGCCGAGTCCGACATCGCCGGGCAGGTTCGACCGGACATGGTGATCCACCTGGCGGGCAACCGCGACATCGTCGTCGACGCGAAGGTTCCGCTGCACGCGTACCTCTCCGCCGCGGACTGCACCGATCCGGACAAGCGGGCAGCGCTCCTGGCCGACCACGCGCGCGCGGTCAGGGCACACGTGACGCAGTTGGCGGCGAAGTCGTACTGGACCGCGTTCGCCAACACTCCGGAGATGGTCGTGTTGTTCGTACCCGGAGACACCATCCTCGACGCCGCGGTGCGCGTTGATCCCGGACTCATCGAATACGGGTTCGGGCGGAACGTCGTGGTGACGACCCCGACCAGCCTCGTCGCATTACTGCGCACAGTCGCTCTCGGGTGGCGCCACGACGCCCTCGCCGCCGACGCCGCGACGATCCGAGAGCTCGGCGTCGAGCTCCACCACCGCCTCGGATCGGTCCTGAATCACCTCGACAAAACGGGCGCTTCACTACGTCGGGCGGTCGAATCGTTCAACTCGACGCTCGGCGCCGTCGACAGCCGCGTCGGAGTCACAGCTCGCAAACTCGCGTCGCTCGAATCGCTCGGAATCTCCTCCGAACCGGATCGACCCAGCCCCGTCGATGTCGGTGTGCGCCCCACTCCCGGAATGTCCGTATCAGAGTCCGACAACCCGAACCGAATACCCGACGAACCAGACGCGCGCGCAACATCGAGCACTGGTTAAGGGAAATCCGGGGATCACCCGGTACCGTCTAGGAGTGCCTTTCCCGCAGCGAAGCCGCTCCGCGGTGCCCGTCGACCAACAGTCGGTACTGCCCAACGTCAGGGGTATCCCCTGGTGGGGCGCCGTTCTGGTGGCCGCGGCCTTCACCGCTGTTGGTGCGATCATCGACGCCAATCAGAGCGAGGCGCTGGGGTCGGTCTTCAACTTCTTCTACCTCGTCGGCTGCGTCGTCGCTGTTCTCGCTGTCCGCAGGCGGGCATTGTTCACCGCCGTCGCACAGCCGCCGCTGATCGCGTTTGGTGTGGGTGTCATCACCCTGTACGGCCTCAACGCCGACGAAGCGTCGGGCCTCAAGAGCCTGATTTTCAAGGTGCTGCTTCCGATCGCCAACGACTTCCCGTGGATCCTGTTCACCTTCCTCGTGACGCTGGCACTCGGTGTCGGACGCTGGTACATCACGCGCGGCCAAACACTTACCGATTCACCCGCACCGAAACGTCGATCACGCGGCGCGGGTACCGAGCACACGTTCAAGAATCCGACCCCAAAGAATCCGACCCCAAAGGATTCCACCCCAAAGGATTCGACGTCGCGCACGTCTGAGGCTGCACGCGCGCGAGCCGGGGACTCGAAGACCAAGCGTTCGCCGCAAAGTGGCGCAGCGAAGTCGGACCAAGGACAACAACCGGGTACCGCTCGGCGTCGGGCGAAGGCTGCTCGACCGGAGTCCGATGCGACGCCACGCACGCGCAAGGCGCCCCCACAGGCAACGTCGACCGATGACCCCCGTCCTCGACGCCGCACCTCCGGCGAGCCGGGCGAGCGAAACCAAGGCAGCCGAAGCCAGGGCGAGCGGAGTGCGGGGCGTGAACGCCCGGCGCGCGACGATCACCGCGAACGCCCCGCCCGCGAACGTCCAGTGACCGACGACGGCGCGCGCCCCCGCCCACCCCGGCCCGCACAACAGGATCCTCGTCCGCGTGCGACGGCTGGGCAGGTGCAGCGCACTGCTGCCGGCGAGCAACTCGACGGCCAGGCCGTCCGCGCCACTGCGGCCGCCGATCTCGATCGGTATGAGCCGGCAACACGCGCGGCGGGTTCCGCTGTCTACCAGACCACTCGCGCACGCAATCAGCGCTGAGCGTCAAAGAGTTCCGTCTGCAAGCCAATCACCGAGTAGCCGGGCCGCGCCGTCGACCAACGACGGCCAGTCCATCGCCTGCTCGTCGGCACCGTCGCTGACCACTTTGACCAATTGGCACCGCACGTCGAACGCGGCCGCGACGTATGTGACGGCACAGCCCTCCATGTCCACCAGATCTGCGTGTAGTGCCAGACTCGCGCGACGTACCGGATCGGCGACGAAGGTGTCGCCCGAGGCGAGCACCGAGCCGTCGCCGTCGGGAACCTCCCACCGATCGACGATCGGGTAACCCATGGCACGCAGTTCGGTCGCGCTGATGTCGTGCTCGACGACCACCGACGGCAAGAACAACCCAGCGTGATGATCGTGCAGCGCTCCCGCGGTGCCGATGTTGACGACGAGCCTCGTCGACGGTGCCGAGGGGTCGGCCAAGGCGCGGGTCAAGGCGGCCGTCGCGCGCATCTTGCCGATTCCCGTGACGAGCAGTCGCGCACCGGACGGCACGTACTTCGCCTCGGCGCGGGTGGCCGAGACGATGAGGATCGAGGGATCGAAGTCGTGGTCAGGCGGCGTCGAATTCATCGGTGGCCTTCCGCGAGCGCCAACGTCGCGCGGGCCGCATCGCCAAGCGCCACACCGTATCCGGGTCCGTGTCGCACCGAATGCACCGCGAGCGGATGCATCTGGTGAAGCAGAATTCGTTGCCGCCATCCGTCGGTGAGCGGATGCGTGTGCTGATAAGAATCGACGACGTTGTCGAGATGCGGGCAGCCGAACAGCGCGAGCATCGCGAGGTCGGTCTCGCGGTGTCCGCCATGCGCAGCGGGATCAATGAGGACCGCGCCATCTGGCGTCCACACCACGTTTCCGCCCCATAGGTCACCGTGCAGGCGCGCAGGCGGAGCACCGTCGTCGAAGGTTCCCGCGGCGATGAGATCGCAGGCTTGTCGGGTCGACTCCGCGTCACGCTGCGTGACGTTGCCCGCGGCGATTCCCGCTTCGAGGAACGGCAGCACGCGCGCCGAGGCGTAGAACTCACCCCAGTGGTCGAGCTCGACGGTGGGCAGGGGCAGCTTGCCGATGAATTGCCTGCCGTCGTAACCATCTGGTGGAGAACCGAATTGGGCCGCGCCCGCGCTGTGCGTGCGGGCAAGCATACGGCCGAGATCCTCGGCTGCGGCGACGGTCGGGCGTGTGGTGGTCAGTCGTTCGAGTTCGATGTTGTTCGCGGACACCGAGATCACGCCGACAACCCGCGCTCCCCCTGCCGCCAGCCACCGCAACGACGCCGCTTCGGCCGCGAAGAAGTCTGGATCATCGCCCGCCGCAGCGGTTTTGACGAAGGAGTTACTCACCCGTGGTCCGCTGTCGTCCCCGACTGCGTCTCTTGCGCCGACCGCGTCTCGAGGGTCGTGCCTGCAACGCGCGCAAGGTGATCGAACCGGTTGTTGGCGATGCGCATGACGATCTCGTACGGCAGCGCGAACTTGCGCGCCCACCAGTAGCCGAAACGGGTATCGAAGGACGTGTAGACCATGAACTTGTTCTTCCGCACACCTGCGAGAATCTTGGCCGCAGCGGATTCCGGACTGACCGAGATGCGGTGAAAGTGACTGATGGCCTTGGCAACTCGCGGATCGTCGCGGTCGACCCCGACGATGCTCACCGTGTTGACGAGCGGCGTGGCGACGGCACCCGGACACACCAGCGAGACACCGATGCCGTGTCGGCGAAGGTCGAACCTCAACACCTCGGAGACACCGCGGATACCGAACTTGCTCGCGCTGTAGGCGGCGTGCCACGGCAGCGCGAGTAGCCCCGCCGCCGACGAGACGTTCACCAGGTGACCACCCTCACCGCGTCGAACCATCTGTGGCACAAAGGATTCGATGATGTGAATCGGACCCATGAGATTGACGTCGACCATCGACCGCCAGTGCTTGTGCTGCAGATTCTCAACCGTGCCCCACACGGAGATGCCCGCGATGTTCATCACCACGTCCATCACGCCGACCTCGGCGTCGACCTGGCGCGCGAACGCCGACACCCAGTCGTAGTCGGAAACGTCGCCCGCGAGGTGGAAGAGCACGACGCCACCGGAAGCGATTATCTCGGCGACCACCTCGTCGAGTGTCTCGGCGTGCAGATCGGTCAACACCAGCTCGGCGCCCTGCGCCGCCGCCGCCTCTGCCGTCGCCCGGCCGATTCCGCTCGCCGCGCCGGTGATCAGCACCTTGCGACCGCGCAACGACGGCACCGGCGTCTTCATGACGAGATCATGGATACCCATGGTTTCCAACAGTAGCGGCAGGTTCACCGGACGCGAATGCGGACCGGCCGATCAGTGAACGCCCGTACCCACACTCACCCGATGGGCAGTTTGCCGTCGAACAACCCGTAGATCACGTCGAGCATCGCGTTGAGTACCTGCGCCGACACGTCAGGCCCCTCGGACAGCAACAGCTGGGTGATCTCTTTCGGGTCACCGGACTTCAGCAACTGCTGAACGAACGGAATCACCAGCGACAGACCGCCATCGGAACTCGGAGTGCTCGACTGCGGGGTCGCCGGCGGCTTGTTGAGAGTGTCAACCGAAGGCGACGCAGCGCCCGGGTGCGCATAGTTGAGGATTCCGTTGGTGATCGCCATCGCGTACTTCAATTGTCCGTCGTGACCCGCAAGTGCTGCCGCTTCGGTGGGATTCGACAAGTTGCCCATCTCGATGAACACAGCCGGCACCGTCGTGAGATTCACCGCGGCGATATCGGACCTGGTCTGGATGCCATTGTTGACGCCCGCGTAGTTCGCAGGCGGGAAGCCCGCCTTCACGAACGCGTCGCGCATGATGTCCGACGCCTTACGCCCCTGCCCACCCTGCACCGCGTTCGCCTTGGCGTCGGGAAGCGGAAGCGCGGGAACGATCATGTGAAAGCCCTTTTTCGCAGCGTCGGCGCCCGCAGTCGTCGAATCGGCGTGCAGGCTGACAGCGACCGCCGCACCCGACCGGCTCGCGGCGGCCGCGCGTTCGTCGACGCATCCGCCCCACCCGGTGTCGTCGGGCCTGCTCAGCACCACTCGCGCACCCTGGCTTTCCAGACCGGCTTTCACCAGTTGCGAGATCTGCCAGTTCACGGTGTGCTCGGCGGCCCCGTTGACCCCGGTGGCGCCGGTGGTCTGGCAGTCCTTCTTGCCGCCGCGGCCATCGGGCACCTGCGCCGACAGACTGTGGCCGGCAGAGCCGCCCTGATGTCCTGGATCGAGAAACACCGTCTTGCCTGCAAGGGAGTTGCCGGTCGCCGACGGTGCGGCGGGCGCGGTGGGCGCAGCCATCGCGGTACCCGCCCCCGTCGTGACGGTGACGGTTGCGGTGGCCGCAAACGCGAGCGCGGCGGCAGCAGCAGACACACGGGTCCGCAGGTGTCGTTTCTGGGTCATCACGGTTTCGGGCACGCTCGGCTTCTGCCGGGCGAACCTCACTCCTTCCAAGACGCAACACTGGTCACAACAGTCACAGCTTTAACAGCTAAGCAGCAGAGTGCGCAATGTGGAAATCGGTGACCTGGGACGATGAAATTCGTTAGGCAGCTGTGACGTCCCTGCAATCGGTGGGACGCGCTCGTCGATCAGTGCGTGTCCGGCAGGTGACGAGTGATGTGCAGGATGCCGTACTCGTCGTCGACCGTTTCTGCTGTCGCCAGGACGCCTTCGAGAGCCTCCCGCGCGGCACCACGATCCATTCCTGATCCGATCGCGACGATCCTGGTGCGGGGCTCCTCCCCCGACCAGCCATCGCGCGTGATGCGAACAAAACCGCCGACACCGTGGACGATGTAGCGCTCGGGATACCCCGGTAGATCGAACCTGACCACGCCCTTGAGGCGATAGCACCCGGTTGGCGGCTCGCGCAGCAACTCTGCGAGTCGTCGCGGATCGACGGCGTCGGCGGTGTCGAGCTCGACGGACTGGTAGACGTCGTGCAGGTGCGTGTGCGCCTCGTGATGAGAATGTGGAGCTTCTGCGTGCACGGGGTGCTCGACGTCGGCCTGTTGACGTTCGGGGTCTGGAATCAGCAATTCGTCGAGTGTGAGCTGACGTGGCTTCGTGACGTCTTCGACGGCGCGCGTCAGCCGATCGAACAGCAACGCCGGATCGACCCGCCCTTCTGCCACAGCGACGACGGGCGCGGACGGATTCAATTCACGGACAGCTGCGACCAGCTCCGAGAGCGTCTGCGCGTCGACGAGGTCACGTTTGTTGACGACGACGAGGTCGGCGATCGCGATGTGCGAGTCGACGTCCGGGTGCCGCACGCGCAGGTCGGCAAAGCCGGCGGCGTCGACCACGTACACGAGCCCGCCGTAGCGCATCGTCGGGTCGTCGAGTCCTGCGACGAGCCGGACGAGCGTCTTCGGTTCCGCGATGCCACTCGCTTCGATCACGATCGCGTCGAGGCCGGCCTCCGGTCGAGCCAGTGCCACCAGCGCAGCGTCGAGTCCCTCGCGGTCGACCGAGCAGCACATGCAGCCGTTGGACAGCGTGACCGCTCCGTCGGCCTGACCGGCCACCAGCAGCGCGTCGATGTTGATGGCGCCGAAGTCGTTGACGAGGACGCCGAGCCGCGCCCTGTCCGCTGCTCGCCCATCCGCGGTCTTCCCTGCTCCGCCAGCGCGCAGCAGGTGATTGAGCACGGTCGTCTTGCCCGCACCGAGAAAGCCCGCGAGAACGACGACGGGCACCGGCTCCGCGGTCATGCGGGCGAGTCGGCGAGACCGTCGAAGCAGTCGGTGCAGATCACCGCCAGCTCGCGTCCCAGCCGATCCGGATAGTTGTCGACGTTGCTCGTCGGTCGGCCGCACTCGCTGCATCTGCCGACCACGGCGGCGTCGTCGGAGAAGTCGACGGTCATCCGCTTGTCGAAGACGTACAGCGAGCCCTCCCAGAGGCCGCGGTCGCCGTATTGCTCGCCGTAGCGGACGATGCCGCCGTCGAGTTGATAGACCTCGGAGAAGCCGCGCTTACGCATGAGCATCGACAGCACTTCACAGCGCACACCGCCCGTGCAGTAGGTGACGACGGGACGGTCCTTGAGGTGGTCGAATGCGCCGCTGTCGAGGAGCGGTACGAAGTCACGCGTGGTCTCGACATCGGGGACGACCGCGCCGGCGAAGCGTCCGATCTGCGCCTCGATCTGATTGCGTCCGTCGAAGAAGACGACGTCGTCGCCCCGTTCGGCAACGAGGCGGTGGATGCCATCCGGGTCGAGTCGTTCGCCACCTCCGACGACGCCATTCGCGTCGACATCGAGTTCATCGGGAGCACCGAATGTGACGATTTCCGGTCGGACCCGAACGACCAACTTCGGAAAGTCGTCGCCGACGCCTTCGGACCATTTGATGTCGACATCTCGGAATGCA
This sequence comes from Gordonia sputi NBRC 100414, assembly GCF_000248055.1. GTDB lineage: Bacteria > Actinomycetota > Actinomycetes > Mycobacteriales > Mycobacteriaceae > Gordonia > Gordonia sputi. The sequence goes on along the minus strand of NZ_BAFC01000111.1, from coordinate 2,906 downwards.
GGGTATTCACGCAGTCTTCTGACGTAGCGTTTGACGCTGGCCAGTTCGCCGCCGACGGTGGCATTGATACCGTGCGGGGACACAATGATCCTTCCGCGAAGATTGAGCGATTCGCACACGGCTACTTGCCACAGGCGTATCGCTTCAGGATCCGGAAGCGGCGTGAAGACATAGAACAACACGATCTTGGGGGTCGACACAGTGCAAGGGTACGGTCGGCGCCGCACGCGTTTTCTGGCGGTTCCCGCAATCGCCGCAGCTGCGATGCTCGGTGTTGCGATCACCTCGTGCGGGTTGAACACCAGCACCACTCCCTCGTCGATCGTGTTACCGCCTAAGGACAACTTGTCGACCGAATCGGATTATCCGAGTTCATCGACGACGATCGCCACGCAAAGTCGTACCGCGACGTTTCTGCCGAGCGGGACAATCGGCCGCGCGATAGCGACCGCGCCACGCGCCGACAATTCGCGATATCACCAGGGTTCGACGACCCCGCGCGGCCCTGTCATCGAGACGTCCGGATTTCACTTCACCACCCCGGACAGAGCTGTCAGCTGCTCCACAGAGATCAACGTCGACGCTTCCCGTCGCGCTCTCACGTGCCGAGCGAATGACGGCCAGTCGTCTGCGCCACGCCCGGCACGCACGCCGCGTTCCTGTGCATGGGCTGAGGATTTGGTTGTCCTGACGGCCGAACGTGCGCAACAAGGCGGTTGCGAGAATGAGCATCCGGTTTTGTATCGCAGCGCAATCGTCGACTACGGAACAACCATTTCAGTCGGCAGATTCTCGTGCTTGATCGACACCCCTGGAATCTTCTGCCTGCAATCTGACTCGCAATCCGGATTCTCGCTCAGCACAAAGGGTTTCGCCCCGCTCAATGCTGCCGACAAGGCTCCTGGGTCTCTTTCGAACCCGACTGCAATGGATTCCGATACAGCCACGACAACCGGACCCGACCAGCCTCGCGACGACACACCTACATCTCCGACGAATTGAAGCAGGCATTGCTTGATCAGCAATGCTCAGTAGTGACGCGAACCGCATTTCAACGCTTAAACCTCCCCGACCACTCATGCGCACGCCGTCGCCACGATTACAGATTCCGAATATTCGAAGAAACGGTGTATAAAGAATGTATATACAGTCCAAGTTCGATGAGTGTCGAAGCAGGCGTCGACGAGGGTAGGCCCTGACCGCACTCACAAGAACAGCAGTACATCGCAGCGACAAGCTCTCCGCTGCGTCCACAAGTCCACAGCACAACCCGGAGGGGAAAATGGCAAAGAAGGAAATCGTCCAGGTCATCGACGACGTCGACGGGAGAGTGCTCGACGAGTACGAGACCGTCCGCTGGAGCCTCGACGGCAAGAGCTATGAGTTCGACACTTCGTCGAAGCACGCCCAGCAGTTCCGCGACGGACTCGCGAAATACATTTCGGTTTCTCGCGCGAGCGGTTCACGCAGCCCCAAGCGTGTAGCACACAACGCAGGTGGCGCCCGAAGCAAAGAGCAGACGCAGGCAATCCGCGCATGGGCAACCAAGAACGGCTTTGAGGTCAGCGACCGCGGTCGAATCCCGTTGAATGTGCTCGAGGCATTCGAAGCAGCACACTGACGTCGCGCGGCGCGTCGCATCAACTGTCGCGCCGCATTGATGGACACATACAAGTTGGGCGTCTACACAGCCGATGGCTGCGTAGACGCCCTACTTGTCGGGCCGGGTACACCGATCACCAATTTCGCAGTCTCAGCGGCGACGCTCGCAGCGTCGTCGAATACGACTCTCGGAAGCCTTCGGGCGTGAGTCCGATTCCCGGGATCGAATCGACGTATTTCGACGCATATGCGGCCCACTCGGCGTCGTACGCTCCGGCGTCGTCAGTCGAGTGGCGATCGGCGTGTGTTTCGTGTCGACGGTGGTGAGGTCAGGAGGACCTGTTCGTCTGACAGCCAGTGCGCGACGTAAGCGGCGCGTTCGGGAGCGCCGCGGCCACGCTGATAAGCATGTCGCGATCCACGGGCGAAGACCGAATTTGGTTCCAGATACGCGCATGGTGTAGTTTCGCCTTTGCGCTTGGGACGGATTTCACCGGGCGCGCATTCACGAATACGGGGCTATGGCGCAGCTGGTAGCGCACCACACTGGCAGTGTGGGGGTCAGGGGTTCGAGTCCCCTTAGCTCCACCGAGAAGACCCTCTCCGACCTCATCGGAGAGGGTCTTTTGCTGCTTGGGCGTCGTGGTCGGTGTGCAGCCTAGGGCTTCGCGGTATTGAATCGCCTTATGTCACATGGCGAGACTCCCGCCGAGAGCAGGCGTGGCGCCGTCGTCGTGTTCGTGATCGTGTCGTTCGCCGTCACGTGGCTGATCTGGCTACCGATTCTGATCACGGCTCGGACCGACGCTCTCGACTCTATGCCGTGGACGTTCTTCCTCGCATCAGCCGGACCCGCATGTGGTGCCATCGCCGCGGCGATGTGGGAGGGCGGCATGCACGGTGTGCGGCAGTGGGCACGGCGCACGTTCTCGGTGAATTTCCGGCCGATCTGGTGGCTCGTCGCCATCGGGATGCCGGTGGCCTACGGTGTGATCGCATATGTGGTGAGCGCGATCGTTACCGGCGGGTGGCCGGATCTCCACCGGTTCGGCGCCACCGAGAAGTTGCCGGAGCTCGCCTGGCCCATCGTGTTGGCGGTGTGGATTCTCACCTTCGGCGTCGGAGAGGAAGCCGGATGGCGGGGTTGGCTGCTACCAACACTCTCACGCAGAATGTCGGTCTTCTGGGCAGCGGCCTTGGTGGCAGTGGTTTGGATAGCCTGGCACCTTCCGGCGTTCTACTTCAATCCGACCTACATGGAGATGGGGGCGGGCATCGTCGGCTGGATGCTTGCTCTTTTCTGC
>NZ_BAFC01000112.1 GCF_000248055.1 Gordonia sputi NBRC 100414 | reverse complement strand
GAGCATGTCGCCGAGTTGCTCGCCCGCGCCGATCAGCGCGTCGACGGTTTCCTCGTCGATGAGCTTGCCGCAGCGTCGGGCGGCCACCGTGATCGAGGCGGCCGAGAGATCGGACGTCGACACCGAAGTGATGCGGTCGACGAGGTCGTGCGCCTCGTCGACGATCACCACATGGTGGTCGGGCAGCACGTTTGCCGGACTCATCGCGTCGATCGCCAACAGCGCGTGATTGGTCACCACGACGTCGACCTGCCCGGACTTGCGTCGTGCCCGTTCGGCGAAGCAATCCTCGGCATACGAGCAGTTCGACGCCCCGAGACACTCGCGCGAGGTGACGCTGACCTGCCGCCACGATCGGTCGGTGACGCCGGGGGAGAGGTCGTCGCGGTCGCCCGTGTCGGTGTCGGACACCCACTCGCGCAGGCGCGTGACCTCCCGGCCGGTGCGTGAGAGTTCGAACGCGTCGAACAGCTCGGTATCCGGCTCTTCGACGGTCCCGGCGTGAATCTTGTTCAGGCACAAGTAGTTTCCGCGACCCTTGAGGATCGCGAACGTCGGCTCGCGGCCGAGCGCACCCTTCAGGGCTTTGGAGAGGCGGGGCAGGTCGCGCTCGACCAGTTGGCGCTGCAGTGCGATGGTCGCCGTGGAGACCACCACCGTGTCGCCGGATTCGACGGCGTGCCGGATGGCAGGCACGAGATAGGCCAACGACTTTCCCGTGCCCGTACCCGCCTGCACTGCGAGGTGCTGACCGGTGTCGATGGCGTTGGCGACGGCGGAGGCCATGCGGACCTGCCCGTCGCGGCGTTTGCCCGACAGCGCGGTCACGGCGGTGTCGAGGAGGGCGGTCACCGGCGGGAGCCCGGTCGCCCGCGAGGTAGTTGGCCCCGAGGCGTCCGGCTTGGCGGCATTCGCTACAGATAGGTCGGTCACTAGGAAGCGGCCTGTCCGCCGTAGACCAAGTCGCCCACGAGCGTGACGCCTGCGTCGCGCAAGCTCGTCAGCGCGGCGTTGGCGGTCGGTTCGGAGACTGCCGCAGTGAAGCTCAACAGGACGCGGGTGTCGAAACCCTCGTTCGCGGCGTCGATCGCGGTGGCGCGTACGCAGTGATCGGTGGCGATGCCGACCACGTCGACGCTGCGCACGTCATGGGCGCGGAGCCAGTCCGTGAGTGTGGTGCCGTCGTCCGAGGCGCCCTCGAATCCGGAGTACGCCGCGCTATACGCACCCTTGGAGAACACCTCCTGGACCGCGGAGGTATCGAACTCGGGCGAGAACGCGACGCCGTCCGTCCCGACCCTGCAGTGTGGCGGCCAGGTGTCGACGAAGTCGGGATTGTCGGAGAAATGCGCGCCCGGATCGATGTGGTAATCACGCGTCGCCACGACGATGCCGTAGTCGTCTGTCAATGACTTCAGCGACCGCGCGACCGCGGTGCCGCCGTTCACGCCGAGCGCGCCACCCTCACAGAAGTCGTTCTGGACGTCGACGACGATGAGCGCTTGGGCTGGGCTGACGTCGTCATCGAAGTGTGGGCTGGACATTCCGATCTCCTCGGGTCGTGGCGTGGCTGCTGTGTGATCGGTTGTGTGTGCTCGTGTACTCAGATGCGTGAGTAGTCGGGTTGCTCGGTATACCGGTTCGATGCTTGGACGTCGGCGGGTGGGGATCGGTTCCCTGTGCTGTCAGCCGAGTTGGAAACGCGTCGGTACGGCGGGATCTCCGTGCGAGAGTCCGAGTCCCTCCCACGGCAGGCTGACCAGACCTTCGGCGAGGAACGCGCGCGCGTCGTCGAGCGTCGGAAGGTCGTCGACGCGCCGCCCACCGCGAACCAGCGGGATCTGCAACGGTCGGACGACGTGTCCCGGAACGTCGGGTGTCGGTGTTCCGGCGCGGTAGAGGATCTCCTCGACGATGGTCCCGGTCGGCCGCGCGACCCGCACGGCGTTCTTCGCGCCGCCCTTCGACTCCTTGTGGCTGGCGCGTTTGGCGACGGGGATGCCGTCGACCTCGACCAGCTTGTAGACCATGCCGGCCGTCGGGGCGCCGCTGCCGGTGACCAACGACGTGCCGACGCCGTAGGTGTCGACCGGCTCGGCGCGCAGTGACGCGATCGCATATTCGTCGAGATCGCCGGAGACGACGATCTTGGTGTTCGGGGCGCCCAGCTCGTCGAGTTGCTCGCGGACCTGCCGTGCCAACACGCCGAGATCGCCGGAATCGATACGGACTGCACCGAGCTCGGGACCTGCCACCTCGACGGCGTTGCGCACGCCCTGGGTGATGTCGAAGGTGTCGACGAGAAGCGTGGTGCCGACACCGAGTGTCTCGATCTGCGCGGCGAACGCCGCCTTCTCGTTGGGGCCCTCGGGATCGGTGAACGCGAGGGTGAACGAATGCGCCGCGGTTCCCGCGCTCGGCACGCCGTAGGTACGTGCCGCCTCGAGGTTCGACGTTGCCGCGACACCCGCGAGGTAGGCGGCCCGTGCGCTCGCCACAGCTGCCCATTCGTGCGTGCGACGCGATCCCATCTCGATGATCGGGCGCCTGCTCGCTGCGCTGACCATGCGCGCGGCTGCGGAGGCAATGGCGCTGTCGTGGTTGAGGATCGACAAGATCAGCGTCTCGAGCACCACCGCCTCGGCGAAGGTTCCGCGCACCGTCAGGATCGGCGAGTTCGGGAAGTACAGCTCGCCCTCGCGATATCCGTCGATGTCGCCGGTGAACTCGTAGTTCCGCAGCCACTCGACGGTCTCGTCGTCGAGGAAGCGTTCGACGACGGCGATCTCGTCGTCGCCGAAGCGGAACTGCGTCAGCGCGTCGAGGATACGAGCGGTGCCCGCGACGACCCCATACCGGCGGCCGTCGGGGAGACGGCGCGCGAACACCTCGAACACACACTGCCGGTGTGCGATCGGGTGCCGCAGCGCGGCGGAGACCATGGTGAGCTCGTACTGGTCGGTGAGCAGGGCGGTGTTGCGGATGGTCACGATCCCTTACCCTAGTTTGTATGGCGCCTGACGATATTCGTGCGCATGAGGCTACCCCCGGAAGTGGCGGCGGTAGCGGTGGCACGGCCGTGGCCGACCCGGCCGTTGCCGATGCCGCGTCGGCGTTCGACCGTCCCTGGGTGACCATCGTCTGGGACGATCCGGTCAATCTGATGCGCTACGTGACCTTCGTCTTCCAGAAGGTCTTCGGATACTCCGAATCCAAGGCGAACCAGCTCATGATGCAGGTGCACACCGAGGGCAAAGCCGTGGTGTCGTCGGGCGACCGCGACAAGATGGAATCCGACGTGACGAAACTGCACGCCGCGGGTCTGTGGGCGACGATGCAGCGCGACAGCTAGCAGCGGGCGGGACATACGAGTGCGCGTTTTCAAACGCAAGGGCCGAGGACGCTCGGTGCGGTACACGACGTCGTTGGAGTCTCACGAGTCCGAGCTCCTCGCGTCGATGGTGGCGTCGATGTCGGAGCTGCTCACCGAACGTGAGGCGAGCGCGCCGCGCGACGACCTCGCCGAGCTGACCGGCATCCGGACCGGACACTCGAGTGCCCCGACGGATGCGACCCTCGGCCGTCTGCTGCCCGACTTTCATCGTCCCGACCAGGACACCGAACTCACCGCGGACGCCGTGAACGGGCGGCTCAACGCGGCACTGCGCAGCGTCAACGAACCCAAGATCATCGACGCCAAGCTCGCGGCGTCGACGACGATGCTCGCGACTCTCCCCGACGGCGGCGGCGATGTCTCGCTGACCGAGGAGGAGGCGATGTGCTGGCTGACCGCGCTCAACGACGTCCGCCTCGCGCTGGGCGCGACGCTCGGGATCTCCGAGGACACCCCCGACCGGCTCCCGCCCGACCATCCGCATGCTGCTCACCTCGACGTCTATCACTGGCTGACAGTCATCCAGGAGCTGCTCGTCGAGGCGATGATGTGATGACCGGCTGGGCTCCCGCCGGTGATCGGATCACCGATGTGGCAGGCATCGCCGTCGGTCATCACCACCTCGTCGATGCCGACGCCACACTCGGCCTCGGCGGACCCGACGATCCGCCCGGCACGGGGTGGGCGACAGGTACGACCGTCGTGGTCGTCAGCACGCCGGAGGGAGCGACGCATGCCCCGACCGCGGCTGTCGACGTGCGTGGTGGCGGACCGGGGACTCGCGAGACAGACCTGCTCGATCCGTCGAACACCGTGACCACGGTGCACGCGATAGTCCTTACGGGCGGCAGCGCCTACGGACTCGCCGCCGCGGACGGGGTGATGGCCGGGCTCGAGGAGTCGGGTCGTGGCTTACCGATGAACGCCCAGGGCGGCGTGGTCCCGATTGTTCCGGCGGCCGTCATCTTCGACCTCCCGATGGGCGGGTGGACCAACCGTCCGGACGCGGGCTTCGGACACGCGGCGCTGCAGGCTGCGGGCGCCGAGGTCGCTCAGGGCAGTGTCGGCGGCGGGGCCGGAGCTCGGGCGGGCGGACTGAAAGGTGGAGTGGGTACGGCGTCGTCGCGCATCGAGACCGGCGCGGCGTCGGGCATCACCGTCGGCGCGTTGATCGTCGCCAACCCGGTGGGCTCGGTGATCGATCCGACTACCGGATTGCCTTGGGGTGCAACAGAACACGACCTCGCGTATTACGGACTCGCCCGCCCGGACAGCTCGGATGCCGCGCGATTGGCCGAGGTCGCTGCCAAACAGACCGTGCTCAACACGACGATCGGCGTGGTGGCGACCGACGCCGAACTCGACGCCGCGTCGGTACGTCGAATCGCGATGTCGGCGCACGACGGGCTCGCCCGCGCCATCCACCCCGTGCACTCGCCGCTCGACGGCGACACCATCTTCGCGGTTGCGACCGGAGCACAGCCGACCGAGCCCGCGGCGTTCGTGCCGTCGGGGATGAACCCCGACGTCGCTGTCCTCGCCGAGATCTGCCGCGTCGCCGTGACGGTCACCCAACGCGCGATCGTCAACGCGGTGCTGGCCGCCGATTCGGTGGCGGGCGTGCCCTCCTACGCCGACCTCGCGCCGTCGGCGATCACGACCACCGGCATCGCGTAGCTGCCGGAGTCGTCACCGGGGTCTCGGAATAGCGGCGTCGAGGGGCACGTTGTTCGTCAGGACGTTTATCCGTTCACTTCGAGGAGAGCGAGTGCTGCAGATCAGCCAGGAGTTGGTCGACGAGATGGTCGCGCATGCGCGCGCCGATCATCCGGACGAGGCGTGCGGGGTGATCGCAGGCGCGGAGGGCTCCGACCGTCCCGTCCGGTTCATCCCGATGGTCAACGCCGAGCGGTCGCCGACGTTCTACCGCTTCGATTCGACGGAGCAACTGAAGGTCTGGCGGGAGATGGATCGCAACGACGAGGAGCCGATCGTCATCTATCACTCTCACACCGCCACAGAGGCATACCCGAGCCGCACCGACGTCTCCTATGCCAGCGAACCCCAGGCGCATTACGTCCTCGTGTCCACGCGCGACGCCGACGACACCGAGATCCGGAGTTACCGCATCATCGACGGTGATGTCACCGAAGAACCCATCGAGATCAGGAGCTGAATCAACCATGACGGTCACCGTGTCCATCCCGACCATCCTGCGTACGCACACCGGCGGCGAGAAGCGGGTCGAGGGTTCCGGCTCGACGCTGTCGGAGCTCATCGACAATCTCGAGACTGCCAACCCCGGCCTCAAGGAACGCCTAGTTGCCACGGATGGTGCGGCCGCGGGCAAGCTGCACCGCTTCGTCAACATCTACGTCAACGACGAGGACGTGCGCTTCTCCGGCGGTCTCGCGACCACGATCGACGACGGCGACGAGGTCACCATCCTGCCCGCGGTCGCCGGCGGCGCACTGCCAGCGCTCGGACGATAGGGATTTCGTGGCGCGCTACACGTCGCTGATCTCATCCGTCGGGAACACGCCCCTGATCGGACTGCAACGCCTCTCACCGAGGTGGGACGACACCGACGACGGTCCGCACGTGCGGCTCTGGGCCAAGCTCGAAGATCGCAACCCCACCGGCTCGACCAAAGACCGGCCGGCGCTGCGCATGATCGAGCAAGCCGAAGCCGACGGCCTGCTGCAGCCGGGGTCGACGATCCTCGAACCCACGAGCGGCAACACCGGTATCTCGCTTGCCATGGCCGCGAAGCTCAAGGGCTACCACTTGATTTGCGTGATGCCCGAGAACACCTCGGACGAACGTCGATCACTGCTGCGCATGTACGGCGCCGAGGTGATTTCGTCACCAGCCGCGGGCGGCTCGAATACCGCCGTCCGTATAGCCAAGGAACTCGCAGCGGAGCACCCCGATTGGGTGATGCTCTACCAGTACGGCAATGAGGCCAACTGGCGCGCGCACTACGAGGGCACCGGCCCGGAACTGTTCGCCGATCTTCCCGAGATCACCCACTTCGTCGCGGGTCTCGGCACCACCGGAACGTTGATGGGCGTCGGACGGTATCTGCGCGAACGCGACCCCGACATCGAGATCGTCGCGGCCGAACCGCGATACGGCGACGAGGTGTACGGCCTGCGCAACATCGACGAGGGTTTTGTGCCCGAGCTGTATGACGAATCGGTGCTGACCCGCCGATACTCCGTTCAGGGCGTCGACGCCGTCGCGCGGGTCCGCGAACTCATCGACCTCGAGGGCATTTTCGCCGGAGTGTCGACGGGCGCGATCCTGCAGGCCGCCCGCGGCATCGGCCGCAAGGCGCTCAAGGAGGGTCGACGCGCCGACATCGGATTGGTCGTGCCCGACGCGGGGTGGAAGTATCTGTCCACCGGGGCCTACGACGGTAGCCTTGAGGATGCCGAGCAGGCACTCGAGGGACAGCTCTGGGCTTAGCCGCCTCCGCTGGTCGAGCTTGTCGAGACCACTGCTGGTCGAGCCCAACCCGCTGGTCGAGCCCAACCCGCTGGTCGAGCTTATCGAGACCACCACTGGTCGAGCTACCCTCGCTGGTCGAGCCTGTCGAGACCACCGCTGGTCGAGCTGAACCCGCTGGTCGAGCTTGTCGAGACCACCCGACGAAGGAACGAGATGACACCGAGCACCACCCCCACGCGCGGCGCGCGGCCGCTGTGGGCGCGGTCGGCGATCGTGATGGCGTTCATCGTCGCGGTGCTCGTGATCGTCGAGGCGATCGACGCCGCAACTCACTACGACCTTGATCGCGCCGGCATCGAACCACGCCAGATCGACGGACTCGACGGCATCCTGTGGGCGCCGTTCCTGCACGCCGATTGGCAGCACCTGTTCGCCAATCTGATCCCGCTCGTCGTGCTGGGATTCATTCTGCTGCTGAGCAAACGCTTCCTCATCGTCACCGCAATCGTCTGGATCGTGTCGGGCATCGGTGTCTGGTTGTTCGCGCCGTCGTACAGCGTCACGGTCGGGGCGTCGGGCATCATCTTCGGTTGGCTGACATACCTGCTCGTACGCGGACTCTTCAACCGCGACCTCACGCAGATCGCGATCGGAGTCATCCTCTTTCTCGTATACGGATCGGTGCTGTGGGGCGTGTTCCCCGGCACCTTCGGGGTCTCGTGGCAGGGACATCTGTTCGGCGCCATCGGCGGTGTACTCGCCGCGTGGTTCCTCGCCGACCGGGATCGTCGCCGACGCCCGACGGCCTCATCGGGTCCTGTATCTCCGTATGGTCCGACAACACCGGGGGTGCGGTCATAGTCACCAACACACGCACCGACGCGCCTATCGGCATCTTCGATTCCGGCGTCGGTGGGCTGACCGTTGCCCGCGCGATCATCGACCAACTGCCCGACGAGGACATCGTCTACATCGGCGACACCGCGAACGGACCCTACGGTCCGCTGACCATTCCGGAGATCCGACGACACGCCCTCGCGATCGGAGACGACCTCGCCGAGCGCGGGGTCAAGGCAATCGTGATCGCCTGCAACACCGCGTCCGCGGCCTGCCTGCGCGATGCCCGCGAGCGCTACGCGCCGATCCCGGTGATCGAGGTGGTGCTGCCAGCGGTCCGTCGAGCCGTCGTCGCGACGAAGACCGGGCGCATCGGCGTGATCGGCACGGAGGCGACGATCTCCTCGCGCGCGTATCAGGACTCGTTCGCCGCCGCCCGCGACGCCCAGATCACCGCGGTCGCATGTCCGCGATTCGTCGATTTCGTCGAACGCGGCATCACCAGCGGTAGGCAGATCCTTGGTCTCGCGCAGGGATATCTCGAGCCGCTGCAGGAGGCCGACGTCGACACGGTTGTGCTCGGATGCACCCACTATCCGTTGCTGTCGGGCGTGATCCAGTTGGCGATGGGCGACGAGGTGACGCTCGTGTCCAGCGCCGAGGAGACCGCCAAGGATCTGTTCCGTGTGCTCACCGAATCCGATCTGCTCCACCCGCACACCGGCCGCGAGGCGGTGCGCCACTTCCAGGCGACCGGCGACCCCGAGATGTTCGCAAAGCTGTCGAGTCGCTTCCTCGGACCTGTTGTCCGACCGGTGGATCCGGTCTGACGTGCGGAGTGTCGCCGACGTCGGATCGGTCACACGTCCGAGTCGGCGTGTCTTGTGACCGATAAGTGGTCTGCCCGCCATGTGCGCGTGGCAATGTAGGTCGTATGCGTCTGACTGTCCTGGGCTGTTCGGGCAGTGTCGGTGGCCCCGGTGCGGCCTGCTCGGGCTACCTGCTGACCGTTCCCGGCCATCGACCCGTGCTCGTCGATTGCGGCCCCGGGGTGATGGGGGAACTGCAGCGGATCGTCGACCCGAATGACGTCGACGTCGTGCTGAGCCATCTGCATGCCGATCACTGCGTCGACCTGCCCGCAATGCTGGTGTGGCGTCGCTACGCGCCGACGCCTGCGACCGGACTGGCGTCGCTGTACGGGCCGACGGGTACCGCGCTGCGGATCGGGGCGGCGTCGAGCGAGTTCGGCGGTCAGATCGACGACATCAGCGATACGTTCGACGTCCACGAGTGGTCGGACAACATCGAGATCACGTTGGGCGGCATCACGATCGAACCCTTCCGCGTCGACCATCCGCCCGCCACGTTCGGACTGCGATTCACCGGTCCGGAGGGGCAGGTCATCGCCTACAGCGGCGACTCGGGTCCGTGCGACGCGGTGATCGATCTCGCCGCGGATGCCGACATCTTCTTGTGTGAGGCGTCGTGGACGCACGCACCGTCGGAGCGCCCTCCGCACCTGCACATGTCGGGCATCGAGGCGGGGGAGATGGCGACCAAGGCCGACGCGAAATCGCTCGCGATCACCCATGTCGCACCGTGGTCGGATGCCGAGGCGATCCTCGCCGAGGCGCGCAGCACCTTCTCGGGGCCGGTCGGCCTCGTGCGTCAGGGCCAGGTGTTCGACCTACCCGGGTGATCTCCTACAGTTGAGTTCGTGACCACACGAGCTGACGGCAGGGCCGACGACGAACTCCGTCCCATCACCATCACCCGCGGATTCACGTCGAATCCCGCTGGGTCGGTGCTGATCGAGTTCGGTCAGACACGGGTGATGTGCACCGCGAGTGTCACCGAGGGTGTTCCGCCCTGGCGCCGCGGGTCCGGGCTCGGTTGGCTGACCGCCGAGTACTCGATGCTTCCCGCCGCGACGCACGAGCGTTCACGCCGCGAGTCGGTCAAGGGCAAGATCGGGGGACGTACCCACGAGATCAGTCGACTGATCGGACGTTCGCTGCGCGCGTGCATCGACCTGAGCGCGCTCGGCGAGAACACCGTCGCCCTCGACTGCGACGTCCTGCAGGCCGACGGCGGCACGCGCACCGCGTCGATCACCGGCGCCTACGTCGCACTCGCCGACGCGGTGACGTGGCTCAAAGCTGCTGGGCGACTGTCGGATCCGCAGCCGCTCTCGTGCATGATCGCCGCCGTCAGCGTCGGCGTCGTCGATGGACGAGTGCGATTGGATCTCCCGTATGAGGAGGATTCGCGCGCCGAGGTCGACATGAACGTCGTCGCCACCGATGCCGGAACCCTCGTCGAGGTGCAGGGCACGGGCGAGGGCGCGACCTTCCCGCGTGCCACCCTCGACAAGCTGCTCGACATGGCTGAGATCGGGACGGACAAGCTGTTCGTGGCACAGCGCGAGGCGCTCGCGCTCCCGTATCCCGGCACCCTGCCAGAGCCGGCCTGACTCGATGTCGCAGGTACTCCTCGCGAGTCGCAACCGTAAGAAGCTGGCCGAGCTTCAGCGGGTCGTCGACGCCGCAGGCCTCACGGGCCTCGAGGTGATCGGGCTCGACGCCGTGCCCGAGTACCCCGAAGAACCCGAGACGGGCGCGACGTTCGAGGACAACGCGTTGATCAAGGCCAGAGCGGGCGCGCGGGCAACCGGGTTGCCTTGTCTCGCAGATGATTCGGGAATCGAGATCGACGCACTCAACGGGATGCCCGGCGTGCTTTCGGCTCGATGGAGTGGCGTACACGGCGACGACGCGGCCAACAACGCGCTGGTGCTGGCGCAACTCTCGGACACACCCGATGACAGACGCGGCGCGGCATTCGTGTCGGCGTGTGCCTTGGTGTCGCCGTCGGGCGACGAGACCGTCGTGCGCGGCGAGTGGCGCGGCGTGTTCGCGCGAGAACCGCAGGGCTCCAACGGCTTCGGCTACGATCCGCTCTTCATTCCCGACGACGCGGTAGCTGCCGGACGCTCTGCCGCCGAGCTGGCTCCGGCGGAGAAGGACGCACTGAGTCATCGCGGAAAAGCCTTGGCGCAGTTGGTTCCTGCGCTGCGCGCCCTGGCCTGAGGGTCGACGGCGCGCAACGGACCGGGCGTCGCGGCAAGGGGCTACCGTCAGCCTGCGCTGCCGCTGTGGACCGCGAGCATCCGTGAGACCGAATCGGGCCACGTGAACTGCGCAGCTCGCGCGCGAGCGGCCCCTTCACGTTCGGAACGCGGTATCGACAGAACACGCTCGACGGCGTGTGCGAACCCTGTCCCCGAATTGTCGGCGAGTGCGCCGCACGACTCGTCGACCATCCCCGCGACGGCGGACGACCGCGATCCGACGACCGGCGTCCCCGACGCGAGCGATTCCAACGCCGACAGACAGAATGTCTCATGCGGGCCGGGAGCAAACGAGACGTCGGTGCTGGCCAACAGCGCGGCGACCTCGCGCCGGTCACGCAGGTGGCCGAGGAAAGTGACGGGTAGGCCCCTGGCGGCGTGCTGCAGGGCGCCGCGCATGGGCCCGTCTCCCGCGATGACCAGATGCACGGGTAGCCCCGCGCGATGGAGTTTGGCAGCGGCCGCGATGGAGCGGTCCGCACGCTTCTCCATCGACAGTCGGCCGCAGTGGCCCAGCAGCGTCGTCGATCCGTCGGTCCAGCGGGCACTCAGTGTGGGGTCGAGGTGGTGTGGCGCGAACTGCTCCAGGTCGACGCCGAGCGGTGCGCGGACCACGTTGCTGGCTCCGATACGTTCGAACTCAGCGGCGGCGAACCCGGTGGTGCACACCACGGAGTCATACGAGTTGGCGGTCGCGGCGTTTGCCCGATCGGCCAATGCCCGTGCGGTCCGGGCCGGCATCGCCATGGCGAGCAGCCTGTCGAGCCGCTCGTGCGACACCATCGCCGACGGGATGTCGCGGCGTCGAGCCCAGTCACCGAAGCCGCGCAGCGTCAGCCGGTCCGACACCTCGAGCGCGTCGGGGCGAATCGAAGCAAGGACGTCGGCGACGCGTCGAGCAGATGCCAGGCGGTAGCCGCCGGAGAACGGGATGCCCGGCGCGCGCACCGAGATTTTCACTACTCCCGACGGCATCAGGTCTTCCCGGGATTCGCTTCCCGGTACGACGAGCGTCACGTCATGTCCGGCGGCGACGTAGCCGGCACCCCAGCGGTCGACGGCCGTGCGCAGTCCTCCGGAGCGCTCACCGTAGAAGTTGGCCAACTGGACGATGCGCACCCCGCCAGTCAGCCGCGCTCGCGTGAACGCAGAGCTGCGCGTGCCTTAGGTCAGGTTGAACTGCGCCTTTACTTCCTTCGACCGGATGTGCTCGACATAGAAGGAGAGAAAGGGGATGGTGCCCGCGATGGCGGTCACGATGATCTTGCCGACCGACCAGCGCACCTTGATGCCGAGGTCGATCGCGCAGACGAGGTAGATGAAGTAGATCCAGCCGTGTACCGGCGGGACGAAGTCCAACACGTGATTGCCGAAGCCATAACGCAGGATCAGCTCGGCGACCAACAGCAGCAGCCAGATACCGGTGATCCACGCGAGCACGCGATAGCGAGTCAGTGCGCTCTTCACCTTCGCGACGGGCGTGGCGGTCTGTGTGGACCGGGCGGTTTCGGTGCTCTGTGGGGTCTCGCTGCTCACCTGTGGTGTTCCTCCGTCTGTGTGGACTCGCGGGTCGTCGCGGGCGTGGTGACCGGGTGCGCCTCGGTGCGCTCTCGGTCTGTGGCGGCGAGCTCGGCGAGGTACCGGTTGTAGTCGGTGAGTGTGGAATCGTCGCGCGCGGGATTCGCGGCGAACGACGACGCGCTCGGGGTGGTTGCCCGCTCGGGAAGTATGCCGTCGGGGATCTCCGTCACGCCCTTCGGCTTGAGCTTCTCGACCTCCTCCGGATCCGCTTCGAGCACGACGAACCGGCGGTATGCCCAAACGAACGCGACGGCGAACGCCGGCCATTGGAGCGCGTAACCCAGGTTCTGACCGGTGCCGCCCGACGACTCGAAACGATCCCACTGCCACCACGCCATGCCGAGGCACACGACAGCGGCGAGCGCCACCAGCACCAACAGTGCCGGGCGGTGCCTGCGAGCACCACGACGCGTAGTAGACATACCCTTGACGGTACCTGGCCTGGGTGTATCGCCGCGCGACCGGTACTGTTGACCGCGCACGCGCGAGTGGCGGAATTGGCAGACGCGCTGGATTTAGGTTCCAGTGTCTACGGACGTGGGGGTTCAAGTCCCCCCTCGCGCACCAGCTGGGTCGTTGAACGCTTGAGCGCTTCAAGCCACGGACGTGCACACCCTCCACGTTCGGGCCTCTGTGTCAGTTCTGCCCAATACCATCGCGGCGGAGATCAGTCATCGAGTAGTAGTTGGACGATCTGGTGACGTGTCCTTGGTCTGGCGTAGACCGTGAGCTCGGCACAACGTGATCCGACTTCACAACGAGTGGGAGGCATTCTGATGGGATTCCAGACGCCGCTGTATGAGCTCAGTGAGTTTCTGAAGTGGGCGGAGTCGGGGAAGATTCAGCTGCCCGATTTTCAACGGGGTTACAAGTGGGAGGACGAACGAATTCGGCAGCTGCTGGTGACCGTGCTTCGTGGTCACCCGTTGGGTGTGGTGATGCTTCTCAATACCGGCAACGACCAGATTCGCTTCAAGCCCCGCCCGATCGAGGGAACCGACGTGCCGATCGGTACGCACGCAGAGTCGTTGTTGTTGGACGGACAGCAGCGGTTGACCTCACTGACGCAAGCGCTGACCGGCGATGGCGTGGTGCACACCATGGACAGCCGGGGCAAACGCATGGATCGCCGCTACTTCATCGACATGCACGTCGCCGTCCTGGGTGAGGATCGTATCGACGAGGCGGTGTTGTCGCTGCCCGGTGACGGAATCGAGCGGACGAATTTTGGCAAAGACATCGTCCGCGACGCGTCGACACCTGAAAAACAGCAGGCGGCCGGGTTGTTTCCGGTGAGTTTGGTTTTCGGGGACGCTATGTCGTGGCTGTTCGAGCTGAAGGATCTCGAGCTTGCGAAGGCGTTCAACAACAACATCATCAAACCAGCCGGCGCGTACAACATCCCGGCGATCGAGCTCGACAAGGACACCAGTAAAGGGGCAGTGGCGACGGTCTTCGAGCGGGTCAACGTCGGCGGGCTCCCGCTCAATGTGTTCGAGTTGTTGACCGCCACCTTTGCGGGCGACCCCGACTACTACCGAACTCACGGCACAGATTTCCGCCTGAACGACGACTGGAAGGAGACGCAGGCGAAGTTCGCCGGGTATCCCGTGCTCGCCGGCTTGGAGAACACCGACTTTCTGCAGGCCGTTACCCTGCTCACAACCCGCAAACGCAATCTCGCTTACACCGGTCCGAGGCCGCCCGCAGTGTCCGCGAAGCGCGAAGACGTCCTGAAACTCTCGCTCGACGACTACCTGGAATGGGTCGGTCCGCTCCGCGAAGCATTCATCTGGGCGTCGGACTTCATGGCGGACCGGCACGTCTTCGACACCAGATTCTTGCCATATCCCAAGCAACTGGTACCGCTCGCTGCTATTCGAGTGGCGATGGGCCACGACGCCGACCTCCTCGGTCCCCGTGAGAAGTTGGTTCGCTGGTTTTGGTGTGGGATTCTCGGAGAGCTCTACGGTGGCGCCAGCGAAACGCGGTTCGTGCGCGACCTCGAACAAGTACCGGATTGGGCGCGGGGCGACTCGACTGCTCCGGTGCCCAATACCGTCAATGACGCCACGTTCGTGGAGTCGCGCCTCCACTCCCTTCGGACTCGAAATGCGGCCGCTTACAAAGGTATCTACGCCCTCCTGCTGGGCAACTCGGCGCGAGACTGGATGGAAGACAAAGCTCTCGACAAGGTGCAGTACGCAAACTTGGCGGTCGACATTCACCACATCTTCCCGAAGAAGTGGTGTGAAAATCACAAGATCGACGACGAACGTCGCGAGAGCATCGTGAACAAGACTGCGATCTCCGCCGTAACCAATCGCACAATTGGTGGCGCCGCACCCTCGGTCTATCTCGCGCAGATTGAGAAGAAGGCGCAGATCGACCCGTCGAAGCTGAATGCACTGGTGGAGGCCCACCTGGTTCCAGCTGGATCGTTGCGCGCCGACGACTTCACTTCCTACTTCACAGAGCGTCGGCGCCGATTGTGTGACCTTGTGGAGAATGCGATGGGCAAGGCCGTGCCGCGCGATGTAGATCACGGAGCGTCGGAGGATTCAACGCAGTTCGAGATTTCCGAAATCGAAGAGTTGCCGGATGAATCGGAGTAGCTTGCTGTTCTCGCGCGGTCGGGTCAGATCAAGATGCAAGATTTGGCTATCGGGAACCAAGGACCGGTCGTCGAGCAACGAGGAACTTGATGACATGTCGCCACCACCTGAGTGGATAGCGGCCCACGCCGCGCTGTCCTCGGACATCAAAAAAGCGGGGAAGCGTAGTCGTTTGCCTTTTCGGACTATGAATGACCTTACTAGAACGAGCGAACGGTATCCGGCGCTGATTCCCATGTTGATTGATTGGGTGCGGAATGTCGAAGAGTACTCAGGATTGACCGATCATCGTGATCTTGCGAATTTTCGATCTGGGTTATATCGCGCACTCACGACGATCGATGCGATGGGTACGGAAGCTGTTCCATTGCTGATGGAGCAGTACTACTTGAATCCTCCACTGCCAGAGGTGAATTCGTACGCGATCGGGAACGCGCTTCGTTACCTTGCTGTGCCGAGTGACTACGAGCAGATGGCGAGGCTCGGTGCTGATCGGTCTCTGGGGTCGGGTCGGGTCGCGATCCTCGAGTGGCTCGTCAAGCAGGGGCTGCCCGAAGGTTTGCAGATCGTCGTTGACCAGATCGACGATCCCAGCGTGCGTGCCCTGGGGATCAAGTACATCCGCCAGTACAGGCCGCTTCCGTCGGGACTGCGGCCGATCATCGAGCAGTATGTTGACGACCCTGACAGCGAAGTGCGTAAACAGGCCCGCGCAACGTTGAAGAAGCTGTCCACGGCTAACTGATCAAGACCTCAGGAGTCGCACCGCCGCTGGTCAACCGCAAGAACTCCAACTGGGCCAGCTCGACGTCGTCGAGTGTCCGCAGTCGGATCTCCGACGTGGCGGTCGGCGTCGGCAGCGCGAAGACGCGGGTCTGCCGGTCCCAGCGGAAAGACACTCTCCGTTCGTCGACTCGGATCCACGCGTCGGCGTCGTCGAGAATCTCGATCAGCCACCCCAGTTCGCCCGCCGAGTGTGGGGTGACGGTGTAGTGGTCGACGAGGGTCGGGGCGTCGAACTCCCAGCCGACTGCGTGATCGGCTCGCAGCAGGAGCGGCGGCGTCGACGAATCGTCGTCGAAGACGGCCGTTGCGTCTGCTGGGCCGCGTGCACACGTCGGAGCGGTCCGCGGACTCGTCAGGTCGCGAGGTGGCTGGGGAACCGTGTCCTGTGGAGTTGCCGATGCCGGAACCGTGCCCGCGGCCCACGTCGTGGGCGCCGGGCCGAGTGCGATGGTGATGTCTGCGCCCCGCATCAGTAGTTCCCGAGACACGGTGATGTGGTTCCACGCCTGCCCGTCGATGGTCACGGATTCGATGTAGCGATTGGTCGTCGACGCCGCAGGAGCGTCGACGGTGAGTGTGGCGCCGTTGTCCAACGTCCACCTGATCCACGGGAACGTCGGAGCGGTGATCACGTACTCGCCCGAGCCGATCGACAGCGGATAGAGCCCCGTCACCGCCCAGAGGTACCACGCCGACATCTCGCCGTTGTCCTCGTCGCCCGGGTACCCCTGCCCGATCTCCGATCCGAGAAACAGTCGTTGCGTGGCATCGCGAACCAGTGACTGGGTCTTCGCGTGGGCGAAGCTGCCCGGCGTAGAGGCATGGGCGTACATGAACGGAATGTGGTGTGCGGGTTGGTTGGAGAGGGCGAGCATGCCCATGCGGGTGTCGCGGGCCTCTCGCATCTCGTGGATCACAACGGGATACGACCCGCGCATGTCGGCGCTGCCGGTTTCGGGAGTCGCGCAGAACTCGTCGAGCTTCTTCTCGAGCGCCGCTCGTCCTCCGTGTAGCGTCGCAAGTCCCGCCCCGTCGTGCGGTGCGGTGAATGCGGTTCCCCAGGCGTTGGTTTCGGTGTAGTCGACGCCCCACCTGCGTGGGTCGAAGTCGCGGACCGGGCGGAAATCCCCATTGCGTTCTCGCCCGCGGAAGAAGCCGGTCTCGGCGTCGAAGACGGTGGCGTACGACGCCGCTCGCGCGTCGAACCACAGCGCGTTGGCGCGGAACTCCTCACTCCGAGGGTGCGCGGGGAATCGTTGTGCGAGTAGACGTGAGAAGGTGGCGATCGCTGCGTCGTTGATCGCCGCGTCGACGGTCCAGCTCATTCCCTCGGCTGTGTCGGTGTCGGTGAACCCCCGGAACAGCGAGCGTGACATTCCCTTTCGGCCAACACGGGGATTCGACGACGGGGTGGTCGCATTGCGGAGGCAGGCGTCGTAGGCATTCTCGAGGTCGAGTCCCGGTAGGTCGGCGAGCGCGGCGTCGGCGAATACGGCGTCGCTGCTCGTGCCGGTCATGATGTCGGCAGGCCCGGGAGCCGACCATCTGCTCGTCCAACCACTTCGTCGAAAGTGTTCGACGAAGCCGTCGACCAATTCTCCTGTCTCCGTTGGCCACACGAGGGTACGTAGTGGCCAGCTCGCACGATAGGAGTCCCAGAAGCCGTCGGTCACGGTGAGCTTGCCGTCGACGACGGGACGCGCTGTCAGTGTCGGTCCGTCGTCGACAGGCGGAACGAAGGGGTCTGCGTACGCCCACCGTGGGTTGTCCGGAGTTCCGACGTTCTCATGGGCGATGGTGGGGTAGAGGTGAACTCGATGAAGACTGGAGTATGCGGTGACGAGTTGGTCATCGCTTGCGCCACGAATATCGAGGCGACCGAGGACAGCGTCCCAGGCGGCGCGGCTCCGTGACCAGATCGCATCGAAACCGCCTCCGGCAAGCCAGATGTCATAGTCGAGGTTGCGGGCTGCCTGATCGACACCGATGAATGACGTCCCGACGGCGAGCACAGCGCTTCGACGCTGCGCCACGTCGAGGGTGACCGAGCCGAGTACCGCACTGCGTTCGTGACGACCGGGTGCATGGCTTGTTGCCGTGACGGGAACATCGACGCGGGCAGCGAAGTACATGCGTGGCACATCGACCAAACCGCCTGGGCCGTCGACGAATCCGGTGATCACACCCCGTGAGGCGTCGGACAACACCAGCGATCCGCGCCCGTCGAGCTGATCGAAGATCAGTGACCCGACATCGGAGGGAAAGCCAACCCGCAGCCACACCGACCACGTGCCCGCGGTGAGTTCGGCGTCGACACCGCCGGCCGCGGAGCCGCCGCCGAGTGGCACGGCGTAGCGGTCCGGACGATCGGATTCGTCGTGGTGCGAGAACTCGAGTGCGCGATCGCTGCGATCCAGCGCCGGGTGGGCAAGTGTACTGGGAAAAAATTGGAGCACACCACGATCACCCATCCACGGACTCGGGATGTGTGAGGTCGCGAAAGCGTTGAGGTGCGAACGGTTCTCGGCGTCGTTGGCTTCGTGGTATGAGTACGGCCATCTTCGATTGCCCGCGTCGGTCATCGGCAGACCGAACACCGACCCGTGCGGGGGAGCGACAAGCGGCGCGCAGTTACCGCGCGAGAAGCGGTCACTGGAGTGCGTTCCGCGTGTGATGCGAACGCGATGAATGCGCTCCGGGGGCGGCACGCTGCGCGGACGCAGACACACGTCGTCGACGAATCCCCTGAGCCGACGTTGCTTGTGACTCTTGATGATTCGTGGTGGCGGCGCACACCGAAGCGCCACCCCGACGATCCTCAGACCCGCGCATCCGGTGAGTCGCACTCTCTCCAGAGTCCACTGATCCACCGCAATAGTCCGAGACAGGTACTGACTACGCGGATCGAGTTCGACGCCGTGCTGGTCGAGCACCGCCCTCTCGGAAAGTGTGTGGCCGTCGTCGAATTGGAGATCGAGAGCTACGGCCGTCGCGGCGTACGAGTTCCGCACGTCGTGTTCGTCAGGGTCGAAGACGGCATGGATGGCGTAGGTCAGCTCGTCGTCTTCTCCGACGACACGCCCGACGAGATCGCAGCCGTCGAGTCCGGCAACCACTTCGGAATCGGGGCGCACAGTGAGGTCGTAGACCCATGGTCGTGGCGACGTCAGACCGACCAGCGGCCGTGCGCTGACAGGATGCGATGGACCAGGGCCTCGCCGTAGCGAGGTGGTCGGGTTCTGCTTGCGCGCACCGAACCGCACACGCGCCACCCTACGTCGTGCGCGAGGGATTGCCGCTGACGTTGGTCAGGAAATCCATGACCAACATCAGCGACAATACGAGGCCAGGATCAGCCGGCAGCCGGAATCGTGAAGGGCAGGCCGGGCACCGGGGTGATGGCTGGCTTCTTCGACGTGGTCGTCGGTGCCGCGGTGCGACGTTGATCGTCCCCGGCGGGTACCCGCGCCGACGTGCTCGGTGCGGCAGGTGCGAGCGCCTTCTCGTCGGCGGCCTTCTCGGTGCGCGCGCCGTCCTTGGCGTCGCGCAGCTTCTTGTGCTGCTCGGCTCCGAGGCCTGTTCCGGTGGTGTCGTCCTCGCGCAGGCACATCGAGCGGATCACGTTGTGGTAGTTGACGAGTCCGTACGTGATGGCTGCCGAGCCAGCCGCGTTGAGCAGGCGCACGGGGGTGAGCGGAAGACCTTTTGGCAGCACCTCGCCCTCAACAAGACCTCCAGCGGTGCTGAACAGATACAGCGAGAGGTACAGCGAGTAGTACGCGGCGGTCATTCCCTTGGTGACGGTGAGGTCGGAGAGCGGTACCGTCGCCGCGAGGTTGTCGCCCTGGCCGATGTTGTGTCCGAGGCCCAACGCGATGTCGAGGGGTGCGCCGCCGACGTAGGGAATGATCGTGCCGATGTAGGAGGCGATCGATTCCGCCGTGTTGAAGTCCGCGGGATCGGCAGGAATCAGGTTGTGCGGGATCGGGGTCGAGCGCATCGTCGAGAGAATGCGCTTGGTCTCGTTGCGGATGTTGCGCTTCTGCGCCTCGGTGGTGACCATCGTCTGCGCGTAGTCGGAGGTGCGGGTCACGATGCGCGACAGCGGAAGTGAACCGACGGGCGCACAGGTCTTGTTGTCGGCGAGTGCGAGTTGATCGGCGATGTCCTGCACGATCGCCGGGATCGGAATGTTGTAGCGAACGGTCTCACTCGGACGGCCGGCGTCGTCTTTCTGTTCTTTCGTGACTCGCGCGACGCACTGGTTGATCATCGAGCTGGCGATCGCCTGGTAGGTGTACTGGGCGCCGAGCGCGCTGGCGGAGACGCCGATCTGCAGGATGCTCTTCCAGGTGATGAAGTTCGAGAGCGCCGACAGTTGAGTCTCGTCGAAGGGACTGCCCGAGATGGGCGCGATCTGCGACAGCACCTTGGCCGGCGCCACGACGGTCGTGAACAAGTACAGCCACGCGGTTTCCACGGCCTGCATCAGCGTGATGCGGCTGACCGGGATGGCCTCGTTCTGCTTCCCGTCGCGAACCTTCAAGAGCTGCACCACGATCCACTGAGAGATCGGGCTCCGGTATTTGGTAGCCGGGTCGTCGGAGTCGGCGCCGAGGGCCAGCGGGCTGTCGGAGATGGCCAGCGTCGAGACGTTCATGTGGTCCATGTCGCGATGCGCCTGGGCGCGTGCGGCGTAGGCGTTCTGCTGCAGCTGGGGCGGAAGCGACGGGAGGATCGACTCGAACAGCGAGTCGTAGACCACCGAGAGCGAAGTGAATTCTGCACTGACACAACTGGTTTCCTTGCCCAAGTTCTCCTTGGGTGTTGCCAGCAGTGAGCGCTTCGACTTACCGATCCGGTCGAGTCGCTCGTCGTATGTCTCGGCGGGACGCGTTGTCGGCTTTACCTTGATCTGTGCCGCTTGCGTCGCGATTTGCTGCTGATGAGCGGCCTGCGTTGCCACCACCGCTGCTGTGCCGTTACCGGTAGCGCCGGCGGCAAAGACCGAACACAGCGTCGTTGCCGCGGTGACGCGGACCAGCCACTTCGTCCCGGTTCTCGATCGTCCTGCTGCCACCGGGTGGTCCCGACCCACGCCACGCACCATGAAGCACTCTCTTCTCATGTGTCACCGAAATGGTGTCTGCCGACTGCTCAACTCATCCCGCCGATAGCACCAGCACATCGGCTCAGTTGGTGAGGTTAGCATAACCTTAATGAAACTCTAAGGTCACTATCAGGTCTCGACTGACACTCGGAAGGTTAGGGCACTTTACGGAACCCGTACAGACTTCTCGGCGAATTGATCCGAGTGTCGTCCGCCACCGCCCCAGCCGTGTGGTCTGCTGGACGTCGCCACATGAAGTATCGAAAGGTCGGTGACGCATGTCTGACCCCGCGTTCGGGCGTCTTCCTCTCGACGACCTGTCGGTCGTCGATTCACTCGGAGCGGATCTGCGTGCGGCGCAGTACAACTCCGATGGAGTCGCCGCACTTCTCGGTGACGATGCCAACGCCGCACTCGGCAAGGGAGTGTGGTGGCCTGCGCTGCGTGCCACCGTGATGGCGCCTGCCGAACGCCGACCTCTCGCGACGCTGATACGCCTCTTCCTCCTCGGCTCTGACGAGCCGCGTGAGGCCGCCGAGCAGGTGTTTGCGTCGACGCCGCTGGATGCGCTCGCGGCGAACGGGGTCGTCGAGTTCGTCGACGACGGGCGCGTGCGCGCGATCCTCGACATCCGACCACACGCCGACGACGTCCGCGACTACCTCGTCGTCTCCGATCAGGACGCCGCGATGCGTTCGGGTCCTGTCGGGCACGATCACGTCCTCGGTATCGGGGGAGCGTCGATCTCGTTGGCGCGGGCGATCATTCGTGACCCGGTCGAGTCGGCATTGGACCTCGGTACCGGGTGCGGAATCCAGGCGCTACACCTTGGAACCCACGCCGATCGGATCGTCGCGACGGATACCAACCCCCGCGCGCTTGCCCTGGCGGCCGCGACCGCACGCCTCAACGGGATGTCCTGGGATCTGCGCGAGGGCAGTCTGTTCGAGCCCGTCGGCGACGAGCGCTTCGACCTGATCGTCTCCAACCCGCCGTTCGTCGTCGGGTCAGGGTCGCAGGACTACGAGTATCGCGACTCAGGGATGGAGGGCGACGCCCTGTGTGCGCGCCTGATCCGCGAGTTGCCCGCGCGCCTGAACCCCGGAGGCACGGCGCAGTTGCTTGCCAACTGGATCGTCTACGAGGACGCGGACTGGCGCGATCGAGTGGGTTCGTGGATCGCGGAGACGGGGCTCGACGGGTGGGTTGTGCAGCGCGAGCTGGCCGATCCCGTCGACTACATCTCGCTGTGGTTGTCCGACGCGGGCGAAGAACCGGATCAGATCGCCGCGCGAGGATCGGCGTGGCTCGACTGGTTCCAGCGAGAGCGTATCGCGGGAATCGGCATGGGAGTCATCACGCTTCGGGATCGTCGGGGTGGACCCGACGGCCCGCCCGACGTCGTGATCGAAGAGATCACCGGCGCGGGTGAGGAGGTGACCGGTCCCGAGGCCAAGGCATTTCTGGACCGTCGCGACTATCTCCGGACCACCTCCGACAATGCTCTGCTCGCCGCTCGACTGAAGACCTCCCCGGTATTCCTCGACGCGCAGTCGCTTCCGGGCGACGACGGCTGGCAGGAGATCGGAGCATCCGTGCGGCGCCCGGGTGGGCCGGGCGCCGTCCTCGGCGTCGACGAGGTCTCACGGGCGTTGCTGGCGGGTTGCCGGGGTCAGGTGCCGCTGGGAGCACTCATCGAACTCCTCGCCGACTTCCACGACGTCGACGCCGACGCGCTCGCTGCGGCAGCGCTACCCGTCGTCCGTGAGGCCATCGGGCGGGGCATCCTCTACGAGGTTCGCTGAGCAAGCGTCCGACCACTTCCGCCTCAACCGGAACGCGAACCACAACCGATCAGCCCGACCGGATTGTCCGACCCCGATCCGATGGGACCGGGCCCGACACCTGACGTTCACCGCGACGTCGCCTCGTCGTTGACATGAGCTGGTCATCTGAGAGGGTTCGCGACCGGCCCCGACGTCCATGGGGCGCAACTCATTCGGGGAGGCAACACCATATGCGTCGGTTCGGAAGCCGCAGATTACTCACGGCCGCAGTCGTTCCCGCGATCGCTGCCGTCGGGTTGCTCGTACCCACGACCGCGACTGCGGCTCCCGCGGCCTGTGCGTTCACTCCGACCACGGTCTCGGCGTCGAGCGGCTTCACCGCGGGCGAGAAGTCGGCGCCGTTCGCGACGGCGAAGCCCGCGAATCACATCGCGACGCTCGACGCGTTCTCGTCGCTGTCCCCGCTGATCAAACAGCAAAATCTTCTCGAGGCCATCGCGGTGAACAATGCTGCGAGCCCGAAGGTGTCGGCGTATGCGGTCGACGACAACTACGCGATCGAGGGACCCGCGATCTTCAACGCCCTCGGCTCGAAGCTCTCGCCCGCGTTCTTCGACGCCCTCAAGGCAGGGCAGCTCCCGAAAACGAGTGAGCTGCTGCTCGGCGACAAGGCGTTGGTCGGCGATCGCGTCGGCACGTCGAAGGAGAAGAAGTACTTCGACTACCGGCGGCCGTTCGAGGTGGCGCCCACTCTCATCCGTCATTACGGCGACGGCCGTCCCGACCTCTACGAATCGGTACGCGGCAGCGGGTCGTACCCGTCGGGACATACCACCTGGGGCTACACGCAGGCCTTCCTGATCGCGAGCATGTTGCCCGAGGTCGGGCCGCAGGTTCTCGCCCGTGGCGCTGAGTACGGTTATCACCGCGTCGTGCTCGGCGTGCACTACCCGCTCGACGTCATCGGTGGGCGCATGCTTGCCGAGAACATCACTTCCGAGGTCATCGCCGACCCGAGTTTCGCAACGCTGCTGGCGCAGGCACGGACCGAACTGCGGTCGGTACTCGCCGCGCGGGTCGGTGCGCCGATCGGTCGCATCGTCGGCTGCCAGCAGCCCTACGTAGGGACCGACGCCCCGTTGAGTAGCTACCGCCAACGCTCGACCTTCTCGTTCCTGCCGACCGGACCCGCTGCGCCACTTCAGGTTCCGGCCGGTGCCGAGAACCTGATCCGGGCCGCCCATCCGGGGTGGTCGACGCAGCAGCTGCGCGACCTGTTGGCGCGGACGGCCTTGCCCGGCGGGTATCCGCTCGACAAGACCGGGGCGAACGGCGGCTGGCAGCGACTCGACATCGCGCGTGCGTGGGTGGCTCGCTGAGGCAGGTTGCTCAGCTCAGATAGGTCGGATCGCAGCGCAGAAAACCACATCCCTCGGAGCCTCCGCGCGTACCGGTACATGCGGAGGCCCCGAGAGACGTAACTTTCTGCGCAGCCGACCTGAGTTCCCAGACCAGTCAACGGCTACGGGAACTCAACTGGGTACAGCTTCGCTGACAGGTTCGCGTTCCGAGGTAGGAGCAGCCGAGCTGTCGGACGGCGGAGCGGCGGGGCTGTGAGTCGCGCGATAGGCGATCGCGGGAAGTCTATGGAGCTTGTCGATCTCAGCGGCGCGTCGAAGTTCCGCCCACGCCCAGCACGCACCGAAGACGAGCAGCGTGACGGCTACCGACGTGGTCTCGTCCCAGGGGCGGTGGGCGACGTGGATCGGAACGATGATCAGGGCGATCGCCTGAATGACATACGAGTCGAGGCTGCGCGCTCCGGTCATCACGAGAGGCCGCAACCAGTCGTGGTGCCACACCCGAAGTAGCGCACGGAACACCCCGTACACCGCGGGTACGACGACCCAGGCGCCCAGCGCGCGTGCCGGCGCGAAGCTGACCTTGTCGGCGAAGTGGGATTCGAGTTCGGCCCACGGGCCGGTGTCGATCACGTAGTGGAAGACCAACCAGACGCAGACCGCCCCGACAAGGATTGCAGGCAGGTATCTGTCGATGAAGCGAGCTCCCTGCCATCGCCGCCAGTTCCAGCCGATCACCAGTGCGGGCACGAACATGATCTGCCACGCTGCCCAGTTCTCCGTCCGCGGAGACGCCATCGACTGGGTCAGGAAAAACCAGTCCGGGGAGTGAATCTGCGAGATCACGTACAGCGCGATCGATGCACACAGCACCGCGACCCACCATCCACGCATCAGAAGGGGGAATACGACATATGCCGAGGCCATCAACACCAGGTACAGCAACAAGATGTTGCCCCCACTGGGCAGGTAGTCCATTCTCAGCGCGAGTCGGATACCTTCACCCCACCCGTCGATCGGAAGTAGGAGCGTCAGCCAGCGATGCCCGGCCATCGCCGCGGCGACGGCGACGAGCGCGATCGTCAACTGGCAGAAATACAGCACGACGATCCGTTTGGTGAGACGTCGATACGCGAACCACAATCCATGGCGTTCGATCCACCGCTGATACACCAGGCCCAGAACGAATCCCGACAGCAGGACGAACGCAGACATCCCGTCGACGTAGGGGAACGAGTGCGTGGGCTCGGCGATGCGCATTCCCAGGGCAAAGTGCGCCGTGATCATCGACCAGATGGCGACGCCGCGCGTGGCGTCGATGGCGAGATCACGGGTCATGGTCATTCGAGCGTAGAAGACCGCACCCCGCGTAGCCGTGCAGGGCCACGCGGGGTGCGGTTTGACTGTCTACTGAGCGATCATGTGTAGAGGTCGGCGATCGCCTTCTGATGGGCCGAGTGGATGATGTTGCGCTTGAGCTTCATCGTCGGCGTGAGCTCGCCCGAATCGATCGTGAAATCGGTGTCGAGGATGTTGAACTTCTTGATCGCCTCGGCCTTGGAGACCTTCGCATTGGCGGCGTCGACAGCCTCGGTGATCTCCGCGCGCAGCTTGTCGTTGGAGGCCAGCTCGGTCAACGGGGTGTCGGCAGCGAGCCCGTTGCGCTCGAGCCAACCGGGAACTGCCTCGGTGTCGATGGTGATCAATGCGGCGATGAACGGTTTGTTGTCGCCGACGACGAGGCACTGGCTGATCATCGGATGCGCACGGATCGAGTCCTCGAGCTGGGCGGGGGAGACGTTCTTGCCGCCCGCCGTGACGATCAATTCCTTCTTACGGCCAGTGATGTAGAGAAAGCCGTCATCGAGACGTCCGACGTCGCCGGTGTGGAACCATCCGTCGCGAATCGCGTCGGCGGTGGCGTCGGGGTTGTGCCAGTACTCGGTGAAGACCACAGGTCCCTTGACGAGAACCTCGCCGTCCTCCTCGGCAATCGCGATGGTCACGCCGGGAATCGGCCGCCCGACAGAACCCACACGCTGGTGCTCTTCGCTGTTGGCGGTGATTGCAGCTGTGGTTTCCGACAGTCCGTAGCCCTCGTAAACCGGCACACCCGCGCCACGGAAGAAGTGCCCGAGGCGCGCTCCGAGTGGGGCTCCGCCCGAGATCGCACCGTCGCAGTTGCCGCCGAGTGCGGCACGCAGCTTGTTGTAGACCAGGGCGTCGAACACCTTGTGCTTGAGCTTGAGCACGATGCCGGGTCCGCCCTTTTCCAACGCCTCGCTGTACTCGATGGCGGTGTCGGCGGCCTTGTCGAAGATTGATCCCTTACCGCCGTCGTATGCCTTCTGCTTGGCGGAGTTGTAGACCTTCTCGAACACGCGCGGCACCGACAACACGTAGTTCGGCTTGAACGTGGCGAGATGCTCGACGAGGTGCGGGATATCGCTGGTGTGACCCACGATCACGCCGCTCTCCAGGCTTGCGACGGCGATGACGCGGGCGAAGACGTGTGCCAACGGCAGGAAGAGGAGCGTCGAATTGCCCTCTTCGAGGCCCGAGCCGACGGCCTCGCGGGTCGCCGCGCATTCAGCGAGGAAGTTCGCATGGGTGAGCACCACGCCCTTGGGGCGGCCGGTGGTCCCCGAGGTGTAGATCAGCGTCGCGGCGTCGGACGACACCGTGTTGGCGTGTCGCGAATCGAGTTCGGAGTCGGGAACATCCGCGCCACGTTGTGTCAGCTCGTTCACCGCGCCGTCGTCGATGACGAAGGTCTCACGAAGCGCCGGCAATGCGGCGGTCACCTCGCGGAACTTGTCGCGATGGTTGTCGTCCTCGACGATCAGCGCGACGGTTCCGGAGTCGTCGAGAAGGTACTGAACCTGATCAGGTGCAGAGGTCTCGTACACCGCGACGGTTGTCGCGCCCGCACGCCAGATGGCGTAGTCGAGGAGTGACCACTCATACCGCGTGGCCGAACAGATCGCGACGCGGTCGCCCGGCTCGATGCCCGACGCGATGAGGCCTTTGGCCACGCCGTCGACCTCGTCGGCGAAGTGTTTGGCGGTCACTGTGATCCACTGACCGGACGACAATCGCTTGAACAATGGCAGTGTCGGGCGTTCGTCGCGATAACGAAGCAGAGTGTCGACCAGCGTGGCCTTGTCTTCGACGGTCAGATCCGACGGAGTGGCGTACTGCTGCATGTAGGTGGCCCCCTGGGACGTGGTATCCGGCATTTCGGACATAGACATAACGGACATAGTCGAGGTCGGGCGGGATGCCGCTCGGATATGTTGCCACAGAGGGTAGCAGGGAAAGTGGTGCTCATCACATTCAGGTGTGATCGACTCGGGTCATGACCGTGCGGCACGTGAATGCCGCTTTTGGCCCGCCCGCGGATTAGAGTATGAGTCGATGAACGGGACACGCAGACCATGACCGACAGCCCGACCCAAGACGCACCGTCGATCACATTCGACGATCTCGACATCGACGAACGCGTACGCAACGCCATCGCCGATGTCGGTTACGAGACCCCGTCGCCCATCCAGGCGGCCACGATTCCACCGCTCATGGAGGGTCGCGACGTTGTCGGTCTCGCCCAGACCGGTACCGGCAAGACCGCCGCGTTCGCGATTCCGATCCTGTCGCGGATCGACCCGCAGATTCGACGCCCACAGGCGTTGATCCTCGCGCCGACCCGTGAGCTCGCACTCCAGGTGGCCGAAGCGTTCGGCAAATACTCGGCACATATGCCCGATGTACGTGTGTTGCCGATCTACGGCGGACAGAGTTACGGCGTGCAGCTCGCCGGTCTCAAGCGTGGCGCGCAGGTGATCGTCGGTACGCCGGGACGCGTCATCGACCACCTCGACAAGGGCACACTCGACATCTCCCAACTCGACTTCCTAGTGCTCGACGAAGCCGACGAGATGCTGACGATGGGATTCGCCGAGGACGTCGAACGCATTCTCGCTGAGACTCCCGACGACAAGCAGGTCGCGTTGTTCTCGGCGACCATGCCGAGCGCGATCAGACGGCTCGCCCAGCGATACCTGCACGACGCGCAGGAGATCACGGTCAAAGCCAAGACCGCGACCGCCCAGAACATCACCCAGCGCTATCTGCAGGTGTCTCACCAGCGCAAACTCGATGCCCTGACGCGCTTTCTCGAAGTCGAGACGTTCGACGCGATGATCGTCTTCGTCCGCACGAAGTCGGCTACCGAGGAACTCGCCGAGAAGTTGCGCTCGCGGGGGTTCTCCGCAGTCGCGATCAACGGCGACATGGTGCAGGCTCAGCGCGAGCGGACGATCAATCAGCTCAAGGCGGGCGGGATCGACATTCTCGTCGCCACCGACGTAGCCGCCCGCGGACTCGACGTCGACCGGATCTCGCATGTGGTCAACTACGACATTCCGCACGACACCGAGTCGTACGTGCACCGCATCGGACGCACCGGACGTGCCGGACGATCGGGTAACGCCCTGCTGTTCGTGTCACCCCGCGAGCGTCACCTGCTGCGCGCGATCGAGCGTGCAACACGCCAACCGCTCACCGAGATCGATCTGCCATCCGTCGACGACGTCAACGCCCAGCGCGTCGCGCGTTTCGCCGACTCCATCACCGAGAATCTCGCGTCGGAGAATCTCGACATGTTCCGGCAACTGATCGAGAACTACGCCCGCGACAACGACGTGGCGATGGCCGACATCGCGGCCGCGCTGGCGCTCGAGACCCGCGACGGTGGATTCCTAATGGCACCCGACCCGCCGAAGGGTGAGCGTCCGGAGCGCCGGGAACGTGCGCCGAGGTCGGGTGGCGGCAACTTCGCCACCTATCGGATCGCTGTCGGGCGCAAACACAAGGTGTCTCCGGGTGCAATTGTGGGCGCGATCGCCAACGAGGGCGGACTGACCCGGGGTGATTTCGGCAACATCAGCATCCGCGACGACTTCTCGATCGTCGAACTTCCCGAGGACCTCGATCGTGAGACGTTGGATCGGCTGAGGCACACGCGGATCGGCAAGAACCCGATCGACATCCGTCGCGACCAGGGCCCGCCTCGCGCACGTGGCGGTAAACGTAATGGTCAGGGCGGTGGCGGCTTCAACCGTGACCGCCACGGCAAACGCGGTGACAGCTGGGGGAAGCGCGGTAATCCGCGCGTCGCCGGCCGTAGTCGGGGCTGACACAGCCGACCGAAGGATTCGCTGCGCAATACAACGGGTTGAAACCTGTGACCAGGCCGATGATGCGAAGGTGGACAGATCGATATCTTTCCGTAACCTTTTTTGGGGGAGAGCGGTCGATCCGGCTCCCGGCAAGCACGTAGAAGTTCTAGTTCAGGAGTGAGTCACCAGTGTCAGTGGTGAGTTCGATTACCGCAGCAGAAGCCATCGATCACGTCGAGCACGGAGACGCAGTCGTCGTCGACGCCCGTCCGCAGGTCGTCCGTCACCAGGGCAGTGTTCCCGGCGCGGTCGTTGTCGACCCGAATGAGGTCACAACTCGACTCGCGCCCACGCCGACCGGTTCTTTCCCGCTGGTCAGCAACCGCGACACCGAGATCGCCGTCGTCTCTGTGCGTTCGCAGGCACCGCGCATCGCCGAGCAGATCGCTGACCTCGGCTACACCAATGTGCACTACGTCGACGGCGGTTTCCCCGCCCTTCGAGGCACCTCGGTTCGCTGAGCTGCACCGCCACAGTGCTCGTCGACACGACCGGGCCTCCGCGGCCTTGGTAGCGTTGATGAACTCTGGTATCGCGGCGGGAAGGCAGCAAGCGCATGATCAACGACACTCCTGATGAGCGTCGGGATCAGGTGTCGAGGCTGATCGGTTTCCTCCGCGGCCTGGTCCGGTCACGATCGGTGTCGGTCACCACCGTCGACTCGCATCCCGCAGTCGTGTGGGTAGGCAGGTCGACGCCGGTGCAGGTACGCACGGGAGCGGCGCCAGGACAGACCGTCGTCGAGGTATCTCCGGACGATGACACGTATTCGCAACTGTCGACGATCCTCGACGACCTCGTCGCCGATCCCGAGGCGCTCGAGATCGTCCTCGCCAACGGACTGGTCACCGTCGTCGACAAGGAGAACGACGCCGAGCCCCTCGTTCGCGAACACCTGCTGACTCAGGACGTCGTCGCGGAACGCGACACCGATTCGGGGGTCATCCGGATCTCGCTCGGATCCGCGGGCGTTCCGATGATCCACGACACCCACCTGCTCGCCTCCATCGACGGCATCGACCTGTCCGAGGCGGTCAAGCAGCGGGGACGTGTAGCAGGCCTGACGAACATCGCAAATTCTGCTGCGGGACAACTTGTTTCCGCGTGGCGCGACAACGTCGTCATCGACGACGATCACGTGTCACTGACCATCGACCTCGCGCCGGCCATCGTTCTCCGCAACCGCGGAACGGGGTCGGCGTTGCGCTTCTACGACGCCATGCTGGCGGCACTGCGCGAGCCGGACACCGAGGTGCCGATCGGGCTGTCGCAGCTCGTCGCGCCCATCGAGGCAGCAGACCGGCTGGCGGCGCTCAGCGGGCCGGGAACGACTCCTGCGGCCGAACTCGTCGCCGATGCGATGTTCCCGCTCGCGTCCAATGTCGAGCAACGTGACGTGCTGGCCCAACTCGGTGTCGACAGCGGCGTGGTCGTCGAAGGACCACCTGGTACCGGCAAGACCCAGACCATCGCGAACGTCCTCTCGGCACTTCTCGCCAAGGGGCAGCGCGTGCTGGTGACCAGTGAGAAGGTCAACGCGCTGCAGGTGCTGCGCGACATCCTCCCGCCGGAGCTACGCGAGTTGACCGTTTCGCTCGCCGACATCAGCACCGACAGTTACGACGCCGTGGTGTCGGGCGTCGAGGCGATCGCCGACCGCAAGTCCAGTTTCTCACCCGGTGTCGCCGACGCAGAGATCGACGACCTCGCCTACCGCCGTGCGCAGGCGGTCGATCGGCGCGAGCGTGCGCTCCGCGGTCTGTGGGACCTGCGTTCGTCCGAGACCGAGGTGCACGAGTGGGTTGCGGGCGACTATCGCGGTACCGCGGCGTCGATCGTGCGCGCGTGCAACGCCGACGCCGAACGTTTCGACTGGCTTCCCGGGCCGCTCGACGGCGCTTTGCCTCCACTGGACGGCGGCGAGTTCACCCGACTGCTCGAACTGCTTCGCCGCGTCGGTGACGATTCCGGGCGTCTCGCGCAGCGACTGCCGGACCTCGACGACTACCTACCCGACACGATGACGATGGACGCGATCTGCGAACGGATCAGACAGCGACCCGAGGAGCCGATGGTCGGTAGCGGTTCGTTGATGTCGATCCTGTCGGACGTCGGAAGCGAACGGTTGCTGCGGATAAAGGGGATCTGCGATCACCTCGCGGTGGCCTCCGGTGAGGTCGCGACGTTCCCGCCACTGGTCGTCGACATGGCCGACAGGCTCCTCGCCGGTCAGGAAGCGCACCTGTGGTCGCGCGTCACGGCTCTCTCGTCGGTCATCGCCGACGCCGCGCAGCGTGACCGGGCGATCGGCGCGCACGTCATCGTCGTCGAGAACGCGAGGCCTGGTGACAGTGAGCGGTTCGCAGCTGCCGCGACCTATCTTCGCGAGGGTGGACGCTGGCGTGGCCGCCTCCTGAGATCCGAACAGCAACGGGCAGTAGAAGAATCGGGCGCCATAGCCAGCGTCGACGGCCACGCAGCCACCGACGCCGACAGCCTGGCGCTCGTCGCTGATCACCTCGCGGTCCTCGATGCCGTGAGTCAGGTGCATCGCGTGCTCGCGGATCTGCATGTCCCCGTCGACACCGCCGGTTCCCGATCCAAGCAGCTCAGCCAGCTCGTCCGCCTCGACACGCAGCTCGCCTGGGTATCGGATCTGCTTTCTGCGCGTGATCAGTTGATTCGCGAGCTCGAGTACATCAGTCCCGGTGGCCCGCGCCCGCGCAGCGTCGCGCAGGTCGCAGAGGTTGCCCACCAGGGTGCGTCGATCGCGGCGGCCAACGATGCGATTCTCGCCGAGCAGGAACTGGCCGATCACGCGTACCGGCTGTCAACCGAGGTCGAAAGGGGACCGTCGCCCGAAGGCGATGCACTTGTCGCCGCACTGGCCAACGCCGATGCGGAGGCGATCAGGGCGGCGCGACGTGCGTTCACCACTGCGCGTGGTGAGCTGAACGACCAAGCGGCCGTCGATCTGCTCGCTCTGCGGCTGCGCGGCAAGGCACCGGAGTTCTACGCGGCGCTGGCCGCAACAGCTGACGACCCGGCGTGGGACGCGCGCCTACGTGACGTGGTCGGCGCGTGGGAGTGGCGTCGGGCGCGGACCTGGGTGGCCGAACGCAGCGACCCCGACGCCGAGGCGCGTCTGGCGTCGGCACTCGACGAGGCCGACGCCGACATCGCACAGTTGACCACCAAGCTCGCCGCCGCGCGCGCGTGGCGGGCGTGTCTCGCGCGCACCACCGTCGCCCAGGTGCAGGCGTTACAGTCCTACCGCGACCACATGATCAATCTCGGCAAGGGATCGGGCAAGCACGCCAACCGATTCCGGGCTGCCGCGCGCGAAGCGATGGAGCAGGCGCAGTCGGCAGTTCCCGCGTGGATCATGTCGACCAGCCAGGTCGCCGATATGCTTCCGCCCGAACCGAATTCGTTCGACGTCGTGATCGTCGACGAGGCGAGTCAGGCCGACATCACCAGTTCGTTTCTGCTGTGGCTCGCGCCCCGCGTCATCGTCGTCGGCGACGACAAGCAGTGCGCCCCACGCGGACTCGCCGGAACCTCGCTCGACGATGCGTTTGCCAGGCTCGACGCTGAGCTTCCGGATCTCCCGCATTACCTCCGCGACGGGCTGACACCGCGATCGAGTCTGTTCTCGTTGCTGCGCAGTCGATTCGGTCACCTTATCCGACTACGTGAACATTTCCGGTCGATGCCGGAGATCATCGAGTACTCGTCGCGACAGTTCTACGGTGGGTCGCCACTCGTTCCCGTTCGACAGTTCGGTGCCGATCGGCTCGATCCCCTGCGGACCGTGCGGGTCGACGGCGTGGCCTCCGGCCAGGGGCAGTCGTTGGTGAACGAAGGCGAGGCCGCGGCGATCGTTGCGACACTGCTCGATTGCCTCGCCGATCCCGCCTATGCCCAACTCGATTTCGGCATCATCGCGCTGCAGGGAGCCAAGCAGGTCGATGAGATCACCCGTCTCCTGCGCGAGGCCGTCGGCGAGGAGACCTGGCGTGCGCGTCGTATCCGGGTGGGCACCCCGCCCGACTTCCAGGGCGACGAACGACATGTGATGTTCTTGTCGATGGTGGTCTCCGACCCCGCATCACTGAGTGCCCTCACCCGCGCAGAGTCACAGCGTCGAATCAACGTCGCCGCGTCGCGCGCGATGGACCAGGTGTGGTTGTTCCACTCGGTCGGACTCGACGATCTGCGTCCCAACGACCTGCGCTACTCGCTGCTGGGCTACATGCAGGCAAATCAGGGGCCGACCATCGCTCCGATGCCCTCCGACGTCCCCGACGACGAGCGAGTCGAACCTTTCGACAGCCTCTTCGAGCAGCGGGTGTTCAACCGCTTGGCCGCGCTCGGCTATCACGTGACGCCGAAAGTCCTTGTCAACAATCGGGTCATCGATCTCGTGGTCACGGGTTCGGAGGGCCGGATGGCCGTCGAATGCGACGGAGACGAGTTCACCTCGACAGGCGCGCAGGCGCGCTCCGACATGGAGCGCGAGCGTGAATTGCGCCGCTGCGGTTGGGAATTCGCGCGCGTGCGCGAATCGGAGTTCGAGCTCGACGCCGACGCCGCGCTCGCCGCGGTGATCCGGCTTCTCGACCGTCGAGGCGTCAAACCGGGTTCGGTATCGGCGACGGCCTCCCGCGAGGCTGCTGCGTGGGAACCGATCGACCTGACCGGAGCGGAGTAGCAGCTATCGGCTGCGCCGTGCGGCACGCACGCGTTCGGCGATCTCGGGTAGACCTCGCGCGGCGGTGGTCCGAATGCTATGCGTGGCAACAGAACTCAGTCCGGACGGTTCCGGGTTCAGTTCGATGATCGGAATGCCGCGGTTCGCTGCGCGCTCGGGCAGCGCCGCGGCGGGGTAGACGATACCGCTCGTCCCCACGACGAGGACGGCATCGGCGACGTCGAATACCTGCTCGGCACGTGCCCACGGCTCCGCGGGGAGCGGCTCGCCAAACCACACGACGCCCGGCCGTACCGGCGACAGACATATCGGACATGCGGGCGGCTCGACCGGGCGTTCGTCGGTGGCTGTTGTCGGGTCGGCATCTCTGCCCTCATAGGGGTGTCCGCAGCGCGAGCAGCGGGGAGCGAAAAGGGAGCCGTGTAGGTGGCTGACGACCGTGTTGCCTGCACGCTCGTGTAGGTCATCGACGTTCTGTGTCACCACCATGACCGATGGTGCGTCGTCGGCCTCGTCGGTCGGCTCTGCCAGGGCGCTCAACGCCAGGTGCCCTGCGTTCGGGGCGGCCTGTCGGACCAGGTGTGCGCGCCACTGGTACCACCCCCACACGAGGGCGGGGTCGGCGTTGAACGCCTGCGGGGTCGCCAGTTGCTCGGCGTCGAAGTTTTCCCAGAGTCCCGTTTGTGCGTCGCGGAATGTCGGCACACCGCTGTCGGCCGACATTCCCGCACCGGTGAACACGGTGATCCACTCGGCACCCGCGAGGGTGTCGATGGCGGCCTGGGGGATCTGCGCATCAGGAGTGGTGAGGGCGTCGTCGTAGGTCATGCGCGTCCGATCTGTTCGAGGACCGCCGCACGCACCGTGGCCGCGGTGACGTCGGGGGTCTTGTCGCGACGCACGAGCAGCGATCTCGCCATGCGGAGCTTGTCGCCGCGGTGACGGGGGATCACATGAAGATGCGTGTGGAAGACGGTCTGGAAGGCGGCCTTTCCGTCGTTGACGACGAGATTCACCCCATCAGCAGGCGAGTCGTCGCGTGTCAGCGGCGTCGTCCGCAATGCGGCCGCGACAACCTGTCCCGCACGCATCAGCGCAGCGCCGTCGTCGGGAGCCAGATCTGCCAGGCCCGCCGAATGCGTTCGGGGAACGATGAGGGTGTGCCCACGCGAGACCGGCTTGATGTCGAGGAAGCCCACCACGGCGTCGTCTTCGTACACCTTTCGGGCCGGCGCGGAACCGTCGACGATCTGGCAGAACACGCAGTCGGTCATCCCTGAACCCTAACGACTTCGCCGCCCGGGCTCGACAGTCCCGCGGGCGTGGCATGTCGCAACGAGCGACACGTAGTGCGACAGGTCACATAACGATTATATAACGAGAGTAGGGCGCCTCGATCGGAGCTCGAATCAGCAAGAAAATGCGCCGCGAACTGGTCGGATGTGCACATGGTTTCGGCGGCGGGAAGCGGCGTCATTTGTTACCGGCGGGACTACTCGCGGGTATACCTGGGGGTCGGGAACAACATGAGGAAGTCCTCACGTTTATGTGCCATCATGAGTGCCACGTTCATGTCGACGACGTTCCATGCGGAACTGTCAGTCGCCCGCCACAGCGTCAAAGGTGTTGCTGGGCAAGCATGTTCGTGAGAGACACGTGCGCGACCCGGC
Source organism: Gordonia sputi NBRC 100414 (assembly GCF_000248055.1). Classification (GTDB taxonomy): domain Bacteria; phylum Actinomycetota; class Actinomycetes; order Mycobacteriales; family Mycobacteriaceae; genus Gordonia; species Gordonia sputi. The sequence goes on along the minus strand of NZ_BAFC01000112.1, from coordinate 65,125 downwards.
GATATCCCCCCGCCGCCGGGTCGTGCCACGTGGTGCTCTCGCACGAAACCCAGACAACTCCTGCATCGCATATCAGCCGAGCCCCGAACCACGAGGAGAGCCCGTGACCGTCGACCAATTCCGCCCAGGGCACCACGGAAGCCGCAACACCGGACGCCCTGCAGAATCCCTGATCGATCGGCTCGCAGCAGGTGAGCAGTACGCGATCAGCTTCGGTGGACAGGGTGGTCCGTGGTTGTCGACACTGGCCGAATTGGTCGTCGACGCCGATCTAGAGCAGAAGCTGGCGGGAGCAGTCGCCGTCGCCGAGCGCATGCTCGCCCCCGTTGCCGACTCCATCGAGATCGCCCGCCCCGACGGCTTCCATCCGCTCGCGTGGGTGCGTGCAGCCGATGCAGGCGAGCCGGTGCCGTCGGACGCCGAGCTCGCCGACTTCGCACTGAGCGGGCCCGGTGTGCTCCTCAGCCAGGTTGCCGTCGTCGAATCACTCAAGAAGCAGGGCCTCGATCCCGATGCGATCGCACCCGTCGCCGTCGTCGGACATTCGCAGGGATCACTCGCTGTCGACGCCATCCGGCACGGCGAGAGCGGCTGCGGACAGCTACTTGCGATCGCGCATCTCATCGCTGCCGCGGGCACGCTCGTTGCTCGACGTCGTGGCCTGGCGAGCGGTCCCGACGGCTCGCCGATGCTGTCGATCACCAACGTTGCCCCGGCACGCATCGACGAGATCCTCTCGACCTATCGCGCGGGGCTGCCTGACGCCGAATTGGTCACCGCACCCGTGATCGCCATTCGCAACAGCCGTCGTTCGGTTGTGCTGTCCGGCGCACCCCGGCACCTCGCGGCGTTCGCGGCGGAGTGCGAGCGCATCGTGGCCGCCGAGGCCGACGACCGCAAGCGCAAGGTCACCGGCGGCGCGCCCTTCGCCCCCGTCTTCGACGAGCTTCCCGTCAGCGTCGCATTCCACCACCCCGGCATGGCACCGGCGGTCGATCTGGTGCGCGAGTGGGCGCAGACCTGCGGAATCGACGCCGACTCCGCTGCCGGTCACGCCGAATCGATTCTGGTCGCACCGGTCGACTGGGTTGCTCAGATCGACGCCGTGATCGCCGACGGCGCCGCGTGGATTCTCGATTTCGGTCCCAGCGATCTCGCAACGCGACTCACCGCGCCGCTCGTTCGGGGGCAGGGCGTCGGCCTGGTGGCCACCGCACTTCGCGGAGGTCAGCGAAACCTGTTCAGCCCCGGTGGAATTCCGGAGGTCGCACGCCGTTGGTCTGACTTCGCCCCGACGCTGGCTGAGCTCGCCGACGGTCGGCGCGTCGTGCAGACGGCGTTCACCCGACTGACCGGGCGCTCTCCGATGTTGCTTGCGGGCATGACCCCGACCACCGTTGACCCGGCGATCGTCGCCGCCGCGGCAAACGCGGGCCACTGGGCCGAACTCGCCGGCGGTGGCCAGGTGACCGAAGAGATCTTCGCGCGCAACGTCGCCACGCTCACCGACCTCCTCGAGCCCGGCCGCGAGGCACAGTTCAATGCGCTGTTCCTTGATCCGTACCTGTGGAAGCTCCAACTCGGCGGCAAGCGTCTCGTGCAGAAGGCGCGGGCGCAGGGCGCTCCGATCGACGGCGTGATCGTGTCGGCGGGTATCCCCGAACTCGAGGACGCCGTGGCCCTCGTCGACGAATTCGTCGAGGCAGGACTGCGTTTCGTCGCATTCAAGCCCGGCACCGTCGAGCAGATCCGTTCGGTGATCCGCATCGCCGCCGAGGTACCGCACCACCCGGTCATCGTGCAGATCGAAGGCGGACGCGCCGGCGGCCACCACTCATGGGAAGACCTCGACGACCTGCTGCTCTCCACCTACGCCGAGCTGCGCGTGCGTGACAACGTCGTCATCTGCGTCGGTGGCGGCATCGGTACGCCCGAGCGCGCCAGTGAGTACCTGACCGGCGAATGGGCAACAAGGCACGGTTATCCCACCATGCCGCTCGACGGCATCCTGATCGGCACCGCGGCCATGGCCACCGCCGAGGCCACCACGGCGCCGGAGGTCAAGCAGTTGCTCGTCGACACCGAGGGTGTCGACGAGTGGATCGGCGCAGGCCGTGCCGCACACGGAATGGCTTCGGGCCGAAGCCAACTCGGCGCCGACATCCACGAGGTCGACAACGCCGCGTCGCGCTGCGGGCGACTTCTCGACGAGGTGGCGGGCGACGCCGACGCGGTGGCCGAACGCCGCGACGAGATCGTGGCCGCCATGGCGCCGACCGCCAAGCCCTACTTCGGCGACGTCGACTCCATGACCTATCGCGAATGGCTCGACCGCTACGCGACGCTGGCCGTGGGGGACGGTCGCACCGATCAGTACCCGTGGGCCGACATCACCTGGCAGCAGCGGTTTGTCGAGATGCTGCAGCGTACCGAGGCGCGTATGCACCCGAAGGATTCGGGGCCGGTGCCGACGATGTTCGCCGACCTCGCGTCGACCGACGATCCGCATGCGGCGATCGACGCTCTCGGCGGTGTCTATCCCGAGATCGAGACCGACATCCTTCATCCCGCGGACGTCGCGTTCTTCCTCGGTCTGTGCCGGACCCCCGGCAAGCCGGTCAACTTCGTGCCCGTCGTCGACAAAGATGTTCGACGGTGGTGGCGCAGCGACTCGCTGTGGCAGGCCCACGATGCACGCTATGGCGCGGACGCCGTCTGCATCATCCCGGGGCCGGTCGCGGTATCGGGTATCACTCGTGTCGATGAACCGGTGGGTGACCTACTCGACCGGTTCGAGGCCAGGGTCGTCGACGATCTGACCGTCGCCGGTGCGGCGCCTGAGCCGATCACCGCGCGCAAGCAGGCCCAGGTTCGCGACACAGGCGTCCTCGGTGCCGTGCTCTGGGCTGACGATGTCTCGTGGGCCGGCCGTATCGTGCCGAGTCCCATTGCGCTACTGGGTGCTCGGGAGTCCTGGGAGGTCACCTCGGAGCATCGCGCGGAGCACGCGGCAACCGGCGCTGTGCTCGAGCATCTGGGCGAAGACAACTTCGAGCTGACAGTGCCGATCTCGGGATCGTCGGTGCGCATTCCGCTCCGCGTCGATCGGAGCATCGCCGACGGCGGTAGCCCGCGCATCGAGCGAGATGATGCCGCAGACGCGATGCGCGAGATCCTCACCGTCGCAGCGGGTGGATGTCTGACAGACGTCGTCGACGGTGCCGCGGTCACCACAGTCGAGTGGTCGGCAGACGGCGTCGCCGACCACGCCGTGGTCACCGCCAACACGCTGCCCGCTCACCTCCACGCCGTGACACCGTCGCAGCCGTTCGGCTTCGCGGTGCCCGACACGCTCGTAGGCGCCTGCTGGCCAAGCGTTTTCGCGGTGGTCGGTGCTGCCAAGACCGATGACGGCATCCCCGTCGTCGAGGGACTGCTCGACCTCGTCCACCTCGACCACACCATCGAGACGTTCGCAACCATTCCCGACCACGACACCGAGCTCACCGTCGTCGCCCGCGCGGGCGACGTCCGGGATACGACCGTGGGACGCGTCATCGACGTCGCCGTCGAGGTGTCGGGACCGGACGGTGAGATCGCCCGTATGACAGAGCGTTTCGCCATCCGAGGCCGGATCGGCGATGCCGAACTCGACGATCCGCAGCGCGCCGGGGGAGCGATCACAGACGAGGCGTCGGCCACCCGGAAGCCGCTGCGTACCGCGACGATCACCGCGCCGACGCGCATGGGTGCGTTTGCTGCCGTCTCGGGTGACCGCAATCCGATCCACACCGACGCATGTGCCGCGAAGCTCGCAGGACTCGGCGAGCCGATCGTGCACGGCATGTGGCTGTCGGCGGCCGCTCAGCACGTCGTCACCGCGGCCGATTCACGCAATCGCACCCCGTCGCCACGCCCGATCGTCGGGTGGACGGCTCGCTACCTGGGGATGGTCCGCACCGGAGATGCGGTCTCGGTCCGCGTCGACCGCGTCGGTCTCGATCGCGGCCGCGAGGTCGTCGAGGTGACCTGCAAGGTCGGCGACACCCTGGTGATGAGTGCCACGGGACTTCTTGCGGCTCCGCGCACCGTCTACGCCTTCCCGGGCCAGGGCATCCAGAGCAAGGGCATGGGGCTCGACGCCCGGTCGCGCTCGAAAGCCGCCCGGGCCATCTGGGACCGCGCGGACAAGCACACACGTGCTGCTCTCGGGTTCTCGATTCTCGCGGTCGTTCGCGACAACCCCACAACCCTCGTCGCCAACGGGACCACCTACAACCACCCCGACGGTGTGCTGTACCTGACCCAGTTCACCCAGGTCGCGATGGCGACGCTCGGCGTCGCGCAGATCGCTGAGCTCAAGGAAGCAGGCGGATTCGTCGACGGTGCCATCACCTGTGGGCATTCGGTCGGCGAGTACAACGCCCTCGCGGCATGCGCGGGAGTGCTCCCACTCGAAGCCGTCCTCGAGGTGGTGTTCCAGCGCGGCGAGGCCATGCACCATCTGGTCCCGCGAGATGAACTGGGGCGCAGCGACTATCGCATGGCGGCCATTCGCCCGAGTCAGTTCGGCCTCGCCGACGCCGACGTCGAGTCGTTCGTCGCGGAGGTCGGGGAGTCGATCGGCGAGTTCCTGGAGGTCGTCAACCTCAACCTTCTCGGCTCGCAATACGCCATCGCGGGTACCGTTCGCGGTCTCGAACATCTCGAAGACGAGATCGAGCGTCGTCGAACCGAATTCGGCGGCAAGCGATCGTTCATCCTCGTACCCGGCATCGACGTCCCGTTCCATTCGACGGTGCTGCGCGCCGGTGTGCCCGAGTTCCGCGGCAAGCTCGACGAACTGCTGCCCGCACGGATCGATCCCGACATCCTCGTCGGGCGCTACATCCCGAATCTCATGCCGCGATTGTTCACACTCGACCGCGCGTTCGTCGAAGAGATCGCGGCGCTGGTGCCGTCCGAGCCGCTCGACGCCGTGCTCGCCGACTGGGACACCCATGCGGCTGACCCGGCTGGTTTGGCGCGCATCGTTCTCATCGAGCTGCTCGCGTGGCAGTTCGCGAGTCCCGTGCGCTGGATCGAGACGCAGGACCTCCTCTTCGGTGCAGCCGAACGCGGTGGCCTCGGCATCCAACGGTTCGTCGAGATCGGCCTCAAGGGTGCGCCGACGCTCGCAGGCCTGGCGACCAACACCCTCAAGCTCGACGACTACGGTTCGGCGACAACCGAAGTGGTGAATCTCGAGCGCGATTCCGATGTCATCCTCGCCAAGGACGCGGGTGCCGAGCTCGATGACGAACCCGCCGACGACGCGGCTGCGCAAGACACCGGTGCTTCACAAGATGCGGCGACAAACACGCCCGCTCCCGCGGCAGCAGCGCCTGCGGCTCCGAGCGCGCCCGCGGGCGCTCCGCGGCCCGACGACGTCTCCTTCGGGCCGTCGGATGCGGTTCGTGCAGTAGTCGCGCTGTGGACCAAGATCCGCCCCGAGCAGATCGGTTCGGCAGACACCATCGAGGCGTTGTGTGACGGCGTCTCGTCGCGGAGAAACCAGCTCCTGCTCGATATCGGTGCCGAACTCGGACTCGGCGCGATCGACGGTGCCGCGGAAGCCGACATGGTGGCGCTCGCCGCGACGGTCGACAGCCTCGCGCGCGGCTACCGTCCTCTGGGTGCGGTCCTCACCGACGCCGTGTCCGATCAGATCCGCAAGGTGCTCGGCCCCGTCGGAAAGCGGCAGGCCTACATCGCCGATCGTGTGACCGGTGTGTGGCAGCTAGGTCCTGGCTGGGGGCTGCATGCCACCGTGGCGCTCGCTCTCGGCACACGCGACGGAGCCAGTGTGCGTGGCGGCGACCTCGGCGATCTGCTCGACGGACCTCTCGCCAACACCGACGCACTCGACGCTCTCGTCGACCGCGCGGTGACCGCGGTGGGTGCGTCCCGCGGCATCGCGGTCGCCAAGCCCGCGGCCGACACCGGCGGTGGCGCAACGGTCGACGCGGCCGCTCTCGGTGAGTTCACCGAGCAACTGACCGGACGTAGCGGCGCGCTCGCCTCTGCCGCGTACACGGTGCTGGCCAAACTCGGACTCACCGAGGACGACGCCGCGCCCGAGATCGCGGAGAACGTCGACGCTCAGCTGGCCGAGCGGGTCAGTGCCGAGCTCGGCTCCGACTGGGCACGCACCGTCGCGCCGGCGTTCGACGCCGAGAAGATCGTCCTCGTCGACGACCGGTGGGCCACGAGCCGCGAGGATCTGGTGCGGATCTGGCTGACTTCCGACGCCGATCTCGCCGACCGACATGAGTCGATCGTCGAGTCCTTCGTGGGTGCGGGACAGACTGTCGCACAACATGCCACGTGGTGGCAGGGCAAGGCTTCCGCTGCAGGCGAGGCGACACGTGCCCAGATCTTCGGCGCGATCGCCGCCGCAGCAGAGGCGCCGGACTCGGGTGAATGGTCCGACGAGGTCGCAGTGGTGACCGGCGCGGGCAAGGGATCGATCGCCGCAGGCGTGATCGGCCGACTGCTCGCGGGCGGAGCGACGGTCATCGCCACGACGTCGAAGCTCGATTCCGGAAAGCTCGCCTTCTACAAGAAGCTCTACCGCGAGAACGCGCGTCACGACGCCGCGCTGTGGGTCGCACCGACCAACATGGCGTCGTACACCGACGTCGACGATCTCGTCGAATGGGTCGGCAGCGAACAGACCGAGAACATCGGCGGCACAACGGCTGTCCTCAAGCCGGCGATGAAGCCGACGCTCCTCTTCCCGTTCGCGGCACCTCGTGTCGCCGGTGATCTCACCGACGCCGGAGCGCGCGCCGAGCTCGAGATGAAGGTCCTGCTCTGGTCGGTGGAGCGGCTCATCGCGGGGCTGTGTGAGATCGGTGCCGACCATGACATCGCGGCTCGACTGCACGTCGTGCTGCCCGGATCGCCCAATCGCGGCATGTTCGGTGGGGACGGGGCCTATGGCGAATCCAAGGCCGCACTCGATGCGCTCGTCACCCGCTGGGGAGCCGAGGAATCGTGGGGTGCGCGAACGACTCTCGCGCACGCGCTCATCGGCTGGGTGCGCGGCACCGGGCTGATGGGTCACAACGACGGCATGGTCGCGGCCGTGGAGGCCGCAGGCGTGCGGACGTGGAGCACAGACGAAATGGCGGCACAGCTCCTCGGATTGTGCACTCCCGAGCAGCGCGTCGCCGCCCGGGATCAGGCGATTCTCGCCGACTTCACCGGCGGCCTCGATCCGTCCATCGACCTCAAATCACTTGCCACCGAACAGGATGACGCGGGCGAGACTGAGGTCGAGACGGAGGAACTCGACGAGGCGACCGTCGCTGCGCTGCCCGCGCCGGCTCGTGCCGCGGCATCGATGACGCCCGCGTGGCCGTCGATCGATGCGCGTCCCGAGGATCTCGTCGTCATCGTCGGCGCCGGAGAGCTCGGACCCTACGGTTCGTCGCGCACCCGGTTCGAGATGGAGGTCGACGAAAAGCTGAGCGCGGCAGGCGTGTTGGAGCTTGCCTGGAACACCGGTCTGATCGTCTGGGACGACGCACCGAAGCCGGGCTGGTACGACACCGAGAGTGGCGATCCGGTCGACGAGGCCGATATCGCCGAGCGTTACCACGACGCGGTCGTCGAACGTTGCGGTATTCGACGCTACGCCGACGACGGTGCGATGGTCGACAACACCTCGCCGCTGCTCACGTCGATCTTCCTCGACGAGGATCTGAGCTTTACCGTCAGCTCCGAAGAGCAGGCCAGGGCATTCGCGGATGCTGATCCGGACAAGACGAGGATCGCTCCGATCTCCGACACCGGGGATTGGCGGGTCACGCGTCTGGCCGGTACCGAGATCCGCGTGCCCCGCAAGTTCGAGCTGAGCCGGACCGTCGGAGGTCAGATTCCGACCGGGTTCGACCCGACTCGCTGGGGTGTCACGCCCGACATGGTGGAATCAATCGACCGTGTGGCGCTGTGGAATCTCGTCGCGACCGTCGACGCCTTCCTGTCATCGGGCTTCACGCCGTCGGAACTGATGCGGTGGGTGCATCCGGGACTCGTCGCCAACACTCAGGGAACCGGCATGGGTGGCATGACGTCGATGCGTGAGCTGTATGTCAACACGCTGCTCGGCGAGGCGAAAGCCAACGACATCCTGCAGGAGGCGTTGCCGAATATCGTTGCCGCACACGTTGTTCAGTCGTACGTGGGCAGCTACGGTGCGATGATCCACCCTGTCGCTGCGTGTGCGACGGCCGCTGTGTCGGTCGAGGAGGGCGTCGACAAGATCCGTCTCGGCAAGGCGATGTTCGCGGTGGCGGGCGGATTCGACGATCTCGGTATCGAAGGCATCGTCGGATTCGGCGACATGTCGGCGACCGCGGAGTCGGCGAAGATGGCTGCACGCGGAATCGACGAGCGCCGGTACTCGCGTGCCAACGATCGGCGACGTGGTGGATTCGTCGAATCTGCCGGTGGCGGAACCATTCTGCTCGCTCGTGGCGACGTCGCGGCACAGCTCGGATTGCCGGTTCTCGGCGTCGTAGCCTGGGCGCAGAGTTTCGGCGACGGTGTTCACACCTCGATTCCCGCGCCGGGACTCGGAGCACTGGGCGCCGCACGTGGGGCGCTCGCCTCACCGTTGGCCGATGCGCTGGGTGCGCTCGGCGTGAGCGCCGACGATGTCGCGGTCGTGTCTAAGCACGACACCTCAACGCGCGCAAACGATCCCAATGAGTCCGAGCTCCACGAACGGCTCGCCGACGCGATCGGCAGGACGCCCGGCGCGCCCCTGTTCGTCGTGTCGCAGAAGTCGCTCACCGGCCATGCGAAGGGCGGCGCGGCGGCATTCCAGCTCATCGGGCTCTGTCAGGTGCTGCGCGACGGAGTGATCCCACCCAACCGCAGTCTCGACTGTGTCGATGAGCAGATGCGCGACTACCCCCATCTCGTGTGGGCGCGTGAGCCGCTCGCGCTCGGTGATCGATTCCCCCTGAAGGCAGGTCTGCTCACCAGCCTCGGCTTCGGCCACGTGTCGGGTCTGATCGCCATCGTTCATCCGGAAGCCTTTGTTGCAACTCTGGATTCGGATCAGGCGCAGAGCTATCGCGATCGGGCGGCACGCCGCGAACGTGATGGCGCACAGCGGCGGCTGGTCGCGATGTGCGGCGGCGAGCCTGCGTACCGACGTCCGTCGGGTCGTCGTTTCGACAGCACACTCGACGAGCATGATGCCGAAGCCGGACTGCTGCTCGATCCGGGTGCGCGGCTGACGACCGATGGTGCGTACGGCGCCGCGGCCGATGGACGCTGACGCGATGGCCGTACTCGGGGTGGGGATCGACGTCGTGTCGATCCCGGAGTTCGGAGACCAACTCGAGCAGGTGGGCACGAACTTCGTCGAGAGGTTCACGGTGGGCGAGCGGCGTGACGCGGCAACGGGTACGGGCGAGGATGCCCGTCACCTCGCGGCACGGTGGGCGGCGAAGGAGGCCGTGGTCAAGGCGTGGTCTGTGAGCCGATTCTCGCGCTCGCCGCTGCTGCCGCTGATCCGGCACAGTGATATCGAAGTGGTCACCGACACCTGGGGCCGTCCGGCGATCAGGTTGTCGGGAGAAATCGCCGAACACCTTCGTGACACGACCGTGCACATTTCGCTCACGCACGACGGGAACACCGCTGCCGCGGTGGCGATTCTGGAGGGGAGCTGACCGGAGGGTGCCCAATCCGTCTGTCGTGCAACGGATTCAGCTACCGGTCGACTCCTCGAGCAGGAGATATCCCGCGAGCATGCGCTTGAGTTCGTCGACCGTCGCGGCGTGGTCGTGGCCGTCCTGCACCGAGAAACTCAACAGTGAGTACGCGGTGTGGACCAGGACCTGTGCCATCATGTCCCGACGCCGTCCCTGCGAGGGGGTCAGCGGGGCAAGGATGCCTGCCACCTGTTCGGCGAGCACGCGTTCGTTGAGTGATGCCGTCGCGCGGGTGGCAGGCGTCGACTGGACGGCGAGCCAGACCGCGCGGCGCGACGGATCGTCGCGCCAGAGGGTCGCCAGATGGTCGAGAAACTTCTCGAGCAGGTTCGGCCATTCGAGCGACGGCACCTCCGAGGCGAAGGCGGCGAGCTCCTCACGTACCCCGACCGTGTCCTGTCGGTCGAGTTCGCAGACGATGACGTACTTGTTGGCGAAGTACTGATAGAGGGTTCCGATGGGCACTCCGGCGCGAACGGCGATCTCTTCGCAGGTGAGCGACTCGAAACCCACCTCGGTCAGCAGGTCCCGCGCCGTCGCCAGCATCGCGGAGAACTTTCGTTTGCTGCGCTCCTGCGTCGGGCGTTTGCGCGGCACCAGGGGTTCGGTACTCATCGGTTCGATCAGCTCGGTTCGATCAACGCCTGTGGTCACACCGACAGGTCGCGCCTGAGCTTGGCAACGTGCCCGGTGGCACGCACGTTGTACTGCGCGAGCGCGATGGTCCCGTGGTCGACGAGGAACGTCGACCTGATCACACCCGTGACGGTTTTGCCGTACAGCTTCTTCTCGCCGAAAGCGCCCCATGCGGTCATGACCGACTTGTCCGGATCGGACAGGAGTGGAAATGTCAGGCCCTCGGCGTCGGCGAATTTTGCCAGCTTCTCCTGCTTGTCAGGGGAGATGCCGACGACGGCGATGCCCTGTCCGTCCAGTTCGGCGAGGTTGTCGCGAAAGTCGCACGCCTGCTTGGTGCAGCCGGGAGTCGACGCCGCGGGGTAGAAGTAGACGATGACCTTGGAGTCGGCGTAGTCGGAGAGAGAGACCGATTCGCCGTGGGCATCGGTGAGTGTGAAGTCGGGCGCGGTGTCGCCGACCTCGAGACGGGATGTGCCAGACATGGTGGTCAGGCTAACCGATAGGGCAGGTCGACCGGGTGATCGACCCACAGCCGGGCAAACCGGGCACGGCCTCAACTCACTCGCGCAGGACGCGGCTCACCACCTCGCGATGACGTATTCTCGACATGTCGTTTGCTCTGTCGACGCGTGCGAGACCTGCCGTGGCCGCTGCGTGGACGGCGTTCTGGCGGAAAGACGCGGATCGGTGAGTCCGCATGTGTAGTGAAGAAGTCTGGGAGGACAACTGTGGCCGGCGACACCGACCGTATCGAACAAGACATCGTGCAGGCGCGCGAGGACCTGGCCAACACGCTCGACGAACTCGCGGTTCGGGTAAGTCCCGAGCGGCTTGCCGACGACGCGAAGACCAAGCTGATCGCCTTGGTCAACAAGCCGGCGGTCAAGATCTCGCTCGCGGTTGCCGGTGCCGTCGTTCTGGTTGTCGTCGTCCGCAAGGTGATCGCGTGACGCGTGCTCGTCCCTCTGGTTCTGTAGACCGACAGAAGTCCCGGGGTTCGCGTGCACGGCGTGTGGGCGCACTCGCGGCAGCCGGATTGGTGGTCGTCAGTGCGGCGGCTTGTTCTCAGTCGCCCGAGTATCCCGACACCGTCACCAATGCGCCTGCGCTGCAATCGTTTGCGCAGCCGACGATCTCGGTGACCGGCTGGCGTGACCGTCCGATGACCGACCACGCGGTCGGCGTCATGCCGGGCGCACCGGTGAAGGTCGCGGCCCAGAACGGAAGTCTCACGTCCGTCGTCGTGTCGGGGCCTGATGGTCCGGTCGCGGGCAAGGTGTCGCCCGACGGCGGTACCTGGGTGTCGAGTCAGCCGCTCGACTTCGGTGGCGATTACACGCTCACCGCCGCGGCGAAGGGCGTCGAGGGTGATGGTGCTCGCAAGATCAGCTTCACGACGGCGTCCGCGGACTCGCTGGCATCGGTGTCGTCGGTGGTGCAAGACAACGAAACCGTCGGAGTAGGGCAGACAGTCGCGATCAACTTCGACACTCCGGTCGCCAACAAGCTCAACGCGCAGCGTGCGATCACGGTGACCGCCGACCCGCCGGTCGAGGGTGCCTTCTACTGGCTCAACGACAGCATGGTGCGTTGGCGCCCCGAGCATTTCTGGAAGCCGGGTACCAAGGTGCACGTCGCGGCCAACCTCAAGGGCATCGACCTCGGTGGTGGCGTGTACGGCAGCAACAACCTCGACACCAATTTCAAGGTGGGGCGCAGTTTTGTCGCGGTTGCCGACGACAAGACCAAGAACATCACGATCTCGATCGACGGCAAGGTCGTCAAGACGATGCCGACGTCGATGGGCAAGGATTCGACGCCGACCAACAACGGCATCTACATGGTCGCCGAGCGTGAGCCGAGCGTGATCATGGACTCGTCGACGTACGGCGTGCCGGTGAGCTCGCCCGGCGGCTATCGCGAGACCGTGTACGACGCGACTCGAATCTCGTTCAGCGGCATCTATGTTCACTCCGCGCCATGGTCGCTGGGCGACCAGGGTGTCGACGACGTGAGCAACGGATGTCTCAACGTGAGCCCCGCCAACGCGGAGTGGTTCCTGAACAACGCACTCCGAGGCGACGTCGTCATCGCGAAGAACACCGTCGGCGAGCCGTTGCCAGGAGACGACGGCCTCGGCGACTGGAACGTTCCGTGGGCGGTGTGGAAAAAGGGCAACGCATGAGTTCCCGTGCGGGAGAGGCCAAAAACGGCTTCCGAACAGGCGATTTCACTTCTGAGGCAGTGACCCTGTAAGGTTCTTTCTCGCACGGCCAAGCGCCATTAGCTCAATTGGCAGAGCAGCTGACTCTTAATCAGCGGGTTCGGGGTTCGAGTCCCTGATGGCGCACAAGAAGGTAGCTAGGTCGGAGGTATTTTCCTCTGACCTAGCTTTTTCGTTTGAGTGGCCACTGTGCCAAGAGTGTGCCAACGGGTTTCAGTGTGCCGCGGTCATCCGAAGAGTGCGTGTCGTCCTGTCGACGGCGTTGCCGGTCAAGGTCGGTGTGGTCCTAGACCCCGCGGCCATCTCCATCGACATCGTCGGCCCGCGCATCGACATCGAATGGAGCGTCGAGTCGGGAGAGCTGTTCCAGCGCAACCAGATTCAGGCGCGCGTTGAGGGCCGATTCGATGTTGCGGTGTACCAACCCGCCGCCATCTACCGGGTGGCGACCGCTGCGGCGGAACCCGCCTGCGTCACCCGATGACGCGAGCACCCGACGACCCGATGCCCTACCCGGCATCGGGGTCGTTCACATTACGTCCGTGTCTTCGGATGGGTAGACTTGTGGGACACCATCCGGAGGAGGACCTCATGAGCAGGCAGAATAGGCGTGCCGACGCTCTACGGAGGTTGTCTGCGCGCTACGGGAAGAATGACGACGCAGCCCTGGCCGGAGCCGCTCTCGATGCGGTCTACAGCGAGGTCCGCGAACGGGGCGAACTGTCGGAGGACGCGGCATTCGAGGAAGTCGAAGCCGAAACCGAACGTATCCGGCGCGAACGTCGCCAGGGTGTCTACGCCCGGTAGCCGGAGGTATCGGATAGTTGACCGTTGTCCTTGTACTGGACACCAACGCTCTTATAAGTGCAGCGCTCAGCCCGAGTGGTCATTCTGCGCAGCTCATCGAACTTGCTCGGCGGGGTCGCATCTCGCTCATCATGTCGGACCACCTGTGCGAAGAGTTGGAGACCAGGCTGGAGCGGGAAAAGTTCCGACGTTGGCTTTCTCTCGATGAGGTTCGAGATTTCGTCGACGCCGTAACCGTCGTAGCTGATTGGATCGACGACCGCCCCGACAACGAGATCCCTCTCGTCTGTGACGACCCAGACGATAACTACCTGGTTGCGCTGTTCCAGGATTCAGACGCAACGATGCTCGTGAGTGGCGACAAGGCCGTGCTGCGGATCGATTTCCCCGGCCTCGACGTGCGCAAGCCGGCTGCCGCGATAAAGGCCCTGGACTTCGTCCACGAATGGGGCGAAGGCTACATGGAGGGATCAGAAGAACGGTCGTGGGCACTAATCGATGCCGAGGGTCACCGCGGTGTCATAACGGCCTACACGGCGTTCACAGCCGTCCTGGACGAACCGAACGTCAAGGAACTACTCGCGTTCGTCGTCGTCCCGGAAACGCTCAAGCACTTCCGCAAACGTAAAGCATTGAAGTGGATACGCGAGCAACTCTCGGAGCGCGGAATGGCCACTCGCCCTATCTACGCGTCACCCGATGTCGCGTATATCAAGCTGCCGCCGGACCCTGGAACGAATCTGCGCGTGGTCGGGGACGTCCCATTGCCCGCAGACACAATTTTCGCCACGATGCAGCGATGCCCAGATCTCGATGACCTACCCGATGCCGACTTCGATCACTGGCGCGTTTTCGGGATCGGCGATGCTGTCGAGCCTGAACGAATCCGGCCGCGGCCGACGCTAGGGCAGTGATTCAAGAAACCCCGCTAGTGGGCTCTTAATCAGTGGGTTCGGGGTTCGAGTCCCTGATGGCGCACAACAACTACCGCGATCGCCCCGGTTCCGTCCGGGGCGATCGCTTTTTGCGCCGGACACTGGTCTCTGTCGTTCGGTCGTACGGCATGGCGGGCTAATGGTCATGTCGGGCGACTCGGGCATTCGTCGTATCTCGTACACTGGTGGCGCGCCATCGCGCACAGTCATTTGATCCACATCTGCGGCTCCACACAACGGAGGCCCGCGGATCGTTAGAACATCGGGCAGGAGTCACATGGTGAGCGGTCGTATCCAGCGACGCGGGTTGATGATCGTTGGAATGGTGGTTGCCGTGGCCGCGCTGCTGAGCTCGTGCTCGCAGACGGCGAAATACTCCGAGAATGTGCAGAGCTCAGCACTTTTCGGCGATCTCCTCATGCCGGGCGTCGAGATCACCGAGTGGGCCGACAGGCCACTGATCGATCAGGCGGTCGGCATTCAGCCCGGTGCGCCGATCACGGTTCAGGCCAGCGAGGGCGCACTGACCAATGTGCGGATCGACAAGGCCGACGGCACGCCGTTGCGTGGAAGCCTCAGCGAGGACGCGACGCGATGGACGAGTGCCGAGCCTCTCGGCTACGCGCGCAACTACACAGTGCAGGCCGACGCAAAGGGTATCGGCGGCACCAGCACCAAGCGCGTCTCGTTCACCACGCGAGCACCTGCCAATCTGACACAGGCGTACCTGACCCCGTCGAACGGCGAGACCGTCGGTGTCGGGCAACCGGTCGCCGTGAAGTTCGACGAACCCATTGCTGATCGCAAGGCCGCCCAGCGCGCGATCACCATCACCACCACGCCTCAGGTCGAGGGCGCCTTCTACTGGATCAGCGATACCGAGGTTCGCTGGCGGCCCAAGGACTACTGGAAGCCGGGAACCAAGGTCTCCGTTGCGGTGAACACCTACGGCATCGATTTGGGTGATGGCGTCTTCGGGCAGGAGAATCTCAAGTCGAACTTCACCGTCGGTCGTTCGATGGTGGTGACCGCCGATGACCGCACCAAGCAGGTGGTGTTCAATCGCGACGGCAAGGACATCCGCACGATGCCGACATCGATGGGCAAGCCGGGTACCGAGACCGACAACGGTGTGTACCTCGTGTCCGACAAGCACGACAACATGATCATGGACTCCTCGACCTACGGCGTCCCCGTCGGTTCCGCAGACGGCTACCGCACCCCGGTCGACTACGCGACCCGTATGTCCTACAGCGGAATCTTCTTCCACTCCGCACCGTGGTCGGTGTGGGCGCAGGGCAACACCAACACGAGCCACGGGTGCCTCAATCTCAGTCCCGACAACGCGCTGTGGGTCATGCAGAACACGTTGCGAGGCGACCCGGTGATCGTCAAGAACACCGCGGGCGGGACGCTCTCGGGCACCGACGGACTCGGCGACTGGAATGTCCCCTGGGCGGTCTGGTCGAAGGGCAACGCCTAGCACCTACCGTGACACCAGTCACTGTTACGATCGGCGGTGACATTGTTTGCCGACGATCGAGGTGTACAGCATGGCCGAGCGTTCCCCGTGGGAAACCGACGACCTGACAGCGGTGCGCGATCTCGCTCGCAGTTTCTGCGAGAAGGAGATCAAGCCGAATATCGAGAAGTTCATCGAGCAGCACCACGTCGACCGTGAGCTGTGGAACAAAGCAGGTGAACTCGGCCTGCTGTGCATGTCGATTCCCGAGGAGTACGGCGGAGGCGGCGGAACGTTCGCCCACGAAGCGGTGCTGATCGAAGAGCAGGCGCGCATCGCGGACTCATCGTGGGGTGCGAGTCTGCACAACGGGATCATCGCCCACTACCTCCTCGCCTACGGGTCGGAGGAGCAGAAGCGCACCTGGCTCCCGAAGATGGCGTCGGGCGAGGTTGTCGGCGCCATCGCGATGACCGAGCCGGGTACCGGATCCGATCTCCAGGCCGTGAAGACCAAGGCGATCCGCGAGGGTGATGAGTACGTCATCGACGGCTCGAAGATCTTCATCACCAACGGCGGCCAGGCCGACCTCATCATCGTCGTCGCCAAGACCGACGTGAGCGAGGGCGCCAAGGGAATCTCGCTGGTTCTCGTCGAGGCTGATCGTCCCGGGTTCAGGCGTGGTCGCGTGCTCGACAAGGTCGGGCAGCGCGGGCAGGACACCTCGGAGCTCTTCTTCGACAGTGTGCGGGTACCGACGTCGAACCTGCTCGGCACCGACGAGGGGCAGGGCTTCATCCAGCTCATGCAGCAGCTTCCGCAGGAGCGTCTGATCATCGCCGTCGCGTCGACGGCAGGGATGGAGGTCGCGCTCGAGCACACGCTCGCCTACACCAAGGACCGCACAGCGTTCGGCCGACCCATCTTCGGATTCCAGAACACCAAGTTCAAGCTCGCAGAGGTCGCCACCGAGGCGCGGATCGCCCGTGTGTTCACTGACGACTGCATCATCAAGCATCTCGACGGCAAACTCGACATCCCGACAGTTGCGATGGCCAAGTGGTGGACCAGTGAGCGGGCGATGGCGGTGGCCGACGAGTGTCTGCAACTCTTCGGTGGCTACGGGTACATGAACGAGTACCCGATCGCGCGGATGTGGGCCGATCAGCGTGTGCAGAAGATCTACGCGGGCACCAACGAGATCATGAAGGAGATCATCTCGCGCAGCCTCTGAGGCCGAGTGGGCGGTTCAGTCGGCGAACGCTGCGAGCATCGCCAACTTCTCGTGGTCGGACGAGCCCGGGACAGCGGTGTAGACCAGAAGTGCCTGAGCGCTGCTCGGATCGAACAGCGTCTGGCACTGCACCTCGATGACACCCAGCGAAACGTGGACGATCCGCTTGTCGATGTCGGTCAGCGTGACACTCACATCGTGGCGGTGCCACAACTCCGCGAACTCTGTGCTCTCGGCTAGTAGGGCGTCGGCGACTTCAGCTGCACGCGACTCAGGTCCGAGCCGGGTGACGGCCTCCCGCAGCCTGGCCGTGTGCGCCCGAGCGTGTAGGGCGTGATCCTCGGGGAGAAACCGCGCACGGGTGTCGGCGTCGGTGAACCATCGATACGCGATCGAGCGGCTGAGCCCGCTGAAGGCACTGTCGTCGCCGACGAGTGCGACGGCCAGCGGGGTTTGCACGAGAGTCTCACCGGCACTGTTGACGACCATCGCCGGAGTGTCGGTGAGGCGGTCGATGATGCGCAGCATGCCGGGGGAGACGTGATCGTCGCGGCTGAGTCGGTCGGGCGCGTTGTGCCCTGCCAAGCGGAACAGGTGGTCTCGTTCGTCGAGGGACAGGTGGAGTGCCCGCGCGATGGCTGTGACCATCTGGTCCGATGGAAGCGGGCCGCGTTGCTGTTCGAGTCGTGTGTAGTAGTCGACCGACATTCCGGCGAGCGCCGCGACCTCCTCACGTCGAAGCCCGCGGGCTCTGCGGCGTTGTCCGACGCCGAGACCGACGTCTGCGGGTTGCAACGACTCGCGGCGCCGACGGAGGAACTCGGCGAGGCCCGCCCGATCGACGGTGCTCACCGGGCACGCTCAAAGGGCCGTGGATGTTCGGTCATCTCTCCAGGGTGACCGATCAGCCGGAGGTGAACCAGGGATCGTCGGTCCCCGGATATCGGGTGCCTTGTCGGAGTCGCGACAGGGGAGTGAACTCGGTGACACGACCGAGGAACGGCACACGGCCGGACCACACGGCAACGAGGAGACGACATGAAGACAAGCGGTAACACCATTTTCATCGCGGGCGCGACGTCGGGTATCGGACTGGGTCTCGCTCTGAGGCTTCAGGAGGCAGGCAACACGGTCATCGTCGGCGGGCGGCGTAGCGAGCTCCTCGACCAGATCGTCGCCGAGCACCCCGGAATCGAAGCGGTCCGCATCGACACAACCGACACCGACGACGTCAATCGCGCGGCCGCGGACGTGACCCGACGCTTCCCCGACCTGAACGTGGTTGTCTCGATGTCGGGGATCATGCGGGCCGAGGACTTCACCACTCCCGACTTCCTGGAGACGGCGGCCGTCGAGGTCGACACCAACATCCTTGGGCCGCTACGCCTGGTCGCGGCCTTCACCGACGCGCTCACCGGTAAGGACGGAGCCACGTTCATCACGGTGTCGTCGGGTCTCGCGTTCACCCCGATGGTCGATACGCCTACCTACAGTGCCACGAAGGCTGCCATCCACTCGCTCTCGGAGAGCCTTCGAATTCAACTGGCGGACAAGGGGATCGACGTCCTCGAGTTGGTCCCGCCAGCAGTGCAGACCGACCTCATGCCCGGACAGGCCGACGCCGACTGGGCCATGCCTCTCGACGAGTTCCTCACCGAGGTGATGGCACTGCTGCCGACCGCTGACCGCGAAATTCTGGTCGAGCGGGTCAAGCCGCTGCGGTTCTCCGAGGTGTCGGGAGAACACGACCAACTGGTGACGATGCTGGCCCACCTTGGCTGACCAGCGTCGCCCCTGAGTTGGTGGGGGTCACTTGCGGTCTTTGATGATCTTCTTGACTTCGTCGGCGTCGACGTTCTTGGCGATGAGCTTGCCGCTCTTGGACTTTCGTACTGAGTACGTGTCCTTCTTCTTGCCCGGCGCAACGTGGAGCCCCGACTTCTTCGCGGCCTTGTTCAGATCTTCCAGCACGGGTGCAGATCGTAGAGCATGAAAGTGAACTCCACGCTACGACGATGCGCTCACCGAACGCACAAGGCCCTGCCCACTAATCCGTGGGCAGGGCCTTGACCTGCGGGGTGAGCGACGGGACTCGAACCCGCGACAGCCAGGATCACAACCTGGTGCTCTACCAACTGAACTACGCTCACCATCGGCATCGGAAAACCAGGAAGAACACTGGGTCCCAGAGCCAAGGTCATACTCTAGCGGTTCGGACGCTCCGAACTCCAATCGGTTGACTGACCTGCGTGTTTCAGGCAGGCCCGAGGTCTTTGACGATCGTCGTGAGGGTGTCGACGTCGGGGCCGGGCTGGGGAACAAAGGCCGCAGCTCGGTAGTAACGGAGCTCACGGATCGACTCGCGGATGTCGGCGAGGGCGCGGTGCGCGAGGCCCTTCTCGGGCTGATTGAAGTAGACGCGCGGGTACCAGCGTCGAGTGAGTTCTTTGATCGAGCTGACGTCAACCATGCGGTAGTGCAGGTAGGCGTCGAGTTCTGGCATGTCCCGGGCGATGAAACCTCGGTCGGTGGCGATCGAGTTGCCTGCGAGGGGGACCGCACCCGACGTTGTCACGTGTGCGCGGATGTAGTCGAGGACCATCGCCTCGGCTTCCGGGACGGTGATCGCAGACCGTCGAACCTCGTCGGTCAGTCCCGAGTCGGCGTGCATTTTGGTCACGACGTCGGGCATCGCGTCGAGATCGGCGTCGTCGGCGTGGATGACCACGTCGACGCCGTCGCCCAGAATGTTGAGGTCACTGTCGGTGACCAGGGCGGCGATCTCGATCAGTTTGTCCTTCTCGAGATCGAGGCCGGTCATTTCGCAATCGATCCACACCAGTTTGTCCTGCACGCATCAACCTTAGCGGGCGACGATCCGCGGCTATTGTTTGCTGTAGTGCACCGACCCGCCAGAGCTGTGACCACTGTCGTGCTCGGGCAATCCAACCGCCGGAAGGACATGTTCGTGACCGATCCCACCCAGGCCGCCCAGACGATCGCACAGGGCTACCAGTTCGCTTCGACAGCGCTTGAACTCGGCACGGTATCTGTCGACGGCCAGGTCGACTCGACGGCCAAGGTTCGTATCCCGCTGGCGATGATGAACCGTCACGGGCTGGTGGCCGGAGCGACGGGCACGGGTAAGACCAAGACCTTGCAACTCATCGCAGAACAGTTGTCGGCCAATGGCGTTCCGGTCGTGATGGCCGACATCAAGGGCGACCTGTCGGGGCTGAGCCGGCAGGGGGTGTCCAACGACAGAATCACCGCACGCGCGGCGCAGACCGGCGACGACTGGTCGCCGACGGCGTATCCGGTCGAGTTCGTGTCGCTCGGATCGCAGGGGATCGGGGTGCCGGTGCGTGCGACGATCACTGCGTTCGGGCCGATTCTGCTCAGTAAGGTGTTGGGGCTCAACGACACCCAGGAATCGACGCTCGGACTGATCTTCCATTGGGCAGACAAGAACGGCCTGGCCCTGCTCGACCTCAAAGACATCCGGTCGGTGATCGCCTACCTGACCAGCGATGAGGGTAAGCCAGAACTCAAGGCGATCGGTGGGGTTTCGACGCAGACCGCCGGAGTCATCCTGCGCGCACTGACGAATCTCGAAGCGGCAGGCGGCGATACGTTCTTCGGTGAGCCGGAACTCAATCCGCAGGATCTGCTGCGGCTCGCTCCGGACGGCCGCGGCATCATCACTCTCTTCGAGTTGGGCGATCAAGCCGCCAATCCGGTCCTGTTCTCCACGTTCCTCATGTGGATACTGGCGGAACTGTTCGAGTCCCTCCCCGAGGTCGGCGACGTCGACAAACCCAAGCTGGTCTTCATCTTCGACGAGTCGCATCTGCTGTTCAACGACGCGTCGAAAGCCTTTATCGCGCAGGTGGTGCAGACGGTCAAGTTGATCCGGTCCAAGGGCGTCGGCGTGTTCTTCTGTTCGCAGTTGCCGACCGACATTCCCAACGATGTGCTGTCCCAATTGGGCGCCCGAGTCCAGCACGCGCTGCGCGCATTCACCCCCGACGATCAGAAGGCGCTCAGCAAGACAGTCAAGACCTACCCGGTATCGGACGTCTACAAGCTCGATCAGGCGCTGACGTCACTCGGGACCGGCGAGGCGATCGTGACCGTGCTGTCGGAGAAAGGTGCGCCGACGCCGGTCGCGTGGACGGTCATTCGAGCGCCCCGGTCGTCGATGGAAGCTGTTGCGGCAGCAGATATCACGGCCGCAGCGAAAGCGAGTCCGCTCTACCACACCTACGGCACGGCCATCGACAACAAGTCGGCCTACGAAATGCTCGCCGCGAAGATGCTCTCGCCCGGTGAGTCGCCCGACGCTCCGGCACCGACGCCGCCCGCGCAGGCGCCTGCGCCGACCCCGGCACCTGTACCTGCTCCTGTGCCCGAAGAGCCCGGCATGATCACCGAAATCCTGACGAGCGAGCCGATGCAGAGATTCTTGCGCAACGCTGCCGGCCAGGCGGGCCGCGAGTTCAGTCGAGCGATCTTCGGTACCGGGCGTCGTCGGCGTTGAGGACGACGCCCGGCACCGTTGAGTGCTACAGGTCTAGTTGGACCGTCACCGCATTGCCCGGGCCGGATGCGATGGGATTGAGCAGCGGTGTGAGCGCGCCGCAGCCTGCCAGCGGTGGGATCGTCAGGTCGCCCTTGAGGGTGAGGGGTGCGAAGAAATCGGTGCCCTCGTCCTCGGAGAAGGGGATCTGGCCGGTCAGCACCAGTTCAGCGGGGGTGCTTGTCGTACACGGAGCACCGACGAGATTGAACTCCTTGATCCCAAGCGGTTCGATCCGCTGGATCTGAATGTTGAGCTTCTGAGTGACCTTGACGTCCATCGGTCCCTGGCCCGTCGGCGTGGCGTTTCCGGTCGCTGGTCCGTCGGGAATCATCTTGATTTGCAGCGTTGCTACACGTAGGTCGGCCAGTCTCCACGCGGCACGTGTCTGCGCCGACTGGATCGTGGATTCCAGTGCGAACGGTGGCATCGACTCGGCCTTCGTCCGCTCTGTGGTTGTGAAGACCACGTCGACGCCGAGATTCTTGAGGTGAGTGGTCACCGTGGTGTGCTTGTGGTTGATGTAGAGCGAAGGGGCCGCCTCCGCGTGTACGGAAGTGGCGAAAACGGCTGCGGCAGTTGCGGATAGCGTTGCGGCCGTGATGACTGTCCGACGTAGACGGGTGAAGCGACGCATGAGACCTCCTGAGAACGAGCCAGCACCTACCTGTGAGTAAGTTCTCAGAAACTAGCACTGTGTGATTTGGCTAACTATCAGATTCTCGATTTGTCCCGGTGAAGGGCAGAGCCGGTCATCGCGAGCCGGGTCACACCATTGGCGACACGGGCCAATCGTCGGGGTACCGATCGGCAACCTCATCGGCGTCGCGGAAGAGTCGTTTGCGAGCCTTGGCGGTCAAGCGATCGCCGAACACCATGCCGCGCGTGTGGTCGGTCTCGTGCTGTAGACAGCGGCCGAGTATCCCGCCCGCTGTCACGGTGACCGGTTGGCCGAATTGGTCGACGCCTCGACACGTCGCGACCTTCGGACGGGCGAGATCCTCATGGGCACCCGGCAGCGAAAGACATCCCTCGCCCAGCGTCGCGAGTTCCCTGTCGCGGCCCTCGGGGAGTTCGAGCTCGGGATTGCAGATCACGCCCGTACGTCGCCTGCCTGTCTCGTCGCCGCAGTCGTACACGAATACCGCGAGGTCGACGCCGATCTGGGCCGCGGCAAGACCCGCACCCGGTGCCGCGGTATTGGTGGCGAACATGTCGGCGATCAGATGCTGCAGCTGGTCGTCGAAGTCGGTCACCGGACGGGCAGGCGTATGCAGGACAGGGTCGCCCCACCGCACGATCGGGCGCGGCGTACCGATGCGGAGTAATTCTTCGAGTGGCATCGGGTTCCTAGGACTCTGGCCCGAGTCGCTTGTAGAACGTGCCGACGATGGGAGCGACGAGCGCCCGCGGACTGTAGCCGCCCGCGACCGACATTGCCTTCGACAGCGTTCCGGGCACAACGCGCATCTTGTTGTGCTCCAACGCATCCAGGCTCATCTTGGCTACCTCCGCGCTGTCGTGCCACAGAAAGCCGGGCACCATCTTGTCGACGATCGACGCGTCCTCGGGGTCCGGTGTCTGAGTACGGACAGGTCCTGGCGCGAGCAGGGTGACGTGGACACCCGAACCGCCGACCTCGCCACGCAGCGACTCGCTGAAAGTGTTCACGAAGGCTTTCGACGCCGCGTAGGTGGCGTTGTTGGGGATCGGCATGTTGCCAGCTGCCGAACCGACCATGAGGATGCCGCCCGAGCCGCGAGCAACCATCTGGGGGAGCACCGCGAGGGTCAGGTCATGCACGGCGTTGACGTTGAGCCGGACCTGGGCGCGCTCGTAGTCGGCATCGAGCTCGGCGACCGGACCGAACGTGGCGATGCCCGCGTTGTTGCAGAGCACCGAGACCTCACGCTGGGCGAGTTCTGCGGAGAGGATCTCGACGGCAGTCGGATCCGACAGGTCGCTCGGTCGTACCTCGACCTGCACGTCGTGTTGCGTGCGCAGCTCGACTGCGAGCTCTTCGAGGATGTCCCCGCGACGCGCCACGACGATCAGTGAGTGCCCGCGACTGGCGAGTTCGCGGGCGAGTTCCATTCCGATTCCGGAGGACGCGCCGGTGACGACGGCGCGTGCGGACACGACGGGAGACGCAATGGGCATGGCGGTCATGGTAGCGCCGCCGGCGTGGCTCGATCGCGAACCGGTCGCGTGGCTGTGCGCTGGTCAGCTCGCCGAGAGCCGGAACACCCTGATCTCGCGATCGGTGCGATCGCGGTAGACCGAGTACACGTCGGTGACGTCGCTCTCGAAGAGGCGGTAGATCCGCTCGCGCTCGGGGCCGTCGAGAAGCGTCGCGACGGCGTCGACCTCGACGCCTGCCGTGTTGACCGTGCAGGCGGGGTTGGCGAGGAGATTGGCCGTCCAGGCGGGATGGCGTTCCTGGCCGAAATTGGACCCGACGACGAAGATGTCGTCGCCCTCGCGGGCGTAGAGCAGCGGCGATGTCCGCGACAGCCCGGACTTTGCGCCGGTGGTCGTCAACAGCAGCGTGGGAGCCCCGATCGGCCCCAGTACGGTGAACCGCCCCTTCGAGGCATGCAGGACACGCCGGTCGACACCGGCCGATCGACGCACCACCCACGAGCCGACGCTCGTCTTCGCGAGAGCGGTCATCGGGCCGCGCAGTGGACTCGACGTCGAGCCCCAACGCCGCTCGGCAAACGGAGACGCCATGCCACTCCTTCGATCGACGGACGTGCGACCCACACAGCTTCTCAGTTTTGCGGCTGCACGTACGTCGAATCGGTCTGGGTGTCGATCGATTGGTAGCGGTTTACTCGATACCCGCTGCGACCTCAGTGCCCTGACGGATCGCGCGCTTGGCGTCGAGCTCGGCGGCCAGGTCGGCGCCACCGATGACGTGCGTTCGGATGCCCGCCACGGTCAGCGGGTCGACGAGGTCGCGGACGGACTCCTGTCCCGCGCAGATGACCACGTTGTCGACCTCGAGGAGGCGCGTCTCACGGACCGAGCCGTCGTCGTCGTGAAAACTCAGGTGAAGTCCGGCGTCGTCGATCTTGTCGTAGGTTGCACCCGAGATCTGTTCTACGCCTTTCATTTTCACACTCGCCCGATGTGCCCACCCGGTGGTCTTGCCGAGTGTCTTGCCCTGCTTGCCGCGCTTGCGTTGCACCAGGAAGACCTCGCGGGTTACCGGAAGCGGTCGGGGCGTGGTGAGGAAGCCGGGAACGTCGAGGTCTTCGCTGACTCCCCATTCCTGTTCCCATTCCTTGAGGTTGAGGGAGGGTGAGTCGTCGACGGTGAGGAATTCGGTGATGTCGAAACCGATGCCGCCCGCGCCGATCACCGCGACACGCTTGCCGATCTCGCGGTGGCCGAGCACTGCCTCGGCGTACGACATGACCATCGGGTGATCGACACCGGGGATGTCGGGTATGCGTGGGGTGACGCCGGTGGCGACGATCACCTCGTCGAAGCCCTCGGCGATGATGTGCTCGGCGTCGACGCGCTGTTCGAGATGGACGCGGACGTTGTTGAGCTCGAGCTGCCGGGTGTAGTAGCGCAGCGTCTCGGCGAACTCCTCTTTACCGGGAATCCTTGCGGCGATGGAGAATTGGCCGCCGATCGTCGGACCGGCCTCGAAGAGCTCGACCCGGTGGCCGCGTTGTGCGGCGGTGACCGCGGCCGACAGTCCGGCCGGTCCGGCGCCGATCACGGCGACCTTGCGTGCCCGACGCGTCGCGCCGAGGGTCAGCGTGGTTTCCCGTCCGGCACGCGGATTGAGCAGGCACGACACCTTCTTCCCGACGAACGCGTGGTCGAGGCATGCCTGGTTGCAGCCGATGCAGGTGTTGATCTCGTCGGCGCGACCGGTCATGGCCTTCACCGGGAATTCGGGATCGGACAGGAGCGGGCGAGCCATCGACACCGCGTCGACGCGGCCGCGGTCGAGGATCTCCTCCGCCACCTCCGGGGTGTTGATGCGGTTGCTCGCGATGAGCGGGATCGAGACCTCGTCGCGCAGTCGTTCGGTGAACTTGACGAACGCCGCGCGTGGCACCGAGGTGACGATGGTCGGCACGCCGGCTTCGTGCCATCCGATGTCGGTGTTGATGGCGTCGACGCCGAGCGCCTCGGCCTTGCGCGCCATGAGGGCGATCTCGTCCCAGGTCTGTCCGCCCTTGACGAAGTCGGCGATCGACTGCCGAAGGATGACCGGGAAGTCGCGGGGGACGCGGCGTCGGATCTCGGTGATCACCTCCACCAGAAAGCGCTGCCGGTTCTCGGTGGAGCCGCCCCACTTGTCGGTGCGGTCGTTGGTGTGCGGGCACAGGAACTGGTTGACCAGGTAGCCCTCGCCGCCCATGATCTCGACGGCGTCATAGCCGGCCTGACGCGCCAGCTTCGCGGCTTGCCCGTACGAGCGGATCACGTGCCGGATGACCGACTCGGGCATCGGCAGGTTCTTGAAGGGGTGGATGGGCGAATTCTCGCTTCCCGGAGCAACTTTCAGTGGCGTGTAGCCGTAGCGGCCCGCCTGGAGGAGTTGCATGGCAATCTTGCCGCCCGCGTCGTGCACCGCGCGGGTGACGCGCTGATGCCGCTTGGCGTCGAGCACGTTGGTCATCTTGCCCGCGAAAGGCAGGAGCTGGCCGGTGCGACTGACCGCGAAGCCGCCCGTGATGATCAGGCCGGCACCGCCGCGTGCGCGCTCGGCGTAGTAGGCGCCCAGCTTGTCGGTGTCCCACACGCGGTCTTCGAGGCCGGTGTGCATCGACCCCATGACGATGCGATTGCGCAACGTCATCCCGCCGACGGTGAGGGGCTCGAACAGACGCGGATAATACGGATTCGGTTGGCTCGAGCTGGTATTCGCGGATGGGGCTGACATCTGCGTTCTCCTGGGTCGTCGGGGATGGGGTGGGTTGGTGGTCAGGACTCGTTGCCGACGGATGGCGTCGACGCGGTGGATGTTCGACGCTGCTCGGCGTCGAGCGCGGTGATGACTTCGTCGCACCAACCGACAAAGCCTTCTTCGATGCGTACGCCGCCGCGGAGTACCAGGTACTGATGGAGGCGGCGGCCGGTCAGTGCCTGCGGGTCGGGGTAGTCGTCCTTCTCGAACGACTGGTAAAGGTGCAGTCGCGCAAGGTGTTCGGCGCGGTGCCTGCGGAGTTCGTCGATGACGTCGGTGAGGTCGGCGTGCTCTGCTGCTCGGATCTTGAGTCCGAGGTCGTCGCGGAGTTGTTGCATGGGCGTCGGCGACGAAACCCACTCGCGCAGTGCCTGACGGCCCGCGTCGGAGAGTGTGTAGACCTTCTTGTCCGGTCTGCCCTCCTGGGCGACGGGTTCGAAGCTCACCATGCCCTCGGCGTGGAGCTTGCCCAGTGTGCGATAGATCTGCTGGTGCGTCGCCGACCAGAAGTAGCCGATCGACCGGTCGAATTGCCTGCCGATCTCGTAGCCGGTGCCCGGGCGTTCGGAGAGCGACACCATGATCGCGTGTTCGAGTGCCACGACTCGACCGTACCAATGCACCTACGCACTATGCAATAGTGTGCATAGGGTTCTTGTTGCATAACCGGCCGAGTGTATTTCCCGCGTACATACAGGTCGGATGCGTGTGCACTATCGCGTCACGCCGGAGCGTTCTCCGGTTCCATCCACCGGCTCAGGTCGTAGAGATGCCCGTCGCGGAGTTCGATGATGCGGTCGGCGATCGCGGTGACCCGAGTGTCGTGCGTGATGAGCAGCGTGGTGCGCCCGTCGGCAAGCCGCCGGAGGGGGTCGAGGATTCGGCTCGTGGTCGCGGCGTCGAGACCCGACGTCGGTTCGTCGAGGATGAGCGCCGGAGTGTTCCGGAGCATCGCACGGGCGATCGCGATACGTTGCCGTTGACCACCGGAGAGCGTGAGGCCGCCGTCGTCGAGCCGGGCGTCGTAGCCGTCGGGCAATCTGCGGATGAACTCGTCGGCGTCGGCGGCCACCGCGGCGGCGATGATTTCTTCGCGAGTCGCGGCCGGCCGGCCGTAGGCGATGTTGTCGGAGATGCTGGCGCCCTTGATGATCGGCTGCTGGGGAAGCAACGTGATGTGATCGCGAATCCAGCGGCCGGTCAGGTCGTCGTAATCGACGTCGCCGATGGTCAGGTTCCCGGAGTCGGGATGTTCGAATCGGCACAGCAGCGACGCCAGCGTCGACTTTCCGACGCCGCTCGGTCCGATCAGTGCGGTGATGGTCCCCGGCGCGAGGTCGAGGTCAATGGCGTCGAGGACCGTCTGGTGCTCGCGCGCCAGGGTGACGTCGCGCAGCGCGATGCCGACCGGCGTCGTCGGGCGTAGTGGTGATCGAACGGTCGCGGGGATGTCAGCGAGTTCGACGCGTTCGACGGGTGCGACGTCGAGGACCTCGGCAACACGCTCGGCGCTGATCACCGCGGACGCGATGGCGATCCGGATGTCGGCCAGCTCCTGCATCTTGGGATAGAGCATCCCGAGATAGCCGGTGAGGGCCAGCAGCCCGCCGACGCTGAGCTGGCCCTGGCGTACCTGCCAGACGCCCACGATCGCGATGGCCAACGTGACGACGACCTGCCCGAAGCTCAAGATGCCGCCCAGTCCGGCCTCGACGCGGGTCTGCGCAAGGCGGGCGCTCATCCAGGTGACCCCGTGCCGGTGGAGTCGAGCGTGTTCGCGCCCCTGCTGGTTGTAGGCGACGGCCGTCTCGTGGCCGAGGAGTGCGGTTTCGACGGAGTCGGCGATGTCGCTGTTGGCGCCTCGTTCGTCGCGGGTGACGCGTTCCTGCCGACGGGCGAAGAATGCGGACAGACCCCACAGCGCCGGGACTGCGGCCAGCGCGACGAGCGCGACCTGCCAGCTCATGATGAGTGCGGCGACGACCAAGCCGATGGTGTGGGCCAGCGCGATCACGAACTGCATCACGCCTGTCCCGATCAGGTACTCGACCGCTTCGAGGTCGCCGGTGTGCCGGGTGACGAGATTGCCCAGGCCCAGCCGTCGATGCTGGACGGGGTGAAGGCGCTGGACGTGGTCGAAGAGTTGATCACGCAGCCGTAACACGACGCGTTCGGAGATGCCCACGGACACGACCTGACCGAAATAGTCTCCGCCGCAGGAGATTGCCGTGATGAGGAGCCAGAGGAGCGCAAGGCGTGCAAACGTGGTGACGCTGTTCGAGTCGAGCGCGCCGTCGATGACATCTGCGAGCACGAAGACGGCAACCACCTCGCATGCCGCAGCGATGCCGAGCAGGGTTCCCGCGAGGGCGAATCGTCTGGCCTCGCCTCGTACTGCGGGAGAGAAGCGTCGAAAAGCTTGTCGCGCGTTCATCGGACGTCCTTCTGTGTCGGTAGGCATGAGAACAGGAGCCGACTCGGGCGTCGATGGCGCTCATGGCGGCGTCGGACGTCCGTGTCGGCTCCCATGGGCCGGAAGGTCAGTAGACCCAGCGCCAGTCCCAGCGGTGCGCGCGTGCATTCCAGAAGCGCTGGCGACGACGGCGACGCGGCGGCTGCGGGGCAGGGGCCTGGCGCGGGCCGTTGTTGTTCTGCTGCGGAGGGGTGTTGATAGGCATGGGATCTCCTTCGTGACTACCTGCCGGCGGCGTTGCCGACGAGGAGAACACTATGGAGCTTCGCTGACCGCGCCCTGCGGCGACGCTGGGAGGCGGCTGTCAACGCAAAAGTGCTGTCCGACAGTGGGTTACCGATCGGCTCGGGGCCCGGGTATGCGCGGTCGCCAGTCTCGGTATGTCGGTAACCCGGCGTCGCGCTCTGCGATCCCGCAGACTGATTCTCGTGCGTAACGACGAAACTCGTGATGGCGACGGCGACAACGGTGGAGGGAGCGAGCGCGGGGGCTCCGGCGCCACCACGACGTCGCGACGACTGGCCGACAACATGGGATGGACACGCGTCGACGTCGACGACGTTGTCGGACCGGGGGAGCGGCTGTCGTGGCCCAAGACGGTGAGTATCGGCCTGCAGCATGTCGTCGCCATGTTCGGCTCGACGTTCCTCGTACCCGTGCTCACCGGATTCCCGCCTGCCACAACGCTGCTCTTCTCCGGGATCGGTACCGCACTGTTCCTCATCATCACCGGTAACCGGCTGCCGAGCTATCTCGGTTCGAGCTTCGCGATCATCGCGCCGGTGCTCGCGGCGACGGCGTCGAACGGGCAATCGTCTGCGCTCGGCGGAATCGTCGTTGTGGGTGCATTGCTCGCGTTGATCGGCGTCATCGTGCACTTCGCGGGCGTCCGATGGATCGACCTCGTGATGCCCCCGATCGTCACCGGAACGATCGTGGCGTTGATCGGCCTGAACCTTGCGCCATCGGCAAAGGCGAACTTCGAGAAGCAGCCGGTGACCGCGACGATCGTGCTGGTGTTGCTGGTCTTATCGATCGCGTTCCTGCGCGGACTGCTCGGACGACTGGCCATCGTATTGAGTGTGGTGATCGGCTATGTGGTGGCGTTGATCCGCAACGAGGTCGACACGAGCGCCATCCACGCTGCGAGTTGGATCGGCCTGCCCGATTTCCAGACCCCGACCTTCCACCTCTCGGTGATCCCGACGTTCTTACCCGTGGTACTCGTGCTGGTGGTCGAGAACATCGGACACGTGAAATCCGTGGCGATGATGACCGGAGCGAACTTCGACGACCGGATGGGCAGAGCGTTGTTCGCCGACGGACTGTCGACGATAATCGCGGGTTCGGGCGGAGGGTCGGCGACCACGACATATGCCGAGAACATCGGTGTCATGGCCGCGACCAAGGTGTATTCGACGGCGGCGTACTGGGTCGCTGCTGCTGCGGCGATCATCCTGGGGCTGTGCCCGAAGATCGGTGCCGTGATCGCGTCGGTTCCCTCCGGGGTCCTCGGAGGCATCACCACGGCGCTCTATGGCCTCGTCGCGATCATCGGTGTGCACATCTGGGTGACCAACCGCGTCGACTTCTCCCGCCCGATCAACCAGTTCACCGCCGCTATTCCACTGATCATCGCCATCGCGGACTTCAGTTGGACCATCGGCGACGTGAGCTTCGGCGGCATCGCGATCGGTGCGGTCTGCGCGCTGCTCATCTATCACACGATCCACCTCATCGGTGGGTGGCGCGGAACTGCGGGAGCGCGCGGCGCTTAGCTGAGAGGTGTTGTTCTCCAGGATGATTCACACGCCGAACGGCGCGGCGTAGTGCATGACTCCGGTCGGAAGCGGCTTGGTCTCGTCGAGTGTCAGGGCCATGACGGCATCGTCAGGGGCGTCGAATGGAACGGTGATCCCGTGTGTCGATGCGCGTTCGAACCCGAATCGCGGGTAGTAGTCTTCGTGCCCGAGCACGACGACGTGTGGTTCACCCATCTGCCTTGCGGCCTCGAGAAGTGCACGGTTGACGGCGCTGCCCGCACCGCGGTTCTGGAATTGCGGCAGCACCGACACCGGCCCCAATCCCAGGACCGGAGAGTCGTCGACGTAGCCTCGGGTCGCGACGCCATGCCCCACGACACGTCCCGTCTCGTCGGTGACGACGATCGACAGTCCGTCAATCCAGGCGGGGTCACGCCGTAAGCCGTCGAGGATCTCGGCTTCCTCCGCGGACGGAAACGCGGCGAGGGTGACCTCTCGAACGGTCGGTACGTCGGCCGGGGTCTCGCTACGGGTGTGCCACTGGGTGCCGGGGGTGTGCTCAGACATCAGTTGATGACGCTATCAGCGATGGGTGGCGGGCAACTGGACTCGGCAGGATCGGCCGGTCGAGCAGATCGCCAGATCTCGCGAGAGAATCGACGCCCTCCGCGCCTTGGCGATAGGTAACAAAGTGACTGACAAGGCACGGTAAAAGCCTGGCGCGAATCCGCCCGCCCTACGTGGCCTCGACGCGGAATTGCGCTCATTCGACGTGTTTTCCACACACTGATGTCGCGAATTTAGCAATGAGCGCAAGTCGTCGATTTACATGGTCCACAGTGGTTACGGATTCACGCTCATCTGGTCGCAAACCATGGCATTGAACGTGACGAGTCGAGGCCCGTACCGACGAGCTGATCGTCGAAATATGTTCGGCGATAGGGACATTCGGCCCTTTTCTGGACTTGCCTACGACCTCATCTGGTTGGATGCGGACGTGAGGAGACTCATCGCCAGACTCTGCCACGGACACTCATCGGTCGTCGATATCTGGGACCAAGGTCCTGACAACAGCACAATTCGGGACGCATTGCCACCGAATGGTGACAAGACGTGCCTGATACGGCACAGAATCCAGCATACCCAGCTTAAAGTAAAGGATATGGCCCACGCTTGTTTGTAGGTCAGGCAGTCTCTTCCTATTGAAAGTGGTGGTTTCACAATGTGCACCCGAGTGATTTGGCCAGATGCCGCGGGAGCAGTTCTCGTCGGACGCAACATGGATTTTCACAAAGATCTGATGACCAACCTCTGGACTCAGCCCAAGGGTATTTCTCGAGACGACGGCGTGGAGGGCAAGCTGACGTGGACGTCGAAGTACGGCAGTGTCATCGCCGCGGCCTACGACATCATTTCCGTCGACGGTCTCAACGAGGCGGGGTTGGCGGGCCACATCCTGTGGCTGGCCGAATCGACCTATGGGACCCGTGATGAATCACGGCCGGCGCTGAGTCAGGCGGTGTGGCTGCAGTACTTCCTCGACAACTTCGCCACCGTGGACGAGGCCGTTGAATGGATCAACAGCACCGATGTGCAGGTCATCCAGATGCCCGACCCCACCGGCGGCAAACCGCCCGCGATTCACCTCGCACTCGACGACAAGACCGGCGACTCCGTGATCATCGAGTACCTCGACGGTCACGCCAAGGTGTATCACGATCGGTCCTACCACGTGATGACCAATTCACCCACCTACGATCAGCAACTCGAACTGCTGAAGAGGTGGGAGGGCCTCGGGGGCGACGCGCCACTCCCCGGCGACACCCTCGCCGAGCACCGCTTTGCGCGTGCCGCGTACTACGCGAGCCGTCTGCCGAAGCCGGCGAGTCAACTCGAGGCCATCGCGGGCATGTTCAGCGTGATCCGCAATGCCGCGCAGCCCTTCCGTATCCCCGATCCCGGCAAACCCGATGCCTCACAAACGATTTGGCAGACAGTCAGCGATCTCACCAACGGGCGATTCGTGTACGACTCCACCACTCGGCCGAACATCGTGTGGGTTGATATCGCTGATCTGGACCTTTCCGAAGGCGCTCCGCAACTCAAGCTGGATCTGCTCAGCAAGCTCTCTCTCGAGGGCGGGATCGCAGGCAACGTGAACGAGCATTTCGAAGACAAGGGTCCGATGACGTTCCTGTCCTTCGCGCTTCTCAAGCAGTTGGAGGACGCCGAGAAGGGGCAGAAGGCAACGGCATAACCCACTGGAATCGATCACGCCGATGGGCACTCGTCCATCGGCGTGATCGATTTCGGTGTCGCAGGCCAGCGCTTCTCGATGCCAACAGTGGTGCCATGACAAGCTCGTCGGATGAGTCCGACAAATGGTGCAGGCAATCTGCCTCCGATTCAGATCGAATGGACCGCGCGGCAAGGCGACGCCCGACGCGCCACATTGTCGTCGCTCGCAGCGCCTCGCCTCTGGGCGCGCACTGTCGGTATAGCCGCGGTCTTCGCGACGATCTTTGCCGCGGTGTGTATTGCGACGGGCAGCGGGTGGTCCTTGGGACTGCTGATCGGTGTGAGCGTGTTCCTCGTGTGCTCGGTTGCATGGATCGGCGCCGCGCTGATCGCTGGCCACGTCCAGAACCGCAAGATCCTCGCCCCGGGCGCCACATGGGGAGCGGGCGCCGACGATGAGTTCCTGCGCGTCGACACGCCGGCGTCGACGGTGTTGTTGCGGCGCGACAGCATTCGATCGGTGACGCCAGTCGGCGGGCAACTCGTGCTGGTGAAGGCGTCGCCGGAGAGCATCAGATTGCTGCCCGCACCGCTGTTCGCGCAACCGGTGTGGACGCTCGAATCTTGCTGATGACCGTGCCCGACGGCGTGATGAGCGGTCTTCGGTGCGCCCGCGTGAATCTCTCTCAAACCACTCGAGTGGGCGCACACCGGCCGGAGGCCGGCAAGGATGTGACTGGTGCCCCCGGCAGGACTCGAACCTGCGACCTAGGGATTAGAAGGCCCTTGCTCTATCCACCTGAGCTACGGAGGCGAAACCGACACGCAGAGTGTACGGCAGCGAGCCGGGTGCCCTGACTTCGGCCGTATTCGGTGACGTTGGCCGTATCCACAGGCGGAGTCCTGTCCACAGCTTGGTCTCGCGCTCGGTGTCGGGAGCTTGTTCTCCGGAATGCTCACAGTCAGCCATCTCAGCCCGAGTTCGGAAACTCGGTGCCTGCAGCGGATGGCACCTCACGGCAGGAGCGGAGCAAATGTACGAAACGTATTCGACGATCGTGGGCCGAGTGATCTCCGACCCCAGGCGCAACCGCATGGCGAACGGCGACGAGGTGATCTCGTTCCGCATGGCCAGCAACACGCGTCGACGAGACCGCGCAACAGGCGAGTGGATCGACGGGAACAGCTTGTTCCTGACCGTCTCGTGCTGGCGGCGGCTGGTCGCGGGCGTGGCGTCCGCGGTCGAGAAGGGGCGGCCGGTCATCGTGCACGGGGCAATTCACACGAACAGCTACACGACCAGCGGCGGCGAATCGCGCACGGAGCTGGAGATGATCGCCGACTCGGTCGGCCTCGACCTCGCACGCTGCGTCGTCGAGTACCGCGGTCGCGGCGATGTCGCGGCTCCTCAGTCTGCGGATACGCAAGCGTCGGGCGTCGCCGCACCCGACGATGCGGCTGGCGCTGCGGCGTGACCGAGTGGTCGCCACGGTGAATGCGGGAGGGGTGTGTTCATCGGGGCGGGACTCGTCATGAGGCGATAACGTCTGCGGCGCAACGGAATCCGAGGTGCGACGTCGCCGAGTCGTCGGATTGTGGAGAGCGGGCGGCGGGTCGGTAGCGTCGGCAGTACTGCGGTGAGCACAGGTGCGAGCCGCCCTTCGTGACACGCGTGACCTGTGGAGATGTGGTGGGCGTCAAGAGGTCCGGCCGACCGTCGGGGGAGACCGTCGCAAGATCGGGCGGGACGTGGCGCGGAGTGAAGACGTCCGACGTGCGCTCCCAGACGTTGCCGATCATGTCGAGGAGTCCGAAGCCGTTCGGTGGATAGCTCCCCACCCTCGACGTTCCGCTCCAGCCGTCGCTCGCGTACGGGAAGTTGCCGATCCACGTGTTGGCGAGAATCTCACCCTCGGGGTGCAACTCGTCGCCCCACGCGTACTCGTGTCCGACGACGCCGCCACGTGCGGCGTACTCCCACTCGGCTTCGGTGGGGAGTCGACGGCCCGCCCACGCGGCGTAGGCGACGGCGTCGGCGTACGCGATCTGGGTGACGGGGTGGTCGTCGTGCCCGACGATGTCGGTCGCGGGTCCGAGCGGGTGACGCCACGACGCTCCCGGCTGCCATCGCCACCACGCTCGCCAGTCGGTGAGGTCGACGGGGCCGGCCGTCGGTGTGAAGACAAGGGCACCCGGAACGAGCATCGCTGGGTCGGAGCCGGGGAAATCGACGGGGTCGATGTCGCTCTCGGCAACGGTCACGTACCCGGTGTCGCTGACGAACGCCGCGTACTGCGCATTGGTCACCGGATGCCGTTCGATCGCGAAAGCGCCGACGCGACGCTCATGTGCGGGACGTTCCTCGGGGTAGAAGCGATCCGAACCCATACAGAAGACGCCGCCGGTGAGCTCGACAAGCTCGGTCAGCGGCGCAGAGGCGGTCACCCTCTCGATGGTGCCAGTGATCGTGTTCGCACGTCTGCGGCGATCGCGGCGCCGTGTTCGCGGGCGGGCGGGTCCGACTCGATCACGGCCATGTGGGAGAGTGTCGCGCCACGTCGATAGAGTGGTACGCGACGTTGCGCCGAGAGCCTGCCGTGTCGCCGGAGGGCGATACCCCGCATGCACTCTCCGGTATCGGAGCTCGAGCGCAGATGACCACAAAACCGCAGGTGAGGACATTACGTGGCTGGCGAGTTTATTTACACGATGAAGAAGGTGCGCAAGGCGCACGGTGACAAGGTCATTCTCGACGACGTCACCATGTCCTTCTACCCGGGCGCCAAGATCGGCGTCGTCGGTCCCAACGGTGCCGGTAAGTCGTCGATCCTCAAGATCATGGCGGGAATCGACCAGCCGTCGAACGGCGAGGCATTCCTCGACCCGGAGGCCACCGTCGGCATTCTGTTGCAGGAGCCGCCCCTCAACGAGGAGAAGACGGTCAAGCAGAACGTCGAGGAGGGGATGGGCGAGATCAAGCAGAAGCTCGACCGCTTCAACGAGATCGCCGAACTGCTCGCCACCGACTACTCCGACGAACTCATGGAGGAGATGGGCAAGCTCCAGGAAGACCTCGACAACGCCGACGCCTGGGACCTCGACTCGCAGATCGACCAGGCCATGGACGCACTGCGCTGCCCGCCCGGCGATTCCCCTGTCACCCACCTCTCGGGTGGTGAGCGCCGTCGCGTCGCGTTGTGCAAGCTGCTGCTGTCCAAGCCCGACCTGCTGCTGCTCGATGAGCCGACCAACCACCTCGACGCCGAGAGCGTGCTGTGGCTCGAGCAGTTCCTGGCGTCGTACCCCGGCGCAGTCCTCGCGGTGACGCACGATCGCTACTTCCTCGACCATGTGGCCGAATGGATCTGTGAGGTCGACCGCGGCAAGCTGCACCCGTACGAGGGCAACTACTCCACCTACCTGGAGAAGAAGGCCGAGCGTCTCGAGGTCCAGGGCAAGAAGGACCAGAAGCTGCAGAAGCGGCTCAAGGAAGAGCTCGCTTGGGTCCGTTCGGGCGCCAAGGCCCGTCAGACGAAGAACAAGGCCCGCCTCTCGCGGTACGAGGAGATGGCAGCGGAGGCCGAGAAGACGCGCAAGCTCGACTTCGAGGAGATCCAGATCCCGACGCCGCCGCGTCTGGGTGACGTGGTGGTCGAGGTCGCCAACCTCGACAAGGGCTTCGACGGTCGCGTGCTGATCAAGGATCTGTCGTTCACGTTGCCGCGCAACGGAATCGTCGGTGTCATCGGACCCAACGGTGTGGGTAAGACGACGCTGTTCAAGACCATCGTCGGACTCGAGGAGCCCGACTCCGGCTCGGTGAAGGTCGGCGATACGGTCAAGCTCAGCTACGTCGACCAGAACCGCGCCAACATCGACCCGAAGAAGAACGTGTGGGAGGTCGTCTCCGACGGCAACGACTACATCGAGGTCGGCCAGAACGAGATGCCCTCGCGTGCGTACGTCAGCGCCTTCGGCTTCAAGGGTCCCGATCAGCAGAAGCGGGCAGAGGTGCTCTCCGGTGGTGAGCGCAACCGCCTCAACCTGGCGTTGACGCTCAAAGAGGGCGGCAACCTGATCCTGCTCGACGAGCCGACCAACGACCTCGACGTCGAAACCCTCGGCTCGCTCGAGAACGCCCTGGAGTCGTTCCCGGGATGTGCCGTGGTGATCAGCCACGACCGGTGGTTCCTCGACCGGACCTGTACCCACATTCTGGCGTGGGAGGGCAATGTCGAAGAGGGACAATGGTTCTGGTTCGAAGGCAACTTCGAGGCGTATGAGGCGAACAAGGTCGACCGGCTCGGACCCGACGCCGCGCGTCCGCACCGGGTTACTCACCGGAAACTCACTCGCGACTGAATCGCGTCACTACCATCGCGGTAGGGCTCGAATCGGAGATCATCTCCCAATCTCCTTGAAGTGAAGGTGAGTGCGTTGTCTCAAGAGAGTGCTCTGTTGCCTGCGGCGGTCAGCTGCTATCTCAACGCGAGCAACCCTCCGGGCGACGCGCACCACCCGACGACGGGTTCGGGCGGTGGTCTCACCGACGCGACCGACCTCGACGCGATCGACGATGCCGATCTGAACCGCGTTCGTCGACACGTCGGGTTGGCGTCGACGCGATCAGCGGGGCAGTGCCTGGTCGACGTGAGCTCGGGACCGTCGGGAACCGAGATCGTCGTCGTCAACGACGACATGCCACTGCTGGTCGAAGCGGTGCTGACCGTCGTCGAGGCGCACGGACTGACCGTCAGCCGCATCGACCATCCGGTGATGGCGGTGGCGCGCGACGAGGCAGGCACGCTCAGCGACATCGGCGCCGGACCAGACCGCTCAACGGAGTCGTGGATCTACGTGGTCGCGATGTCGGCGAAGGGTGAGGTCGACACCGAGGCCTTGCGTACCGAACTCGTCGACGTCATCGCCCGTGTGGCCGACGTGGACCGCGACGCGGTGGATATGCGCGGCCGCCTGTCGACCTGCGGTGCCGACTGCGCCGTCGCCCCGACCACCGCGCAATCGGGCATAGCCGCCGTCGACCGGTACGAGTATTCACGCCTTCTCGACTGGTTCGCGGGCAACCACTTCGTGCCACTCGGCTACCGCAGGGTGGGCATCGACGGCGCGGTCTCCGACGGCCGGGGTCTGTGGCGGGGCGACTCACTCCTCGACCTCACCCAGGCGCGCGACTTCGGGGTGCTCACGCAGCCGCCGCTATTGCCGCGTGTCTCGCGGGTCTATCTCGAAACCGGCGTGCAGCGGTCGAACTATCCGATCCTGATCCAGATTCCCGAGTTCGACGCCGCCGGAACGCATGTGGGAGAACACCGATTCCTCGGCACCTTCACCTCGTCCGGCCTGCACCAGACGATCCTCGACGTCCCCGTGCTGCGCGGCAAAGTGCACGAGGTGATCCGCCGCGCCGGCGTCGACGAGGATTCGTTTGCCGGTCAGTCGATGATCGAACTGCTGCAGAACTACCCGCTGGTGGAGATGTTCGCGTCGTCGGATGCCGAGTTGAGCCGTCGGATCGGCGAGATGTTCGACGCCGTCGCCACCCGAACCCTGCGCGCGTTCGTCCGCGTGAACCCGCAGGGCAGTACCGCCACCGCGCTCATCTATCTACCTCGCGACAGGTACAACACGCAGAACCGCTTGGCGCTGCAGAACGTCGTCTCAGAACAATTGCATGGCACTGCGCTCGAGTACTCGGCACGTGTCAGCGAGATGCCCCTCGCGCAACTACAGGTGATGGTCCGCGTCGACGAATCCGACGCCGCGCGACGCGGCACCTTCGACATCGGGACGCCCGAACAGAGCGCCATCCAACACGAACTGGCACAGTCAATCCGGACGTGGGACGAGCGGTTCCGCGAAGCGGCGGGCGGACTCGACGCGGCGTCGGCCAGGCTTCCCGTCGGCGGCGTCGACGCCCTGTTTCGGTTGCTTCCTGCGCTGCCCGAGGATTACAAGGACCAGCGCGAGCCGTCGGACGCACTCGCCGACCTCATCCGTGTCGCCGATCTCGACGCCGGCGACATCGCCGTGGCGCTGGCGCAGACCGGCAGCGAGCCCGGGGCGCTGTGGAAGTTCACGCTGTATTTGTGCGGCGGCGCAGCCACCTTGACCGACGTGCTGCCGGTGCTCCACAGCCTCGGCCTCGACGTCGTCGACGAGCATCCGTACCGCCTCGTGCGGCCTGACGGGCAGGTCTGCCACGTCTACGAATTCAGTGTCGCGTTGGCCGACGGGATGTCGGTGGATCTCGACTCCGCCGACGACCTCGACGGGCGG
Organism: Gordonia sputi NBRC 100414; assembly: GCF_000248055.1. Taxonomy (GTDB): domain Bacteria; phylum Actinomycetota; class Actinomycetes; order Mycobacteriales; family Mycobacteriaceae; genus Gordonia; species Gordonia sputi. The sequence goes on along the minus strand of NZ_BAFC01000112.1, from coordinate 25,765 downwards.
TTCACCGATGCCTTCGTGCAGATCTGGCGGCAACGCGCAGAGGTCGACGCCTACAACGAGCTGATCATCAGGTGCGGCCTCGACTGGCGTTCCGCGGCGATGCTTCGTGCGTACGGTCGGTACCTGCGCCAGTGCGGCTTCTCGTACAGCAACACCCTGGTTGCGCACACCCTCGGCGAGTACCGCGATGTCACGCGGGGACTGGTCGAGCTGTTCGAGGCGTCGTTCGACCCCGACCACGCCGACGAACAGCAGCGCGACCGTGCGGCAGCTGCGCTCAGCGACGACATCGGCAAGGTCCTCGGACTCGAAGCCGACCGCATCGTCTCGGCGTTCTCGGCCGTCATCGGGGCGACGTCGCGCACCAACTTCTACGTCCGCGACGACGACGCCGACCGACCGGTGATGTCGTTCAAGTTGCGGCCCAGGGAGATTCCGCAAACGCCCGAGCCGCGGCCACTGCACGAGATCTTCGTGTACTCGCCGCGCGTCGAAGGGGTGCACCTGCGTTTCGGTGCCGTTGCCCGCGGCGGACTGCGCTGGTCGGATCGACGCGAGGATTTCCGCACCGAGATCCTGGGTCTGGTCAAGGCGCAGGCCGTCAAGAACGCGGTGATCGTGCCCGTCGGCGCCAAGGGCGGATTCGTCGTCAAGCGGCCGCCCGCACCGACCGGTGACGCCGCCGCGGACCGTGACGCCACGCGCGCCGAAGGTATTGCGCAGTATCGAGATTTCATCTCCGGCCTGCTCGACGTCACAGACAACCTCGACCAGCACACCGGTGCGGTCATCCCCGCGAGGTCGGTGGTGCGTCGAGACGGTGACGACACGTATCTCGTCGTCGCTGCGGACAAGGGCACGGCGTCGTTCTCCGATATCGCCAATGATGTTGCAGCGCAGTATGATTTCTGGCTCGGGGATGCTTTTGCCTCGGGTGGTTCGGCGGGCTACGACCACAAGGCGATGGGCATCACCGCGCGAGGCGCATGGGAATCGGTCAAGCGTCACTTCCGTGAGATGGGCGTCGATACCCAGTCGCAGGACTTCACCGTCGCCGGTATCGGCGACATGAGCGGCGACGTGTTCGGCAACGGCATGCTGTTGTCGCAGCACATCCGTCTCGTCGCGGCGTTCGACCACCGGCACGTGTTCGTCGATCCGAATCCGGACGCCTCGTCGTCGTATACCGAACGCGCACGGCTCTTCTCGTTGCCGCGCTCGTCGTGGGCCGATTACGACACCTCGCTCATCAGCGAGGGTGGCGGGGTCTGGTCGCGAGAGACCAAGTCGATTCCGATCAGTGAACAGATGCGCACGGCACTCGGGCTCGACGTTGGTGTCGACGCGTTGTCGCCTCCGGAACTGATTCACGCGATCCTGCTGGCGCCAGTGGACCTGCTGTGGAACGGCGGCATCGGCACCTACATCAAGTCGTCATCCGAATCCGACGCGCAGGTGGGGGACAAGGCCAACGATGCGATCCGTGTCGACGGAGATCAGTTGCGCGCCAAGGTCGTCGGCGAAGGCGGCAACCTCGGCGTGACCGAACGCGGTCGGATCGAGTTCGACCTCGCTGGCGGGCGCATCAACACCGATGCGATGGACAACTCGGCGGGCGTCGATTGTTCCGACCACGAGGTCAACATCAAGATCCTGCTCGACTCCGCGGTCTCAACCGGCCAACTCGTGGCTGCCGACCGTGATCCGCTGCTGGAGTCGATGACCGACGAGGTCGCCGATCTGGTGTTGGCCGACAACGTGTCGCAGAACTCCGAGCTCGGTTTCTGTCGCGCGTACTCGCTCGAGCGCGTCGATGTGCATGCCCGCCTGCTCCACGAGATCGCCTCGCGCGGCGTCGATTTGGCTCTTGAGGCGCTGCCGACACCGCAGCAGTTGATCAAGCGGCTGCATTCGGATGTGCACCGCGGGCTCACCTCGCCCGAACTCGCGACGCTGATGTCGCACGTGAAGTTGATCGCCAAGGACGACCTCCTGGGGGGTGACCTGCCCGAGAACGATGTGTTCGAGGGTCTGCTCGCCGAGTACTTCCCGCTTCCGCTGCGCGAACGTTTCGCAGACGGCATCCGTGCGCACCGACTGCATCGCGAGATCGTCACCACCGTCCTCGTCAACGAAGTCGTCGACAGGGCGGGCATCACGCACCTGTTCCGGCTCGGAGAATCGACGGGCTCGACGACCGAGGAGGCCGTGCGGGCGTACGTGGTTGCCGACCGGGTCTTCGGACTCTCGGATCTCTTCGCGCGCATCCTGCATGCCGACGCTCCGGTGGAAGCCATCGACGAGATGATGCTCTACGAGCGGCGACTGCTGTTCCGGGCGTCGAGATGGCTGCTGGCGTTTCGCCCGCAACCGCTCGCGATGGCGGCGGAGATCACCCGCTACGCCGAGCAGGTGGCTGAACTGACCGCACTGATCGACAGTTGGTTCGGCGCGCAGTCGGCCGCCGACGTCGAGCGGCGCGTCGAGCACTACCGCGAGCTCGGTGTCGAGACCGACCTCGCCCACGACGTCGCGATCAGTCTTCATCGGTTCTGCCTACTCGACATCGTCGACGCCGCCGAGATCGCCGACCGCGATCCCGTCGAGGTCGGCGAGCTGTACTTCGCGATCATGGAGCATTTCGGACTCGAGGAACTGCTCACCGCGGTCTCGACGCTCGAGTACGGTGACCGCTGGCATGCGTTGGCGCGCTTGGCTCTTCGCGACGACATGCACGGCGCGCTGCGTGCCCTCACGCTCACGATCCTGCAGAGCAGCGAACCCGACGAGAGCGCGGCCGAGAAGATCTCCGAGTGGGAGTCGTCGCACTCGTCGCGGCTGTCTCGGGTGCGCTCGATGCTCGCCGATATCGAGCAGGGTCCAGAACTCGACCTCGCGACGCTGTCGGTTGCGGCGCGGCAGTTGCGCAGCCTCATCAGGTGACGAACCTCGTCAGTTGACGACGATCGGCCCTCTCACGGGGAGGTGTCGCGAACGAAAGGACAGTCGTGCTCTACGAGGACGAGGGAGTCAGGACCGACGCCGGTTACGTGGTCAAGGTTCCCGTCCGCTGGTCGGACATGGATGTGTTCGCGCACATCAACCACGCGCGCATGGTGACACTCATCGAAGAGGCTCGGATTCCCTGGCTCTTCTACGACGGGCGACCCACAGCCGACCTGCGTCGCGGCTGTGTCGTCGCGGACCTGCACGTCAAGTATCGCCAACAGGTGCGCCACGACGAGGGGCCGATCGTCGTGACCATGTTCGTCGAGAAGGTGCGCGCCGTCGACTTCGTCGTCGGATACGAGGTGCGTCCAGATGCCGCGTCGCCGACCGACAAACCCGCCGTCACCGCGACCACCCAACTCGTCGCATTCGACGTCGACGCACAGCGGCTGCGGCGACTGACCCCGGACGAGCGTGAGTACCTGGAGAGTTTTCGCCGCACCTCGGACGACAGCGCGTGACCGCGTTACCCGAGCGGTTCGTCGTCGCTGCCGGCCCCGACGACCGCAGGGACGCACTGGCCTTCCTGACGCGCGCCATGCGACTCGACGAGGCCGCGGTGATCAGAGTGGTGCAACGGTCTGACGGGCTACTCGCGTTCTGGGCACATACCGGGTTCGACGTCCTGGTCACCCGGTCGATCTTCGGCAGTGCTGCGCCGTCGGACATCGTCGTCGACGCGGACACACTGCAGGGCCGGTTGAGCGACGGTACGGCGGGTGTGCCGGTGGAGCCGGGGATGTCACTCGACTCCGCGTGGCGTGGTGCGCTACCGCTGCGCAGCGGCTACCGGCATCTCGACGACGTCCCAGCGCGGACCGTTGTCGAGTTGACGCGCGAGGGAGCACGCCTCGCACGCGAAGAGGGCAGCAACTTCGGGCCTGCGACGGGCCTGCTTGATCAAGGCGTACTCGACGTCTCGTCGGCCGACGGGGCACTGAATGCCACGGTCTCGCTGCGCTCGTTGTTCGCGCTCACCGCAATGGGTTTCGTGCGCGACGCCGACGGCCACGAGGTCACCGAGACATCACCGATCGACGCCATCGGCGCCACCGAACCTGTGCGCGTGCGCATTTCGGCAGCGTGGATTCGGATCGACGCGCGCTACGGTTCGGTGTACCAGCGCAGGCACCGCGACCTCGATGTCACGGTTGTCTGAGCTGTTCTCAGACGAGCCATGCGGCGGCGTTGGGTGCCAGCATGCCGTCGACGAGGGGTGCGCTCGTGAGGATCAGTTCTCCCGGCGGTAGCCCGACCGGTTCGCTGGTGGTGTTCAGCGCGCACACCAGGTGTCCCTCGGAGCGTCGGAATGCCAGGCACCCCGTCGGGGCGCCGTACCACTCGATGTCATCGCCTGCGAATTCTTCACGCTCATAACGCAATTCGATGGCCGTGCGGTACAGCGACAGCGTCGAGTTCATGTCCTCGAGCTCGGCTTCGACGGTGAACTCCGCCCACGACTCTGGAATCGGAAGCCACGTCTGCGGATTCGTCGAGAAACCGAACGGCGGCTCGGAGCCCTCCCACGGCAGCGGTACCCGTGATGCGTCCCGCCCGCGTTCGGTGTGTTCGGAGCGTTCCCAGACCGGGTCCTGCAGCGCGTCGTCGGGCAGGTCGGCGTTGGGGAGGCCGAGTTCTGCGCCGTTGTAGATGAATATCGAACCGGGAAGCGCGAATTCGACGAGCGCCATCGCCCGTGCCCGCGCAGTGCCCAGCTCGATGTCGGCATGGGGCGCCGGCTCGGCTTCCGGTGTCTCGGCTTCGGGTGTCTCGGCTTCTGGTGTCTCGCTGTCAGAAGTGTCGCTGTCCGGTGTTTCGCCGTCGGCAGTCTCGCTGTCGGGGATCGCACCGGCCAGACCGTAGCGGGTCACCTCTCGGTCGACGTCGTGATTCGACAGCGTCCAGGTCGGTGTTCCGCCGACGCTGTGCACGGCGTCGAGGGAGTTCTCGATCGCATCTCGGATGGCGGCTGCGTCGAAAGGTGCCTTGGCGAGTCTGAAGTTGAAACCCAGATGCAGTTCGTCCGGGCGCAGGTACTCCGCGAATCGCTCGTTGTCGTCGACCCAGATCTCGCCGACGTTCGCAGCGCCGGGGTAGTCGTCGATGACCGCGCGGATCTTTCGGTGGATGTCGTGGACCGCGTAGTTGTTGAACCTCGGGTCGTCGTCTCGGTTGACCAGGAGTCCCGCGGCCTCGACGTCCATGTCGGGAAGGTCGGCGGGTTTGGCCATGCCGTGTGCGACGTCGATGCGGAAGCCGTCGACCCCGCGGTCGAGCCAGAAGCGCAGTGTCTTCTCGAGGTCGTCGAAGACCTCGGGGTTCTCCCAGTTCAAGTCGGGCTGCTCGCGCGCGAAGATGTGGAGGTACCACTGCCCGGGCGTGCCGTCGGGCTCGGTGACACGGTCCCACGCGGGTCCGCCGAAGATGCTGACCCAGTTGTTCGGCGGCTCGTCGCCGTTCTCGCCCCGCCCGTCACGGAAGATGTACCGCGCACGTTCGGGACTGCCCGGTCCGGCCGCCAGTGCGTCGATGAACCATTGGTGCTGGTCGCTGGTGTGGTTGGGGACGAGGTCCATGGTCACGCGGATCTCGCGGTCGTGCGCCTCGACGATCAGTTCGTCGAACGTCGCCAGATCGCCGAAGAGCGGATCGATATCGCGCGGGTCCGAGACGTCGTAACCGTGGTCGGCCATGGGGGAGCGCATGATCGGGCTCAACCACAGCGCGTCGATGCCGAGCAGTTCGAGGTAGCCGAGCTTGTCGATGACACCGGCGAGGTCGCCGACGCCGTCGCCGTCGAGATCGGAGAACGACCGCGGATAGATCTGGTAGAAGATCGCCGAACGCCACCAGGTGTCGTCGGCAGGGTCGAGCTGGGTCGCTACCGCTGCGACTCCTTCTGCCTCAAGGACCCTGTCGGTCTCAATGACGCCGTCAGCCTCGATGACGTCCTGGTCGTCGGCGCCGAGTGCGTCGTCGTTGAGGTCGTCGGGTGTCTCGTCGCTCACCGCGACAATTCTGCCCTACCTGTGTTTTCCCGTAGAAGACCAGGTGACATCGGCGCGTCGTGTCCGATCTGTCGGATTGACGCTGACCAGATCAGAAGGGTGAATTGACCATCGACTGTGCGGCCATCTCCATGTAGTCGACGAGCGCCTGGCGGTGGGGCGGGTCGAGGGTGTCGTCGTCGATCGATGCGATGGCGGTGTGCATGCAGCGCAGCCAGGCGTCGCGCTCGATCGGGCCGATGGTGAACGGCTGATGGCGCATGCGCAGTCGGGGGTGGCCTCGTTCCTCGGAGTAGGTTCGCGGGCCTCCCCAGTACTGCTCGAGGAACATGCGGAGTCGACGCTCGGCAGGTCCGAGGTCTTCTTCGGGGTACATCGGCCGGAGGATCTCGTCGGCGGCGACCTCTCGATAGAAGACGCTGGTCAGCTTCTCGAAGGTCTCGTGGCCACCGACCTCGTCGTAGAACGAACGATGGACCTGGGTGTTCGCCGGCTGGCCGCCGGCAGGGATGTTGCCGCTCACCCGACCTATTGTCCCCACCGTGCGCTGTGGTCTCAACATTGCCGCGAGAAGGCGCCCGCGACAGCGCTCCGGACGCGTCTACGACAGACCGTAGGGGTCGGTGCCCGAACGGCTGTGGTGTGGGCTAAATTGATCACACGACCTGTGCGGCGTGAACGTGTCATCGCGCGCTCACCGGCCGTGCGGCAAGAGGGTTTACCGATCGGAAGGGTCTCATGGACAACTGGATCGCCTATATCGGAGTGCCTGTCACGGTCCTGGTGGTTATCTTCGCCCTGGCGTGCGTGGTCTCGATGGCATTCTCGAATGGCGTCAAGTATCCCAAGCAGCAGGAATACACGCTCGACCAGAAGTGGGACCGCGGACCGCTGCTCTTCTCCGCAACGGAGATCGAATCGATTGCGTTGCCGCGTCACGCGGAACCGAATGATGTGGATGGAGGCTCGGCCAGTGCCAAGTGGTGAGATTTCGCAGACGACAGGTTCCGAAGCATCGCATGAGGTCGTCGCGGCCTCCGCGCTGCCCGTCGGCACGGTCATCACGAACAGCGGGCGCGTCTCGTCCACCCGCTTTCCCGGTCAGACCGCGACGACCCCTCCCTTCTCCCGCGACGAACTGATCGCACTCGACGACGCGATCCACGCCGCGACCGAAAAGGCGCTGGTCCGCTTCTCCGTCTACATCGGAGAACTCGGAACCGATCCGGTCGCCGATGCGCGCAACGTGCTGCTCAAGGCAGCTCCCGAGCCCGCATACGGCACACTGCTCGCGGTGTCGCCCAACACGCATGACGTCGTGGTGGTGTCGGGCAGCGAGGTTGCCGACCGCATCAATGATCGCGTCGCCGATCTTGGCGTGACCGCCGCCATCGGCAGCTTCCGTCAGAACGAGCTCATCGACGGACTCGTCTCCGCGCTGCACGTGATGGCGACGGCAGCAGCACCCATCTGAAGCTGCGACACCGAAGAACTTCGGCAGCTGGACAAGAACCAAAGAGAATGGCCCGGGAGCAACTCCCGGGCCATTCTCTTGTGTTGTCGCTGCTGTGTCGGTGCCTACTGTGCGACCAGGTCTCTGGTGACCGGTGCCTTCTCTGTCGACACCTTCTCAGCCGGCGCGGCGGTGGTCGAGTCTTCATTCTTCGCATCGGGTCGTGTGGGGGAGCTTCCCAGATGGTCGTCGACCATGTCGTTCTCGTCGAACGGTGCCCGGCCGGAGAGGACGTCGTCGACCCGATTCTTGTCGATGGTCCCCGTCCACGATCCGACGAGGATTGTCGCGACCGCGTTGCCCGAGAAGTTGGTGACGGCGCGAGCCTCGGACATGAAGCGGTCGATGCCCACGATCAGTCCGACTCCGTTCAGCATGGCCGGCTGGTGGGCCTGCAGGCCGCCGGCCAGAGTTGCCAGCCCGGCGCCGCTGACGCCTGCGGCGCCCTTCGACGCGATGATCATGAAGACCAGCAGGCTGATCTGCGCTCCGATCGACAGCGGTGCACCCATTGCATCTGCGATGAAGATCGACGCCATCGTCAGGTAGATCGCTGTGCCGTCGAGGTTGAACGAGTAGCCGGTCGGAACGACGACGCCGACCGTTGACTTCTCGACGCCGAGGTGTTCCATCTTGGCGATCAGGCGGGGTAGCGCCGACTCGGAGGACGAGGTGGCGAAGATCAGCAGGTACTCGCGGGCCAGGTAGCGGACGAGTCGGAAGATGGACACGCCTGCGACCGACCGCAGGATCACGCCGAGGACGCCGAACACGAACACCAGGCACGTCAGGTAGAAGGCGATCATCAGGATCAACAGCTGCCCGACCGCGGCCCAGCCGGTCTGCCCGACGACGTTGGCGATCGCGCCGAACGCGCCGATCGGGGCGAGCCACAGGATCATGCTGAGGATCTTGAACACGAGCTTCTGGATGTAGGCGACGGCGGCGAGGATCGGCTCCCCGCTCGAACCCATGGCCTGCAGGGCGAAGCCGACGAGAAGCGCGACGAACAGCGCCTGCAAGACGTTGCCCGAGGTGAGCGCAGAGAGGAGCGAATCGGGGATGATCCCCTCGACGAACGCCATCAGTCCGCCGGATTCGTGGGCCTTCTCGGCCAATGCCGAACCCTTGTCCGCGGTCGCCGTGATGTTGAGGCCGTCGCCGGGCTTGATCAGATTTCCGACGACGAGTCCTATCGCGAGTGCGATGGTCGACATCACGAGGAAGTAGACGAAGGCGAGTCCGCCGACCTTGCCGACGGTCGCGGCCTTTCGGACCGAACCGATGCCCAGCACGATGGTGCAGAAGATGACCGGCGCGATCATCATTTTGATGAGGCTGACGAACATGGTGCCGAGTACCCCGAGGTCTTTGCCGACACCGGGAGCGATGAGGCCGACCGCCACACCTCCGACAACGGCAATGATGACCGCCACGTACAGCCAATGCGTCTTGTCACGCTTCTTGGGCGGCGTTGTCGCGATCTCGTCGGTCGCCAACGCGCCGTCTGGGTGTCGTCGTCTCAGATTCATCGTGCTGTCCTTCCTGTGATGCAGGTCGACGTCTTCGAAGCGCACCCGCTGTGGAAGATTGTTGGTCAGAACCGTGATGTGGGTCACCATTGAGTTCATTTCGTTCAGGCGATCACCGTGGTGAACTCGATGGCGATTGACGTAGGGGGCGGTCGCCATAGGGGCGGTCGCGGAAGGGATGGTGCGGACATGCTGCGGTGGCGTCCCCGGACACTCGCCGGTCAGGCTGTGGCGTTGCAGCTGGCCGTCGTCGTGGTGATCGTGGTGGCTGCGGCGGCACTCGCCCTGCTCGATGCCCGGCTCGACGGAGTGCGTGCCGCGCGTGAGCAGGTCACCTCCGTAGCGGTGAGCATCGCTGATGCCCCTTCGACGGCCCGCGCGCTGGCTTCTCCCGACCCGACCGCGAGCCTGCAGCCGGTCACCGAGGAGATCCGTTAGGTCACCGGCCTCTCGTTCATCACCATCATGAACACCAACGGTGTGCGCTACACCCATACAAGGCCTGCGCTCATCGGGCAGCGGTATCTGGGTTCGACCAGCCAGGCGCTGCGGGGCGAGGTCTACACCGAGACCTACACCGGGACGCTGGGGCCGTCGATTCGTTCGATCGCGCCTGTGCGCAACGACCAGGGCGTGATCGTCGGGATGGTTGCCGTCGGGATCACGCAGTCCACGCTCACCGACGAGTGGCTGGACCAACTGCCGTTGATCGCGTCGATCGGGCTGGTGGCCATCGTCGCCGCTCTCGGCGGACTCTGGCTCATCCGACGGCGGCTGTTGCGGCTCACCGGTGGTCTGGCCCCGGGAGAACTACGCGTCATGTACGACCATCACGACGCGGTGCTCCATTCGGTCAAGGAGGGGCTTGTGGTGATCGACGACGGCGAGATCGCGCTGTGCAATGACGAGGCACGTCGGTTGTTGGCCGGCGAGAGTGGCGGCGACGTCGGTGAACTCGACGACATGCCCGAATTCCTGCTCGGCACAGAACCTCTCACCGACGTGCTGTATGTCGATCAGGGCCGGGTGCTGGTGGTCAATCGAGCTCCGGTGTCGACGCGGCCCGGATCGACCGTCGTCACGATCCGAGATCGAACCGAATTATCGGCTGCCATAGGCGAATTGGATTCGCTCTCGCGTTTCGCCGAGGCACTCGGTCGCAGGCGCATGAGTCGGCCAATCGGCTGCACACCATGGTCGCGCTCATCGAAACCGGCCACGCGGAACGCGCCGCCGACCTGGCGACCGCGGATCTTGCTCTGTCGCAACGGTTGGTCGATCGCGTCTCGGACACGATCAGCGATCCCACCCTCAGCGCGCTGCTGCTCGGGAAGTCGGCACAGGCAGCAGAACGAGGAATCTCCATGACGTTGACGGAGGAGTCGGCTCTCGACTCGGTCGATGCCTCCCCGCTGACCACCGACGAGATGATCACCATCGTCGGAAACCTGATCGACAATGCGTTGGATGCCTGCGATCCACATGACCCGTGGGTGGAGGTCACCGTGGCCTCGACCGACGGATCACTACAGATCGTCGTTGCCGACAGCGGTCCGGGGATGACCGACGACGAGTTCCAAAGGGCTTGCAGTAGAGGATATTCGACGAAACCCGGCGGCGATGCACAGGGCAGAGGGCTTGGCCTTGCCCTGGTGAGCTACATCGTCAACCGACATCGCGGCACCGTGCGATCCGAGCACACGTACGGTTCGGTAGTCACTGTCGAGATCCCGAGCGGAGAATAGTCGTGGTGATACGCGTGATGATCGTCGACGACGAGCCGCTGCTCGTACAAGCGCATCGCGACTACCTCGCCCGGATCGGCGGATTCGAAGTGGTCGCGACGGCGGGCACCGCGCAGGACGCGCACCGTGCGGCGGCCGCGGCCGTGGCGGCGGGTGCGCCTGTCGAACTCGTGCTGCTCGATCTCGGACTGCCCGACGCGAGCGGAATCGACCTCGCGTCAGCGCTGTCCGGGCTGCGGCCCGATCCCGACATCATCGCCATCACGGCGGCACGCGACCTGCCCACAGTCCGACGAGCAGTGGCGCACGGCGCGCTGCTCTATCTGCTCAAACCGTTCTCGTACGCGGCTTTCGCCGAGAAGATCGAGCACTACCTGCGCTACCGCGACACTGTCGCGGGCGACGGCGACGCGGTCAGCCAGCGAGACGTTGACCGTGCGCTTGCCGCGTTGCGCACCGCCGATCCTCGGCGCGGCGCACCCAAGGGCATGGCGCCCGACACCACCGACGCTGTCGGCAGGGCGGTCCGCGATGCGCCCGACGGCCTGACCGCATCGGAAGTCGCTGCGCAAGTGGGCAGTTCGCGAGTCACCGCGTGGCGGTATCTGGAGCGGCTCGCCGACGCCGGCACGGTGCGCAGGGTCACCGAGTACGGCGGGGCGGGCCGCCCCCAGATTCGCTACACCTGGACGAGGTGATCGGTCACTCGGTATGAACTGTCACTCGGCGTCGAAACCTCGTGCGCGAAGCGAGCGCTCGACACCGGCGCGACCCTCGATGATCAGCCGCTTGAGTGCGGCCGGGTGATCGTTGGCGAGGAACTCGTCGGCCTTCGCCAGCGCCTCGGGTGTGATCTCCCACGACGGATACAGGCCGTTCACGACGGTCTGCGCCACCTCGCTCGATCGACGGCTCCACACCTCCGGAACCGCGGCGAAGTACTTGTCGACGTACTGCGACAACAACTCCGCCTGACCCGGACGATCGAAACCTGCCACGACCGCTCGCGTGTAGATGTTCGAGAGCGTGTCGTCGTCGATCGCCTGCGACCACGCGTCGGCCTTCGCCTCGGCAAGCGGACGCGCGGCACGCGCGGTGGCGGCCTGCCGGGTACCCGCAGAGGTGTTGTCGCGCTTGGCCTCGGCGTCGATGACGGGTGTATTCGAGGGGTCGCTGTCGATGGCTCCCGCGGTCGCCAGCGCGAGCACCAGCTTCCACCGCAGGTCGGTGTCGATCGTCAGGCCCGCCAGACCGTGGTCGGCGGGGTCGTCGCCGTCGAGGAGTGCCCGCACCACGGCGATCTGCTCGTCGAACAGTCGTCCCGCGAGTAGGGTGTTGATGAATGCGAGCTGATGGTCGGAACCCGACTCTGCCGCCCGGGCGAGTTCGAGGAGTCGGGAGCTGAAACCCGGCCAGCCGACGGTCGTGGCCCATCCCGGGTCGGCGTACGACTCGATCGCGGTGGTCGCCTGCAGCAGAACACGCTGCACCACACCGATTTCGGTCTCGGCGGCGATGCCGTGCTCGACGAGGGCGACGAAATCGCGCGCCTTCATCTCGGCCTGGCGGGTCATCTCCCAGGCGGCCGACCACACCAGCGTGCGTGGCATCGAGTCGGTGATGTCGCCGATGCGTGCGGTGGCGGTCTCGAGCGATTCGGGGTCGAGGCGCACCGACGCGTACGTGAGGTCGTCGTCGTTGAGCAGGATCAGTTTTCCGCGCGGGACGCCGACGAGATCGGCGACCTCGGTGACCGAGCCCTCGACGTCGAGTTCGACGCTCTGGACGCGTTCGAGAGCTCCGGATGCGTTGTCGTCGTAGATGCCGACGCGCATACGGTGCACGCGTGTCTCGCCCGCGCCGGGAGCTGCGCCGTCCTGAATGATGGCGAAGCGGGTGAACGCGCCCGAGTCGTCGACCTCGAAGTCGGGGCGGATGACGTTGATGCCGGTGGTCTTGAGCCACTGGCTACCCCAGTCGGAGAGATCGCGACCCGACGACTTCTCCAGCGCGGCAAGCAGATCCGAGAACGTCGCATTGCCGAACTTGTGCGCGGTGAAGTAGTCGCGCAGACCCGCGAGGAAGTCGTCGACTCCCACATAGGCGACCAACTGCTTGAGCACGGATGCGCCCTTGGCATAGGTGATGCCGTCGAAGTTGACCTCGACGGCGGCGATGTCGGGGATGTCGGCGGCAACGGGATGCGTCGAGGGCAACTGATCCTGGCGATAGGCCCACGACTTCTCGACGTTGGCGAACGTCGTCCACGCGCTGGTGTACTCGGTTGCCTCCGACTGGCACAGCACAGATGCGAACGTGGCGAAGGATTCATTGAGCCACAGATCATCCCACCACTTCATGGTGACCAGGTCGCCGAACCACATGTGTGCCATCTCGTGCAGGACGGTCTCGGCGCGCCGCTCGTAGTTGTAGTTGGTCACGCGCGACCGGAAGACGTAATCCTCGAGGAACGTGACTGCGCCCGCGTTCTCCATTGCGCCTGCGTTGAACTCGGGCACGAAGAGCTGGTCGTACTTGCCGAAGGCGTAGGGGATGCCGAAGTTCTTGTGGTAGAAGGAGAATCCCTGCTTGGTCTCGGTGAAGAGACGCTCCTCGTCCATGAACTCCGCGAGGGAGGCCCTGCAGTAGATCCCCAGCGGGATCGAACCGTGGTCGTCGGTGTAGGTGTCTGTCCACTCCGCGTACGGCCCCGCGATCAACGCGACGAGGTAGGTGCTCATGACCGGTGTTTCGGCGAAGCGGTGCACTCCGCCGTCGATCGACTCGGTCAGCGCGTTCGAGATGACCTTCCAGTCCTCGGGCGCGGTCACGGTGATCGTGTAGGTCGCCTTGAGGTCGGGCTGGTCGAAGCAGGCGAACATCCGCTTGGCGTCGGCGGTCTCGAACTGCGAGTAGAGATAGACGGAATCGTCTGTGGGATCGACGAAACGGTGCAGCCCCTCACCGGTGTGGGAGTAGGCGCAGTCGGCGACGACGACGAGCTCGTTGTCTGCGGCGAGATCGGGGAGCGTGAGTCCCACCGATTCGTCGAAGCCGCTGACGTCGAGTTCTTTTCCGTTGAGCGTGGCCGAGATGAGCGTCGGCGCGACGAGGTCGATGAAGGTCTGCGAGCCGGGTGTCGCGGTGAAGGTGACGGTGCTCGTCGAGCGGAAAGTCTTCTCTCCGGGCTTGCCGCTGCCGTCGGTGAGGTCGAGTTCTACGTCGTAGTGGGATACGTCGATGGTGGTGGCACGTTCTCGCGCCTGGTCTCGGGTCAGATTCGGGGCAGTCACAATCGCCAGCTTAGCCGCGTAACGTCGGCGTGGAATCGTTGCGGATGGTCGTTGGTTGAAAGTGCTGCTGGTGCAAAGACCTGATGGTTCTTCAACGAGCTGTTGGGTGTGAACGACCGATACGCGTTGGCCATGTCGAAGGGAATGTGTGCAGATGTCGCAAAAGGATCGTATTGATTTCTGGTTCGACCCGCTGTGTCCGTGGTGCTGGATCACCTCGCGGTGGATTCTCGAGGTGGAGAAGGTGCGCGACGTCGACGTGAACTTCCACCTGATGAGTCTCGCCGTCCTCAACGAGGGCCGCGACATCCCCGACGACTACCGCGAAGCGCTCAAGAACGCCTGGCGCCCCGTGCGCGTGATAGCTGCGGCAGTTGCGGCGAAGGGCGACGACGTCCTGGCGCCGATCTACACGGCCATGGGCACCCGAATCCACAACCAGGGCAACAAGGATTTCGACGTCGTGATCGCCGAGACGCTCGATGAACTGGGCCTCGATCCCAAGCTCGCGAAGGCGGCGGACTCCACCGAGTACGACGACTGGATTCGCACCAGCCACCACGAGGGCATGGACAAGGTCGGCGACGACGTCGGGACGCCGACCATCCACGTCAACGGGGTCGCGTTCTTCGGCCCTGTTCTGTCCCGGATTCCGCGCGGTGAGACCGCGGGCACCGTCTGGGATGGCGCCGTCGCACTCGCGTCGTATCCGCACTTCTTCGAGCTCAAGCGCAGCCGCGACGAGGATCCGCAGTTCGACTGACCTAGAACTTGGGTGGAGCCTCGAGTCCGTTCGGCAGCGACCCCGCAGCCACGGCGGCGGGGTGCGGCGGTGGCGTGACGGGGACCGCGTTGCCGCTTCCGACGCCTCGCACGATGGTCTTCGGGCGGAACAGGATCGCGCCCGCGCGCGTGCGATCACGCAGCGCTGCCGCGCGCCACGTGAGAACAGGGTGCGACGCAAGCAGATTTACGAGGAAGATGAAGAAACCCTTCTCGTGTGTTGCCCTGTCGGCCAATTGGTCGAAGTCGACGGCGCGCAGCATGTACTTGCCCGCCGAGAGCACGCCCATTGCCCGCGGTGCACCGTCGGGCTGCGTGTAGTAGCCGAAGTTGTCGGCCGAGTACTCCTGGGCCCTCGACAGCAGCGAGCCGAGTATGGGGATCTGCATGCCGATGCTCGTCGCGAGTTGTCGCCAGTACGACGTGTGCCCCGCGGCGATATGACCGACCTCGTGGCCGATGATGAATCGCAGCGCCTCGGGATCTCGAGCCCTGCCGCCGATCTCGAAGAGATCGGAGTAGACGACGACGTAGCGTCGAAAACCGTGGCCCGACGCGAACGCGTTGATCTGCCCGTTGCCGAGTACGACGTAGGCGTCGGGCACGTACTCGAGTCCGTAGCGGGCCGCCGCTTCGACGACCATCCGGTATCCCTCGACGAACTGCGTCGGCGTCATCTGAACGCCATTGGCGCGGGGAGTGGCATACGTGATGCCTCGAATGAGGAACAGCAGCAATGGCAGCGCGAGTGCCAGCAGCGCGAACTGATTGAACACACCGAACATCACCAGCACCACGACGGTCACGTAGCCGATCAGCGACAGCAGGATCAGCACGACGAGCGTCGGGATCTCCCACGGATGCAGTCGCGGCTTTGCCGCGTACTTCGCAGGCGTCAGCCACCGTCGGTTGGGGTCATAGTGGGATGTCGTCGGCGCCGGATCAGCAAGTCCTGGCACATTCGGAATAGGCGATGAGTCGTCCACGGCCTTCAATCTATAGTGGTCGCTATGCGCGTATACGTCGGTGGCGACCATGCCGGATTCGAACTCAAGGCCAAGATCTCTGAACACCTCAAGGCAAACGGGCACGAAGTGATCGATTCCGGCGCTCATGTGTACGACGCGCAGGACGACTACCCCGCATTCTGCATCGCCACCGCCCAGAAGACCGTCGACGATCCGGGCAGCCTCGGCATCGTGCTCGGAGGCAGCGGCAATGGCGAGCAGATCGCCGCGAACAAGGTCAAGGGTGCGCGGTGTGCGCTCGCCTGGAACGTCGAGATCGCCCAACTCGCCCGCCAGCACAACAACGCCCAGCTCATCGGTATCGGTGGCCGCATGCACACCACCGAGGAGGCGTTGGCGATCGTCGACGCCTTCGTCGACACCCCGTTCTCCGAGGAGCCGCGTCATCGGCGTCGAATCGACATCCTCAGCGAATACGAGGAGACCGGCGTCGCGCCGGCGCTGCCCGAGTCCTGATCGTCGAGAACCCTCGCTGACACCGATGACCGGTCGGAGTGATGACCGGCATACGGCGTTGACAGTTAGCGGAGGGCGCCGTGCCTGAAGGCCATACCCTTCACCGCATCGCGCGGCGTCAACGAAAACTGTTCGACGGTCAGCGCGTCGCGGTCAGTTCGCCACAGGGTCGGTTCGCCGAGGGAGCCGGTGTCGTCGACGGAATGGTCTTCGCCGACGCTCAAGCGTGGGGCAAGCACCTCGTGCAGCGCTACCGCGATGGTCGACGTGACCAACTACTGCACGTCCACCTCGGGCTCTACGGCGCGTTCACCGAGTTGCCTGTCCCGATGGGTGAGCCGGTCGGGCAGGTGCGGATGCGGCTCGTCGGAGAGTCGACCGGCGTCGACCTCCGTGGCCCCACCGCGTGCGAGCTGTACACGCCCGCAGACCTCGACGCACTAGTCGCGCGGCTCGGCCCCGACCCGCTACGGTCCGACGCCGACCCGTCGCGGGCGTTCGCGGCCATCGCGCGGTCGCGTCGACCGATCGGCGCGCTCCTGATGGATCAAAAGGTCATTGCGGGAGTGGGCAACGTGTATCGCGCAGAAGTGTTGTTCCGCAACGGAATCGACCCGATGAGGCCGGGTACGTCGATCACCGCGGATGAGTTCGATGCCCTCTGGAGCGACTTGGTGGCGCTGATGAAGGTCGGGGTCCGCCGCGGGCGAATCCACGTGATACGTCCCGAGGACGATCACGGCGCCCCGTCGTACGCCACCAACCGCCCGCGCACCTACGTGTACCGGCGCGCGGGAGAGAAGTGCAGGATCTGCGGAACGCCGATCGCGCACAGCGAACTGGGAGGTCGAAACCTGTTCTGGTGTCCGGTCTGCCAGTCGTGACCGGCTGGTCGGCAGTGACTCGAGGCACAACGGATGTCGGGCAGAAGAGCCGGAGGACAAGACAGAACCCGCAGTCAGTGACTACGGGCTCAGGATGTGTGACTCAGTGAGTGCGCTGCTCGGCGCGCTGCGCCATGATCAACAGTTCGTCGCGCTGCGAATCGGCGGCTACCCGGTTGATCCGGTCGTAGAGCCTGCGACGGTCAGAGGAATTGTGGAGCTGTGCACGGAATCGTGCGAAAGACATCGGAATTGCTGCTTTCTTCGTATCGGGCGTCTTGTTCGGTGGTGCAGTCGGTTGTTCGACCGTCGAGATGGTCGCTTCACGGACTGCCCTATCCAGTGTTCGCGTTAATTCTGTGTAAATCAACCTGATCTGACGTGATCTGCACGACTCTGACCTGCGGTCTCACAGAGAAAGTTCAGTGTCGTTGGGCGCTGTTCTCATCGGCGACGCCGACGATGGAACACATGGAGTGCACAGATCCCACGCAGGCGGCAGACGCACGTGATCTGACCGGGTATGACGCAGCGGCCCCGGCGTCCACGGGCGATCGCATCACGGTCCTCGCGGTCGGGGGAACCGGTGAGTCGTACCAAGGGGATTCGCGAACAGCGGTTACCGGGATGCTCGCCGCCGTCACCGATGATCTCGACGCCCGTTTCATGCCCCGGTGGGTGGGCTACCCGGCAAGCTACGGGCCTGCGAACGGTCGAGACGGCATGAGTTACGCAGACAGTGTGGCCGAGGGTGTCCTGGCGCTGCGTCACCAGCTGGAGCAGACCAGCGGAGTCGTGATGATCGTCGGCTATTCGCAGGGCGCCGTCGTCGTCCGACGCTGTGTGCACGAACTGCAACTCGACGGTGATCCGGCACTGAATCGTGTTCTGGGGCTTGGTTTCGTCGCCGATCCGCACCAACCGCCCGGCGTGGTCACCGGTTGTTCCGGATGGGGCGTCGCGGGGGAGGGGCCGCGGTTGCCGGATCAGATTCCCGCGTGGTGGGTCGGCGCACCTACCGACATGATCTGCAACGCAGAACCCGATTCGCTGATCCGCGACATCGCCGATCTGACGCCAACGCTCGAGTTCCATCGACCGGTCCGATGGATTCTCGACATGCTCGCGATCCTGCGGGACAACGCTTTTCAGAATGCCGCGCGTACGTCACTTCGACCTACCCAGTGGAGCCGGGACGTTCGCCGCGTTCGGGCCGCATGGCACGCGGTGCGTCGATACCTCCCAGCTCTCATCGTGTGGCACAGCCTTGTGATCACCAACCGCGACGGTGGCAGGCACACCGCGTACAGCCGGGAGCCGTATCGGCGCCTCGTCACAGATCCGGAGACGACGGGCTGCCAGGAGTTGGCCCGGTGGTTGCAGGTCGGTGCAACCTTTGCCCCGGTCTGCGCCTCGAGTCGTGCGAACCCGGTCGCTGAGCGACACTGATCACAGACCCGCGACGGGTCGTCAGGCGTCAAACGAGCGAAAGACGGACCCCGTGGATCATTTCGACATCGTTGTCATCGGTTCTGGACCGGCCGGGCAGAAAGCGGCCATCGCCGCGGCGAAGCTCGGTAAGCGGGCAGCAATTGTGGAGCGGCGCAACATGGTTGGCGGCGTCTGCATCAACACCGGCACGATTCCATCAAAGACGCTTCGCGAGGCGGTCCTGTATTTGACCGGCCTCAACCAACGCGAAATGTACGGCGAATCGTATCGATTGAAATCGGATATAACGGTCACGGATCTTTCGGCGCGCACCATGCACGTTGTTGGGAAAGAAATCGATGTCATTCAGAGCCAGCTCGCTCGCAATGGTGTGACCATGCTGCTCGGCAGTGCGTACTTCACGAGTCCTCACGAAATAGCGGTCGAGGACGCCACCGGCGATCTCAAACACGTGAGCGCCGACAAGTTCGTCATCGCCGTCGGTACGCGGCCCGCGCGCCCTCCCTCGGTGGACTTCGACGGCACCACCGTGGTCGACTCCGACCAGATCCTGGCACTCGATCGGGTTCCGCGATCGATGGTCGTCGTCGGAGCGGGTGTCATCGGCATCGAGTACGCGTCGATGTTCGCGGCCCTGGGCACCAAGGTCACCGTGATCGAGCAACGGCCCACGATGCTCGACTTCTGCGACCGCGAGATCGTCGAAGCGCTGCAGTACCAACTGCGCGAGCGGGGCGTGACATTTCGATTCGGTGAGCAGGTACAAACCGTCGAGACCCATCCGTCGGGGACGCTGACGATTCTCGCGTCCGGCAAGAAGATTCCCGCCGACACCGTGCTCTACTCCGCCGGGCGCCAAGGTGTCTCCGACGAGTTGCGGGTCGAGGCGGCGGGCCTGACCGCGGACAAACGCGGCAGGCTCACCGTCGACTCCGACTTCCGTACCGAGGTCGACCACATCTACGCCGTCGGCGACATCATCGGGTTCCCGGCCCTGGCCGCGACGTCGATGGAGCAGGGGAGGCGCGCGACGTATCACGCTTTCGACGAGCCCGTCGGTGCCACGGACGACAACCTGCAGCCCATTGGCATCTACGCCATCCCGGAGATCAGCTACGTCGGTCAGACCGAGGATCAACTGACCGCTGCGAATGTGCCGTTCGAGGTCGGCGTCGCGCGGTATCGCGAACTCGCCCGAGGCGCCATCATGGGCGACTCCTACGGGCTCCTCAAGTTGCTCGTGCACGCCGAGGAACGGACGCTTCTCGGCGTGCACGCGTTCGGTAGCAATGCGGCCGAACTCGTCCACATCGGCCAGACGGTGATGGGCCTCGGCGGAAAGATCGACTACCTCGTCGACGCCGTCTTCAACTATCCGACCCTGGCCGAGGGTTACAAGGTGGCCGCGCTCGACGCGTCGAACAAGATGCGGGCCATTGCGCAGGTGCGAGCCGAGGGTAATCGGATGGACCTCGACGTCGGGACGGTCGACGCGGGAACCCTCGTCTGAACTCCAGACGACACGAAACAGGCTCGAGACCAGACGAGAGAGGCTCCCGGTCGTGGACCGGGAGCCTCTCTCGTGTCTTGAGTAAGTCAGATGGGCAGATCAGTTGCCGTCGTACTGGCCACCGACAGTGCCGCGGACCACGATCGGGGTGCCCTGCGGGATGGTGTCGTAGACCCACTTGCCGTTCTCGGTGCTGATGTTGATGCAACCGTGGCTGACGTTGCTGTTGCCCTGCTGTGCGACCGACCAGGGTGCGGCGTGGATGAAGATGCCGTCGCCCGACATGCGGGTCGCCCAGTCGACGTCGGTGCGGTAGCCCTCGGGTGAGTCGACCGGAACGCCGTAGGTCGAGGAGTCCATCACGATGTGCTGGTACTTCTCACGGGTGTGGTAGACGCCGTTCGGAGTCGGATGCGCGTTGGATCCCATGGAGATCGGCATCTTCTTGACGAACTTGCCGTCCTTCCACCAGTAGATGGTGTGATCGCCGTCGGTTGCCAGCGCGATCCACCCGGTCGAGGTCTTGACGTTGGGAATCGCGGGAACGCCGGGGGTCTCCTGCGTGGTGGTAGGAGGAGGCGTGGTGGTCTTGGGAGCCGGCGCAGGAGTTGTCTGCTTGGGCGGAGTCGGCAGTCCCGGGATGTTGTCGGGGACCTCGACAGGCGGCAGCCCCGGCACGACGGTGACTGGCGTGGCCTGGGCGATGCCCGGCGCGGCAAGTGCAACGGCGAAGACGCCGATGACAGCTGCGATGAGCCCACGGACGACGCTCTTACGGCGACGATGGGACGACGTTGTGTTCAGCACGGGAGTTCGCAAACCTTCGCTCTCGGGACAGTACGGGCGCACCCCCCCGAGGCGCCGCGACCATCGTTACACAACCGTTGTCTTCCCTTCAAAGGCAAACGCGTACGACGCCCCATTGTGGTGTCACATCGGTGCTTCGCGAACGTAAAAGGGGAGGTCGGCGGATAGACCATCGTCTTTTGTGACACCGGTCACATTTCATCCGGATCGGCAACCCGAAGGTCTCGAAGAGGCTGCGGCGCCGGGCATTACGCCGGCTGGCTCTGGTTATCCGGGTGTTCGGTCTTGAGGTGAAGCGCAGGTTGTGAGCATCCCTCGTTGCGGCAGACGAGCATGGCGTCGACGCGTGGAGTGCCGCTCTCCGACGTCGTCACGTCGCGGCGGACGAACAGCGGTGCGCCGCAGGTAGAGCACCTGCGCGGAGTCTTGGAGTAGCTGGAGGACATAGAGCAAGGTTACACCCGAATGTGGCGTGGATCACATTCGCTGTGTGGACGAGTGTGTCGGTGCTGGGTTGTCGATGCTCGACGGGAGTTGCGAACCCGAACGTTGATGGAAAAGAAGATGGAAAAGAAAAGGTCAGAGGGAAAAGCCCTCTGACCTCATCGGAGCGGGTGACGGGAATCGAACCCGCGTAGCTAGTTTGGAAGACTAGGGCTCTACCATTGAGCTACACCCGCGTGCTGTCGCCGAGCGGCAGCGCATGTGACTGTACCCAATGAGTGGTTCGGAATCGAAATCGCCTGGACGACCGGGTGTCACGTAAGGGTTCCCAGGGGCCGAGTGGCTCCGAATTCACATGTCCGCGGCTCGGCACACATACGTCGTCGAGGACCGGATTCGGTTACTCAACAGGGGCCACGTACTATCTTCTGTTGGCCCTGCTCGTCAGGGAACCGATGGCTCTCAACACGGGTCATCGGGGCCGCGGTGAGGTGTACCGAGGCCACCGGGATGTGGCGCAGCTTGGTAGCGCATCCGCTTTGGGAGCGGAGGGTCGCAGGTTCGAATCCTGTCATCCCGACAGATCAGGACGTACGCACGTACACATAAGGAGCATTGAGGCGTGAAGAGCACCGTCGAGCAACTCAGCCCGACCCGAGTGAAGCTCAATGTCGAAGTACCGTTCGAGGAACTCTCGGGCGACTTCGACCGGGCATACCGCTCGCTGGCACAGCAGATCCGTATCCCGGGCTTCCGTCCGGGCAAGGCGCCGGCGAAGTTGATCGAGGCTCGGGTCGGTCGCGACTCGATCCTCGCGCAGGTCGTCAACGACGCCCTTCCGGGCAAGTACTCAGAAGCGGTTGCCGAGACCGAGACCAAGGCGATCGGCCAGCCCGAGATCGACCTGTCCGAGCTCAAGTACGGCGAGAGCATCAGCTTCACCGCTGAGGTCGACGTCCGGCCGGAGATCGAGCTTCCCGACTATTCGACGCTTGCGGTCGAGGTCGACGCCGTCGCCGACGACGAGGACGCGGTGAACGAGCAGCTCGAGGGGCTGCGCGGCCGATTCGGCACGCTCAAGGGCGTCGAGCGCGCCGTCGAGAACGGCGACCACGTCTCGATCGACCTGTCGGCGACCGTCGACGGCGAGAACGTCGAGGACGCGTCGACCGAAGGGCTGTCGCACGAGGTCGGCTCGGGTCAGTTGATCGACGGACTCGACGAGGCTCTCGTCGGTCTGAAGGCCGGCGAGTCGACGACCTTCACCACGAAGCTCGTTGCCGGCGAGCATGCCGGAGCCGACGCCGAGATCACCGTTACGGTGAACTCGGTCAAGGAGCGCGAGCTGCCCGAACTCGACGACGAGTTCGCCCAGATGGCGTCCGAGTTCGACACCGTTGACGAGCTGCGCGAGTCGATCGTCGAGCGCGTCGAGCAGTCGAAGCGATTCGATCAGGCCAATGCTGTTCGCGACGCCGTACTCGACAAGCTCCTCGACACCGTCGAGATCCCGTTGCCGGAGAACGTCGTGCAGGCCGAGGTCGACGGACAGCTCGAGCAGGTGCTGCACAGCATCGGCCACGACGACGCGGTCTTCGAGCAGTTGCTCGAGGCGCAGGGCACCACGCGTGAGGAGTTCGAGAACAACGCTCGAGAGTCGGCCGAGAAGTCGGTCCGCACGCAGTTGCTTCTCGACGCCATCGCCGAGCAGCAGGAGACCGAGGTCAGCCAGGACGAGCTGACCCAGCAGATCCTTTTCCAGGCGCAGCGTTACGGGATGGCTCCGCAGGAGTTCATCCAGCAGCTCACCCAGGCCAATCAGGTCGGCGCGGTGTACGCCGACGTTCGCCGCGGCAAGGCGCTCGCAGGCATCGTCGACGAGGTCACCGTGACCGACTCCGACGGCAACACCGTCGACACCACGGAGTTCTTCGGTGGTGGCGCCGACGACGCCGAAGCCGATGCGGACGATTCGACCACTGACGAGTCGGGCACGGACAAGAAAGACTCCGACGCCTGACTTTTAGACGCAGGACGTGACAGCCGGATACTGGGCCATGCCCGGGTCCGGCTGTTCTGCTCTCAGCGAATAGGGGCGTCAAGGGCGGTGTCGGGCCCCTTCGATTGACTACTGTCGGTGAGGACGATCCCGAGTAAGCGAGATCGACAGGGCATGCCGTCGACAGGTCGCGCCCGGTCATCATCAACTCGAGATCAACAAGCACACGGGCCCCGGGTCAGCCGGGGCGCGGACGAGACAGACCACAAACGACAGACAAGGTGGGAACCGTGAGCAAGCCGACCATTTACACACCCTCGATGAGTTCAGGGGTCGCTGGGCTGAACCTGAGCGACTCGGTGTTCGAGCGGCTGCTGCGAGAGCGAATCATCTTCCTGGGCACCCAGGTTGACGACGACATCGCCAACCGGCTGTGCGCGCAGATCCTGTTGCTCGCCGCCGAGGACCCCACGCGAGACATCCACATGTACATCAACTCGCCCGGCGGCTCGGTGACCGCGGGTATGGCGATCTTCGACACGATGGAACTCGCCGAGTGCGACATCGCCACCTACGCGATGGGCCTCGCGGCGTCGATGGGTCAGTTCCTACTCACCGCAGGCGCCAAGGGCAAGCGCTACGCACTGCCCCACGCACGCATCATGATGCACCAGCCGTCCGCGGGTATCGGTGGTACCGCTGCCGATATCGCGATTCAGGCCGAGCAGTTCGCGACGATCAAGAAACAGATGAACGAGCTGAACGCCGAGCACACCGGTCAGAAGGTGGAGCAGATCGAGGCTGACGCCGATCGCGACAAGTGGTTCACCGCAGAGGCGGCCAGGGACTACGGCCTCGTCGACCACGTGATCTCGCGCGCCAGCCAGGCGTCGTAGATCTTCAGCGATCAACCACAGTCGAGTTCACCCGTCACCTCACACTTCACGGAGCAGACCATGACCAACATGTACGACTCGCTGCCGGCCGACGTCGCCGCAGGGATTCCCGCTTCGGCCCTCGCGCTGAAGAACATCGAAATGCGTTACATCCTCCCGCAGTTCATCGAGCACACCCCCAACGGTCAGCGTCAGTACGACCCATACGCGAAGCTGTTCGAAGAGCGCATCGTGTTCGTCGGAACGCCGATCGACCAGACGGTCGCCAACGACGTCATGGCGCAGTTGCTGGTTCTCGAATCGCAGGACCCCGACCGCGACATCACCATGTACATCAACTCGCCGGGCGGCAGCGTGCCCGACATGCTCGCGATCTACGACACGATGCAGTATGTCCACTGCGACATCGTGACCGTCTGCCTCGGAGAGGCGGCGTCGGCTGCAGCGATCCTGCTCGCGGGCGGTAGCCCCGGAAAGCGTGCGGCGTTGCCGAACGCGACCATTCTGATCCACCAGCCGCGTACGGGTGGAGCGTTCCAGGGTCAGGTGTCGGATCTCGAGATCCAGGCCGCCGAGATCGAGCGCATCCGCAACCGGCTCGACGAG
The DNA here is from genome assembly GCF_000248055.1 of Gordonia sputi NBRC 100414. Classification (GTDB taxonomy): domain Bacteria; phylum Actinomycetota; class Actinomycetes; order Mycobacteriales; family Mycobacteriaceae; genus Gordonia; species Gordonia sputi. Next base: position 800 of record NZ_BAFC01000112.1, on the reverse strand, counting down.
ATCCTCGCGGGTCACACCGGCCAGTCCAAGGAGAAGATCCGCAAGGACACCGACCGTGACAACATCCTCACCGCCGACCAGGCGAAGGAATACGGGATCGTGGACGAGGTGTTCGAGTACCGCAAGAAGTCGATGAAGAAGTAGCGACACACCCCTCGGGGTTCCCCGACGACGGTGCGGCACAGGGTGCATGCTTGAGTGCCGCACCGCGGGGGCGGGAGGTTGTCGGGGGTCGGTCGGATTTCGATCGCGACATTTGCTCTTATCGGTCGAAGTTATGTCGACACGCGGGTACCGTCGTGATATCGGACGATCCTGCCAGGCGATGGTCCGCATCCGACTGCCCCGGTACGAGGTCTGCGACGACGGTACGAGTTCAACGCGACACGATCCAGACGACGACGATCCAGACGACGACGATCCAGACGACGACGATCAGACCGACACGATTCAGACCGACACGATCCACACGACGACACGGCAGCACGGCAAGCAAGGGAAGTAGGTACGGCGCGAGATGGCACGAATCGGAGACGGTGGCGATCTGCTGAAGTGCTCGTTCTGTGGAAAGAGCCAGAAGCAGGTCAAGAAGCTCATTGCTGGACCCGGCGTGTACATCTGCGACGAGTGCATCGACCTGTGCAACGAGATCATCGAGGAAGAACTCGCCGAGAACGGCGACGTGAAGCTCGACGAACTGCCCAAGCCGGCAGAGATCCGCGACTTCCTCGAGAATTACGTCATCGGTCAGGACACGGCCAAGCGCACGCTCGCGGTTGCTGTGTACAACCACTACAAGC
>NZ_BAFC01000113.1 GCF_000248055.1 Gordonia sputi NBRC 100414 | reverse complement strand
CTCGAGTGTGCCGCCGACCACTCCGTCGGATCTGGGACAATGGACGCGATGACCTCATATGACTCGATGCCCGATGCGCCGGGGGCTGCCGAGACCAGCCTGCCCGCAGCGCTGACGGCGTTCATCGACCTCGACGCGATCGCCCACAACGTGGGTGTTGTCCGCGCGGCGGCCGGTACGGACGTGATCGCCGTGGTGAAAGCAAATGGCTACGGCCACGGTGCCGTGCCCGTGGCGCGCGCCGCGCTGGCAGCGGGTGCCGCCGAACTCGGGGTCGCCCACATCGGCGAGGCGCTGGCACTGCGCGAGGCGGGCATCGACGCGCACATCACGGCGTGGCTGCACACCAACCACGCACCGTTCGACGCCGCGATCGGCGCTGACATCGACGTCGCGCTGTCGTCGCGGCGTCAACTCGCCCTGGTTGCCGACGCCGCGCGACGTCTGGGACGAACTGCCACCGTGACCGCCAAGGTCGACACCGGTCTCAACCGCAGCGGCGTCGCCGCAGACGAATGGGCCGACTTCGCCGACGATCTCGCCAAAGCGAAGGCCGACGGGGCCGTACGGGTTCGGGCGATCATGTGTCATCTCGTACGCGGCGACGAACCCGAGCATCCGCTGAACTCGCAGCAGGCCGAACGCCTCGACGCCGCTGCCGCCGATCTCGTGCGGCTCGGAAGTCCCGCGGAGGTGATGCACATCGCCAATTCGCCTGCCGCACTGACACGTCCGGACCTGGCACGTGACCTCGTTCGGCCAGGCATTGCGCTCTACGGATGCACTCCGATTCCCGAGCGCGGCGACTTCGGGTTGGTGCCGGCGATGACGCTGCGCGCCGAGGTTGCTCTCGTCAAGAATCTTGCTGCGGGGCAGGGTGTTTCGTACAACCATCATTGGACGTCGGATCGCGACACGGTGATCGCTGTCGTTCCCGCGGGCTACGCGGACGGTGTGCCGAGATTGCTGTCCAACCAGATGCACGTGCAGGTCAACGGTCGGGGCTTCCCGCAGGTCGGTCGAGTGTGTATGGATCAGTTCGTCATCGACCTCGGACCCGACGGCGGTGGGGTCGCCGAGGGCGATGTCGTCGAATTGTTCGGCGCCGGAACGGGTGGCGCTCCCATCGCGCGTGACTGGGCCGATCAGATCGGCACCATCGACTACGAGATCATCACCGGCATCGGCGCTCGCGCGCATCGACAGTACGTCGGTGGCGCAGCCTCGGACGACAGCGCGGAGCAGCGGTGAAGCCGTACGAACGGCTGGGCCTCGTGGCGGGTCTCGGGGGTCTGGGAGCGCTCGGCGGATTGGCCGCAGCCGGTGCAGGGCGTGCGTTGTCACGCCGTCGTGTCGACTCACTCGACGATCCCTACGCCGGAATCGATTTCACCGCCATCTACTCCGACGAGCCGTCGACGGTGACCACCGACGACGGGCTGGCGCTCGCGGTGCGCACCGTCGACCTCGGGGGCATCGCACCCGGTGAGAAGCCGGAGCTGACAGTGCTGTTCGTGCACGGCTTCAGTCTTCGTATGGCGTCGTGGCACTTTCAGCGATTCGACCTCGCCGAGCACTGGGCACAACGGCGAATCCGGTTGGTGTTCTTCGACCATCGCGGACACGGGAAGTCCGACGCCGCACCCCCCGACACCTGCACGATCGCGCAGCTCTCCGACGACGTCGCCGCCGTGATGCGGACCGTCGCGCCGTCGGGACCTGTTGTGCTGTGCGGACATTCGATGGGTGGCATGTCGATCATGGCGCTCGCCCGACGCCACTCGGAGCTCTTCGGCCCCGATGGTCCCGTGGCAGGCGTCGCGCTCGTCGCCACTGCCGCACGTGGACTGACCGAGGCGGGGCTCGCGCGCGGGTTGCGCAACCCACTCGTCGACGCGTTCCGCGCCACGGTTCGTCACACCCCGCGCGTGATCCAAGCCGGTCGCGATCTCACCAGGCTGGTCCTCGAGCCGGTTCTCTTTTCCGCGAGTTTCGGGCCCGACTTCCACAGCCCCGCGCTCGGACGGGCCGTGGAGAAGATGATCCAGAACACGCCGATCTCCACCGTCGTGAGTTTCCTGAATGCGCTGGAGCATCACGACGAATCGATGGGCCTGCCCGTCATCGCCGCGGTCCCGACGGCAGTCGTCTGTGGGACCGCCGACCAGATGACACCGCTGCCCAACTCGTTGCACATGTTCGGCGACCTCGGCGACGACTCCCGACTCGACATCGTCGACGGCGCGGGCCACATGGTCCTGATGGAGCAGCCCGACCGGGTGACCGACGCCATCGCCGACCTCGTCGAACGGTCGCGGGCAGCACGCCCGCAGCCGCGTCGTCGTCGAATCCCGTTGTTGGGCAGGCGACGATGAGCGACGCCGGCAGTGTCCAGACTCGTGAGCTGCCCGATGTCGCCGACACCGAGGCATTGGGAGCCGAACTCGCACAGGGCCTCTCGGCGGGTGACGTCGTCATCCTCGACGGGCCGCTCGGGGCGGGTAAGACGGCACTGGCACGCGGTATCGCCGCGGGTCTCGATGTGGTTGGTCGGGTGTCGTCGCCGACCTTCATCATCGCTCGCGAGCACAAACCAGGGTCGCCCGACCGTCCCGGGATGGTGCACGTCGACGCATACCGCCTCGGAGGGCTCGACGAACTCGACGCGCTCGACCTCGACACCGATCTCACGGACGCGGTGGTCGTCGTCGAATGGGGCGAGGGCGTCGCGGAGCGTCTCGCCGACCGGCACCTGCTGGTGCGCTTGCGGCGCGATCCCGACACCGATGTCCGTCACGCACAATGGAGTTGGATAGATGGATGAGATGACGGTGCTCGTCATCGACACCGCGACCGATGTGGTGGTGACCGGTGTCGGGACGGTCGACGGGAACGGCGCACGGGTTCTCGCCGACCGTGCGACTGCCGACCACCGGAGGCACGCGGAAGTGCTGACGACGCTGATGTCGGAGGCGCTCGACGAGGCAGGCGTGCGCCGCGACGGACTCGACGCTGTCGTGGTCGGTTGTGGCCCAGGACCTTTCACGGGTCTCCGGGTCGGTATGGCGACGGGTGCCGGATTCGGCGACGCGCTCGGTCTTCCGGTGTACGGGGTCTGCTCGCTCGACGCGATAGCCGCCGACGCCGCGCAACACTTTCCGGCCGGATCGTCGATGGCTGTGGTGACCGACGCACGACGCCGCGAGGTCTACTGGGCGCGCTACCGCGACGGTGCGCGGATCAGCGGTCCCGATGTGTCGGCACCCACGGTGGTCGCTGAATCGCTTGCGGCGCAACCGGTCGACGTGGCAGCAGGCTCGCCGAGCCATCTCGAACTGTGCGGGTGGCGGGGAGAGCCGTCGCTGGTGAGTACCCCAACGGTGCGCGGCCTGCTCCTGGCAAGTGCGAGCGACGTCGTGGCGGGCGTGGCGCCGGGACCGCTCGTCCCGCTCTATCTCCGCCGCCCGGATGCCGTCGAACGAAAAGACGAGCGCGCCAAGGCGGTGACTCCGAAGTGACCACTCACAAACTGTTGATCGATCGCCTCGACTATTCGGACATCCCACGGTGCGCGATGCTCGAGCGTGAGATGTTCGTCGGCGATTCGCCCTGGCCGGCAACCGCATTCCGTGCCGAGCTCAACGCGCCGTACAACCGGTACTTCGCGGCGCGCGAGACGCCAGGTGGCGACGTCGTCGGATACGCGGGCATCTCGACGCTGGGCGGTGAGGGAAACTTCGAGTGTGAGATCCACACCATCGCCGTCGCGCCGAGCCATCGCGGACTCGGCTACGGACGCGCACTGCTCGACGTGATGCTCGACGTCGCCGACGCCGCGGATGCCCCGGTCTACCTCGAGGTCAGGACCGACAACGACACGGCGATCGCGCTGTATGAACGCAATGGCTTTGTCCGACGTGGAGTGCGCCGCAACTACTATCAGCCCTCCGGTGCCGACGCCTACACGATGGCGCGTCCCTCGGTGTCGGGGCGTGGAGGTGATCCCACATGATCGTGATGGGTGTGGAGAGTTCGTGTGACGAAACCGGAGTCGGGATCGTCGAGTGGACGCCGGGTGAGGGTGACGGGCCCGGCGAGGTGACGCTGCTTGCCGACGAGGTGGCCTCGAGTGTCGACGAGCACGCACGCTTCGGGGGAGTGGTGCCCGAGATCGCCTCGCGTGCGCACCTGGAAGCGATCGTGCCTGCCATGCAGCGAGCGCGTGAGGCTGCCGGGATCGAAAAGCCAGACGCCATCGCCGTCACCATCGGGCCGGGCCTCGCAGGCGCGCTGCTCGTCGGAGTTGCTGCGGCCAAGGCGTATTCGCTGGCGTGGGACGTACCGCTGTATGCGATGAATCATCTCGGCGGGCACGTCGCCGTCGACACACTCGAACACGGGCCGATGCCCGAATGCGTCGCACTACTCGTCTCGGGTGGCCACACCCATCTCCTGCACGTCACCGATCTCGCCGACCCCATCGTCGAACTCGGCACCACCGTCGATGATGCCGCCGGCGAAGCCTTCGACAAGGTGGCGCGTCTGCTCGACCTCGGCTTCCCGGGCGGTCCGGCACTGGACAAGGCTGCGGCGCAGGGAGATCCGCACGCGATCGAGTTCCCACGTGGCATGACCGGGCCGCGCGATTCGCGCTATGACTTCTCCTTCTCCGGCGTCAAGACCGCGGTCGCTCGGTACGTGGAGAAATGCCGTCGCGATGGCGTCGACGTCCCGGTCGCCGATATCGCGGCATCGTTTCAGGAAGCCGTGGCAGACGTGTTGACGCTCAAGGCAGTTCGCGCGTGCACGGATCTCGGCGTCGATACCCTGGTGCTCGGCGGCGGCGCGACCGCCAACTCTCGGATTCGGTCGCTGGCGCAAGAACGTTGTGCCGCAGCCGGAATCACGCTGCGCGTGCCCAAGCCTCGCCTGTGCACAGACAACGGCGTCATGATCGCCACGCTGGGAGCGCACGTCATCGCGGGTGGCGCGCAACCCTCACCGCTGACGGTTGCCACCGATCCGGGGCTGAGTGTGCAGGTGTCGCAAGAGCGCTGATCAGCCCTCGCGTAACAGTTGCGGGCACCCGTCCGTGAGCGACGCGAGAGTCTCGCGCTGCGTCGGGCGTGCCTGCGCATATCGCTGTTCGCCGGAGGCGGTCAGAGTGGCGAAAACCGAGCGTCGGTCCGAGGCGCACATCGTGCGGACGACCAGCCCGTCCTTCTCCAGTCTTCCGACGACCCGGGAGAGAGCGCTCTGGCTCAGATGCACTCCGCCTGCGAGCTCGCTCATCCGCGCTTGATGGTCGTCGGACTCTGCGAGCAACTCGAGCACCTCGAACTCGCTCGATGACAGGCCGTGCTTGGCCTGCAGCTCACGGTCGAGACTGCACAGGACCTTGTTGTATCGGATCGACAGATCCCGCCACGCGGCAGCCAACTGGTCCTGAGAAGTCACCGCCTTGGTCATGCCCCGCATCCTACCCTGCAACTGCAATATATGCTCGGACAAAAGATGTGATGACAATTAATGTATACGCATTGAATGCATGTGCATATAGTTGCTCGCATGGCACACAACACACGAGACGTGGTCATCGCGCACCGGTCCGATTCGTCGAGCGTCGACGATCGGGCACACGACACCGATCGGGCGGCGCCCGAGCCATCGTCGAACCTGCACATCACCGCTCTCCACATCACTTCCGCGACGGGGTGGACCGGAAGGGTATGGCTGCTCCTTGTGGTTCTGGCGGGAGCGCTCTTCCTCGACGGCCTCGACATCTCGATGGTCGGTGTCGCACTGCCGTCGATCGGCGAAGACCTCCACATGGGTCAGTCGCAGTTGCAGTGGATCGTGAGCGGATATGTGCTGGGCTACGGCGGTCTGCTGTTGCTGGGCGGGCGTGCAAGTGATCTGTTCGGCCGCCGCAGGGTGTTCCTGGTGGCCCTGGGGGTGTTCGGCGTCGCCTCTGTCGCGAGCGCCGTCGTCGACGTCAATGCGGTCATCATCGCTCTGCGCTTCATCAAGGGGATCGCCGCCGCGTTCACCGTGCCCGCGGGCCTGTCGATCATCACGACGACGTTCGCCGAGGGGCCCGCTCGCAACAAGGCTTTCAGTATCTACACCGTGTGCGGAGCGAGTGGCTTCTCGCTCGGTCTGGTCTTCGGTGGACTGCTGACCGAACTCTCCTGGCGCGCAACGCTTCTGTTCCCGGGACCTGTCGCGCTTGCGTTGCTCTTCGCGGGGCTGCGCGTGATCCCGACAGCGCCTCGCACACCCATGCACTGGCGACAGTTCGACGCATTGGGCGCTCTCACGAGCACCGGTGCACTGCTGTTGCTCGTCTTCGCGGTCGTGCGCGCTCCCGAGGTCGGGTGGACCGCGCCCGTCACGATCGCGAGTTTCGCCGCGTCGGCAATCCTGGGCGTCGCGTTCGTCGCCGTTGAGTTCCGCCACCGACACCCGCTGGTGCGTCCCGGAATTCTGAGGTCGGCGTTGCTGGTCCATGCGAACCTCTCCGGTGCGCTGATGTTCGGCGGCTACGTCGCGTTCCAGTTCGTCGTGACGCTGTATCTGCAGGACTCGTTGGGTTGGTCGCCGCTGGGAATGGCGCTCGCCTTTCTGCCGGCAGGCGTGATCGTCGTCGCGAGCGCGACACGGATGGATCGCGTCCTCGACAGGGTTCCGACTCCACTTCTGCTTGTCGCTGGTTTCGCGTCGTTCCTCGGTGGCTACCTGTGGTTCTCCCGTGTCCAGCCGGGCATGTCCTACGCCGAGTTCCTGTTGCCGACCATCATTCTGTTGGGCGTCGGGTTTGCTCTGACCTTCCCGTCGATCAACTCGCAGGGCACCGCGGGCGTCGCCGACCACGAGCAGGGCCTGGCCTCCGGCCTGGTCAACACCAGCGTTCAAGTCGGCGGCGCGGTGATGCTCGCGATCATCACCGCCATTCTGGCAAGTTCGGGCGTCACCCAGCAGCACGGTCAGTTGCTGGGCGGTATGTCAACGGCGATCTGGGTGGTCAGTGCGCTCGCGGTCGTCGGATTGTTCGGAGCGCTCGTGGCATCGTGGTGGTCGCGACGCCTCCCGGTCAGTGCGTGAGCCAAGTCAGGGGAGCGACGTTTGCACCCGTGCCCCTTGAGTGCTGGCACTCTCACGTATAGAGTGCCAGTAGGCACTGAAAGTGAACCTCGGCCACCCGCGACGACGAGGTTTCGTGCAGGGCCCGCAAACACATACATCGTTTCTCAGATGAGAAAGTTGAGGACTCACATCGTGGCGAGCGTGAACATCAAGCCGCTTGAGGACAAGATCCTGGTGCAGGCTGTGGAGGCCGAGACGACCACCGCATCCGGTCTGGTCATCCCGGACACCGCCAAGGAGAAGCCCCAGGAGGGCACCGTCATCGCCGTCGGCGAAGGGCGTGTCACCGAGCAGGGCAACCGCGTCCCTGTCGACGTCAAAGAAGGCGACACCGTCATCTACAGCAAGTACGGCGGCACCGAAATCAAGTATGCCGGCGAGGAGTACCTGATCCTCTCGTCCCGCGACGTGCTCGCGGTGATCGGCAAGTAAGACCCCACGGACCAACGTGTGGTCGTTCCGCCCCGGGGTCTGTACGCAGACCCCGGGGCGGACTACGTTGTGCCCCCATTCATTTCCCAATAGAAGGCACTCAAGAAGGAAATCATGGCCAAACAGATCGAATTCGACGAGAAGGCCCGCCGCTCACTCGAGCGCGGTATCGATCAGCTCGCTGACACGGTCAAGGTGACACTCGGCCCGCGCGGGCGACATGTGGTGCTGTCCAAGGCGTTCGGCGGACCGTCGGTCACCAACGACGGCGTGACGATCGCGCGCGACATCGAACTCGAGGACCCGTTTGAAAACATGGGTGCTCAGTTGGTGAAGTCGGTCGCCACCAAGACAAACGACGTGGCGGGCGACGGCACGACCACCGCGACGGTTCTCGCGCAGGCGATCGTCAGCGAAGGTCTGCGCAACGTCGCAGCTGGCGCGAGCCCGGTGGCGCTCGGCGCGGGTATCTCCAAGGCTGCCGACGCGATCGGCGACGAACTGGTGCGCGTGGCGACGCCTGTCGAGGGCGAGAAGGCCATCGCGCAGATCGCCACCGTCAGTTCGCGCGACCCCGAGATCGGCGAGATGGTCGCCAAGGCGATGACGACGGTCGGCACCGACGGCGTCGTCACCATCGAAGAAGGCTCGGGACTACACACCGAACTGGTGGTCACCGAGGGAGTGCAGTTCGACAAGGGCTACCTCTCGCCGTATTTCATCACCGACCCCGACCTCCAGGAAGCGGTGCTCGAGGACGCTCTCGTGCTCCTCTACCGCGACAAGATCAGCTCACTGCCCGATTTCCTCCCGCTGCTGGAGAAGGTCGCGCAGTCGGGTAAGTCGCTTCTGATCGTCGCCGAGGACGTTGAGGGCGAGCCGCTCTCGACGCTGGTGGTCAACTCGATCCGCAAGACCATCAAGGCCGTCGCGGTCAAGGCACCGTTCTTCGGTGATCGTCGCAAGGCGTTCCTCGACGACCTCGCAGTCGTCACCGGTGGCACCGTGATCTCGACCGACATCGGACTCTCGCTGTCGACGACCGAGCTTGATCAGCTCGGCACTGTGCGTCGCGCTGTCGTCACCAAGGACACCACCACCCTCGTCGAGGGTGGCGGTTCGAAGGAGGCCGTTGCCGCACGTGCCGACCAGATCCGACGCGAGATCGACAACAGCGACTCCGACTGGGATCGCGAGAAGCTCGCCGAGCGGTTGGCGAAGCTCTCCGGTGGCATCGCCGTGATCCGCGTCGGCGCGCCGACCGAGACAGCACTCAAGGAGCGCAAGCACCGCGTCGAGGATGCGGTCGCCGCAGCCAAGGCCGCTGTCGAGGAGGGCATCATCCCCGGTGGTGGGTCTGCGCTCGTGCAGGCGTCGAAGGTCCTCGACTCTCTCGCAGAGGGACTCGGCCAGGACGAGGCGCTGGGTGTGCGGGTCGTTCGCGACGCCGTGCGGTCGCCGCTGTACTGGATCGCCAGCAACGCGGGCGTCGACGGTGCCGTGGTGGTCGACAAGGTCGCACGCCAGGAGACCGGTCACGGCTTCAACGCCGCGACGCTCTCGTACGGTGACCTGCTCGCAGACGGCATCATCGATCCGGTCAAGGTGACGAGGTCTGCGGTCGTGAACGCGGCGTCGGCGTCGCGGATGGTGCTGACCACCGAGGCCGCAGTTGCCGACGAGCCGGCCGGTGCGGCCGCTGATCACGGTCACGGACACGCGCACTGACCGATCGGCGCTCGCGGTCTGACGTCTGACCGCACGTGACACGAAGAAGAGCCCGGGCCGACCACGATGGTCGGCCCGGGCTTGTCTGCGTTCTTATGGCCTGCGGAGTGTTCCTATGGACTGTTGCGCTGTGTGAGTGTTCGGTCAGCTCGCGATACGTCGTCCGACGCCGCGCTTCATCAGCATGCTGCGCTCGGACTCCGACAGTCCGCCCCAGATCCCGTAGGGCTCGGCGACCGCGAGAGCGTGCTCACGGCAATGCGCAATCACCGGGCACTGGTGGCACATTTCTTTCGCGCGACGCTCGCGCTGGGCACGTGCCCGTCCCCGCTCACCATCGGGATGAAAGAACATCGAGGAGTCGACGCCGCGGCATAGGCCTTGCATTTGCCAATCCCAGATATCGGCATTAGGTCCGGGGAGATGATTTGGCTGAGGCATGGCACGAACTCCTTTGATTCTCGAGGTACCGCTGCACTGCTCCACCGACCGCGAGACCGGCGGAACCACACTGGCGCATCGCCGCTATCGGCTGTGCATCGCAAACACTAGGCGGACGGCGGAAACAGCGTCAATAGTGCCTCTCGAGGACAAGATCGTTCAAAAAATTCCATCGTTGTTAACGAAATGTTGTGTGGTCGGCCTTGGCTAGCACAGGCCGACCCCGCCACCTGCGGAGACCCTTATCGGAACCCCTCAAGGGGTCGTGAGCTGCGCAGATGCGGATTGATTTCACTCTGGACGAGCGGAAGTACGAGCGTAGGCGCCTACGGGACCAAGAACGCCGGGTAACACGGAGGAAATGTTCTCATCATGCGTACGTGACGTTGGCGTCGAATTAAAGGATTGTGACGGCAGGTTAAATTCAGGAAAACGGAGACAATGGAAGTGATGTGGACCACGGGATTGTGTTGAATTCGCTGCGAAATCAATGGTGGAAGGCCGTCGAACGCGGAGGGCTCGGCGACGGGGCTGCGGCGCTGACCATGCTCGACCGACTCCGTGAGCGCGCCAGAACGGTCGACGCCTGCGAGGTGATCTCCCTGACGTGGAGTACCACGGCATCGCTGCACCGACAGTCGGGTCGACATGACCTCGCCCTGGGGTTCGACGCCGCGGCGCTAGCCGCGCTGGACGATCCTTTCGGCTCCGCAGATCCCTGGGTTCGCGTTGCCGCGCACGACGCCGTCGTCGGGCTCGCCGCCGACAACCTCGGGCTATTCCGATTCCCGGCGTCGGGTCGGCTACTTACAAGGGCTCGAGAGCTACTCGGCGGCCGCGACGTCGACGATGCGGCCGCCGACGCGTGGTCGACGTTTGTCACCGATCTTCGCCCCCGCGTGCGCGAGCGTTGGGTCGGTGCCGAACTGGCCATCTACACCGGCGACGCTGAGCAGGCGCGTCGTCTCATCGGTGAGGCCCAAAAAATGATGGCCTCGGTGTCGTCGGACCATGAGCGCCATCACATAAAGACAGACCTCATCGCCGCAGCGTCGGCGAACGATACATCCGACGCTGCTGCAGTTGCGCAGGCATGTCTGCGTCGCGCGCGCGGGGGCGGATTTGTGCCGCTGACCTGGGCATCGTTGTCTTTGCTGCAGGGCCTTGGCGACACGTCGTATACGACGATTGCAGCCATCGCCGCGTCGCATGACATGCTTGTGGATCGGGGGATGCCTTTCGCTGGCCGCTCGTAGATCCATCACGACCCGATTGATCAGGCAACACAAACGTGTAACACGGGAATCTCAACTGACGATGAAACTGACAGGTGTTGAGTTAGACGAAGCCGTCCGCGCAGCCGCGTCGGGCGACCGGGTCGCACTCACGTCAGTCCTCGAAAGTGTGCAGGAACCGATCGTGCGCTACTGCCGAGGGCGAATCGGTGTCGGAGAACGCCATTTGTTCTCCGCTGACGACGTGGCGCAGGAGGCCCTTATGGCTGTCATGACCGCGCTGCCCCGGTATCAGGACCAGGGGCGACCGTTCATGGCCTTTGTGTACGGCATTGCCTCGCACAAGGTGGCTGACGCCATGCGTGTCGCCGGTCGCGTGAAAGCCGACCCTGTTGAGCAGCTCCCCGAGGTCGTCCAGGTCACTGGGGGACCGGAGCAGAGCGCACTCGACGCCGACGCCAGCCGAGAGATGAAGGCACTTCTCGCGTTGATTCCGGAGAAGCAACGCGAAGTACTCATCCTGCGTCTGGTCGTCGGACTGTCTGCTGAAGAGACCGCAGAAGCCGTGGGGAGCACCCCCGGTGCGGTCCGTGTCGCGCAACACCGAGCATTGGCCAAGTTGAAGGAACAGCTGAGAAAGGCGGGAGGGCATGATGAACGACGAGCATGAGTCGCATCGTGGTCGCTCCGTGCCGGGTCGGCGGCAGTCGGGGGGCATGCACGACACCGGAACAGGTGCGTACAGATTTCCGACAGGGGAGTGGGCGACTCCCGACGACACACCACCCGTGGATATCTCCGCGGTTGCATTCGACGACGCGTTCATCGACGCGCTGTCGCACGATGTACCGACGCCGACACGCGATGACGCCGAGTACGAGCTCGCGGGACTGCTCTCCGCGTGGCGCCATGAGTCGCTCGCCGATCCGCTGCCACTCGGCCCGACTGTCACCGACGTCGAGAACGCCATCGCCGCGGAACATCCGCGCGCTCGGACCCGCACTATCGTGCGTACGCTCCGCATTGTCGCCGGTGCCGCCGCGGTTGCGATCGTTGCCGCTGCCGGGCTCACGGTGATGTCGCAGGGTTCCGAACCCGGCGACCCGCTGTGGAACGTCAAGAAGGTCGTGTTCGCGCAGGCCGCATCGGAAACGCAAGCTGCATACGACGTCCGGTCGAACCTCGAGAAGGCCGAGGCGGAACTCGCCGCGGGCAACACTCCTGCCGCCGAATCGTTGATCTCCCAGGCGGAGAATTCGATGGGACCGGTCCGGGATTCCGATACCCGCTCACACATGGACGAGTGGATCGGACGGCTGCGAGCCGACACCGGGACCACAGCGCGCAGCGGTGCCGCGGCGACCTCACCGAACGGCGGAAACCCTGACCCCTCGCAGGCGCGAACGTCTCAACCGCAACAGCCGACCGACCAGCTCACGAGTCAGACAAAGCCTGAGACGACCCCGCCCCACACGACGCCGCCGACCAGCGAGACGCCGACGACCACGACAAAGCCGCCGACGACGACCACAACGACCACCACGACGGCGGCCAACGAAGGGCCGTCGAGTAGCTGGCCCCCATCGAGCTGAATGTTGCGCTCTAGCTGAAGTGACCGTCGAGTGATCGGCTGTCAGTCAGACGGAGTAGGACCTTCCGTAATACACAAGCCACGAGTCCCGCAGTCGCAGGGCTCGTGGCTTGTTGTGTGGTGTCGCAGGCGACAATGGGCAGAAGATCTCGAAACCCCGACGTAGGTCGATACGGTCAGCGCTCGTTGTCGAGATGGTGATGCGCGTCGGCATAGCCGCGGCAGTAGTCCCACGTCACATAGGCATCGGGACGCGGATCGACGGCAGGCTCGTGCGGCCGCACGGTCCCATCGATCAACAGTTGAAGTAGGTTGGCGCGCAGCATGTCCCAGTCGTGGTAGTGGTCTTCCTGGCAGTCGTCGCATACCACGACGAGCCCGCGAATCCCCCGATGTGCCAGCAACGCCTCATAGACTGCGAGGTCGGCCAGATCCTCTTCGACCGCGAGCCGCTCGCTCTCATCCAACGGGATGCCAGGCTCCATCGAATCCAGCATCGAAGCCGGATCGCTGGGGTCGTCGGCGAACGGGTCTGGTGGAAGGCCCGGTGGGAGATGATCACGCACGACTCCACCGTAACCGATTGCAGCGCACGGCTGCCGCATCGCTCCACAGAAGTACTGGGTCGGCTGCGTGGCCGCGCCCTCTGCCCCGTTCTTCCTCCTCGCTCACATCGTCGCTTCGCTCCTCGTTCGCTCGTCGTCCAGAACGGGGCGGCGCGGCCACTTCGCCTCCCGTCGTCGTGCAGAACGGGGCGGCGCAGCCACGAGCCGACGCCCTCGCTCTTCGTCGCGCAGAACGGGGCGGGGCAGCCACGGCCCGGCGCGATCGCTTCGCTGCGGGCGAAATCAGCGGCGGCCCATTACCAGATAGAATGGACGAATGACGCAGGTTCGCACCGGAGGAGACGACCCCGGCAAGGTCGCAATGCTCGGACTGACGTTTGACGACGTCCTTTTGTTGCCCTCGGCATCGGATGTGATTCCCAGTGAGGTCGACACATCCACGCGGGTGACCAAGGAGATCACGCTCCGCGTGCCTCTCGTCAGTTCGGCGATGGACACCGTCACCGAGTCGCGCATGGCCATCGCCATGGCGCGCGCGGGCGGCATGGGCGTCCTTCACCGCAACTTGTCGATCGAGGCCCAGGCCGGCCAGGTGGAGACGGTCAAGCGCTCCGAGGCGGGCATGGTGACCGATCCGGTGACCTGTTCGCCGAGTAACACCCTCGCCGAGGTCGACGCCATGTGTGCTCGGTACCGCATCTCCGGCCTGCCGGTCGTCGACGATCGCGGCGAACTCGTCGGCATCATCACCAACCGCGACATGCGCTTCGAGGTCGACCAGAACCGCCCCGTCTCCGAAGTGATGACCAAGGCGCCGCTCATCACCGCCCAAGAGGGCGTGTCCGCCGAGGCCGCGCTCGGCCTCCTGCGTCGCAACAAGGTCGAGAAGCTGCCGATCGTCGACGGCAACGGCAAGCTCACCGGTCTCATCACGGTGAAAGACTTCGTCAAGACCGAGCAGCACCCGCTCGCCACCAAGGATTCCGACGGTCGACTGCTCGTCGGTGCGGCTGTGGGAACCGGCGACCCGCAGTGGGAACGCGCGATGGCGCTCTCCGACGCCGGCGCCGATGTGATCATCGTCGACACCGCCCACGCGCATAACCGGCTAGTGCTCGAGATGGTCGCCAAGCTCAAGGCCGAGATCGGCGATCGCGTACAGATCGTCGGCGGCAACGTCGCAACGCGTGAGGCCGCGCAGGCGCTCGTCGACGCGGGCGCCGACGCCGTCAAGGTCGGTGTCGGTCCCGGCTCGATCTGCACGACCCGCGTCGTCGCAGGTGTCGGTGCCCCGCAGATCACCGCCATCCTCGAAGCCGTCGCCGTCTGCAACAAGGCAGGCGTTCCGGTCATCGCCGACGGTGGCGTGCAGTACTCCGGCGACATCGCCAAGGCACTCGCGGCGGGCGCGTCGACCGTCATGCTCGGTTCGCTCCTCGCAGGCACGGCCGAGGCTCCCGGCGACCTGATCCTGGTCAACGGTAAGCAGTTCAAGAGCTACCGAGGCATGGGATCGCTCGGCGCCATGCAGGGTCGTGGACAGGCCAAGTCGTACTCCAAGGACCGCTACTTCCAAGACGACGTGCTCGCCGAGGAGAAGCTGGTCCCCGAGGGCATCGAAGGACGGGTGCCCTACCGCGGGCCACTCGGCCAGGTGGTCCACCAGCTCGTCGGCGGGCTTCGTGCGTCGATGGGGTACACCGGATCGTCGACCATCGATCACCTACAGGGTGCACGGTTCGTCCAGATCACCGCGGCGGGCCTCAAGGAATCGCATCCGCACGACATCACACTGACCGCCGAGGCGCCGAACTACTATTCCCGCTGACGTCGTCGTGATCGTCGCGATCACGACGCCGCACAGTCGAATAGCAGTCCATCAAACCCCAAGAGAGGCGCAACGGTGCGTGACCTGACCGATATCGGCATGGGCAGAACCGCCCGTCGAACATACGAACTCGACGACATCAGCATCGTCCCATCACGACGGACGCGCTCGTCGAAAGAGGTGTCGACGGCCTGGCAGATCGACGCGTATCGATTCGACTCGCCGATCCTGAGCCATCCCACCGACGCCCTCGTCTCCCCACAGATGGCGGTGACGCTCGGAAAGCTCGGCTCCCTCGGCGCGATCAACGGCGAGGGCCTCTGGGTGCGTCACCGCGACGTCGAGGAAAAGATCGCGCAACTCGTCGACATCGCGCTCAACGATCCCGATCCGTCCGCGCCCGTGCGCTTTCTGCAGGAACTGCATCGCGCCCCGATCGATACCGATCTGCTCGGCGAAGCAGTGAGCTTTGTGCGCGACGCAGGCGTGACGACCGCCGTCCGGGTGAGCCCGCAACACGCGCCGGAACTGACGCCTGCTCTCCTGGCAGCCGGAGTGGAGATCCTGGTCGTGCACGGCACGATCATCTCCGCCGAGCACGTCGTCCGGGGCGAAGAAGAACCCCTCAACCTCAAGACATTCATCGCCGAACTCGACATCCCGGTGATCGCGGGCGGCGTGCACGACCACCGGACAGCGCTTCACCTGATGCGGACCGGTGCTGCCGGCGTGATCGTCGGATACGGCTCCGCCGAAGGAGCGACGACGACGTCGGAGGTGCTCGGTATCGGCGTTCCGATGGCCACCGCCATCGCCGACGCCGCGGCGGCACGTCGGGAATACCTCGACGAGACCGGTGGACGCTACGTTCACGTCATCGCCGACGGCGACATCCACACCTCGGGCGATCTCGCCAAGGCGATCGCCTGTGGAGCCGACGCCGCGGTGCTCGGCACTCCGTTGGCCGCAGCAGCCGAAGCCCCAGGGCATGGCTGGTACTGGCCGTCGGCCGCAGCACATCCCGACACTCCGCGCGGCGCACTGCTGCGCGTCGCGACCGACGAGGGCCGACCGAGCCTTGAGACCGTGCTCAACGGACCGTCCGACGACCCGTTCGGAGAGCTGAATCTCGTTGGCGCGCTGCGTCGTTCGATGGCGAAGGCCGGCTACTCCGATCTCAAGGAGTTCCAGAAGGTAGGGCTGTCGGTCCGCGCGTGAGGCCGCACTTGCCCATCAGGTGAGACCGCCGTCACGTCATGTGACAACGAGCGTTAGAATGGTTGGCTATGGCAGCCCACCATGGTTTCGACAAGCTCAACCAGCGCGAGAACAAGCTCAACCAGCGCGAGAACAAGTCTCACTTCGACGTGCTCATCGTCGGTTCCGGTTTCGGCGGCAGCGTCAGTGCGCTGCGCCTCGTCGAGAAGGGGTACCGCGTCGGGGTGATCGAAGCCGGACGTCGGTTCGAAGACCACGAGTTCGCCAAGACGAGTTGGCGTCTGCACAAGTGGCTGTGGGCGCCGAAGCTCGGGCTGTACGGGATTCAGCGCATCCACGCACTCAAAGACGTGATGATCATGGCGGGCGCGGGCGTCGGCGGTGGCTCGCTCAACTACGCCAACACTCTGTACAAGCCTCCGACACCGTTCTTCACCGACCCCCAATGGAACCACATCACCGACTGGGAGGCCGAGCTCACCCCGCATTACGAGCAGGCTCGTCGGATGCTGGGCGTCGTCACCAATCCCACTGTGACCGAATCGGATCGAGTGATGCGGACCGTCGCCGAACAGATGGGCGCGGCCGATACCTTCACCTCGACGCCGGTCGGCGTGTTCTTCGGTGCCAAGACCGGCCTGGCGGGAGTGCCGGGCGAGACCGTCCCGGATCCGTACTTCGGTGGAGCCGGACCCGAGCGGACCGCGTGCACCGAATGTGGCGCGTGCATGACCGGGTGTCGGGTGGGCGCGAAGAACACCCTGATGAAGAACTACCTCGGTCTCGCCGAGCGCAACGGCGCAACGATCATCGACCGCACCACCGTCGACGGACTCGTGCAGCGTGCAGACGGTACGTGGGAGGTCGAGACCAGGGGCTCGTCGTCGTGGGGTCCGTTCGGTGCGGGTAAGCGCACCTTCACCGCGGATCAGGTGATCGTCGCGGCCGGAACGTTCAACACGCAGAAGCTTCTCCACCGAGCCAAGGGCACGACGCTTCCGAAGATCTCCGACGCAATGGGCGCGTTGACGCGTACCAACTCCGAATCGATCCTCGGCGCGATGGCTGCGAAATACGATCCGCAGCACGACTATTCGCACGGGGTGGCGATCACGTCGTCGTTCCATCCGGAGCCCAACACGCACATCGAGCCCGTCCGATACGGCAAGGGCAGCAACGCGATTGCGTATCTACAAACTGTGCTGACCGATGGTGGCAGCAGGCGCAACCGGTTCGGGCAGTTCCTGAAGGAGATCGCGCGGAACCCCTTCCTGCTCGTGCGACTTCTCTTCGTGCGCAAGTGGAGTCAGCGCACCGTGATCGCCCTGGTGATGCAGAGCAGCGACAACTCGCTGACCACATTCGTTCGCAAGCGCGGGCCGTTCCGCTACGTCACGAGCAAGCAGGGCCACGGTGAGCCGAATCCGACGTGGATTCCCAAGGGCAACGAGGCAACTCGACGCATCGCCGACATCCTGCCGGGAGGGCTCGCCGGTGGCACGTGGGGCGACGTGATGAACATGCCGCTCACCGCCCACTACCTCGGCGGGTGTGCCATCTCCGATGACCCTGCGAACGGCGTCGTCGACGCGTACCACCGTGTGTGGGGCTATCCGACGCTGCATGTCACCGACGGTGCTGCGGTCTCGGCGAACCTCGGCGTCAACCCGTCGCTGACCATCTCGGCGCAGGCCGAGCGCGCGATCTCGTTGTGGCCCAACAAGGGCGAAGTCGACCAGCGCCCCGAGCAGGGCAGTGGTTACCTACGGCTCGCGCCGATCGCACCCGCACACCCGGTGGTGCCCGCCGACGCGCCTGGTGCGCTCCGGTTGCCGATCACGCCGGTGTCCTCGGCGACTGTGCCTTCCTGACCGCACGCTCGGCAGCGGGGTTGCCGCGCGCAGAAAACCACACCCTTCGGGTCCTTCGACTGTACCGGTACATGCGAGCGACCCACGAGGCGTAATTTTCTGCGCGGCTCGGAACCCGAGCACCGCGGTGTGATCAGTCCAGCCCGCGGGCGCTGAGGCTCTCGGCGAACCCGTCGGCGGTCCGCAGCGCGGCGATCACGATGGGCGCGACCAGGATTCGTGCGCCGGGCCGCAGTCCGCGTGCGCGGCGCGCCTCGTCGACCTGGCCTGCGATCTCGACGATCAACGGAATCGTCCGGATGGTCAGGGCGAGCGAGATCGCGATGAGGTCGGTGCGCACACCGAGCTTGCTCAGCGGAGACATGGCGCGCGTCAGGGAGTCGAGCATGTCGGTGGTGCGGGTGGTCAGGCTGACGACGGCGGCCAGCAGTACCGAGAGCGCGAGGATGCCGCACACCAGAACCGCTCGACGCCAGTCGGTGAAGACGAGCTGAAACACGAAGACGAACAACAGAATCCACAGCGTCGGCCGGAACTGGCGCCACGCCGTGACAGGACCGATGCCGGCCAGGGCGTAGACCGCGACGACCGCGGCAGCGGCGATGCCGAGGGCCGGAAGGGTTCTCACACACAGGGTGATGATGAGAATGCCTGCGGCGAGGCCCAGCAACTTCACCCCGGGAGAGGCCCTGTGCAGCAGCGAGTTTCCGGGGCGGTAGGTGCCGAGCGGATTCATGCCATCGCCTCGCGATAGGCGCGCAGTGCGACGCCGGGCACATCGTCGACGGTGATGACCCCGTCGTCGATGACGAGAATGCGCTCGAAGTCGTCGACCAGGTCGAGGTCGTGGGTGACCACGACGAGCTGGACGTCGAGGTCGGCGAACACACGGCGCAACATGCGGCTGTTGCGTAGGTCGAGGAGCGTCGTCGGTTCGTCGGCGACGATGATCGCCGGTTCGGTGACGAATACGGCTGCGAGAGCGAGGAGTTGCTTCTGCCCGCCGGACAATCTGCTCGCGGGTTGGTCGGCGTGGTCGGCGAGGCCGAAACGATCGAGCACGCTCATCGCGCGGTCCCGACGCTCGGCCTTGTTCAGATCTGTTCTGGTCAGCGAGAGTTCGATGTCCTCACGCACCGTCGGCATGATGATCTGCCGGTCGGGGTCGGAGAAGATGAACCCGACGCGCCGTCGAACACGACGCTTCTCCTTCGACGCGTCGAGGCCATCGACGACGACGGTCCCGGTGTCGGGGACGACGAGCGCGTTGATCATCCGCGCCAGCGTCGACTTTCCGCTGCCGTTGGCGCCCACGATGCCGATGCGTCGTTCGGGGAGGTCGACCGAGACGTCACTCAACACTCGACGACCGTCGAATGAGTGTGAGACATCGCGGAATTCGATCACGCGAGGTCCATGCGGTGAGTTGTCATGCGGTGAGTGCGACGACGCGTCCACGTCGGATGCGCAGTGGGGTGATGAGGCCCGGCCACCCTCGATGTACCTGGCTGGCGACGAGCGCCGCGATCACCGCCTTGACGGCATCGCCTGCGATGAACCAGCCGTTGGCCGCGATCGCCGCCCACAGCGTGAGGTCGGCGCGGATCATCAGGCCGATGGTGCCGCAGATGTAGATCACCAGCACTCCGCCGATCAGATTCGCCACGATGCCCAGCAGGATTCGATAGCGCGGCATCATGAACGCCGTCAGCAACCCGATCACGAATACGCCGGGCAGGAAGCCGACGAAGAACCCGGCCGTCGGCGACGACAGCGCGGTCAATCCGTTGCGACCGCCCGAGAGGATCGGGAGTCCCGCGATCGCGAGGACCATGAAGATGACGACCGCCAGCGTGCCCTTCTTGGGGCCGAGGATGGCTCCGGTCAGCATCACGCCGAGGGTCTGGAAGGTGATGGGTACGCCCGCGCTGCCGACGCTGATCTGTCCCGGCAAGCCGAGTGCGGCGATCAGTGCGGCGAACACGGCGGCCTGGGTGATGTCGGAGATCGACAGGGACAGCCATCGCCGTCCCGGCCTGTCGGCGGATGACCTGGCCTTTTCGCGCTCGTCTGAGGTGCTCATATCGACATGGAGTATCCCACGGCGCCACCTGCGCTCCGAGGGCACCGCCTGCGCGGCGGTGACGGGTACCGCCTGCGCGGTGATGGCGTCGGTGCGCACGCATAGAATGGGGTGGTGACAGACTCTTCCGCCGACAACTCGCCTGCCGACCGATCTTCTGCCGAGAACACGCTCGTCGAGGGCCCGCGACCGGTCCTCGTCGTCGACTTCGGTGCACAGTATGCGCAACTGATCGCTCGACGTGTCCGTGAGGCGCGTATCTACTCCGAGGTCATCGCCCACGACGCCTCGATCGACGAGTTCAAGGCCAAGGATCCTGCCGCGATCATCCTGTCCGGCGGGCCGGCGTCGGTCTACGCCGACGACGCACCGAGCCTCGACCCCGCAATTCTCGAGCTGGGCATCCCCGTGTTCGGGATCTGCTACGGCTTCCAGACAATGGCTGCCGCGCTCGGCGGCGAGGTGGCCAACACGGGTGGGCGCGAGTTCGGACGCACGACGTTCACCGCCACCGACGACGGCGTGCTGCATCGCGGTCTCGACCGCAACCAGCCCGTGTGGATGAGCCACAACGACGCCGTGCAGGTGGCGCCCGAGGGCTTCGTCGTGACAGGGTCGACGCCCGGTGCGCCCGTCGCGGCGTTCGAGTCCGTCGAGACGAAGATGGCGGGTGTGCAGTACCACCCCGAGGTGCTGCACACGCCGCACGGACAGCAGGTGCTCACCCGGTTCCTCTACGAGATCGCGGGCCTCGAGGCCGATTGGACACCCGCGAACATCGCCGACGCACTGATCGACCAGGTCTCCGACCAGATCGGCGACGGCCTCGCGATCTGCGGTCTGTCCGGCGGCGTCGACTCCGCGGTTGCGGCAGCGCTCGTTCAGCGAGCCATCGGCGACCGTCTGACCTGCGTGTTCGTCGACCACGGACTGCTTCGTGCCGGTGAGCGTGAGCAGGTCGAGCACGACTTCGTCGCCGCCACCGGTGCGCGGCTGGTGACGGTCGACGCCGCCGACAAGTTCCTCACCGAACTGTCCGGCGTCAGCGATCCCGAGACGAAACGCAAGATCATCGGACGCGAGTTCATCCGCTCGTTCGAAGGTGCGGTCAGTGACGTGCTCGGCGATCGGGCGGCCGACGGCGACAAGGTCGACTTCCTGGTCCAGGGCACGCTGTACCCCGACGTCGTCGAATCCGGTGGCGGTAGCGGCACCGCGAACATCAAGAGCCACCACAATGTCGGCGGGCTGCCAGACGATCTCGAGTTCAGTCTCGTCGAGCCCTTGCGGTTGTTGTTCAAGGACGAGGTGCGAGCGGTCGGACGTGAACTCGGTCTGCCCGAGGAGATCGTGGGGCGTCAGCCATTCCCCGGACCCGGTCTCGCCATCCGCATCGTCGGCGACGTGACCGCCGACCGCCTCTCGATGCTGCGCAAAGCCGACCTCATCGCCCGCGAGGAGCTGACCGCCGCGGGTCTCGATCACCAGATCTGGCAGTGCCCCGTGGTGTTGCTGGCCGACGTGCGCAGCGTCGGCGTCCAAGGCGACGGCCGCACCTACGGGCATCCGATCGTCCTCCGGCCGGTATCGAGCGAGGACGCGATGACCGCCGACTGGACACGCGTGCCATACGAGGTCCTCGAGACGATCTCCACGCGCATCACCAACGAGGTGCCCGACGTGAACCGCGTCGTCCTCGACGTCACGAGCAAGCCGCCGGGCACCATCGAGTGGGAGTAGCAGCCGAGCGGGAGTAGGGCGAACGCTATCGGCGTCGCGCGCCGCTGACCAGGAGCACCAGGCCGACGATCAGCCCGATCCCGACGACGCCCCAGCCGAGGACCGATGCCGATGGGAGACCGGGCGTATCGGTCAGGCCCCAGATCGCCACCGCGATCGCGGCGATGCCGAGGCGGGCGAGCCCGGGGGCGCGGCGGCCGACGGCATCACCAGCCTGCCCGGTGCTCCCTGTTTCCATGCCGACTGTTCCCTTGCCGTCTGTCTCCATGCCTTCTGTTTTCATGCCTTTTGGGCTCCAGTCGTTCATCGGGTCACCTCCACGCTGCCCACGTTGGCGTGCGCGTTGATCGTCAACACCGGCTTGTCGGCGCCGGCCGTGCCGACGGATAGCCCTTCTGGACACTGCGGGTCACCGACATTCAACGTGCAGTTCGCCCGCACGTTCATGTCCTTCGGAACCCGCACGGTCACCTCGCCGAGGCCCGCACGAAGGTCGACGGTGCGGTCCGACGTGAGTGTGAGGTCGCGGACGTCGAGTTCGAGTGCGCCCATGGTGACCGAGTAGCTGTCGCGAATGTCGTTCTCGGACAGTGGCTTATACATGCGCTGACCCACGCCGCCGGACGGCACGACGCTCTCGTCGGACTGTCCGACCCACGTTGTCGTTGCGCCTGTGACGATGACCGCCGCGCCCAACGCGACGGTGAGGGGGACGAGTCCGACCTGCCGTCGCCCAGTGGATCGACGCAACGCGGCGAGCGTGAGCAGGCCAACGCCCACGACCGCGAGGGCCAAGGAGAGAATGCGTGTCGGGGTGAACCACTCGACACCCGCCTGGTGTGCCGCCACACCGCTCATCGCCACCAGAAGTGCCGCTCCGACGACGAGGAGCGATGCCCGAGTCGAGGAGCGTCGGTTCTCCGGTACCGCGGGGGGCGTCGGCGTCGAGGGTTCGGGTAGATCCCAGGCGAACCGTGCGGCACCGAGCGGGTCCCACGAGGGCGGTTGACGGTCGGCGGTGGTGAACACCGAGGTCACCGCGTCGGCACTGTCGACGCAAGGTGCGGTGGGGACGTCGACGGCGGCGGGGGTCGGGGCAGCGACCGGCGCTCCCGTCGAGCTCGCGAATGTCGGTGCTGCTCCGGTGCGCAGCGCGCGTGGAGTCCAGCGTTGGAACTCATCCGAACTGGCCGACGGCCCCGCGTCGAGCGTGTCGGCGCTGGTACCGGGAAGCGGTGTGGGTGTTCGACGGAACAGCAGCCACCAGCCGAGCACCATCAGGACGGTGCCGAGCACGGCGCCCGAACTCCAGGTGCCGTGCGGACCGAACGACATCACCAGGATGATCACGACGGCGACGACGATCACGAACTTCGGGTTGTGGTGGCGGCCGTGACCGTGTGCGCTGTGATCGTTGGCGGGTCCGGCGGCCGACAGTCTGCTCGAGGGGAATGCGATCCAGCCGATGATGTAGAGGAGCAGGCCGCTACCACCGAACAGCGTCGAGACGACGAAGGCCACCTTCACGAGCGTCGGATCGACGCGGTAACGGAACGCGATGCCGGCGCAGACACCTGCGACGGTGCGTGGAATCGCCGGGCGAACGGGACGCGTGTGCCAGAGCTGTTCGATGTCTCCGCGAACTTGTGTGGCATCCATGAGTCCAATCCTGGCGGCATCGCGTGCTGTGGGCATCGGGGACATACCCTGACGTTCCCCCGGAAATCGGGGAACAACCCTGATGTGGCGACCGGGGTGTGTGGGGCAGTATCGAAGTGTGAGTACCCCTGCTGCCCCGGACGTGCCACCGATCCCTCGGCTGGTGCGGCGTGACGCGGGCCGGGTCATCGGTGGCGTCGCGGGCGGCGTTGCCGACCATCTCGGCGTCGATGCGTTCCGCGTCCGTGTGGTGTTTGTGGTGTTGGCTGCGCTGGCGGGTGCCGGTGTGCTGGCCTACGGACTGCTGTGGTTCTTCTGCCCGCAGGGCAACGACACCGAATCGCCCGCGCCGGGGGAGCGTCGACAGGCATTGGGTCTCGCGGTGCTCGCGCTGGTTGCGATGACCGTTGTCGGGTTCGCGGCGTCGGGAACGCCTGCCGCCTATCTCGTGCCGTTCGTGTTCGTCATGGTCGGTGCGGGCCTGGTATGGCGTGAGTTCGACACGTCGAAGACCGCGCCCCACAGCACCGCGCTCACCTGGACACGGTTGGCGGGCGGCGCGGTTCTCGTCGTCGGTGGTCTTGCAGTGATAGTCGTGGCGGGCAGACGCAACTACGGCGGCTTGAGCACCACGTTGCTCGCCGTTGCGGCCACGTTGATCGGTGTCGTTCTGCTGACCGTGCCCCTGTGGATGCGGTTGTGGCGCGCGCTGAACGAGGAGCGTGCCGCCCGTATCCGAAACGCCGAGCGCGAGGAGATCGCATCGCACCTGCACGACTCGGTACTGCAGACCCTCGCGCTCATCCAGAAGCAGGCGGGCAAGCCCGAGGAGGTTGCCCGGTTGGCCCGCAGTCAGGAGCGCGAGCTGCGTGGGTGGCTCTTCGGCGACGTCGCGCAGCGCGGCACGTCGTTGAGTGCGTCGATCCGAGAGGTCGGCGCAGAGGTGGAAGACACGTATGGGATCGAGGTCGAGGTGATCACCGTCGGTGATCTGCGGCCCGACGAGGGAGCCCGTCACGGACCGGGGAGCGAGGTACGACGCTGGCCCGCTCTGATCGGCGCGACGCGCGAGGCGCTCGTCAACGCGGCCAAGCACTCCGGCGAGCGTAGCGTCGACGTCTACATGGAGGTGGGCGACGAGGAGGTCGAGGTGTTCGTGCGCGATCGAGGCGTCGGATTCGATCGCGACGGTGTCGACCCGGACAGACAGGGGCTTACCCGCTCCATCACGTCTCGGGTGGAACGTGCTGGGGGACAGGCACGTATCGATTCGACGCCGGGGCGCGGCACGAACATCCGACTGATCATGCCGCGTCCCACGACGCACGCCGACGCGGATAGCGATGGCCACGACGACGCGCACGAGGCCACGCAGGAAGCCACGCACACCGACGAGTCGATCGACCACGGGAAGGCACGATGAACGAGAACGCGACCGCCGGGCCGGATGCACAGAGCGCATTGTGCCGCGTGTTTCTCGTCGACGACCACGCGGTGTTCCGCTCGGGTGTACGCGCCGAACTCGCCGACGAACCGGGATTGCACGTGGTCGGCGAGGCGGGCACCGTCGCCGATTCGATCACTGCGATCACGCGACTGCGGCCAGACGTCGTGCTCCTCGACGTACACATGCCCGCGGGCGGTGGTGTCTCCGTATTGCGCGGTGTCACAGAGACATTGGGCGACGACGCGCCCGTCTTCCTCGCGCTCAGCGTGTCCGACGCCGCCGAGGATGTGATCGCCACGATCAGGGCGGGCGCACGCGGGTACGTGACCAAGACGATCGACGGTCGGGAACTCGCGGACGCGGTCCGACGTGTCGCAGACGGCGATGCGGTATTCAGTCCGCGGCTCGCCGGATTCGTGCTCGATTCGTTCACCGGGAAGTCGTCGGTGCCCGAGCCCGCCCTCGATCCCGAACTCGACTCTCTCACAAGGCGAGAACTCGAGGTGTTGCGTCTGTTGGCGCGCGGATACACCTACCGCGAGATCGCCGAAGAGTTGTTCATCTCGATCAAAACCGTCGAAACCCACGCGTCGAACGTCTTGCGGAAGACTCAGCAGTCCAACCGAAATGCGTTGACCCGGTGGGCGGCCACTCGCCACATCGGTTGAGGCTCAGCGCGAGTGTGTTTCAGTGCGAGTGTGTCTCAGCGCATCAAGACGATCGCGAGGACGATCACGACGGCCAGCACCACGAAGAAGGCGAGTACCGCCAGCGCGAGGGCCGTCGGCGAGGTGCCCGAAGCTCGTTGGGAGGGTGGAAGACTCGCGTACGGGTCGATCGGGTAATGCTCGCCTTGATACCGGCCACTCGGGTATTGCCCGCTTGGATACTGGCCACTCGGGTACTGGCCGCTCGGGAATGGCGGTGTCGACGAGACCAGAGTGTGGTGTCGAGGTTGCGACGGTGGGGTCTGCCATCCGGCGGCCACCGACGTGCCGGAGGTTAGTTGGTCTGACACGGGGCGGGCTGATGGGAAACCACCGGGACGGGCCGAATCTGGTTGCGACGTCTGGCCGGGTCCTGCGGGGCCCGCGCCGTGCGGCGTCTGCGGGGGAAGGGTTGCCGCACCCGATGCGCGGGGAATCAGGCTCGTCAGTACCTGGTCGGCGGAGGCGCGGCCACCCGACGCGACCGCGATGAGTTCGTCGCGGGCCTGTGCCATCGTGATCCGCTTTGTGGGACTGGGCTCGAGCATGTGCAGCAGCACTGGTTCGAGAGCGCCCGCCCGCTTCATCGGATTGATCTGCGCACGAGCCACCTTGTGCAACATGACAAGTGAGTTGTCGTCGACTCCGAACGGTGGTTCGCCCTCGACCATCGTGTAGACCGTCGCACCCAGCGAGTACACGTCCGATGCCTCAGACGGTTCGGCACCGCGCGCGACCTCGGGGGCGAAATATGCTGGGGTGCCGGTGATCACGCCGGTTTGTGTCAGGGAGACATCGTCCTTGGCGCGAGAGATACCGAAATCGGTGAGTTTGACCAGCCCCGCGTGACGTCCCGATTCGGAGATGAGGATGTTGCCGGGCTTGATGTCTCGGTGCACGATGCCCGCGGCGTGGGCCTCGGCCATGGCGTCGGCGACCTGTGCGCCGATCTTGGCCGATTCGGTGACGTCGAGTGTGCCTGCCGAGTAGAGGATCTGGGCGATACTCCGTGACGGAAGGTACTCCATCACCAGCCACGGTTCACCGCGGTCGAGCGCAACGTCGTGCATCGCGATCGCGTTGCGATGGGCGAGTTTCGCGGCAATCCTGCCCTCACGCATCGCGCGCTTACGGGCATTGTCGGCGGAATCGTCGGAGAGGCCCTCGGTGGAGAGGACCTGCTTGACCGCGACGTCGCGATCGAGCAGTTGGTCGCGGGCGAGCCAGACGGTGCCCATGCCACCGCCGCCGATTCGGGATTTCAGCCGATAACGGCCGGCCACCAGGTACTGCGGACCCGGTGTGCGGTAGCTCTCGGCGAGTGACATACGGAAATGATAGCCGCGTGGCGCGCGGGGACGTGGCCGTCGAGAGCCCGTCGGCGGTTCAGTGGTCCATACATGGCGGTCATGGCAGCGCGGGTTGACAGTGCCTAGTACGTATGTTCGACTCATCACCATGAGGTGGTCCGAACAGGTGGTCGAAGTCGACGACGGCGCGCTACCCGGTTTCGCGCGTGCAGGACTCGTGCGGTCGGTGCAGACTCCGGAGTTCGAGGGCATCACCTTTCACGAGGTGCTCGCCAAGAGTGCGCTCAATGCCATGCCGGAGGGGTCGGGATTGCCGTTCCGGTTCACGGTCAACACATTTCGTGGATGTTCGCACGCGTGCCGATACTGCTTCGCGCGGCCGACGCACGAGTACCTCGACCTCGACGCCGGGCTCGACTTCGATTCGCAGGTGGTGGTCAAGCTCAACGTCGCCGCGGTGTTGCGCAAAGAACTCCGACGACGTTCGTGGCAACGGGAGACCGTCGCATTGGGCACCAACACCGATCCGTATCAGCGTGCTGAGGGTCGATATCGGCTGATGCCCGGCGTGATCACCGCGCTCGCCGAATCGGGGACGCCGTTGTCGATCCTGACCAAGGGCACACTGCTACGTCGAGATCTACCGCTGTTGCGCCAGGCGTCGGCTCAGATCCCGGTGAGTATCGGAGTGTCGCTGGCCATCTTCGACGACGACCTGCAGAAGCAGATCGAACCGGGAACGCCGTCGCCGCGGGCACGGTTGGAGCTGATCCGTGCGATCGCCGAGGCGGGATTTGCGCCACACGTGATGGTTGCGCCGGTCATTCCGTATCTGAGCGATTCCACCGCGCACCTCGACGCGCTGCTCGGTGCGCTCGCCGACGCCGGGGCGGCCGGGGTGACCGCGTTCCCGATGCATCTGCGCAGTTCGACCAAGCCGTGGTTCATGAATTGGCTTGCCGCTAATCATCCGGCGCTGGTGCGCAAGTACAACGGGTTGTACGGCCGGGGCGCGTATGTCACCGCGGAGTACTCGTCATGGCTGCGAGATCGATTGCAGCCGTTGGTGGCTCGACACGGTTTGGCAGGGCGCGATCACGGCAGGACGGAGTTGGTGGATACCGGCGAGCGCGACCTGATCGCCCCGCCCGAGATGGCCGAGGCGTTGACCTTGTTCTGAGCCGCGCAGTTCTAGGCTGCGCAGTTCTAGGCCGCGCAGTTCTAGGACACGCAGTTCTGAGCCGCGCGGTTTTGAGTCAAGCGGTTCTGAGCCACGCGCCCAGGTGTTCTCGGGCGGCGTGGTTGTTGTGCGGGGTCGCTGTGGGGTCTGCGTCGCCGTAGGTCTGCGTCGTCGTAGGTCTGCGTCGCTGTGGGTCTGCGCCGTTGCGGGTGGTGATCATGTCGGCTCCTGAGCCGGTCGTCGCGTCTGCGGTGTCGACGGTTTGTCGAAGGTTTGGGGCAGGAAAGAGCAGGTCATCCTGCATTTTCGCGTCGTGATCGGTGTTCGTGAGCGGCGGCTCGACCGTTCGTCACCTGGGCTGTTGCGGAGTGTCAGAGGGGCGTCGTACGATCTGAATATCGAAAAAACGTTCGATCAAACTCGGTGATCCGAGCGACCGACGGCGCAGCAACTTCCCGGCTCGCCATGCATCACAACGCTGGCCAGGAGGTCTTCATGAGTGTTTTGCCGTTGGCTCATCCGAACGCATCGCAGTCGGATGCTGATGCTCTCGATGAGGGTGGTCTGCCCGATCGGGATGGTCTGCCCGACGGGGCGCGGGCCGATACGCTGGCGCAACTCCGCAAGCGAATGGCGGTGCTGTCCGGCATGCCGGACAGGTTGTCCGTCGATCGTGTTGACGAGGTCGGCGACAGGTTGCCGCTTCCGGATGTTGTCGCAGATCTGTTGCCGCACAGCAATTCTCGACAACATGATGCTCGCCGCGGGGGGATCCCCCGAGGGAGCGTGATCGATTGTTCGGGAGCCCGGTCGTTGGTGGTCGCGATGATCGCCGCGGTGAGTCGCAGTGGTGGTCAGGTGGGAATCGTCGGCTTGCCGTGGCTGAGCTTGTTGTCGGTCGCAGAGATGGGTGCCGATCTCGCCCGTATCGCCATCGTGCCGGATCCGGGGGTCGATCCGATCGAGATCGCCTCGGTATTGCTCGACGGCATGGATCTGGTGGTGCTCGGCCTGCGTGGAGTCGACGTTGCGCCCGCGCGGTGCCGGGTGGTCAGCGGCCGGGTGCGCCAGCAGTCGTCGGCGCTGCTGGTCGTCGACGGTCATTGGCCGGGCGCGCAGGTGCGTATGGAGGCGAGCGTGCTCACCTACCGGCATGTCCCGGGAACGTCGGGCGCCGATCTCTCCGCAGCACGACGTGGGCACGGTCGGATCGGGGGTCTGCGGCTGCAGGTCACCGCAACCGGGCGTGACCGCAGGCGACGCAGCGCCGACGTCGATCTGAGTTCGTTGAGTGCGCAGGGTCAAGCAGGGCTGGTGGGGCTGACACGCCCGGAAGAACCGGTAGTGGGTAGACCGGATGATCAGATCAGCGCAGACGACCAGATGCTCACCGCGGTGGCGAACTGATGGGTCGGGTCATGGCCGTGTGGTGCCCGGACTGGCCAGCGATGGCGGCAGCGGCCGACGAGGATCTGCCTCCGGCACAACCGATTGCGGTGCTGTCGGCCAATCGGGTGACCGCAACATCGGCGACTGCCCGAGCGGCGGGGGTCCGACGCGGCATGAGAAAACGGCAGGCGCAGGCGGTGTGTCCGGAGATGCGGGTGTTCACCGCGGACGTCGATCGTGATGCACGTTTCTTCGAGCCGGTGGTGGCTGCGGTGGCCGAGGTGGTCGCCGTGGTCGAGGTGCTACGCCCGGGGCTGGTAGTGATGCCTGCCGATGGCGCCGCGCGACATCACGGCGGAGAGGAGTCGCTGGCCGAACAACTCGTCGACCAGATCTCGGTGTGCGGAGTCGAATCGCAGGTCGGGGTTGCCGATGAACTGTTCACTGCGGTGATCGCTGCACGTCGGGGTCATCACGTCGAACCGGGCGGAAGCCGCGCTTATCTGGCCGATCTCCCTGTGGCAGAACTGAACGTGGAGCCGAGTTTGTCTGTGCCCGAACGGGCAGAGCTGGTCGATCTGTTGCGTCGACTCGGACTCGTCACCATCGGCGATTTCGCCGCGATGTCTGCACGCGACGTCGCAACCAGATTCTCCGCCGACGCCGCCGTCGCCCACCGGCTGGCCAACGCGCTGACCGATCGTCGACCGTCGGGCAGTGCGGTCGCGCCGGAGTTGGTGATCGAGTACGTCTGTGAGCCACCGATCGACCGGATCGACGCCGCGGCGTTCGCTGGCCGACGCCTCGCCGACATGCTGCATCGTCGACTCGCCGACGTACCCGCGGCGTGTACCAAGCTCAGGGTCGAGGCCGTTACCGAACGCGGACAACGACATTCACGGATCTGGCGGTGTGCACAACCGCTGACACCCGACGCCACTGCCGACCGCGTCCGGTGGCAGTTGGAGGGCTGGCTGACCGGCGCGGGCAGGGGGAGGAGTCGCGGCGACACCCGACCCGACTCGCCGATCGCGATGCTTCGACTCGAGCCGGTGGAAACGGTCGACGCCGGCGAGTTGCGCTACGCACTGACCGGTGCGGGACTGCCGGGCGAGTCGGAGGTCTCCGAGCGCGCACGCCGGTCGTTGGAGCGTGTGCAGGGTCTGCTCGGTGGCGACGCCGTGCAGGTGCCGGTGCGCAGTGGTGGTCGCGGGCCGTCGGAGCAGATCACGATGATCGCACTCGGTGACGAGAAGATCCCCGAGCGCGACCCGCAGGCACCGTGGCCAGGCCGCGTGCCCCAGCCCGCACCCGCGGTCATGTCCCGCGCCCCGGTGTCGTTGACCGACGCGTCGGGGCAACCGGTGACCGTCACCGGTCGGGGAGCGTTCTCCGACGAGCCCGCCGTCGTACGCATGGCACGTCCCGGCCGCGACGCCGCCCGCGACACCTGGGCGTTGAGCTGGTGGGCCGGACCGTGGCCTGCGGGCATGGACGATACCGGCATCGTCGCCAGAGCCCAAGTGCTCCTGGAGGATTCACGCGCGCTGCTGCTCTACTACCGGGCAGGCGAATGGATGGTCGAGGGCGTGTACGAGTAGCGGTGCTCTGGTGTGCGCGGCGGTGCGGAAAGTAGGGGAAGGATTCTTTCCTTGGGTTCTTTACGTTTTCTCGTGTTGTTTCTGGGGGAGGGGTACGAAACCCGCGGAAAAATTCTTTCCCCTAGTTTCTGCGCGGGCCGGCGCGGCGCGACCCGAGCCGTGCACGCGCGCGGAGCCCGCGGTCAGCTGTTCGCGCCGCGGGCGACCACGCGCCACGTCGCAACCTCGCCCTCACCACCCTCACCAGCACCACCGCCGACGACCAGCTCGTCGACGAGGTTCACCGCGGTGCAGACGTGGTTGGGTACGACGCGCACCGTCGAGCCGAGCGAAGGGACGTACTCGTCCGGGTACTCGACAACCGCGTGGTGTTCGGAGAGCGCGACGATGCGTGCGGCAGGCTCGTCGAGTATCCGACCGTGTCCGCTGGCCCACGCGGGCCGGTCGGCGCCGATGATCTTGCTGCCCGCGTCGAGAACCACACGACGCCCGTCACGGCGGACGACGGTGCTGACGGCGGTCAGCGCCACGTCGTCGAATCCGCAGACGCCGAGCTCCACCTGCTGGGCGTCGTAAAACGGATAGACGCCCGGTCGGATCTCGGTCAACACGCCCGAATCCGCGAACTCGATCGTCGGCGTCGAGCCTCCGCTTCGCACGCGTGGCTCGATTCCCCTGTCGCGCAACTGTTCTGCCGCTGATGAGAGTGCCGCGATCTCCTGTGCGGCGGCGTCACGGCGTGCATGTCCGGGGCCGTATCCGTGGCCGGGAAAGGTGAACACCCCGACCACCTTGAGCCCAGCCGACTGCGCAGCTACTGCGACCTCGCCCGCGGACTCAGGTGCCACACCTGTCCGGTGTTGTCCGGAGTCGACTTCGACGAGAACCTCGGCGCCGGACAGCTCGGCGGCAAGGCGCACGGCACCCTCGACGGAGTCGACGGCCAGGCGGAGTGACACCCGATCGGCGAGCGCGCGCAGGCGTGCACCCTTGTGGGCTGTGACCCACAGCGGATAGGCGATGAACAGATCACCAAAGCCCGCGGCGGCGAACGCTTCAGCCTCTCCGATCGTCGCTACGGTGAGACCCACAGCGCCGCTGTCGATCTGGCGTCGAGCGAGCTCTGCGGTCTTGTGCGTCTTGGCGTGGGGGCGCAGATCGACGTGAGCGTTCCGTGCGAGCTCGGCGACCGCCTGCAGGTTGCGATCGAGGCGCGCGAGGTCGACGGCGAGATACGGGGTGTCGGTCACCGATCCACGGTACCGAGGGAGGCCGCCGATTCGTCGACCAGAAGGTACTCCTGGTGCAGAATCCGTGCGGTCAGTCGCGGTGTGAACTTCCGGCCGAACTCGGCGAGCTGTCCGAGCGGCGGACTGATGCGCGCCGGACGCGTCACGATGCCCTGCAACACCTTCGACGCTCCCTTGTCGACGCTCCACACCCCGGCGGAGTTCTGATAGGCCTCGGTGGGCGCGATCATCCGCGTGCGGACCAGCGGTAGCCGCACGTTGGTGAACGAGACGTGTTCGGAGAGGGTTTCAGCACCCGTCGACTCGCTGAACGCCTCAAGTGCCGCCTTCGACGCCGCGTACGCGCCGAATCGCGCGCCACGCGTCTGCACGGCGATCGACGACACATTCACGATATGCCCGCTCTGTCGTTTCACCATGTGCGGCAACAGTGCGAGTACGACGTTGACGGCTCCGAAGTAGTTGACCGCCATCACCCGGTGGTAATCATGCGAGCGCTCAACGGAATTGAGCGTTGATCGGCGAATCGAGCGCCCAGCATTGTTGACCAGGACATCGACGTGACCGTGGTCGGCGATGACCGACTTCACCAGTGTGCGCACCGCCTCCTCGTCGGTGATGTCGCACTGATAGGAATAAGCACGTCCGGGCGGAATGCCCGGTTTCGATTGCGATGCATTGAGATCGGCGACCGCGGAGGCCAATTCGTCTGCGCTGCGGGCGATCACGTAGACGTCGGCACCCCGTTCGAGGCACATCCGGGCGGTGGCCTTGCCGATGCCGCTCGACCCGCCAGTGACCAACACGTGCTTACCGACGAGCGGTCCGCGCGGATCACGCCTGCGGTGCCGTGCCGGGTCGAGATGGGTGGTCCAGTACTCCCACAGGCGTGGTCCGTAGTCGTCGAGATCAGGAAGTTCGACGCCGCGGCCACTCAATCGTGCCAGGGTTCGTGTGGCACGGAAGTCCGCCGTCATTCGCATGCCGTCGAGCAGTGCGGGTGGGATGCCCTCCTGTGACGCGACAAGATCGCGGATTGGACGTAGCGGCCCGAATCCGGTCAGCCCGATAGCAGGGGCGACGATCCGATTGCTCACCACGCCAACACCTTTGGGTGAACCGATCGCAGGAGCGAGCGCGTTGTACATGCCGATGACACCGCGGTCCCGCGAATCGCCGAGATGAAACACCTCGCAGCTGCGTTCAGGCTCGTCGTCGACGAGGGTTGCGATGGATTGCGCCACGAAATCGACGGGTACAAGATTGAGCCGACCCAGGTCTGGCATCGGCAGTGGAATACCCGACGGCAGGAGTCCCAGGAGCGCCAATCGGGGGAAGAAGTAGTACGGGCCGTCGACCTTGTCCATCTCGCCGGTACGCGAATCGCCGACCACGACCGACGGCCGGTACACCCGCCAGCGCAGTCCCTCCCGCTCGCGGACGAGCTTCTCCGCCTCGTACTTGGTGCGGTGATACGGCGTCGGAAACCCCTGCCCCAGGTCGAAATCGTCCTCGGTGAAGGCGCCCGCACAGTCGCCGGCGACAGCGATCGACGAGACGTGGTGCAGCATCGCGTCGTGTTCGACGGCGAAGTCGATGACGCGCGCGGTGCCGTCGACATTGGCACGTTGCTGGGCCTCGGCGTCGGCGGTCATGTCGTAGATCGCGGCGAGGTGGATGACGTGGTCGATCTCGGGCAACTCTGTGCCAGACAAGGCCAGCCCGGGCGAGGTGAGATCCCCGGCGATCGGATGCAGTCGATCCGGGGGAGCGTCGGCGAACATCTCGTCGAATCGTGCGCGTGATCCCGCGCGGACCAGCGCGTAGACGTGGGCGTCCCGGTCTGCGGCGAGCAGTCGTTCGATCACCCGGCGTCCGATGAACCCGGTCCCTCCGGTGATGAAATACGTGGTCATCTGTTCCTCCGGCCGGCTGGCAACTGCGGACTCGCGCCTTCTTACTCCGCGGTAAGAAGTGCTCGGATTCACCCTGACACTTACATCACCAAATGGCAACGTCACCACGGAGAGTTGTTAGGCCCTGGGATACCCAGGGTCGGCGGGAGAGTTGTCTGAAATCTCCCTTTCTGTCAGGAACCTTATCAGTTGGCTGACTATTTGCTAGACTCACAATATGTCTGAGAATCCCGCCGAGATTGCCGCGACCCTGCGCCCCGTGCTGGCGGCGCTCAATCGCCGACTCCGCGCGCAGGGCCCGATCGGGGATCTCACGCGGTCGCAGACCAACGTGCTCGGCAGGCTCGAACGTGGGGGACCGTCGACAGTGAACGACCTCGCCCGAGCCGAAGGTGTTCGCCCGCAGTCGATGTCGACGACGGTTGCGGCACTGCTCGAGCAGAGACTCATCATCGGGACGCCTCATCCGAAGGATCGTCGAAAGACGCTCCTTGATCTTTCGGACAAGGCCCGCGAGACCTACGCGCGTGGACGATTGGCTCGCGAGGACTGGCTCGCTGATCGGCTCGGGCAGGTTCTCACCGACGAGGAACGGGCGCAGATCGCCACCGCAACAGAGCTTCTCCGCCGTGTAGCGGAGTCCTGACAGTCGCTTCGATCAAGGAGGAATCCATGGCAATGACAGCTCTCGACCCGCGGGTCGCGCTGATCGTCATCGACATGCAACGTGGAATCGCGTTGCGCGACAATCTCGCACCGTACCCGGCGTCGGAAATCGTCGACCGCGCGGGGCAATTGGTCGACAGGTTCCATAAGTATGGCCACCTCGTGGTGATGGTCAACGTCGACGCCGTGCCTCCCGGCCGGACGGACCGCAACTCTGGATCGGCGAGGCCGCAATTGCCGACGGAGGGGACCGAGCTCATCGACGAATTCGCCCCCCAGCTAGACGATCTGGTGGTGACCAAACATTCGCGCAGTGCATTCGCGGGTACCGGCCTCCTGGAGGAGTTGCGTTCCAGGGGCGTCACCCAGGTCGCCGTCGTCGGGATCGCCAGTGGCGCAGGTGTCGAATCGACGGCCCGTGACGCACACGAAGCGGGGTTCAACGTGACGTTGCCGACCGACTCGATGACCGATTCCGACGGGGAGCGTCACGCGCACAGCGTGCGCGAGGTGTTTCCCCAGATCGCCGAGACAGGTTCGACCGCAGAGCTTCTCGAACTCCTCGACGCCACAGCTCAGTGAGCGCCGTGGCCACCGGCGACGCCGGTGTGGCACAGCGCAATCCGTTCGGCTGGCGGTTCACCGGGCCACTGTTGATGGGGTCGACACTCAACCCGATCAACAGTTCCATGATCGCCACCGCGCTCGTCGGGATCGGCGTCGACTTTCATCGGGGTCCGGCCCAGACGACGATTCTGATCTCGGTGCTCTACCTGTGCAGCGCAGTGGCGCAACCGACAATGGGCAAGCTCGCGACGGTATTCGGTCCTCGTCGCGTCTTCGTCTCAGGGCTGGTCATTCTGCTGATCGCCGGTGTCATCGGTGCCGCCGCGCCGGCGTTCTGGTGCCTGATGCTCTCGCGTGCCCTGATCGGCATCGGCACCTCTGCGGCGTATCCGACGGCGATGGCGCTCGTGCGGTCTCGTGCCGACTCATTCGGAACGGGAGTGCCGAGTCGCGTGCTCGGCGGGTTCTCGATCGCCGCCCAGGTGATCGCGGTGATCGGACTGCCGCTCGGTGGTGTGCTGACCGGTGTGTTCGGCTGGCGGGCAGTGTTTTTCGTCAATATTCCGATCGCGCTGATCACCCTCGCGTGGGCGCTGCGCAGCATCCCTCGTGACGGTCCGGTGCAGGTGGGCGGCTTCGGTG
Organism: Gordonia sputi NBRC 100414; assembly: GCF_000248055.1. Classification (GTDB taxonomy): domain Bacteria; phylum Actinomycetota; class Actinomycetes; order Mycobacteriales; family Mycobacteriaceae; genus Gordonia; species Gordonia sputi. The sequence continues at coordinate 67,404 of NZ_BAFC01000113.1, read as the reverse complement.
GCCTCGTCCGCGTGGTCGACGTCGTCGGGGTGGCGCTCTTCGCGGTGACCGTGATCGCGACGCTCGAGTTCCTCGCCGCGCTCGGTTCACCGAAGTGGTGGCTGCTGGCGGTGATCGTCGTAGCGGGGTTGCTCCTGGTGCTCTGGGAACTGCGCGCGACACAACCCCTCATTGATGTGCGGATGCTCGCGGCCAACTCCCCGTTGGTGCGCACCTACCTGCGCCAGATGCTGGCAGGGCTCGGCTCGTACACGGCGATGTACGGCATCAGCCAGTGGATGGAGCAGTCCGCGGGATACACCGCGGCGCAGGTCGGGCTCATCCTCATCCCTTACTCGGCGCTGAGCGTGGTGTGCGCGCGGGTGAATTCGACGCACGGCTGGGTACGAATCCCGTTGATCCTCACGGGTTTCTGCTTCGTCGGTGCGGGCGTGACCGCAGTCGCGATCCATCACTCGTCCGGGTTGTGGATCCTGCTCGCGATGACGTTCCTGTTCGGCGTCGCCAACGGACTGAGCGGTTATGCAAATCAGGCGACGCTCTACACGCAGAGTCCGCCGGAGTCGATCGGTGTGGCATCCGGGCTGTACCGGACGTTCATGTACTTCGGGGCGATCTTCTCGTCGAGCCTCATCGGTATCGCCTTCGGCGCCCGCGCCACCGATGGCGGACTCCACGTCGCGGGGTGGGCCATCGTGGTGATCGGGGCGGCGCTGATCGCCATGACCGTGGCGGATCGTCGAATCCCGCGGGCGGTGTCGGCCGACTGATGGCGCGGTGTCGCCGGTACGGGCGCGGGTGCCGAGCGCCGTCGAGCTGAGGCGAGGATGTGGGTCCAATCGAAGGATGTGGGTGCTGCAGCACCCACATCCTTCAGTTCGACACACATTCACAGTCGGGTGGCGGGGATTGTCGTCGGCGAGGCGAGCGGGGCAGCCCGCCACCCATCGTCTGTCGAACAGGTGTTCTATACTGGCTGAGTGGGCTGGAACCAGGGCCCGCCGACGTGGCGGGAGATGGAGCGGGTGCTGTCGGGGCGCTCGCCCGATGGCGGTCGTCCCGGGGAGTTCTTCGGTCCCGAGCAGACGGGCGACGGCAACGACAGCCCCGCGTGGTCGCGCAAACGTGGCGCCTACACGGCGCCGGAGGTGTCTCGTGAGCGATCGTCTGTGCGCTATGCGGAACTGCATGCGCACAGTTCCTACAGTTTCCTCGACGGGGCGTCGATGCCCGAGGAGATGGTGGAGGAGGCGGCCCGACTCGACCTGACCGGTCTGTCGATCACCGACCATGACGGTTTCTACGGCGTGGTCCGATTCGCCGAGGCCGCAAAGGAATTCGCGATGCCGACGGTGTTCGGTGCCGAACTCTCCCTCGAGCCGGACGTGACCCGCACCGGGGTGACCGATCCGGCCGGTGAGCATCTGCTGGTCCTCGCGCGTGACAGTGAGGGCTATCGGAGGTTGTCACGAATCATCGCCGACGCCCACATGTCCGGTGGTGAGAAGGGGCTGCTGCGCTACGACGTCGACCGGCTGACCCGCGACGCAGGCCACTGGGTGATCCTGACGGGCTGTCGCAAGGGCGCGGTTCGGCGCGCGTTGGATCGTGCGGGTATCGGTGCTGCCGAGGCCGCTCTCGGTGGAATGGTCGAGCGGTTCGGACGCGACGACGTCGTCGTCGAACTCACCGCTCAGGGCCTGCCCGACGACGACGAGCGCAATGCGGTACTCGCCGACCTCGCGCAGCGGTTCGGGCTGCCGACCGTCGCGACGTCGGGGGCGCACTTCGCGGGGCCGCGTCGTCGACGCCTTGCGCTGGCGATGGCGGCGGTGCGTGCCCGCACCGACATCGAGACCATCGCGGGCTGGATGCCGGGGGTCGGCGGTGCGCATCTGCGCAGCGGTGACGAGATGATGCGCCTGCTCCCCGCGCACCCCGACGCCATCGCCGCCGCGGCAGACCTCGCCGACGATTGCGCTTTCTCGCTCGGATTGATCGCGCCGCAGTTACCGCCGTTCGACGTGCCGGCCGGCCATACGGAGTCCAGTTGGCTGCGGCACCTTACGATGACCCGCGCACGACGCCGCTATGGGACACCAGCCCAACATCCGGCGGCCTACCGGCAGATCGAGCACGAACTGGCGATCGTCGAGACGCTCACCTTCCCCGGCTATTTCCTCGTCGTCGCCGACATCGTCGACTTCTGTAAACGCAACGACATCCTGTGCCAAGGCCGGGGGAGCGCCGCCAACTCCGCGGTGTGTTACGCGTTGGGTATCACCAACGTCGACCCGGTGGCCAACGAGTTGCTGTTCGAGAGGTTCCTCTCACCCGAGCGTGACGGGCCACCGGACATCGACGTCGACATCGAATCGGACCGTCGTGAAGAGGCGATCCAGTACGTGTACCGACGGTATGGCCGCGAGTACAGCGCGCAGGTCGCCAACGTGATCACCTATCGGGGCCGATCGTCGGTGCGCGACATGGCACGGGCGCTCGGCTATGCCAGCGGTCAGCAAGACGCCTGGAGCAAGATGCCCGACACCGCGCCCGACGACGTGCGCGAACTCGCAAGCGACATCGCCAACATGCCAAGACATCTCGGAATCCACTCCGGTGGAATGGTGATCTGTGATCGTCCCATCGCCGATGTCTGTCCGACGGAGTGGGCGCGGATGGAGAATCGCAGCGTATTGCAGTGGGACAAAGACGACTGTGCCGCAATCGGTTTGGTCAAGTTCGATCTGCTCGGTCTGGGGATGCTCTCGGCGCTGCACTACGCGATCGATCTGGTCGCCGAACACAAGAACATCCACGTCGACCTCGCCAAACTCGACCTCTCCGAGCAGGCGGTGTACGAGATGCTCTGTCGCGCAGACTCTGTCGGGGTTTTCCAGGTGGAATCGCGAGCACAGATGGCGACTCTCCCGCGGCTGAAGCCCCGGTGCTTCTACGATCTGGTCGTCGAGGTCGCGCTGATCCGTCCGGGACCGATCCAGGGCGGATCGGTCCATCCGTTCATCCGCCGACGCAACGGCCAGGAGGAGCCGACCGTCGAACATCCGTCGATGTGGCCGGCGCTCAAGCGAACACTCGGCGTACCGCTGTTCCAGGAGCAGCTCATGCAGCTGGCCGTCGACGTCGCCGGATTCGACGCCGCCGAGGCGGACCAGCTCCGTCGAGCCATGGGGTCGAAGCGATCACCGGAGCGTATGCACCAGCTTCGTCGACGCTTCTACGAGGGCATGCAGCGCTCGCACGGCATTACCGGCGACGTCGCCGACCGGATCTTCGAGAAGATGGCGGCCTTCGCCAATTTCGGTTTCCCCGAGAGTCATTCGCAGAGTTTCGCATCGTTGGTCTTCTACTCGTCGTGGTTCAAGCTGCACCATCCTGCCGCATTCTGCGCCGCGTTGCTGCGCGCACAGCCCATGGGCTTCTACTCGCCGCAGTCATTGGTCGCCGACGCCCGCCGACATGGCGTCGACGTGCACCGGCCGCATATCAACGCGTCGCTGGCCGAGGCGACGTTGGAGAACGACGGGCTCGACGTGCGGCTCGGGTTGGCGTCGATACGCGGGGTCGGAGACGACGTCGCGGCGCGCATCGTCGAATCAAGGGGAGTCGACGGTCCGTATACGAGCATCACCGACCTGTCGCGGCGAGCCGACCTCAACCTCGCGCACCTCGAGGGATTGGCGGGCGCGGGGGCGTTCGAGTGTTTCGGCATGAGTCGACGACAAGCGTTGTGGGAGGCGGGCGCCGCGGCCTCCGCGAGCGCCGAGCAACTCGAGTTGGAGTCATCTGCGCAGGTACCGACGCTGCCGGGATTGTCGGATGTTGAGCTGGCCGCCACCGATGCCTGGGCGACGGGGATCACGCCGTCGAATTATCCGACGCAGTTCCTGCGTCCGCGGTTGACTGCGATAGGTGTCCTGCCCGCTGAGGCGCTATTGTCTGTGCCGGATGGGTCACGTGTCATCGTCGGAGGGGCTGTCACCCACCGGCAGCGTCCGGCGACAGCATCCGGCGTGACGTTCATCAACCTCGAAGACGAGACCGGGATGGTCAACGTGGTGTGCTCGGTCGGGCTGTGGTCGCGGTATCGCGAGTTGGCACACTCGGCGTCGGCGCTGCTGGTACGCGGCAGAGTGCAGAATGCAGAGGGTGCGGTGACGGTGGTTGCAGATCGGTTGCAGCGGATGGATCTTCGAGTGGGTACCCGCTCGCGGGATTGGCACTGATGTGAAATGTGCACTGACAACTGCGCGGAAAGCATTCGCGCACAACGACAGCGGGGAGAGGAACAGATGGCGAAACAGGTGATCGTCACGGCAAAACCGAGCAGTCGCAAGGGGCCGCTCGTCGAGACCGGGCCGGACGGTTCCATCACCATCTACGTGCGCGAGCCCGCCACCGAGGGTAAGGCGAACAAGGCGGTCGCCGAACTGCTCGCCAAGCACCTCGGCGTGCCGAAGTCCAAGGTGGCACTCATCGGGGGAGCGACCGCGCGTACCAAGCGTTTCCGCGTCGGCTAGGCGGGCGGTCTACCAAGCCCACGCGATTCCATCGAGTGAGCCCCGCATAGTGCCGACCGTGCGCTCCGTGGCGCCGACTGTGCGTCAGTCCCGTTAGTGCGCAGACACTTTCGTCACACCGCGCCGTCGAATCCGTTCTGTCGCCACGCTTCGTACACGACGATGCTCGCGGCATTCGCCAGGTTGTGTGAGCGTCGCCCGGCGAGCATCGGGATACGAAGCCGGTCGGTGATCTCGGGTTCGGCGAGCACGTCGTCGGGGAGTCCGGTGGGTTCCGGACCGAACAGCAGTACGTCGCCGGGGCGATAGTCGACGTCGGTGTGGTAGCGCGATGCATGCGCGGTGAATGCGAAGACGCGTTGCGGTTTCAGCTCGGTGAACGCTGTGACGAGGTTCGGGTGGACGGTCACGTTCGCCATCTCGTGGTAGTCGAGGCCTGCCCGTTTCACCTGAGCGTCGGACATCGAGAAACCGAGCGGCTCGATCAGATGGAGTTCGCTGCCGGTGTTGGCAGCCAGCCGGATCGCGTTACCCGTGTTGGGTGGGATACACGGCTGATAGAACATGATGCGGAACATGGAGTCCATTGTGCAGAGGGCGACCCGACGCTCCGCCGGGGCGGTCGACGCACAGTCGGCGCGAGGGAACGCCCAGTCGGCGTGAGGGAGGGCCCAGTCGGCTCAGAGGTCGTCGAGTCGGGTGTTGGCTCCGCACAGCAGCACGCAGAGCGTCGAGTCGGGGGCCGGTTTCACAAGCCCGGCGGCCACCGCCGCGACCGCGGTGGCGGTGCCGTGCTCGACGACGATGCGGAACCGCTCCCACAGCATTCGACGCGCGGCGATGATAGCGTCGTCGGAGACGACGACGCTCTCGACTGCCTTGTCGGCGATGGTCGACCAGCAGATGTCGCCGATCCTGGTGGCGCCCAACGAGTCCGCGGCGATGCTGTCGAGCTCGACCGACACCGGCCCACCCGCCTCCACCGCCTGATGCAGACTCGACGCTCCGGTGGGCTCCGCGCCGACGAGACGATCGCCGGGGCGCTGGGCCGCTGCGAGACCTCCGAGCAGTCCGCCGCCTCCCACGCACGCGACGACGGTCTGCGGCCCGGGAACGTCGGCGGCCAACTCGAGGGCGATGGTCCCGGCGCCGGCGACGATGTCGGGAAGGTCGTACGCGTGGAGCAGCAGCGCACCCGTCTTCGTGGCGAGGGCACCCGCGAACTCGGCCGCGTCGTGATACCTGGAGCCGTGTAGACGCACGTCGGCTCCGAGATCACGCAGCGCCGTCACCTTCACCGGTGGGGCGTTCTCGGGTACGACGACGGTGCACCGCGTGCCGACGATCCGCGCCGCATGCGCTGCGCCGATCGCGGCGTTTCCGCCGGACGCCACCACCACTCCGCTATCTGTGAGCTTTCCCGCGTCGCGCGCCGCGAGCACGGCATTCACGCTTCCGCGGGCTTTGAACGAGCCGCCGAGCTGCAGGTACTCCAGCTTGAAGACCACCGGAACACTTCCGCTGACCGTGTCGATCTCCGCGCGCAGCACCGGCGTGCGTCGAACGTGCGTCGCGATACGCCCTCGCGCCCTCCTGACGTCGGCGATGGTGACCGGGCGGGCGGCGTTCGTGGGCATATGGCAGCACGGTACTCGGATGGACGCAGCGAATCGCTGATCCCGACATCCGACGCCCCGACATCCGACGCCCCGACATCTGACACCCCGACGCCCCACACCTGACACCGAGGCTCGGACAGGATGGAACAATGGACGGGTGAGCGCGATACGACTCGACGGCAAGCTGACCCGCGACGAGATCTTCGCCGATCTCCGTGAACGCGTCGACAAGCTGCGGATGGCCGGCGTGATGCCGGGTCTCGGCACGATCCTCGTCGGCGACGATCCGGGTTCGCAGTCCTACGTCAAGGGCAAGCACTCCGACTGCGCCAAGATCGGCATCGCGTCGATCCGTAAGGATCTACCCGCGGACGCCACCACCGAAGACCTCAACGCGGCCATCGACGAGCTCAACGCAGACCCCGGCTGCACCGGCTACATCGTGCAACTCCCGCTGCCACGGCATCTCGACGAGAACGCCGCGCTCGAGCGGATCGATCCCGCCAAGGACGCCGACGGTCTGCACCCGATCAACCTCGGACGACTCGTCCTCGGCAAGGAGTCGACGCTCCCGTGCACGCCGCGCGGCGTGATTCACCTGCTGCGGCGCTACGACATCCCGATCAACGGTGCCCGCGTCACTGTCGTCGGCCGTGGTGTGACGATCGGACGCCCGATCGGTCTGCTGCTCACTCGACGCAGTGAGAACGCAACCGTGACGCTGTGTCACACCGGAACCCGCGACCTCGCCGCAGAGATCAAGCGTGCCGACGTCGTCGTGGCCGCGGCAGGTGTGCCGCATCTGGTTACCGGAGACATGGTCAAGCCGGGGGCAGCGGTCATCGATGTCGGCGTCAGCCGCACCGAGGACGGGCTGGTCGGCGACGTCGCCCCAGACGTGTGGGACGTCGCGGGATATGTGTCACCGAACCCGGGCGGCGTCGGGCCACTGACGCGCGCGTTCCTGCTCGTCAATGTGGTCGAGCGTGCAGAGGCAGATCTTGCAGCCGGAGTGAGCGTCGCCGGAGGTTCCGGACGGTGAACTCAGCGACGGATGCGCGGGTGCGGCAGCTTCGCCATGCCCGTCGGGTCCGCGCCTACATCGCGCAGATTCCCTATCTGCTGGTGATGCTCGGCGTGATCGCCGGAGCGGCGCTGGTGTTGTTCGACCGTTGGCGACGTGGTTCGTTCGTTTTCGGAACGGCTCTGCTTCTCGGCGCATTCATGCGCGCGGTGTTGCCAACGTCACGAGTCGGATTACTGCAGGTCAGAGGAAGATTCTTCGACGTTATATCCCTTGCCAGCGTCGGAGCCCTCATGTTATGGCTAGCTGCGTCAATAGATCCGTTGGGCACGGATTGATTACAATATGGAGCACGCTTCGGTAAAGTGTCCCGTGACGTGAGCTGATTCGGCACCTGTCGGATCAGCATCCGGGACCTCTGGATTCATTGAACCCGGGCGTGAGCGCACCGAGTGAGTCGTGGTGCGCTGCGGCAGTGCTAGAGCGCGCCGCAATGAACGGCGAACGACGAACGGCGACAAACGGGCAGGCAACCAATCTCTTCGACGCTGGATAGACCAAACGATCGCTCCACCCACGACGAGACGACGTCGATGGGTGTTTCCTTGGGTCAGGGCATGATTCACTTCGTCCTGCTCACACGTGACGGCTCGGGTCGCGAACTCGTGGAGTCACGGGTGATCGACGTCGATCCCAGCGATGGTCACGACACCGCGGGCAGGGTCAACGCGGGCATCGACCTCATGCTCGACGCCGCGCGCGGCGCCGACCGACGCGTGGGGCCGATCGGCGTCGCGGCAGGCGGCGATCTCGGGCGTGAGCTCATCGGCTCGACGGGGTCGGGTCCACGCCGGCAGATCCACCTCGTCTCCGTCGAGGAGGCCGTGGTGGCCTGCTTGATCGAAACGGGCCAGATCGGGCGATACAGGTCGGTGGTCGTCGTCGACTGCGGCGATACCGGCACGACCTTCTACACCGTCGAGCCTTCGAGCGGAGCCATCGGCGACATCACACACTCACGCGCACTGTCGGGGCGCGCGCTCGACGACGCGATCGTCCGCCAAGTGGTCGACGACGCGGGCGCCGTGAGTGGTTCGTTCTCGAACAAGCTCAGTCGCAACGCTTTGCGTAGTGCCGTCAGAACCGCCAAGGAGGAGTCGGGTGAGCACGGCACAGTCGACGCCGCCGGCCGGTTCCGAATCGGCGACGCAACGCTCGCCTCGGCGGTACGTCCATTCCTGAAAGACGCTCGCGAAGAGCTGAGCCGTTACCTCGCAACGCATTCGGCGTGCGCGGTGGTTCTCGTCGGTGGTCTGGCGAACCTGCCGACCATCGCCGACATGGTGCCCGAAGAGGATGCCGAAGGCGGACTCGTCGAGGTCGTCATCCCGACGAATCCGGAACAAATTGCAGCTGTGGGCGCCGCGATGCTCTCCTCCGAGCAGGCAACGGCGCCCAGTCGATTGGCCTTCATCGGAGGCGGGAGGCGCAGGGGAGTGCTCTCTCCGCTGCCGATCGCTGTTGCAGCCGTTGTCATTGCCGCAGCGATGTTCACGGTGTATGCGGTGGGTTCGACACTCACCGGCAACTCCACGGACATCCCGTCGCCCTCGAGTGCTCGCGTCGCGTCGATATCGACCGACTCCGACCAGTCCGACATCGTTCCCTCGGAGACGAGACAGGAACCGACACCACTCACCTCGACGTCGGCCGAAGCCCCGCGCACAGCGCGCGAGGACGACGGACCGGGTTGGGCGACAACGCAATTGCCTCCGACGACGCCGTCGCCGTCCACGCTGACACTCTCCGCGCGTCCGAGTACGCCGTCGACGACAACGCGGCCACCCAGCGCCGAGACCAGTCGTCCCACTTTGCCACTGCCGCCCGGAATCACGATTCCGCCCAAGCTGCTGCCGCCGGGGTTCGTTCCGCCGTCGGGGACGCCCGCTCCCGGTGTGGAGACGCCGACTCCCAGCCATCAGCAACCCTCTGGCGGGGCTGGTTCGAATGGTGGTGCGTCGCAGTCACATAACGATCGTGGTGCAGGAGCGGGTCAACTGACACCTCCGACCACGACGACCACGACGCCGGTTCCCGACGGACTGCTGCCGCCGCCATGACGTGTCCTGATCGTTCCGGTCAGTGACCTTCTTGTACCTGTTCTGCGTGCCGCGGTGAGGCCATGATCGATACATGGCAAACGCATTGATCGTCATCGACGTCCAGGAATCGTTTCGACAGCAGCCCTCGTGGGAGCAGATCTCGGATCCGGAGATCGCCATCAGAGTGGCGGAGCTCGTGGAGTCGGCGCGTGTTCGCGGCGACCAGGTGATCTGGGTGCTGCACTCCGCCCCGGGCAGCGAGGGACCGTTCGATCCGGAACGCGGATTGGTGCGGCTCGTTGACGACCTCGTGCCCCGCTCCGACGAGCCGGTGATCGTCAAGACGAGTCACAATGCCTTCACCACAACCAATCTCGGGCAATTGCTGATCCACTCAGGAATCGATACCGTGCGTCTCGCAGGAATCCGCACGGAGCAGTGCGTGGAGACCACGGCCCGGGTCGCGAGCGATCTCGGCTACTCCGTCGAGGTGGTGATCGATGCGACGGCGACGCATCCACTGCCGCTCGCCGATGGGTCAGGGGTGCTTGACGCGGCGACGGTGATCGAGCGGACAGCGGCGGCGCTGTCGGGTCGATTCGCACTCGTCACCACACTCGCGGAACTCGGCATGCCAGCATGAGAGCATGACTGTCGATCGCCGTAGGCGTCGTGTCCTGATCGTGCTGCCGCCACGAGTGCACCTACTCGACGCGGCGGGACCGATACAGGCGTTCGCATCGGCGAACGATCTCGGCGGTGACTACGAGATCTCGACGGTAGCCGACACCGCCACTGTCACTTCCCATCAGGGGATCGCGTTGGGTGCGTCGACGACGTGGCCGGAATTGTCGACGCGCGACCTCGTGATGGTTGTGGGAGGGAAACTCGCGGCCGACGTGGCGCCTCTCGCAGATCACCTCGTCCTGCGTGTCGCCGAACACCATCGAGCGAGCGGTTCTGTGGCGAGCGTGTGCGCTGGTGCATTGACGCTCGCGCAGGCGGGCGTTCTCGACGGATTATGTGCGACAACGCATCACGAGTTGCTCGACCGGCTTGCGCGGTTCCGCGGGGTCGAGGTGGCCCACGGGGTGCTCTACACGTGCACACCCCGGGTACACACCTCCGCAGGCATAGCGAGCGGAATCGATCTCTCGTTACATCTCATCGCGCACGATCACGGACCCGCATTTGCCGCGAGGGTCGCTCGGACCCTCGTCGTGCCCGCATGGAGGCCGGGTACTGCTGGGCAGGCGCCGTTCACGCTCATGCACCGGGATCATCTCGACGATCTTGTACACCGTGCTCAGGATGTCATCGACCAGGTCGACGGCCCGCCACCCGATCTCGCGACGTTGGCGTCGACTCTTCATGTGGGGGCTCGAACACTGGTGCGGCACTTCGTGACAGCGACCGGGATGACTCCGCACGCCTACTCGGCGCAGGTGCGCCGTGAGGCGGCGAGCGAACTGGTGGCGCAGGGGTGGACACGAGAAGCTGCGGCGCGGGCGATCGGATACGCCGACGCCAGGTCGCTACGTGAGCGGGCACGCTGATCTATCAGCGGAGTACAACGGCAGCTGACGTCCTGACTTCAGCGACGCGCGAGATCGACTGTGCGCTTGAGTAGATCGCCGATGGCGTCGAATTCGGTGAGGAATCCGTCGTGGCCGTTGTCGGACTGAACCACCTGGAGGCCGCCGACGCAATTGCCGAGCTCTTCGGCGAGTTCGACCTGTAACCGCAAGGGGTACAGGCGATCCGAGTCGATACCGCCGACGATCACCGGAACGTTGCACGCGTTGAGTGCGGTCTTCACGCCACCGCGATCGCGCCCGACATCATGGTGGTTGAGTACTTCGCTGAGGATGACGTAGCTTCCCGGATCGAAACGCTCGACCAGTTTGCCCGCCTGGTGCTCGAGGTAGCTCTGCACTGCGTAGCGTCCGCCGGTGAGTGGATTCTCTTGGCCCTGAGCATCATTCGCGAAGCGTTCGTCGAGCTCCGGCTCGCTGCGGTAGGTCAGGTGCGCGATCCGACGAGCGATTCCCATTCCGGTCGTCGGCGCCTCGCCGGTGCCGTGATAGTCGCCGCCGTGCCACGCCGGATCGGACGTGATGGCTGCGATTTGCGTTGTCTGCGTACCGATCTGGTCGGCGGTCGCACGAGCGCCGACGGCTAGCACGAGTGCGCTTCGAACCCGTTCGGGGTACTCGATGATCCACTCGAGTGCGCGTGCGCCGCCCATCGAGCCGCCCACAACCGCGCCGATGCTCTCGATGCCCAGATGATCCATCAGTGCGACTTCGGCGCGGACCTGATCGAGCACGGTGAGTTGCGGGAAGCTCGAACCCCACGGTCGGCCGGTGGGGTCCAGCGATGCGGGCCCGGTCGATCCACGGCATCCGCCGAGCACGTTTGCCGAGATGACGCACCATTCGTCGGTGTCGACTGCCGCGCCGGGACCGATCAGACCGTCCCACCAGCCGGGGGAGGGATGAGCAGCATCGGCGGGTCCGGTCACGTGTGAATCGCCGGTCAGGGCGTGCAGCGTGAGGATGACGTTGTCGCGAGCAGGCGACAGTTTTCCCCACCGCTGAAAGGCGAGGGTCACGTCGTCGATCTGCTCACCGTTGTCGAGTGAGATCGACCCGAGACGGGCGCTGAGCATCTGGCCGTCCGGGGCGTTCTCCCAGTCCGGCCGTTGCTCTGTATCCGTCTGCGGGTCGATGCTCACCGACACAGGTGTCCTCGCTCCTTGCTCTGCGTTGGCTACTTGGCTGCTTCGAAACCCCGGTCGAGGTCGGCGAGGATGTCGTCGATTCCCTCGATGCCCACCGCGAGGCGGACGAGGCCGGGGGTGACACCCGCGGCGAGTTGCTCCTCGGGGGTCAGCTGGCTGTGGGTGGTCGATGCGGGGTGGATCACCAGTGAGCGCACATCACCGATGTTGGCGACGTGGCTGTGCAGTGTGAGCGCCTCGACGAACCGCTTGCCCGCGTCGACGCCGCCTGCGATCTCGAACCCGATGACAGCGCCCTGCCCCTTCGGTGCGAGCTCCTGGCCGCGCTTGTACCAGGGCGACGACGACAGACCGGCGTAGTAGACCTCCTCGACCTGCGGGTTGTCGTTGAGGTATTCGGCGACGCGCTGTGCGTTGGCGACGTGACGCTCGACGCGCAGGCTCAAGGTCTCGAGACCCTGTGCGAGCAGGAACGCGTTGAACGGCGAGATTGCTGCGCCGGTGTCGCGGAGCAACTGCACGCGTGCCTTGAGTGCGTACGCGGGAGCGCCGAGATCGGCGAAGACCGCGCCGTGGTAGCTCGGGTCGGGCGTGGTGAAACCGGGGAAGAGGTCTTTGCCGTCGCGCTGGACACGCCAGTCGAAGGTGCCGCCGTCGATGATCACGCCGCCGATCGCGGTTCCGTGCCCACCGATGTATTTGGTGGCCGAGTGCACGACGATGTCGGCGCCGTGCGCGAGCGGGTTGAGCAGATACGGGGTGGCGACGGTGTTGTCGACGATGAGCGGCACGCCGTTGCGATGTGCAACCCCCGAGATGCCCTCGATGTCGAGGATCTCGTTGTTCGGGTTGGAGATCGACTCGCCGTAGAACGCGCGCGTGTTGTCGCGGACTGCGGCCTGCCACGAGTCGAGATCTTCCGGATCCTCGACGAACGTGACCTCGATGCCGAGCTTGGGCAGCGTGTAGTGGAAGAGGTTGTAAGTTCCGCCGTAGAGGCGGGGACTCGACACGACGTGCCCGCCGTTCTCGACGATGTTGAGGATCGAGTACGTCTCCGCAGCCTGGCCCGACGCGACGAGCAGCGCCGCGACACCGCCCTCGAGAGCAGCGAGACGCTGCTCGACGACATCCTGTGTCGGGTTCATCAGGCGCGTGTAGATGTTGCCTGGCTCGGCAAGGCCGAACAGATTCGCGGCATGGGTGGTGTCGTTGAACGTGTACGACGTGGTCTGGTAGATCGGCAGAGCGCGGGCGTTGGTCGCCGCGTCGGCTGTCTGGCCTGCGTGAATCTGCTTGGTCTCGAAACTCCAGTTGTCGGCTGGATTCTGGTCGACGTCGACGTCAGACATTGAATACGCATCACTTTCTACGGTCGGCAGGGCACGACGACCCTGTTGGGGTCCGACCTTCGGACCCGCGCTTGCCGGGGACCCGAAACCATCATCGACGAATTGATCGTCGCAGAACGGGGTCCCACAACCCGGTCATCACCCGGAGCACCCCACCGCGGTTGGAGGGTTGCCGATCAGCGAGCCGGGGCTTTGCGCTGATACTCATGACCTGGCGTCAAGGATATAACACGGCCGAAATGAAGTGAGAACCCTCCGACGCAGCCTGGTTCTTGGGGTGGACAAGGGGTCGCAGCGGCGACACTGCGCGCGGGCGGCGAAAAGGCGCAATTGAAGCTCTCTCGTGTAGTCCGAACAGTCGAATCTGCCGTCCATCGTCGTCGGTTCGCCGATCGGCCGTCGGATTCTCTTGTGGCGTGGGTCACAGACTTCTACGATCCGAACATTCGCGAGTAACTCGGCCGGAGCGGACGCCGACGACCTCGCGGCGACGCGGCACAGATCGGCCGGATTGGTGGAGAACGCATGGGTGGTCACTTCGGTTTCCGGCGATCGATCACGGCGGCGAGCACACTCGGACTCGCCGCAGTCGCAGCGGTTCTTCTCGCCATAGGTCAAACCCCCGGCGCGGGTGTCGCGCGAGCCGAGGCCGCCGATGACGGCTGTGGCAACGGCGCGCTCGTCTTCGTCGGCGGTACGTGGGATCCCCAGGGACATCTGCTCGACGGCGTCACGCGCCAACCTCAATATGCCGGCTACACCGTCGAGCGTGTCGAGTATCCGGCGTCGATCTGGCCGTTGGGTGCCTTCGGCTTCGATGACAGTCAGTCGCAGGGCGTCGCCGCAACGATGTCGACCGTGGCGAATTATCAGGCGCAGTGTGATGGCAAACCGGTCGTGATCGTCGGGTACTCCCAGGGCGCGGGAATCGGCGGCGACGTACTCACCGATATCGGCACCGGCAACACTTCTGGCTACGAGATCTCATCGACCGACGTGTCCGGACTGCTCTACTCCGATCCGCGGCAAGCGGGAACTCTCTACGGACAGGGCATCGAACGCGTTCTGATCGGCGTGATCCCCGGCCTGACCATGGCGGGTGGACGCGACGTCGACGACTTCGGCGGGATTCCGGTGACCACCGTGTGCTTCACGGGCGATCCGATCTGTGATCTTCCCGACCCGCTTCACGACCCGATCGGAGCCCTCGACGGCCTCGCGGGCTACTGGGTCAAGCACGGTCTGTATCCGCTCTACATGTATCTGCCCGCCACCAAAGGAGCCCTGTGGGACGCCTGGGGAGTCAAACCGTTGGACTGCCAGGACACCACCGCTGAGGTCAACACCTGCCAGCTCGTCGTGCCGTCGTCGGCATGGGTTCTCACCCAGCAGTTCGTCGACAAGCTCGGTCTCGGCTGGACCGTGCCCGACCTCGTGAGCAAGCGGTGGAAGTTCCCGGACATCCTCGGCATCACACTGGCCGACTTCCAGCCGCCGATCCGGTGGGCCATGGGTTGGTTCCCGCAGTTGCCCGACCTCGGCTACGGCGGGGTGCTCACCGACGTCTACACGTTCCAGAACATGGCACAGGGGCTGTTCACGTGGAACCCGGTGCTCTGGGGTCAGGGCGTCGACGCGTTGCGGACCACTGTCAGGAGCATCGCGTCGATGCCGGTGAACTTCGGAAAGTTCTGGGCCTACACACTGACCGGCCGCGATGTCACCGGCATTCCCGGACCCGCGTACCGACCGTCGCTGGTCGCGTTCGAAGAGTGGCTCGCGTCGCTGCGCACCCCGACGACCACCAGCCAGACCGCGTCGGTGGCGGCGCTGTCAGCATCGGAGAAGATTGCCGACGCCCCGGGGGCCGTGGACACCGCGAAGACTCTCGGCGGGCCCGAAGCGCGCAGTGCCTCGGGTACTGATGGAATCTCCGGCGGGGGAATCTCCGGCCGACAAGGCGTCGACGATCCTGTCGGCTCGGGTGGCGCAGGCACAGGTGACGGGACCGGTACCGAAGCTGCGTCGACGCCTCCTGCCGGCAGCGGCTCACTGCAAACACAGGCGCCGCTCGGCGGCTCTTCGCAGCCGGTTGAGGCTCCCGGCGGCGCGCATGCGCCGAAGCCTGGACCAGGAGAGTCGACACCGGAGAAGCCTGCACCCGAGAAGCCGACGCCGGAGCAGTCAACATCGGAGCAGTCGACATCGGGGGAGTCGACACGCGACAAGTCGACATCTGACGAGTCGACACCCGGTGCGTCGACGCAGCAGCAGGGTGCCACCCCGAAATCAACGACGGCGGGCGCACCCGCCGCCTGACTCGGAACCCCTGCGCAGGCGGGGTGTGAACGATGTCACCGTCGACGACGGAATCACGCCCACTGGCGTGCTCGTTGCAGCGTGAATGTCCTCAACCGCCCCAACCGAGACGAACATGGCCGGGACCAGCAGTAACGTGGTCCACTCCAACACAACTCGTCGGTTCGCCATGCTGGCGATGGCGCTGGGCGGGTTCGGGATCGGCACCACGGAGTTCGTCGCGATGGGCTTACTGCCGAACATCGCGTCCTCGGTGCATGTCTCCGAGCCGACTGCGGGCTACGTCGTCTCGGCCTACGCACTCGGGGTGGTGGTCGGGGCGCCTCTCATCGCCGCACTGACCGCGCGGATGTCTCGTCGCACGCTGTTGATCGGGTTGATGGTGGCTTTCACGGTCGGCAATGCGGCCACTGTGTTGGCGCCCGACTTCGGGACGCTGATGGTCGCGAGATTCGTGGCCGGACTGCCGCATGGCGCGTACTTCGGCGTCGCTGCTCTCGTCGCGGCGCACCTGGCCGGACCTCGTAACCGTGCCAAGGCCGTCGGGCTGGTTCTCCTCGGATTGTCCGTAGCCAATGTCCTGGGTGTGCCGTTGGCGACCTGGCTCGGCGAAAGTCTGGGTTGGAGAGCAGCTTTCGTTGTCGTGGTGGTCATCGGCATCGTGACGATCGGCGCGCTGTTCATCACGTTGCCCGCACTCGACGACATGGCCGTCACCAATCCGATGACCGAACTCGGCGCACTCACGAGGCCTCAGGTGTGGTTGACGCCGGCGATCGGCTTCGTCGGCTTCGGCGGGATGTTCGCGTTCTACACGTACCTCAACACTGCGCTGACGAGCCTCACGGGCATCTCGGTCGGTTGGGTTCCGGTGGTGTTGATGGTCTTCGGTGTCGGCATGGTGGTCGGCAACCTGGTCGGCGGTGCTGCCGCCGATTCACACGTGCCGCGCGCGATTCTCGTGGGACTCGTCGCGACCGCGGTGGTGCTCGGATTGTTTGCCGCACTCGTCACATCGCCGTGGGCGGCCGTTCCATTGACGTTCCTCGTCGGGGTCAGCGCGACGGCGATGGTTCCCGCACTGCAAACCCGCCTGATGGACGTGGCCGAAGACGCTCAGACGCTCGCCGCGGCGCTCAACCATTCGGCACTCAACATTGCGAACGCACTCGGCGCGTGGCTCGGCGGCGTTGTCATCGCCGCAGGTCTCGGGTACCGCGCGCCGTCGGTTCTCGGGGCAGGACTCGCGGTTGCCGGGATCGTCGTACTGGGTGTGGCGCTGGCTGTCGCCCGGCGCACGGCCGCTCGCCACACAGCGGCATCGACTCAATCGGCATCGACTCAAGCGGCATCAACCTAAGCGACTTCACCTTCAGCGACATCGACCCCGGCACCTGTTGGTACCGGGGTCGATGTCGGAGTGAGTGGCTGGATCAGCCGACGTCGGGAGGCGTGGCGATCGTCTTCGACAGGTAGAGCGGCTCACCGAGCTTGTCGAGCAGCTCGAGCTGCGTCTCCAGATAGTCGATGTGGTGCTCCTCGTCCTTGAGGATCTCCTCGAAGATCTTGGCTGTCGTGATGTCCTGCTTCTCGCGGCACAGCACGATGCCCGGCTTCAGACGGTTGACCACCTCGATCTCGATCGCGAGGTCGGACTCGAACTGCTCACGGAGAGTCTGGCCGATGCGGAGCGGCAGCAGCTTCTGATAGTTGGGCAGACCTTCCAGGAAGAGGATGCGATCGGTCAGGATTTCCGCGTGGGTCATCTCTTCGATCGATTCGGCCCTCGTCTTCGAGGCGAGCTCGGTCAAGCCCCAGTTGTCCTGCATTTTTGAGTGCAAGAAGTACTGGTTGATGGCGGTGAGTTCACTGGTCAATTGCTCGTTGAGTAGAGCGATGACCTCATCGTCTCCACGCATGGCATACCTCCGGTTCGGACTGATTGTGACAGTGAACCTAGCACGCCAAAAGACCCCGTGGGGAATATCCGCACGGGGTGTTTTCGCAGGTCAGGCTAGGCTGCGCTAGTTGTGGCGACCCTTCCTGCGGTGCGCGAGGCGACGATCTGGGTGAGTCGTTCGATGCAGGTTCCGCAGCCTTCGCCTGCGCCGCAGCGCTCACTGACGGCGTCGGGAGTTCTGGCTCCGGCGTCGCAGTGCTCGTGGACCTCGTCCACCGTGACGGCCCGGCAAATACACACGAACATCTCGCACCTCGCATTCTGTTAGGCAAGGTTTACATAAAACCCTGACGATCGCAAGGTTCGCCTTACCTTTTGGACTCGGTCCGGATTGGCCTGCGGCGGGGTACGCGGCGTCGTTGTCGGTGGCTCGCCGTAATGTGGCGAACCGTGCCAACTGCGATCACCACCGTGAATGTGAACGGCGTCCGAGCGGCCACCAAGGTGCGCTCGGAGAACAATGCTGGATTCGTTCCGTGGCTGCGCTCCGCCGGAACCGACATCGTCCTCCTGCAGGAGATCCGCGCCAACGAAGAACAAGCCAGGGAAGTCCTCGAACCCCTGCTCGACGACGGATGGCACCTGTCGATGACGGAGTCGGTCGTCAAGGGACACGCGGGCGTCGGAGTGCTCAGCAAAGTCGAGCCGACGGCAGTGCGCGTCGGATTCTCCAGCGACGAATTCGATTCCACGGGAAGGTATCTCGAAGCAGACCTCGACATCGAAGGTGGAGCCGTCACCGTCGCGAGCCTCTATCTGCCCAAGGGTGCCGCAGCCCCGACGGCCGGCTCGTCGGAGAAGGACGCGGAGAAGTTCGCCGAGAAGAAGCGATTTCTCGACGCCTTCGGTGCGCACCTCGCCTCGTTGGCACGGAAGCGACGTCCGGTGGTGGTCGGCGGTGATTGGAACATCGCGCACTCTGAGCACGACATCAAGAACTGGAAAGGCAACCTGCGCAGCCCGGGCTTCCTTCCGCACGAGCGGGAGTGGGTCGGTGGATTGCTGGAGTCCGGTTGGTCTGACGTGATGCGCGAGCTCCACCCCGACGCAGACGGGCCGTACTCGTGGTGGTCGTGGCGCGGAAAGGCGTTCGACAACGACTCGGGCTGGCGGATCGACTATCACCTCGCCAACAAGGCAATGGCGGCGCGCACCGTCAAAGCGTTCGTCGACCGGGCCGACACCTACGACCGCCGGTGGTCTGATCACGCGCCGGTTACCGTCGTGTTCGAGTGACCCGCCGGAGCACCGTTGAGCAGCACGCCCGCATAGCACCTCCGAATAATGAGGTGCTGCCGTCTGAGAGACTGGAAGCCATGAGCGACGTCGAGAAATCACCTGCGTCGGGTACGCGGCGGCGGGTGTTGTCGGGTATCCAACCGACCAGCGATTCCTTCCACCTCGGAAACTATCTGGGTGCGGTGCGTCAGTGGGTCGAGCTGCAGGACGAGTTCGACGCCTTCTACTTCATCCCGGACATGCACGCGCTGACCGTGCAGTTCGACCCGTCGGTGCTCGCCGACCGCACACGCATGTCGGTGGCACAGTTGCTCGCCGTCGGCGTCGATCCCGCTCGCTCGACGGTGTATGTCCAGTCGCATGTCCCCGAGATCGCGCAGCTCACCTGGGTTCTCAACTGCATCACCGGATTCGGCGAGGCAAGCCGGATGACGCAGTTCAAGGACAAGGCCGCCAAGCAGGGTGTCGAGTCGTCGAGCGTCGGACTTTTCACCTATCCGATCCTGATGGCCGCCGACATCCTCGCGTTCCAGGTTGACCAGGTACCCGTCGGCGAAGACCAACGGCAGCACCTCGAGCTGACCCGGGATCTCGCGCAGCGATTCAACAAGCGCTTCGGCAAGGCGTTCACTGTGCCGCAGCCGTACATCGTCAAGGAGTTCGCCAAGATCTACGACCTGCAGAACCCGACGGCCAAGATGAGCAAGTCGGCCGAGACCGACAAGGGATTGATCAATCTTCTCGACGACCCGAAACGGTCGGCCAAGAAGATCCGGTCGGCGGTTACCGATACGGGCAGCGAGGTGGCGTTCGATCCCGAGAACAAGCCGGGAGTCTCGAATCTGCTCACCATCCAGGCGGCGTTGTCCGGGGTGGAGGTCGCCGATCTCGTCGCCAAGTACGAGGGCAAGGGATATGGCGACCTGAAGGTCGAGACAGCCGAGGTCCTCAGCGACTTCGTGACCCCGCTGCGCGGACGCGTCGACGAGTATCTCGCCGATCCCGCCTACCTCGACGGCATCCTCGCCGACGGTGCAGCGCGAGCGCGCTCGGTGGCGTCTGCGACGCTGCGCGATGTCTACGACAAGGTGGGGTTCCTGGCGCCGAGCGTGTCAGGTACCAAATCCTGACCCGCGGCACTCGTTTCCGGTAGACACGGTGAGTAGGGACAGCACCGACCGAAGGGGAAACGAGGGTCTATGGCTTCGGTGATCGATTCGGGCAAAGCGCTTGTCGCGCGCGGAAAGGACGAGTTCGAGTCGGCCCGAGAGCGGTGGGGCTGGCTCGACCACATCTTGCGCACGGTGCAGCGATACAACGATCGTCGCGGCAACCTCTACGCCGCGAGTATCACCTTCACCGGAATCCTCTCGATCGTGCCGATCATCATGGTCGCCTTCTCGATCGGCGGTTTTGTCCTCGCAGCCCACCCAGAGTGGCTCGACAGCATCAAGGACCAGATCGTCAAGGCCATGCCCGGCGAGCTCGGCACGACGCTCGAGAGCGCGATCGACTCGGCCATCGAATCACGCGCGACAGTCGGCATCATCGGTCTGGTCGGCGCGGCCTTGACCGGTATCGGGTGGATCTCCGGCGTGCGCCTGGGAATGACCGAGATGTTCGGGGGCAGGGTCAACCGCAATGCGGTCATGTCGAAGATCAGCGACCTCGTGATTTTCGTGTTGCTGGGTCTCGCCTTCCTGTTCACGCTCGGCCTCACCGCCCTGGGCAACAGCGGGTTGATCAACAAGATCCTCGAGTGGGCGCACGTCGACGGCTTCAGTGGCTCGACCGTCGTGGTGCGGGCTGTGGCCATCGTCGTATCCCTTGTCGCGACCTGGCTGCTCTTCGTATTCATATTTGCCCGACTTCCCTTGCATCCGTTGCCGTTTCGTAACGTGCTCAAGGCGGCCCTGCTCACCGCGATCATCTTCGAGATCCTCAAGTCTGTCGCAGGCATCTACCTGAAATCGGTGCTCGGCAGCCCGGCGGGTGCGGCGTTCGGACCACTGCTGGGCATCATGGTCTTCGGCTACCTGGCCTCGCGAATCGTTCTGTACGCCACGGCGTGGTGTGCCACGGACAGTGCCAATGAGCCCTACCAGGTGGTCGATCCCACCGAACAGCCCGAGCCGCCGACCGTCGTCGTGCGTCCGGTCTACGAGGTGGATCCTGTGCCGAAGGCCGGCCCGTTGGCCGTGGCGGCCGCGATCGGCGCCGCGGTGGCTCTCGTGACGCGGTCCAGGCGACGCTGACCCGATCAGCGGCGTCGGATCAAGCGAAGCGCAAGCAGGAGCAGGAGCAGCGCCGCCAGCAGCCCCACGAGTCCGACGAGGATGCGCACCGACCATCCAGATGTCGACTCTTGAAGAGCCGCGCCCTGGGGAGTCGACGCTTCGGCTTCGGTCGTCGGAACCGCGACGCGCGCGTCGTCGGAGGTATTCGCGCGTTCGCCTGAGGTCGATGCGAGTTCGCCCACCTTCGCCTCGCGTGGAGCGTGCGCACCGTAGGCGACGAGCGAGCGTGCCTGATCCCAGTAGTTGTCGTCGGCAGTCGACAAGCCGTACATCTGAACCACCAGAACGGTACGACCGTCCTTCTTGACGGCCCCGACGAACGTTTTCTGCGCGTCGTCGGTATAGCCGGTCTTGCCGCCGAGGACGCCCGGATCGCCTTCCAGCAGAAGATGATTCGACGTCTGCATCAGGTAGCCGGGGTGGTCGACGTCGCCGGGGACGTCGGGTCGTTTCGGGTACCCGGGAAACGGGTGGTTCGGCATGGCGATGATGTCGCGGAACGTCGAGTTCTGCATGGCGGCACGGAAGATCACCGCGAGGTCATATGGGGATGTCGACATTCCGGCGGAGTCGAGACCAGACGGGGTCGACGCCCTGGTGTCATACGCCTGCAGCGAGTGCGCGAGCTGGTTCATCTTGGTCAGCGTGGCGTCGATGCCGCCGAGGTCTCGCGCGATGACGTGGGCGCAGTCGTTTCCGGACACCATGAGGAGCCCGATCATCATGTCGCGCATGGTGTATTTGCCGCCCGGACCCATCCCGCACGAGTCGCCCTCGGCGCTCCAATCGTCTGCCGTCGCGGTGACCGGTTTGTCGAGCGAGATCCCCGAGCGCAATGCGGTGAGCGCGAGCAGGATCTTGATGGTCGACGCTGGGCGGTACCGACCGTGCGGGTCTTTGGCCGCGATCACGGCGCCGCTGTCGAGATCGGCGACCAGCCAGGCCGCCGACGTCAGCCGCTCCGGCACACGACCCGCCGACGAGTCTGCGACGACGCCGCACCCGCCCAACGCTTCGCCGCCGACCGGTGGGGAATGCACCGGCAGTGGGGTTGGTGTCGTCGAGCCGGGAGCCACGACTTCCGACTCGTCGACAGCGGGAGGCGGCGAGACCCGATGCGGGCAGTGGTCGGTGTCAGGCGAGGTGTCCTGCGACTGTGCCTGCGTCGGGGCCGCCCACGCGGGCGATGCGACCAGGCCCGGACCGATCGCGCCCACAGCGACGATCCCGACCGCAGCTGCAATCCTCACCACAGCGACGATCAGTGCGACCACGCGGCGGACGACGAAGTCTGTGGCGAAGGGCGCGGTGGCGCGAGTAGGACGCATATCGCACAGGAGGCTACAGCGCCTCACGTCATAGCGGTAGCGCGCCGGCGGAACTGCTTGTCCGCCGACGCGCCCGTCGTTGCTCAGTCCTGGAGAACCTCAGAGGAGTGTGTACGCCTCGGTGAGAACGCCACGCAGGATCTGCTCGATTTCGTCGAACTCTGCCTGGCCGCAGATGAGCGGCGGCGCGAGCTGGATGACCGGGTCGCCGCGGTCGTCGGCGCGACAATAGAGACCGGCGTCGAACAGCGCGGTTGAGAGGAATCCACGCAGGATGCGCTCGGACTCTGCCTCGGTGAACGTCTCCTTGGTGGCCTTGTCCTTGACCAGCTCGATGCCGTAGAAGAATCCTTCGCCACGCACGTCGCCGACGATCGGTAGGTCGTGGAGCTTCTCGAGCGTCGATCGGAACGCGGGCGCGGTGGTCTTCACGTGGTCGTTGAGTCCCTCGCGTTCGAAGATGTCGAGGTTGGCCAGCGCGACCGCCGCCGACACGGGGTGACCGCCGAACGTGTAGCCGTGCGCGAAGGTCGTCGTATTGTCGTTGAACGGCTCGAAGAGTCGCTCGCTGGCGATCATCGCGCCGATCGGCGAATAGCCCGATGTCATGCCCTTGGCACAGGTGATGATGTCGGGCTGATAGCCGAAGTCCTCGCAGGCGAACATCGACCCGATGCGGCCGAACGCGCAGATCACCTCATCGGAGACCAGCAGGACGTCGTACTCGTCGCAGATCTCGCGGACACGTTCGAAGTAGCCGGGCGGTGGCGGGAAACATCCGCCCGCGTTCTGGACCGGTTCGAGGAACACAGCTGCGACGGTGTCGGGGCCCTCGAACTCGATGGCCTCGGCAATGCGGTCGGCTGCCCAGCGGCCGAACTTCTTGGGGTCGGCAGCAAGTTCCTCGTCGGGAGCGCGGTAGATGTTGGTGTTCGGTGCGCGGAACCCTCCGGGAGTCAGCGGTTCGAACATCTTCTTGAGGTCGGGGATGCCGGTGATGGCCAGCGCGCCCTGCGGGGTGCCGTGGTAGGCGATCGAACGCGAGATCACCTTGTGCTTCATCGGTTTTCCGGTCAGCTTGAAGTACTGCTTGGCGAGTTTCCACGCGCTTTCGACGGCCTCGCCGCCACCGCTGGTGAAGAAGACGCGGTTGAGGTCGCCCGGCGCGTTGGCCGCGAGTCGCTCGGCGAGCTCGATGGCGGGAGGAGTGGCGTAGGACCACAGCGGAAAGAACGCCAGTTCTTTGGCCTGCTTTGCCGCCGCTTGGGCGAGCTCGTCACGTCCGTGCCCGACCTGGACGACGAAGAGTCCCGCGAGTCCGTCGAGGTAGCTGCGACCGCGATCGTCGAAGATGCGTGCGCCCTCACCTCGTGTGATCACCGGTGGCGTGATCTCGTCGCCGTGACGGGAGAAGTGTCCCCACAGGTGCGCAGCGCTTCGCTGCCCGAGGGATTCGGTTACGGATGCGGTCATCGTGTACCCCAATTGTATTGCTGTTTCACTAGTTTCAGATAAACGAGGGTCTCGGTCGAGTTCACCTCTGGGTGTGTTCGAACCCTACGATTGATGATGTCGAGGAGGTGATCGTCGTCCTCGCAGACAACCTCGATCATGATGTCGTAGGTACCGGCGGTCAGCACCACGTAGTCGATCTCGGGATGCTCGGCGAGTTGCCGGGCCAATCGCTCCGTATCGCCGGTGCAGCGGATGCCGACCATCGCCTGGCGGGAGAAGCCGAGCTTGAGCGGATCGGTTACCGCGACGATCTGCAGCAGGCCGCTCTCGCTGAGCTTCTGAACGCGGTTGCGCACAGCAGCTTCCGACAGGCCAACGGACTTGCCGATCGCCGCGTAGGAACTCCGGCCGTCGGCCTGGAGTTCTTCGATGATCTTCTTCGCGATGGCGTCGAGGTGTGTCGACATTGGTTCGCCCACATGTCGATGGTGGCGGATTCTGCAGATATTGGCAACCGAAACCACGGTTTCAGTTGAAAAGTGATGCTTCGAGTCGTGAATCCGTTGTTTTGGCGGTATCGTGATCTGTCGTGTCAACCATCACGACAGTTCCCAGTGGTTGGGTCGACGGTGCTCCCTGCAGCGGATCGGGACTCGATCACACAGTGATCGATCCCGCCACTGATACTCCGGTAGCGCACCTGGTGCTCGCCTCCGCCTCCGACGTTACCTCTGCGGTCGCACATGCCGCGCGCGCACAACACGATTGGGGTGGAGCCACGCCGGCGGAGAGGTCGGCGGTACTGCACACCTTCGCGCGTCTGCTCGACGCCAACGCCGATCTGTTGGCGAGCGAAGAGGTCTCACACACCGGCAAGGCGATCCGCCTAGCAACGGAATTCGACGTGCCGGGCAGTATCGACAACGTCGACTTCTTCGCGGGCGTTGCACGCAATCTCGACGGCAAGGCGAGTGCGGAGTACTCCGGCGACCACACGTCGTCGATTCGACGCGAACCCGTCGGGGTCGTCGGATCGATCACTCCGTGGAACTACCCCCTGCAGATGGCCGTGTGGAAAGTGTTGCCCGCGTTGGCCGCCGGGTGCTCCGTAGTACTCAAACCCGCGGAGATCACTCCGTTGACGACGCTGACACTCGCTCGCCTGGCGACGGAAGCGGGTCTGCCCGATGGCGTCTTCAACGTCCTGGTCGGCACTGGCGCGGATGTCGGCGCCGCCATCGCCGGACACCCCGACGTCGACATCGTGACCTTCACCGGTTCGACGGCGGTCGGGCGCATGGTGATGTCGCAGGCCGCGGCGAATGGCACGCGCGTACAACTCGAACTCGGTGGCAAGGCGCCGTTCGTCGTCTTCGACGATGCCGACCTCGACGCGGCGATCCAGGGTGCCGTCGCGGGAGCGCTCATCAACGCCGGACAGGACTGCACGGCCGCCACGCGGGCGATCGTCGCGCCGTCGCTCTACGACGAATTCGTGGCCGGCGTCGCCGATGTCATGTCGTCGGTGCGGGTCGGCGATCCGCGCGACCCCGACACCGACATGGGCTCACTCATCTCCCACGCACACCGCGACAAGGTCTCGGCAATGGTAGAACGTGCCCGCGCCGCCGGCGCGCGTGTGGTGACCGGCGGGGTGCTGCCCGACGGCCCCGGCAGCTTCTACCCGCCCACGTTGATCGCCGACGTCGCGGAGGACTCCGAGATCTACCGCGACGAGGTCTTCGGCCCGGTGCTGACCGTCTCGTCCTTCGCCGACGACGACGACGCGCTGCGCCGCGCGAACGACACGGTCTACGGACTCGCCGCATCGGCGTGGACGCGCGACGTCTACCGCGCGCAGCGGGCGAGCCGTGAGATCAAGGCGGGCTGCGTGTGGATCAACGACCACATCCCGATCATCAGCGAGATGCCGCACGGCGGTGTCGGCGCGTCGGGCTTTGGCAAGGACATGTCGACCTACTCGCTCGACGAGTACCTGACCGTCAAACACGTGATGAGTGATATCACCGGTGTTGCCCGAAAGCCTTGGCATCGAACGGTGTTCACGAATCCGGGAGAGGTTTGCTGATGAGCGAGGCATGGGCCACAGAGCCCACAGCACGCGGGGCAGCACTGGTCTCCACCGCGCACGCGTCGTCGTATTGGCTCGATCGCGCGGATCGGCCTGCGCCGCGTCCGCGCGTGCTCGGTGAGGTGACCGCCGATCTCGTCATCGTCGGTGGGGGTTTCACCGGACTGTGGACCGCGGTGCAAGCCGCAGAACGCAATCCGGGACGTCGGATCGTGCTGGTCGAGCGTGATCGGATCGCCGAGCACGCCAGCGGACGCAACGGCGGCTTCTGCTCGGCGAGCCTCACCCATGGCCTCGGTAATGGCATGGAACGCTTTGCCGACGAATTGCCGACACTGCTGCGCCTCGGTCACGAGACGCTCGACGCCATCGATGAGGCCATCCGCCGCCACGGCATCGCTGCCGACGCCGAGCGCACCGGCGAACTCGACTTTGCCAATTTCGATTGGCAGGCAGACGAATTGGCCGAGTACGCGGCGTCGGCAAGAGAACTCGGCGAAGACCTGCCGCTGCTGACGGAGGCGCAGGCGCGCGAACGTGTCGACTCGCCGATGGTGGCGGGAGCGGTGTTCGATCCCGCCGTCATCATGCTCGACCCCGCGCGACTGGCGTGGGGTCTTGCCGACGCCGCGGAACGTCTCGGCGTGCAGATCTTCGAGCAGTCGGAAGTGACCGGAATCAGCAGCGAGGGTGACAGGTTGCGACTGGGTACCGGCCTCGGCGAGATCGTCGCCGATCGAGCCGTACTCGCGACGTCGGCGAGCCCGTCGCTGGTTCGTCGTCTACGGCTGTACACGGTGCCGGTGTGGGACTACGCGATCATGACCGAACCGCTGTCGGAGGCGCAGCTCGCGTCGATCGGCTGGAAGGGCAGGGAGGGACTTGCCGACGCGGGGCCGCGGTTCCACTACTTCCGTCTGACCGCCGACAACCGAATTCTGTTCGGCGGCTGGGATGCGTTGTACCACTACAGATCCGACGATTCTCCGCGTCACCAGCAGGAACCGCGCGAGTTCGCATTGCTCGGCGAGCATCTGCTGCAGATGTTTCCGCAACTCGAGGGTATCCGCGCAAGTCACGCGTGGGGTGGGGCCATCGATACGTGCTCGCGGTTCTGTGCGTTCTGGGACCGCTCGTACGGTGGACGCGTCGTCACCGCGGTGGGGTTCACCGGTCTCGGCG
Organism: Gordonia sputi NBRC 100414; assembly: GCF_000248055.1. Taxonomy (GTDB): domain Bacteria; phylum Actinomycetota; class Actinomycetes; order Mycobacteriales; family Mycobacteriaceae; genus Gordonia; species Gordonia sputi. The sequence goes on along the minus strand of NZ_BAFC01000113.1, from coordinate 40,151 downwards.
TCGGTGCGTCGCACTTCGCTGCCGCAACGGCACTCGACCTCGTCGACGGTGCCGACACCGAGCGCACGCGTTTGAACATGGTGCGCTCCAAGCCGATTCCGTTTCCGCCGGAACCCTTGCGCGCGTTCGGCATCAACATGACCCGCCGCGAACTGGCTCGCAGCGAGCGGCGTCAGGGCAAGCGCGGCCTGTGGTTGACCGTGATGGACAAGGTCGGGCTGGGCTTCGACAGCTGATGTGGCCGCGCGCGTTGTCTAGTAAGTGACGAGTTGGGCGACGCCTGCGTCGTACGTGGTCACGGCGAAGTCGGGGAAGGCTCGGGTGAACTTGTCGGAGACGAAGACGGTGTCGACGCCGTAGCGCGGCAACAACTCCCACAGTTCGCGGACGTTCTTGCTGAAGAGTCTGCCGAGCGCGAAGACGGGTGTGCCGAGCACCGTGTACTTGTTCCGGTGGCCGCTCGCCTGTGAGGTCAGCTCCATCAGCTGTGCGTAGGTGCGTAGGTGCGTCGGTTGCTGTCGATCGGGAGATGCCAGGTCTGCCCGTAGGCCGACTCGGTGTTGCCGATCAGCGCCATCGCCCGGCTGGCGTCGGGAGTCCAGATCAGGGACCGCAGGGTGTCGTCGCGGATCGGGACGAACGTCCGCTTGTGCTGCGCGATTCGATCGAAAACCAATGCGTTGGTGAAGCTTTGGGTCTGGTCCGGACCGTAGAACTCGGGGGCACGACAGATCACGGCGTCGACGGTTCCCGCGTTCATCGCGTCGAGCAACATGGTTGCGGTCTGCGCGCGCGTGCGGCCCTTGCTGCCTGCGGGGCGGAATGGGGTGTACTCGGTCTGTGGCTCACTCGTCATCGGATACATATAGGTGTTGTCGAAGAACACGAGCTTCGTGCCGTGGTGAGCGCAGGCATCGATCGCGTTGCGCATCATCACCGGAAAACGCTGCGCCCACATCTGAGAATCGGCGGGCAGTCCGACGGTCAGGTATGCGATGTCGCTTCCCGCGACAGCGGCGTCGGTGTGGGCGGCATCCATGAGGTCGGCGGCGACAAGTTCGTCGGTCTCGTTCACCCGCCGGGGGTGTCTGCTGACGAGGCGGATGTCGCGGGTGTGGTTGCGGTGGAGCTCGCGAGCGAGCTCTGTCCCGATCTGCCCGTTGGCGCCAAGGATCGTCTGCATGGTTCGACGCTAAGCGTCGATGTAAGCAGTGTCAACAATTATTGGCGCGCAGTGTGTCCGCAGTTGTTGGTCAGCCGATCTGATAGGTGCCCGTCGCGCGGGCGACAAGTGTGCCCGCAGTTGCGGAGATCAGATCAACAGTGCAGTGGCACAGCCGATTTCCGTTGTGGAGGCGGTCGGCGACGATGCGCAGATCGTCGGCGATCAGTGGGCTGATGAAGTTCACCGACATCGCGGTGGTGACTCCACGAAGCCGATCGGAAATGGGTCGGCCTGCCCAGGCGGCCGCCATGATTCCGATGTCCGCACATGCGCTGATCGCGCCGCCGTGGACCATCTCGCCGATGGTCGTCAGCTCCGGCCGGTAGGGCATGACCAGTTCGGCGTGGCCGTCGGTGATGTCGGTCAGTCGTAGCCCGAGTTCTGCCACGAAGGGCGAGCGGGGGATGAGTAGTGATATCACCTCGGAGCCGTCGGTGGGTGTTGGCAGGTCGGAGGTGGAGACCGTGGGAGACATGTCGATCCTTCTGTAGTTGGACTATGAAAACGTAGTCAGACTACAATTAGCACATGTCCTCACTGCTTGACGAGCCCCGCGATCGACGACGACGGCGGACGCGGGCCGCTGTGCTCGACGCCGCCGCCGAGTTGTTCTCACGCAACGGATTTCGTGGCACGTCGGTCGATGCGATCGCTGCGAACGCCGACGTCGCGCTGACATCGCTGTATGGGAATTTCCCCGACGGCAAGGCAGAGGTCTACGCGGTGGTCGCGTGTCGACTGGCGCGCGACCACGCCGAACGGATGCGGCGCAGCGTCGAGGGAACCGGTGGTGGGGCGCCGACGGCTCGCGCGGCGTTCGAGGAGTATGTGCGCTTCCATCGGGACGAGCCGCTCGCCTTCCGGATGCTGGGTCTCGCCGACGTGTCCGAGGTGCACGGGGATGTCGTCGACCAGGCGCGGTCGGAGATCGCGCGGGCACTCACGGGCGTAGCCGACGACGTGATTGATGCGATCGACTCCGACGACCCCTCCGCTCGTTCGTCGGTACTGCTCGCATGGGCGGCCATCAACGGGGTTCTCGCGCTCGAACAACGTGGGCACATCGGCGCCGCCACCAGTGACAGCCTGCTCGCTGACGCCGTGGAACTCCACGTTGCCCGCGTGGCGCAGGTGTCCGATGTGTGAGCGGGCCTAGCGTGTTTGTCGCGCGACGACGACGTCGAACCACCGCGACATCGCTGCCGCAGCCATCGCGCGGGTCGTCGACTCGACGTCGGCGAGGTCGGCGCTGACCTGATCGGGGCCACTTGGACCCAGCGCATCGACGAGTTCGGTGCGGTAGTCGGGGTCGTCGAGCCAGGTGGCGAACAGCGGGGAGTCGACTTCGAGATGGAACTGCAGGCCGTAACTCGCGCCGAGACGGAACGCCTGGTTCGGGTACGCCTCCGACGACGCGAGCAGCGTCGCGCCTTCGGGTAGTTCGAATGTGTCGTAGTGCCACTGCATGCAGTCGAATGTCTTGTCCGACAGGTCTTTCCAGACAGGGTCGACGACGCCGTCCGGGGTCCAGGTGACCTTCGAGATACCGATCTCGGGGGCAGGTCCCGTGCTGACCTTCGCATCGGCCGCGCTCGCGAGCAACTGAGATCCGAGGCAGACTCCCCAGATCGGTACATCCTCGGCCAGTGCCCGTCGCAGGAACTCGATCTCGTCGTCGATCCACGGATGGGTCGGGCCGTCGTTGGCTCCCATTCCGCCGCCCATCACTGCGATGGCGTCGAACGACGCAGGGTCGTCGGGAAACGTGTCGCGCTCGGCTCGCAACGTGGTGACCTCGGCGTCGTGTGGAAGACCGCCCGCGTACGTGCCGAGTGATTCGCACTCGGCGTGCCTGATCTCGAGCAGTCGCAGCGTCGTCACTTCTCCTGCGCCTTGGTTGCTGTCGGTTCCGTGGCTTCAGTGTCTGCGGTTGATTCCTTGGGTACGACGATCACCGGGGCTGTGGTCCAGCGCAGAATGCGTGCGGCCGTCGTGCCGAGGAAGACGCGATTGTCGGCGCCCAGGTGCCCCGAGCCGACAGCGACGATGTCGTTGGCGTCCCACGGGAGATTGGCGAGCGCTTCGTCGAGGGTGTCGCCATCGGCGACGAGGACGTCCACCTCGAGGTCGACGTCGAGCTGGTCACGGGTGTGTTCGAGGAGCTTCCGCGCAACGTCGACCTGTTGCTTGCGCACCGCGAGGCTGGTGTCGTCGACCGTTGGGTCCAGTGACACCAACGAGAGCAGACGTACGTCGATCGACGCGGCTTCGGCGAAGCGGATGGCGAACGGGAGGGGGTCGCTGGCCGACTTCTTGACCGGCACGGCGACGGTGATCATGTCGATCACGACGTCGGAGCGACGCGCGTATCCACGCGGCGCCAGCGCGACGGGCAGGGGAGAGGAATGCAGCAACTCGGTACTCACCGTGCCGAGAGCGTGACGCGAGATGATGCCGTCGCCCGTGCCGCCGACGACGATCATCGCCGCTCCGGATTGCTCGGCGACCTCGATGAGGCCCTCGGTGAACGACTCGTGCACGGTGACGACGGTGCGCACCTCGATGCCCTCCGGGATGCGTGATGCACCGTCGGCAAGCCATTCCGCCGCTTGGTTTTCGAGGCGCTCCATGTACTGATCGATGCCCGGTTGGCCGTCGTAGGGGACGGGGTGGACCACGCAGATGAGGTCGATCGCCGCGCCCGTCTTGGTTGCGATGGCCGCGCCGAGTGCGACCCCGTCGTCCCCCGATTGTGTGGCGAGATAGCCGACAGCGACACGTTTCGGGCTCGCAGCGGAGTTGTCGTCAGTAGACATCGGGGACCTTCACTTCGGTATTCGCGTTGAGGGTCTTGCCCTTGAAGAAGTCGCTGTCGGCGGCGCAGCAGGCGAGCATCAACGGGACCCCGAGGACCAGCATGCCGACGCCGAGGATGAACACGCCACCGATTCCGCCGATCGACGTCGAACCGTAGTCGGGGTTGATCATGTCGATGGCGCTCTTGATGAATGCCCAGGCCATCGCGATGCCGCCGAAGAGTGGGAAGAGTCCGCGCATGAAGAAGTTTCGGGCGGAGTCGAACAGGGTTCGACGGAAGTACCAGACACACGAGAACGCGGTGATGCCGTAGTAGAACGCGACGGCGAGACCGAGTGACGCGATCGAGTCGGCGAGCGTGTTCTGACTCGCGAACGACAGCACGAGGTAGAAGATCAGCGCCGACGCCCCCATCACGGCCGTGCCGAACGCAGGCGTCATGTAGCGCGGGTGGATGTAGGCGAACCGCTGGGGGGAGCGCCTTGTACACGGCCATTGACAGCGTGCCGCGTGCCGTCGGCAGGATGGTCGACTGCGTCGAAGACAGGGCCGAGATGCTGACGACGAGCAGCAACGCCGACGCCATCACGGCGCCCGCGACCGGTTCGCCGAGGATGGTGAGCACGTCGTCGGTGTTGTCGGGGTTGTTCAGACCGATGCCGGTGGTGCCGAAACCTGCGAACGATTCGACGGCGTAGGCGACCAAGACGTAGGTGGCAACGAGGATCAGGCAGCAGATCACCGCCGCCCGGCCGGGTGTCTTCTCGGGATCCTTGGTTTCCTCACCCACTGCCAGGCACGCGTCCCATCCCCAGTAGATGAAGATGCACAGGATCACCGCCGCGGCGATCGACGACTGGTCGAGACCCGTCGGCGACAACCAACTCCACTGAGGTGTGACGGCCTGGGGGCCGGCGTGGTCGGTCGCGACCTTCACGAGCGCGATGACGCTCGCCAGGATCAGGATGCCGAACTGGATGAACATGAGCACCGACTGGATGCGCTCACTGATGACGATGCCGCGGATGCTGATCCACGTCATCACGATGATGAAGAAGCACCCGAGAGCGACCTTGGCCCAGAGGTTGTCGGCGAGTGAATCGAGGTGCAGAAAGCGGAGCAGGTACACGGCCGCGATCTCGGCGACGTTGGCGAGCACGATGATCGCCGACACCGCGAGACCCCATCCACCGATCCACCCGATCCACGGCCCGAACGCTTTGGTGCCCCAGGTGAAGGTCGTTCCGCAGTCGGGGGTGTCGCGCGAGAGCTCCCGGTAGGCGAACGCCACCAGCAGCATCGGGATGAACGCGATCACGAACATCGCAGGCGCTTTGCTGTGCACCGCCGCGACCACGTAGCCGAGCGTCGCGGCCAGACTGTAGGCGGGCGCCACTGCCGACAGTCCGATGATCACGTTGCCCAGCAGTCCGATCGACCCGGCCCGCAGTCCCTTGTCGCCCGACTGGATCTCGGCGTGAAGCTTCTCTGCCATGCCGTGATCACCCCCTATGACGTCGCTCAGTGGTTCGTCAAGACTATGGTTCCCGCAGAGTCTGTGCGCGGTGACGGAGCAAATCGACGTCGAATCGGCGGGATTGATTCGGAATACGCGATTTTTGTCCGATTCGACGAGGCTAAAGATTTTAGGCGCGCTCAGGGGTTTGGGGTGTGCGCTGGGCGGCTCGGGCGCGCGCGTCCGGACCGGTTTTGGCCCGCGCAGAAAGTGGGGGAAGGGTGCGGCGTCGTGGTGGGGCGGTGGCCGCTCGGCGTTCGGCCCGCGCAGAAAGTGGGGGAAGGATTCTTTCCTCGGGTTGTGTGCTCTTCCTTGGGTAGCTTCGCGGGGAAACGTCGAGGAGTGGGGGAAGAGTTCTTTCCGCGACATTTTTCCGTGTGTTTTGGGAGCTGTCCGCGGCCGCGCGCGTGAACCGGCGTCGGGAACTAGGGGAAGAGCTGCGCGCTGGGCGTCGGGAAGTAGGGGAAGGGCGTGCGGGGGCGTCGGAAACTCGGGGAAAGACGGGGTGGTTGGTGCTGGGGTGGTCGGGCGGCCGCCGGCGGGCTGGACGGCGCGCTGACCTGCGCAGAAACTAGGGGAAACGATCCTTCCTCGGGTTTTAGGCCGTTCCTTGGGTAGCTTCGCGGGGAAACGTCGACACCCCGGGGAAAGAACCCTTCCCCTACTTTCTGCCCCGGGCGGGAGCCAGAACCCGCCCCCGAACCGCGCCCCCGACCCGGCCGGCAACCGCGCGGCGTGTCAGCTCTTTCGACGCGGCGTCGGGCGGTCGCACGTCGCGAGGGCGTGGGCGCCGCGGGCGGTGTGGTCGCGGACCTTGACCTTGCCGACCCAGATCTCGCAGCGAGCGAAGCGACCCGTCGAGCCGAAGGAGACGTCGATGTTCTGATTGCGGGACCGGCTGACAATCGTGAGCGATCCCGACCAGAGGCCGCTCGCGTCGTCGTGCGTCGGAAGCCGCACGTCGGATTGGTGGCGGATTTTGTTGTCGGCGTCGAACCAGACGATCTGCTCGTTCCACTCGCGGTCGGAGCTGACAGAAATGGTCACCACGTCGCCGGTGCCCGGGAATCGGGTCGACGCCGCGGCGGGCGTGGCGGTGCTCAGTAGCGCTCCGCACACGAGGATCAGCAGGCTGACGAGGATGGATCGGATGGTCATGGGTTCGCTCCGTTCGGCGTGTCGAGTCCACGGCTGTGGCCTTGAGGACTTGGACGCACGCGAACCCCGATCGGTTTCATCGGGGACGAAAAAACAGCGAACCCGAAAACAGCGAACCCCACCATCCGTGAATGGTGGGGTTCGCCGGGGCTGCAGAGAGAGTCTGCGTCGGTGATGCCGAGATCAGCGCGAGAACATGAGCGCGCGCTTGACCTCCTGGATCGCCTGGGTCACCTGGATGCCACGCGGGCATGCGTCGGTGCAGTTGAAGGTGGTGCGGCAGCGCCACACACCGTCGGAATCGTTGAGGATGTCCATACGCTCGACGGCGCCCTCGTCGCGGCTGTCGAAGATGAAGCGGTGCGCGTTGACGATCGCCGCGGGGCCGAAGTAGCTGCCCTCGTTCCAGAACACCGGGCAGCTCGTGGTGCAGCACGCACAGAGGATGCACTTGGTGGTGTCGTCGAAACGTGCGCGGTCCTTCTGGCTCTGGATGCGCTCACGGGTCGGCTCGTTGCCGGAGGTGATCAGGAACGGCTTGATCGCGCGGTACGCGTCGAAGAAGGGCTCCATGTTGACCACGAGGTCCTTCTCCACCGGAAGACCCTTGATGGGCTCGATGGTGATGGTGATGTCCTTGGACTTGTCCTTGGGCAGGAAGTCCTTCATCAGCATCTTGCAGGCCAGGCGGTTGACGCCGTTGACTCGCATCGCGTCGGAGCCGCACACGCCGTGGGCGCAGCTACGTCGGAAGGTCAGCGTTCCGTCGAGGTAGCCCTTAACGTAGAGCAGGAGGTTGAGCAGCCGGTCGGTCGGCAGCGCGGGCACGCGGAAGCTCTCCCAGCCCTGGGCGTCGGGCTCCTCCGGGTTGAAACGCATGATCTTCAGCGTGACCATGGTCGCTTCGTCGGGGACTTCTGGCAACGGCGGCTCGTCGGTGTGCGGCGCCTCAATGGTGGCGGTCATCAGTACTTACGCTCCATCGGCTCGTAACGGGTCTGGATGACAGGCTTCCAGTCGAGCTCGATGTCGGAAAGGAGCTTGTCACCCTTCTTGTAGGCAATCGTGTGGCGCATGAAGTTCGTGTCATCGCGATTGGGGTAATCCTCGCGGGCGTGCCCGCCGCGCGATTCCTTGCGGTTGAGCGCGCCGACGACGGTGACCTCGGCGAGTTCGAGCAAGAAGCCCAGCTCGATGGCCTCGAGCAGATCGGAGTTGAAGCGCTTGCCCTTGTCGTGCACGCGGATGTGGTCGTAGCGCTCCTTGAGAGCGTGGACGTCGGTCAACGCCTGCTTGAGCGTCTCCTCGGTGCGGAACACCGACGCGTTGTCGTCCATCGTCTGCTGCAGCGCGGTCCGGATGTCCGCGACGCGCTCGTGCCCGTGCTCGGACAGGATGGTCTCGAGCCAGCCGGTGACCATGTCGGTCGGCTTCTCCGGCAGGTCGGTGAACCCGTGGCTGTTGGCGTAGTCGGCCGCTGCGATACCGGCGCGACGCCCGAAGACGTTGATGTCGAGGAGCGAGTTGGTTCCGAGACGGTTTGCACCGTGCACCGACACGCACGCGCACTCGCCTGCGGCGTAGAGGCCGTGGACGACATCGTTGTTGTTGTTGCTGCGCAGCACCTGACCCTCGATGTTGGTCGGGATGCCGCCCATCAGGTAGTGGCAGGTCGGGTAGACCGGCACCCACTCCTTCACCGGGTCGACGCCGAGGTACGTGCGTGCGAACTCGGTGATGTCGGGGAGCTTCTCGTTCAGCACGTCCTCGCCGAGATGGGTGACGTCGATGTAGACGTAATCCTTGTTCGGTCCGGCGCCGCGTCCTTCGAGAACCTCGAGAACCATCGAGCGCGCGACGATGTCGCGGGGTGCGAGGTCTTTGATGGTCGGGGCGTAGCGCTCCATGAATCGCTCGCCGTCGGCGTTGCGCAGGATGCCGCCCTCACCGCGAACGGCTTCGGAGATCAGGATGCCGAGACCCGCGAGGCCTGTCGGATGGAACTGGTGGAACTCCATGTCCTCGACGGGCAAGCCCTTGCGGAACACGATGCCTACGCCGTCGCCGGTCAGCGTGTGCGCATTCGACGTAGTCTTGTACATGCGACCGGAGCCGCCGGTTGCGAAAATGATCGACTTTGCGTGGAAGACGTGCAGTTCGCCGGTCGCGAGCTCGTAGGCGACGATGCCGGTTGCGACAGGCTCACCCTTCTCGTTCTCACTCAGACACAGGTCGAGCGCGTAGAACTCGTTGAAGAACTCGACGTCGTGCTTGACGCAGTTCTGATACAGCGTCTGCAGGATCATGTGGCCGGTGCGGTCTGCCGCGTAGCAGGCGCGACGCACCGGCGACTTGCCGTGGTCACGCGTGTGACCACCGAAACGACGCTGGTCGATCTTGCCCTCGGGCGTGCGGTTGAACGGCAGACCCATCTTCTCGAGGTCGAGCACGGCGTCGATGGCCTCCTTGGCCATGATCTCCACCGCGTCCTGATCGGCGAGGTAGTCGCCGCCCTTGACCGTGTCGAAGGTGTGCCACTCCCAGTTGTCCTCTTCGACGTTGGCCAGAGCGGCACACATGCCGCCCTGCGCCGCGCCGGTGTGGCTACGCGTGGGGTAGAGCTTGGTCAACACTGCGGTACGGGCGCGGGGCGCTGCTTCGATCGCTGCGCGCATACCGGCGCCGCCTGCACCGACGATGATGACGTCGTAACGGTGTTCCTGCATCTTCAGTGGTCTCCTTAGTTGGCGCTGTTCACGTCGAAGGTGAGCAGCGCGTAGGTGCCCAACACCAGCACGAGGATCATCGAGACCCCGAGCAGCACGTTCAGCCAGAAGCGGGTCGAGTCCTTGCGCGAGTAGTCGGCGATCACCGTGCGCACGCCGTTTCCGCCGTGCAGCTGGGCCAGCCACAGCATGGTGAGGTCCCAGATCTGCCAGAAGGGTTCACGCCAGCGGGCCGCGACGAACGAGGCGTCGATGCGGTGCACGCCGTTGTCCCACGCCAGCATGATGAACATGTGGCCGATGGTCAGGATGATCAGCGCCAGGCCCGAGAAGCGCATGAACAGCCACGCCCACTTCTCGAAGTTGCCGCCCCGCGGCTTACGCGGCGAGCGCGGATTGTCGAGGCTGGCGGGCCGGTCGTACTGCGTGCCCAGCGACTTGGCGACGTTCTGTGAGGCAGGAGATGTGGTCATTGTCGTATCTCCTTAGAACGAATACTCGATGAGGATCTGCAGGAGTCGGATCGCCGCGGCACCGAAGACCACCACGAACAGTCCGAGAATCACCCACAGCATCTGACGCTGGTACTTGGGGCCCTTCGACCAGAAGTCGATCAGGATGATGCGCAGGCCGTTGAGTGCGTGATAGAGCACGCACGCCACGAGCGCGATCTCCATGAGACCGATGATCGGGGTCTTATAGGTGTTGATGATCTCCGAGTACTTGTTCGGATCAATACGAATCACGGCAGTGTCGAGCACATGCACGAACAAGAAGAAGAAGATCGTCACGCCGGTTATGCGGTGCAGCACCCAGGACCACATGCCTGGATCGCCGCGGTACAGCGAACGTTTGCGCACCGGCTCCGGTGCGACCTCGGTCTCGGAACTCATCGGGGAATTGGCCTCCAACATCGTCGATGGACGCGGTGGCACCGGCTGGGTGTCACCTTGGACCCATGCAAGAGACTTTAAACCTATGCTGAGTGAGTCGTTAAATTGCCCGAACCGATCTACGGGACAAGGCATTACGAATTAGGTTTGCCTTACCAAGCTTGTTTGGGTATCTCCCATCACATCGACTCCGATAGCGACCGCCCGGCAGGAGAGTGTCTTGACCCCCGATATCGATTGGAATCTATTGCGGGACAGCGCAACTGGAATGATTTCGCGCGCATATGCCCCGTATTCTTCGTTTCCGGTCGGGGCGTCGGCACTCACAGATGACGACCGAATCGTGGTTGGTTGCAATGTGGAGAATGTCTCATACGGACTCGGTATCTGCGCCGAGGTCGGCCTCGTCGCGTCGTTGATCGCGTCGGGCGGCGGTCGACTGCTCGCAGTCAGTGTGTGCGACGCCACCGGGTCGATTCTGATGCCGTGTGGGCGCTGTCGACAGGTTCTCTACGAACACGGTGGCGGTGATCTGCTCGTCGACCATCGAGCCGGACCGACGACGCTGGCGCGACTGTTACCCGACGCATTCGGACCCGACGACCTCGACGCGGTGCGGTGACATGAGCGACCTCATCCACGCGACGTCGGTGATCGCGACCAAGCGCGACGGAGCGGAACTCACCACGCCGCAGATCGACTGGGTCGTCGACGCCTACACGCGCGGCGACGTCGCGCCCGAGCAGATGTCATCGCTGCTCATGGCTATTGTGCTGCGGGGAATGACGCGTCGCGAGATCGACGACTGGACCCGCGCCATGATCGACAGCGGCACACGGATGGACTTCTCCGGATTACGTCGTGGCGGCGCTGTGCTGCCGACCGTGGACAAGCACTCGACAGGCGGCGTCGGCGACAAGATCACCTTGCCGCTGGCTCCGGTCGTCGCCTCCTTCGGCGTCGCTGTGCCTCAACTGTCCGGCCGAGGCCTCGGACACACGGGCGGCACGCTCGACAAACTCGAATCGATCCCCGGCTGGCGAGCCGACCTGACGACAGCTGAGATGCACGCGCAGCTCGAGAACGTCGGAGCGGTGATCTGCGCCGCGGGCGCCGACCTGGCGCCAGCCGACCGCAAGCTCTACGCGCTGCGTGATGTGACGGGGACTGTCGAGTCCGTCCCGTTGATCGCCAGCTCGATCATGAGCAAGAAGATCGCCGAGGGCACCGGGGCGCTTGTCCTCGACGTCAAGGTCGGGTCGGGAGCGTTCTTGCCCGACGAGGCGCTCGCGCGACAACTGGCGCAGACCATGGTGTCGCTCGGCGTCGACGCGGGCGTCCGGACCACGGCGCTACTCACCGACATGGATTCCCCCCTCGGGTTGACGGCGGGCAACGCGGTCGAGGTCGCCGAGTCCCTGGAGGTGCTGGCCGGCGGAGGACCGTCGGACGTCGTCGAACTGACGATTGCGCTCGCACGTGAAATGCTCGACGCCGCAGGCGTTTTAGACGCCGACCCGGCCGCCGCACTGGCCGACGGCAGCGCGATGGACACGTGGCGCGCCATGATCACCGCGCAGGGAGGCGATCCGGATGCTCCGCTACCACGCGCACCGCACACCGACGACGTGACCGCGCAGACGTCCGGATACGTCCACCGAATCGACGCGCGGGCCGTCGGCGATGCCGCGTGGCTGCTCGGCGCCGGACGGTCACGACCCGGCGAAGCCGTCCAGGCGAGCGCGGGGGTTGTGATGCACGCGAAGCCCGGCGACCGCATCAGCGCAGGCTCGCCGCTGTTCACGCTCCACACCCAGACACCGGAACGATTCGACGCCGCGCGCGCGAGGCTCGATGAGGCGGCCGTGATCTTGCCTGATTCGCCGTCGGCCATCCGGCCGATCGTCCTCGACCGCATCGGTTAGACGTCTGCCTGAGGCCTTTCGCCGGGCGAGCCGGGCGCGAACCAAGGTGCGGCTTGGCCGATGACATCGCCTGCCGTTTCCGCTGCCGCCTCTGGCGGAAAGGTACTGGGCCAGTACACCTGCGCCACCGGCGCGAGGAAGCAGAGCAGTGCGGTGACGATTCCCCACGGGTGTGCACTCAGTGCCGCGATGAACGCTACGCCGATGGCTGGCCACCGGGGCGCGGACCGCGGCGGCAGAGCAACACGAGCCCGGGCAGAATCGAAAACAGCGAGCCGCCGATTCCCACGACCAGTATGACCACCTTGAGGACATTCGGGTTGTCAAATGGCCCGATGTCGCCGCTTGCCAGACCCGCGGTCACGACGGCGACGCGAGCGCGCACCACAATGTATGCCGCCGTCGCGCCGACAACGGAGCGGAACGATGAGGGAAGCCGAAGCGCCGGTCCTGTGGGAGGCGGCCCGGGCTGTCGCGAGACACCCGGTGCCACGAACTGTGTTGTGGCGCTACGGTAGTCGGGCGGTGTGGCACCGGGCGCGCGTCGCGGGTCGAAAGACATGCGCCGACCCCAAGACGGACGACTGCACCGTAGGGTCACTCGAAGCGAGGATTCGTCCGAACATACGAGCACGATTTCATCTGACCGGATCAACGAGGCCTGTGGGATTGCTCGGCGAGCGCGACCGCCGGGAAACTGCGCGTGTCCGGGCATGCCGTCGGTCGGCGCTGTCGGTAAGTTCGGGTCATGTTCTCGACGTCGACCAGCAGACCCCTCGACCTGAGCACCCTCGCGCTCGCACCGAAAGTCTTGCTCCACGATCATCTCGACGGCGGGCTCCGACCGTCGACCGTGCTCGAACTCGCCACCGAGGTCGGCTACGACGACCTCCCCGCCACCGATGCCGACTCGTTGGCGCGCTGGTTCCGGGAGGCCGCGGACAGTGGGTCACTCGAGCGATACCTGGAGACCTTTGCGCACACCGTTGCCGTCATGCAGACGGCATCTGCGCTCGAGCGCGTGGCCCGGGAGTGCGTCGAAGATCTTGCTGCCGATGGCGTCGTGTACGCCGAGATCCGTTATGCGCCCGAGCAGCACCTCGAGCGAGGACTGACGCTCGACGAGGTCGTCGAGGCAGTGCTGCGCGGGTTCGCCGAGGGCGAGGCGGTCGCCGCTGCGGGTGGGCGACCGATCACGGTTCGCTGCCTGGTGACCGCGATGCGTCACGCCGCCCGTGCGCGCGAGATCGCCGAACTCGCGGTGCGCTATCGCGACGAGGGTGTCGTCGGATTCGATATCGCCGGTGCGGAGGCGGGTAATCCGCCGACCCGGCATCTCGACGCGTTCGAGTACATGCGCGCCAACAGTGCGCCGTTCACCATCCACGCGGGCGAGGCATTCGGACTACCGTCCATCCACGAGGCGATCGCGTTCTGCGGAACCGACCGACTCGGCCACGGGGTGCGGGTGATCGACGACATCACGTTGCCCGACGGCGTCGACCTCGCGGCGTCGTCGTTTGCGGGTGCAGAACTCGGAGAGATTGCGAATGTGGTGCGCGACAAGAGGATTCCGCTCGAACTCTGCCCGAGCTCGAATGTGCAGACCGGCGCTGTCGCCTCGATGGCCGACCATCCGTTCAACGCGCTTGCGCGTCTGCGATTCCGGGTCACCGTCAACACCGACAACCGGCTGATGAGCGACACCACGATGAGCAAGGAGTTCTACCGGCTCGCGCAGCAATTCGGTTATGGCTGGGCCGATTTCGAGCGATTCACCGTGAACGCGATGAAGTCGGCGTTCATCCACTTCGACGAGCGCCTCGCGTTCATCGACGAGGTGATCAAGCCCGGCTACGCCGTCCTGATCGGCTGAGCGGGCAACCGACCTGCAGGCGGTGGCTCCTCAGCGCTTGATCTCGAGGCGGTCCTCGAAGTCATGCTCGAGTGCGCGCCACGCCTCGGCCTCGTTGTCGAACGGTGCCGACGGTGCCAATCGCTTCGGGTCCGGATTGATCGCGTAGTCGACGAACCAGCCGAGCGGGGTCGTGCTCGCCAAGGCCTCCGAGACCGCGTCGTCGTCGGCGTAATCGGCTGCGTCGGAGAACAATTCGACGGCGAGGTCGAGTTGGTTGCGGTCGATGCGGCGCGGGCCGTCGAGGATGTCCTCGGCCAGTCCGGGCAGCACGTACACGTTGTCGTCGATGACGTCGAACTCGAGCGCCCCATCGGTTGCCTCGGTGCGGACGTCGGTGAACGTCGAGACGTCGGTGAGGTCGTGGTCGTTGTTCTCGGCGAGGAACTTCGAGAGTGTGCGCGGCGAGGTGAACACGAAGATCTTGCCACGTGTACCGAGGAACACGGGATCGTCTCCGAGGTAGCAGCGCAGCGAGAGGTACTCACCGGTCCCGGTGACGATCTTGATCGGATCGATGCCGACGCCCGCCCAGAAATCGTCGTCGTCGATGTCATCGAGGTCGTCTTCCTCGGAGTCGTCTGCGCCTTTCGCGGCTGTGACAACCGCCGCGGCCTCGGCGTCTTCGGAGTCGTCGGAGTCGTCGTCGAGCAGGTCGATGTCGTCGTCGGGTTCGTCCTCGTCCTCGGCCGACGCGGCGGCTTCGAGTTCGTCGGCGGCGACCGTGACGGCCGCAGCGTCGACGTCAGGGGTCGTGATGACGTCATCGATGGAGTCGAGGACGTCGTCCCAGTGCTTGGCGATGAGACGTCCGATGCGGACCCACAGGTCGACGCCGTCGCGGCCCTCGAAGTTGCGGGTACCGGTGGTCACCGCGCCGAGGATCGGATTGCCGTTGAAGAACTTGGTGACGGTGATCAGTTCGCAGACCTCGCCGAAGATGCGCACGATCTCGAGCGCGTCCTCGAGTTCGGCGATCACCTCGGGCGTCGGGTCTTCTGCCGCGAGCTCCGGCACACCGACGAGATCGTAGGTGTGGCGGTCGTCGGGGATCAGTTCGTCGGCCGAGAGCTGCTTGACGGTGTCCCACGCGGGATGCTCGACGAGGTCGTTGTCGGTGTCGGTGCGGACGAAGCCGACGAGCTCGGCGACGCCGGGGAATACGTACAGGTCATCGTCGAGTCCGAGGAATGCCTCCCACTCGTCGTCGCCCTCACGCCAGCGTGGCGCCCACAGGGTGAAACCGTTTCCGTTGGTGAGTCCGAGTTCGATGGGAACGATGTCTCCGGCCATGAGGCAACAGCGTAGCGATGATCGCTGTGAACTCGATACCTGCCCCGTCCGCCCGGGATCACTTCGGCCGGAAGAAGCCCTGGAATCCCTGCCCCGCATTGGTGGTACGCAACGGCGAAACACCCACCGGATCGCCGGCCTCCACAAGCTGATCGTTGCCGATGTACATGGCGACGTGTCCATCCCACACGGCGAGGTCGCCGGGCAGCAACTGATCCTGTGTGACCGCCATGCCTGCGGTGTCCTGTTCCTGCGCCAGTCGAGGAAGTTCGACGCCCGCCTGGCGGTAGGCCCACTGGGTGAATCCACTGCAATCGAAGCCGTCGGGCGTGGTGCCACCCCAGACGTAGGGCACACCCTGCTGGCTCAGTGCTGCACGGACCGCGGTGGCAGCGCGTTCATTCGGTGCGTAGGCGACCGAACCGTCGGGGAGAGTGACCGCTACGCCCTTGCTTGTCGGCGACGTTGTGTTCGCGGCGGGCCGCGAGCCGACCTGCGCCGGCGCTTCGTGGCGGCCGAGTTCGCTCATCGCTCTGGTGTCGTCGGCGAGGTCGGCCTGTGCACGCGACACGATCGACAGCCCGCGCTGCACATGGTCGACTGCGACCGGCACGATGGCCACCAGGCCTGCTGACGTCGACAGCGCGGGACCCATCGCGATAGCCGCACGCTCGAACGAATCGACCAGCTCGCGCAGCTGTCGGGCCGCGAGTTCGATTCGAGCACTTGCGGTTTCCACCAGTGTGGCAATCTGCCGTCCGTCGTCGTCGACGGCGGTCGAGGCGCGGGCAGTGCGTTCGGCTGCCGCTACGGCGCCGCGTGACCCGGTTCCGTGCCACCCGTTCTGCACCGCCGACGTCGCCGCTGCCGAGGTTCGACGCACCTCGTCGAGGTCGGTGCTCGCCGACCGGATCGTCGTGGCGGGGTTCTCGACGGGCAGCACCCCGGTACCGAGTGCGGTGATCAGGATGCGTAAGGGCGCGATGAGGATGTCGACAGTGATCATGGCAGGCGGAGCCCCATGTCGGAGGCGTTCGCGGCGTCGGCGTCGGAGTAGGCGACGGCGGCGGTCGTCGTGGTGGTGCCGATCCGATCGTGAGCGCCGGCAATGGCGTCGAGACGCTCGGCGCGGGCCTGCATCGTCGCGGATAGTGCCGCGAGGAACTCGGCTCCGATCACGCCGAACGTCGGTGTCAGCGCCGCGAGGTCGGTACGGCTGGCAACAGCGTGTGCGGCGACACGGTGCTCTGCGGTGCGCTGGGTGCCCGCGTAGGCGTCGAGTGTGCCGGTGTCGAGTGAGGTTCGTTGGGAGGTGAGGTCCGTCATGCGAACTGAGACGGCGAGAAGCCCCGATCGGTTCCATCGAATTGCGTTCTCGTGGCTGCCGGACAAGCGCGCACTGCCGGTGGACGCGCCCTAGAGTGATCCGCATGCAGGTACAGATCGTCGAACATCCGCTTGCCGCGGCCCGGCTCACCACGTTGCGCGACAAGACAACCGGTAACGCGGAATTCCGTGCTGCGCTGTCGAGTCTGACGCAGATGCTCGTGTACGAGGCGTTGAGCTCTGCGAAATCCGCGGTCGTCGAGATCGAGACGCCTTTGCAGCCCTACACGGGGTCAAAACTCGAATGTGCGCCGCTCCTCGTTCCGGTCCTGCGCGCGGGGCTCGGTATGGTCGAGCAGGCACTCGCGATGGTGCCCGAGGCGCACGTCGGATTCGTGGGTATCGCGCGCGACGAGGAGACCGCCAAGCCGGTGCCGTACCTCGAATCGCTGCCCGACGATCTGTCCGGGTTCCCGGTGTTCGTCCTCGATCCGATGCTCGCCACCGGCGGATCGATGCTGCACACGATCGAACTCCTCGTCGCACGCAACGCGACGGACATCACCGCGGTCTGCGTCGTTGCTGCTCCGGAAGGTGTTGCCGCACTGGATGATTCGGGGCATCCGGTACGACTGGTGGTCGCTTCTGTCGATGACGGACTCAACGAGGCCGCCTACATCGTGCCCGGACTCGGCGATGCGGGCGACCGCCAGTTCGGCCCTCGCTGAGGACCCCACATGGAGGACGCAGCGGGGATGTCGACGCCGAAGCGTGTTACGCGGCCGTCGCCGACCAGCGACCTTCGTGGCGTCGGACAGAGACCGGGTGGTCGAAGCAGGCGCTGATCTCGTCCGAGGTCAGCGTCTGAGCAACGGGTCCCGACGCCGTCACCTCGCCGTCGCGGAGCAGCATCGCGTGCGTCGTCGAACTCGGCAGATCCTCGAGGTGATGGGTGACAAGAACGCTGGCGAGGCGATCGACGTCTGCGCGCAGGCGGTCGATGGCCGACAGCAGACGTTCGCGCGCGGCGAGGTCGAGGCCAGTCGCGGGCTCGTCGAGCAGCAAGAGCGCGGGACGTGGCATGAGGGCCCGCGCGATCAGCGTGCGACCCCGCTCGCCCTGGCTCATCACCGGCCACTCGGAGTCTGTGCGGGCACTCATACCCAACATCTCGAGCAGGTCGTCGGCGTGGCGATGCTCGTCGTCGGTGTAGACGTGGCGGCGGTCGAGCTCCGGGGTGTTGGTGAGCCCGGTCAGCACGACGTCGTGTGCGGTGATCGGCACGTCGATACGCCAGCGCGGGTCGACGTGACCGATGTGGGTTCGCAACTCGCGCATGTCGACCCGACCGAGCCGACGGCCGAGTACATCAACGGTTCCGGTCGTGGGATGACTGCGCGCGCCCAGGATCGCCATCAGCGTCGACTTGCCCGCGCCATTGGGTCCCAACAGTGCCCAGTGCTCGCCCGGCGAGACCGACAGGTTGACGTCGTGCAGTAGTTTTCGTCCGCTGCGGACGACGTCGACCGATGAGGCGTTCAGGACTGGCGCGTCGGGGGAGGTCACCAATCAGTTGTAATCCAGCGATCCCGACGCCCCGTCACGGGGTATGGAGGCGCAGGTCAGGATGCGCTCCAGTACGCGCTCATCGGCTCGGTGGCGATGGTCTCGCCGTTCTTCTCGATGTCGAGTTGGCTCGGCCCCACGACGTAGGTCACGTTGCCGTTGGTGGCGCTGTAGGTGTTGCCGCTGCGAGTCGGATAGCCGACCTCGACGGAATTTCCGTCGGCGTATCCCTTGTAGTACCAGCGTCCGGACTGCGAACCGACCTGGCAGATCACGATCTGCGAGCGATTCGTCTGGGCGATCACCATCGCCGGGTCGTCGGCCGCGTTGCAGCGCGGACCCCCGGTGAACCCCTGCCAGTCGGTTCCCGCGATGTCGGGGGTGGCGTGCGGGGTCGTGGGGCTACCCGTGTCCTGGTTGCCGTTGTTCTGGCTCCCATCGTTCTGGTTGCCATTGTTCTGGGATTCGGTGGGGCGAGTGCCGTTCTGGGCACCACCGGAGCCGCCCGTGGTGGTCGCGGGTCCGACGCTGGCCGGTGCCCCGGTCGTCGGCACAGCTGAACTCGACGCCGCCGCCGAGCTCGAATCGTCGCCTTCGAGACGCGGGAGCAGGATGAGCGTGGCCAGAACGACGCCGACGACGAGGAGGACTCCCGTCACGATCGCGATGATCACCGCCGGAGACGACCACGGCGACCGCTGCGGGGGCAGCTGGGGGTAGGTCATGCGGAGCATTCCTTCCGTCGGTGACCCGTTGCCGGACTGTGGTGTCGATCAGGTGCGGCCGTACTCGGCGAGTTCGGCCGCGACACGCAGCGTCATGTCGTCGAGCAGATGGACCAGTGCACGGGTATCTGCACCGTATGTCGTTTGCGCGGGCGATTGTGTTGCCGACACCACGAAACCGGGAGGTGTCGTCATTTCGATGTAGTACTTGAGCTTCGGCTCGGTGCCGGAGGGGCGTGCCATCACCCGCACCGACATCCCGTCACCAGCCACCCCGCTGAGCGCGATCGCGTCCGTGCGCAGGCCGTCGTCGCGGCGGGCGTAGTCCTCGGCGGTCACGGCGATGCCTGCCAGTGTGCTCGGCGGTGAGGTGCGTAGACGGTCCATCAGTGCAGCGATCACGGTGGTGTCGTCGACGCGCACCGAATGTTGGCGCGTCACATGCACGCCGTGTGTCTCGTAGAGCGACACGAGCAGGTCGGCCACTCCGACGTCGTCGCGTCGACAACGGTCGGCCAACACGGCCAATGCCACCGCCGCGCTGATGCCGTCCTTGTCGCGCACCGCGTCGGGGTCCACACAGTGCCCGACCGCCTCCTCGTAGGCGTAGCGCAGCGGTTCGCCCGCGCGCACAAGCCATTTGAAGCCGGTCAGCGTCGTGACATGACGTGCGCCCACGCGCCTGGCGATCTTCTCCAGCAGACTGCTCGACACCAGCGTGCTCGCAACGACCGGTGGCGAGCCGTCAGGGCCTGCGGCGGCGTCGGAGAGGATGAACGAGCCGAGCAGCGCACCTGTCTCATCGCCGGTGAGCATCCGCCAGGTGCCGTCGACGCGCGTGCCCACCGTGCACCGGTCGGCGTCGGGATCGAGTGCGATCGCAATGTCGGCTTCGACCTTCTCCGCGCATGCGAGCAGTAGGTCGCTTGCCCCCGCCTCCTCGGGATTCGGGAAGGCCACGGTGGGGAAGTCCGGGTCGGGGTCGAACTGTTCGTCGACGACGTGGACGTCGGTGAATCCGGCGCGCGCAAGGGCATCGACGGCGAGCGCGCCGCCGACGCCGTGCATCGGCGTCAGAGCGATCCGCAGTGAGGCGTCGGCGACCATCGGGAAACGGGTGCTGATGCGGTCGAGGTAGCGGCCGACGATCTCGTCGGCGCGGGGATCGTGCACGACGTCTCGGCGAGGAACGTCGACGGCGTGGGGCGATGCGGCGATGAGTTCCTCGATCTCACCGTCGGCCGGCGGAACGATCTGGGCGCCCCCCGCAAGGTAGACCTTGTAGCCGTTGTCGCCGGGCGGATTGTGGGATGCCGTGATCTGGACACCCGCGACGGCGTCGAGATCGCGACACGCGAACGCCACCAGCGGCGTCGGACCCGGCGCGGGAACCACGACGACGCGGAAGCCTGCCGCCGCGAGGACCTGCGCCGCCGCAGCGGCGAACTGCTCGGAACCATGACGGGCATCACGACCGACCACGACCGAACCGCCCCGGTGTCCGTGCTCGATCAGCCACGCGGCAAGGCCCGCCGTCGCTCGGGTGACGACTGCGACGTTCATTCCGTTGGGGCCCGCGCGCACCGGGCCACGCAACCCCGCGGTGCCGAACCGTAGCGGTGCGGCGAAACGCTCGGCGAGGTCGGGGCCGTCCAGTGCGGAGAGTTCGGCGCGGGTTGCGGGATCGGGATCGGCGGCGATCCACGCGGCGACCCACTCGTCCTCGACTCCTTCGCTCAGGTCCATGACTCCGTCTCTCGCGTCCTCGACTCCGCCACTCACGCCGCGCCGAGTTCTTCGATGATCGCGGCGAGCAGCGTGCCCATTCGTGCCGCCGACGCCCGCCCGACCTCGAGAACCTCGGTGTGGCTGAGCGGTTCTCCGGTGATCCCGGCCGCGAGGTTGGTGACCAGCGAGATACCGAGAACCTCCATCGCCGCCGCGCGGGCGGCGATCGTCTCGTGCACCGTCGACATCCCGACCAGGTCGGCGCCGATGGTCCGGAGCATCCGGATCTCCGCGGGGGTCTCGTAGTGGGGTCCGGGTAGTCCCGCGTACACCCCTTCGGCCAGCGACGGCTCGATACCGCGGGCGACGGCGCGCAGGCGCGGGGAGTAGGCATCGACCAGATCGACGAACTGCGCACCGACAAGCGGCGAGCGCGCGGTGAGATTGAGGTGGTCGCTGATGAGGACCGGTTGGCCGACGGACATGTCGTCGCGCAGGCCGCCCGCCGCATTGGTGAGCACGATCGTGCGGGCACCGGCCGCAGCCGCAGTGCGTACCGGGTGGACGACGCGGGCGAGGTCGTGGCCCTCATAGGCGTGAATCCTGCCCAGCATCAACAGGACTCGACAGTTTCCGATCCGCACCGAGTGGATGACGCCGCCGTGTCCTGCGGCCGTCGGCGGCAGGAAGCCGGGGATGTGCGCCATCGGCACGGACGCGATCGGTGCGCCGAACGCCTCAGCCGCCGGGGCCCAGCCGGACCCGAGGACGACCGCGACGTCGTGTGTGGAGGCATCGGTTTCGGCTGCGATGGTCGCTGCCGCGGAGATGGCCGCGGCGTCGGCGTCGACGGTGGGATCCATGGGCATCACACTAGGGGCATCCTGCGTGCGGCGTGTGACCAGGCGATAAGGTCGACCCATGCCGTATCTGTCTGACGCAGCGCAGTCCGAGAATCCCGATATCGCCTACCTGTACCTCGGGTCGCCGGGTGTCGAACTCGACGAGAACAATCCCGAGAACCGGTTCAGCCCTGCGTGGCTCGACGCGATCGAAGGCCTGCTCGACGAGATCGCGGCGGGCCCGGCCAAGGGCCTGGTGATCACCTCGACAGGCAAGTTCTTCACCAACGGACTCGATACCGACTTCGTCTTCGCCAACGCGTCGGAGCTGCCCGCGTACCTCGACCGGGTGCATGCGCTCTACGCGAAGGTCCTGACGCTTCCGCAGTCAACGGTGGCAGCGGTCAACGGTCACGCGTTCGGTGCGGGCGCCATGCTCGCGCTGTGCGCCGACTACGTGGTCATGCGCACCGAACGTGGCTTCTGGTCGCTCCCTGAGGCAGCGTTGAACATGCCGTTCCCGCGCGGGATGGCAGGACTGCTCACCACGCGCCTGCCGGATCGCACCGCCACAGAGGCCATGCTGACCAGTCGCCGCTACGGTGCGGCCGACGCCGTGACGGCGGGCATCGTCGACGACGCTGTGGCGGCCGACGACCTGCTCACGCGGGCGAGTGAGGTCGCCGCTGAGCGTACGGCGGTCGCCGGGCCGAACCTCGCCAACGTCAAACGGGCACTGCGGCAGCACCTTCTCGCCGATCTCGCGGCCCCGACCCCTGCAGCGCTGCTATGAGCGACGGCGCGTCGATCATCGACGACTGGTGGGCGGCTCACCGCGCCGACGTCGTCGGCTGGCGGCGTGCCATTCACCAGCAGCCCGAGTTGTCTCGGCAAGAGGTCAAGACCACCCAGATGGTCATGGCGCTTCTCGGAGAAGTGGGCCTGAACCCCACGCGTCTTCCGCTGGGCACTGGTGTGGTCTGCGATCTCGGCCCGACGACAAGTCAGCGCATCGCGCTCCGTGCCGACATGGACGCGCTGCCCATCACCGAGCACACCGGATTGCCGTTCTCGTCGACCGTGGAGGGTGTCTCGCACTCGTGCGGCCATGATGCGCACACCGCGATCCTGATCGGGGTGGCCCGGCTGCTCGCGGCCGTGCCGTTGCTACCGGTCGGTGTGCGACTGATCTTCCAGCCCGCCGAGGAGGTCATGCCCGGCGGTGCGCTCGACGCCGTCGCCGCCGGAGTGACCGAGGGCGTCAGTCGGATCTTTGCGCTGCACTGCGATCCCCGACTTCCTGTCGGCTCGGTCGGCCTCCGAGCCGGCGCGCTGACATCGGCGGCGGATCACATTGAACTGCAAATACATTCGCCCGGCGGGCACACATCGCGCCCGCACCTCACCGGCGACATCGTGTACGCGATGGGTACGGTGATCACCGGACTCCCCGGTGTGCTGTCGCGCAGGGTCGACCCCCGCTCGGGCACGGTCATGGCGTGGGGTGCGGCGCATGCGGGCAACGCGCCCAACGCGATTCCGCAGGAGGGCATGCTGCGGGGCACCGTCCGCACCGGGGACCACGGCACGTGGGACGAGTTGGAACCGTTGGTGCGCAGTGTCGTCGGGCAACTGCTCGGCCCGCTCGGAGTCTCCTACGACCTGTCCTACTTCCGTGGAGTGCCGCCGGTGGTCAACGACGAGACCGCGATCGCGATGTTGGCGAAGTCGGTATCGACGCTAGGGCCACAGGCCATCGCGGACACCCCGCAA
Organism: Gordonia sputi NBRC 100414; assembly: GCF_000248055.1. Lineage (GTDB taxonomy): Bacteria > Actinomycetota > Actinomycetes > Mycobacteriales > Mycobacteriaceae > Gordonia > Gordonia sputi. Next base: position 16,723 of record NZ_BAFC01000113.1, on the reverse strand, counting down.
TCGCCTGGGGGAGAAGACTTTTCGTGGTATCTCGAGCACGTTCCGGGTGCGATGGGCAGGCTCGGCGTGTGGGACGGGCTGGGGCCGCAGATGGATCTGCACCAGCCCAACTTCGACCTCGACGAGCGCGCACTCGAGGTCGGCGTGCGCACCCTCGCGGGCGTCGTGCTCGACATAGGCTGAGCACGCCCGCCCCGCGTCGGGCCCGCGGCGTCGCTCAGGAGTCGATGGGGCCGGGTCCCGGTCCGACGTTGCGCGCCTCGCGCAGCCTGATGTCCTGCACGTAATCAGCTGGGGCGCCTGCACTTTCGGCCGCGTCGGCCATCACGCCGAGGTAGCGCGCCGACGGCAGTCCGCCTTCGAAGGCGTCCATCACGTAGAGCCACGCGAGGACGGGGCCGTCGGAGGTGTCGACGCGCGCACGGATCTTGCGGTGGATGCCGAGTTCTGAGCCCTCCCACCGGTCGAGGGTGGCCTCGTCCTCGTCGGGGACGTCGTAGAGCACGACGAAGACCTTGGCCTCGGGATCGTCGCGGTCCTCGGTGACCGTCGCGAGCGATCCCTCCCAGCCGATGTCGGCGCCGGCAAAGGTGAGTCGCCAACCACGCAGCCAGCCGGTCCCCGACATCGGGGAGTGCGGCGCGCGCTCGGTCATCTGATCCGGACTCATGTTGGACCCGTACGCGGCATATATCGGCACGTCGGGAAACTCTAGATGGTCGCGGCCCGTCACGAAAGCGGACGGTGAGCGACGCGACTCGCCCGGTGACGGCGTGGACGTCGGGGTGGGACTAGGTTGGAGGTGTTGAGCGGTGCCTCTATGCGCCGTACCCGATGGCCCCTCTCACCGAACAGGAGTGTGCTCTGTGACCAGGATCGTGATCATCGGCGGTGGCCCCGCCGGCTACGAGGCGGCGCTGGTTGCGGCAGCGTACGGCGCCGACGTCACCCTGATCGACTCCGACGGCATCGGCGGCGCGTGTGTGCTGTGGGACTGCGTGCCGTCCAAGACCTTCATCGCGTCGACCGGTATCCGAACCGAGGTTCGGCGAGCCATCGATCTCGGCATCAACCTGCGCACCGACGACGCGCTGGTCACGCTGCCGCAGATTCACCAGCGCGTCCGCGACCTCGCGTTCGCGCAGTCGGCAGACATCCGCGACAGGCTGCTCAGCGAAGGCGTGACACTCGTGTCCGGCTACGCCTCGCTGGAGGAGACGCACCCCGGCATCGCGTCGCACCGCGTCGTGGCGACGCTGCAGGATGGCACGACCGAGCACTACGACGGCGATGTCGTCCTGATCGCGACAGGCGCGTCGCCGCGCGTCCTGCCCGACGCCGCGCCGGATGGCGACCGCATCCTGACGTGGCGCCAGCTCTACGACCTCGACAAGCTGCCAGAGCATCTCGTCGTCGTCGGCTCGGGTGTGACGGGTGCCGAGTTCGTGCACGCCTACACCGAACTCGGAGTGAAGGTGACGCTCGTTTCCAGCCGCGACCGCGTGCTGCCCGGCGAGGACGAAGACGCTGCGCTGGTCCTCGAGGATGCGCTGGCCGAGCGCGGCGTCGAATTGGTCAAACATGCGCGTGCCGACAAGGTGGAGCCCACCGGCGACTCCGTGACCGTGTACCTCGCCGACGGCCGCACGGTGACCGGCTCGCATGTGCTGATGACCGTTGGTTCGGTCCCCAACACGGGGGAAATCGGTCTCGACCGTGCGGGAGTCGCGACGGACAAGGGCGGCTACATCACCGTCGACCGGGTGTCGCGCACCTCTGTGCCGGGTATCTACGCGGCGGGCGACTGCACCGGGTTGTTCCCGCTTGCCTCCGTCGCCGCCATGCAGGGTCGCATCGCGATGTATCACTCGCTCGGCGAGGGCGTGAGCCCGATCAAGCTGAAAACCGTTGCCTCCGCGATCTTCACGCGTCCGGAGATCGCCACCGTCGGCGTCTCGCAGCAGGCGATCGACGCCGGCGAGTACCCGGCGCGCACCGTGATGCTGCCGCTCTCCACCAACCCGCGCGCCAAGATGAGCGGTCTGCGGAGAGGCTTCGTCAAGATCTTCTGCCGCCCCGCGACCGGTGTCGTGATCGGGGGTGTGGTGGTCGCACCGACGGCGTCGGAGTTGATCCTTCCCATCGCCTTGGCCGTGCAGAACAAGCTGACCGTCGGCGATCTCGCCCAGACGCTCTCGGTTTATCCCTCGCTCTCGGGTTCGATCACCGAGGCCGCGCGACAGCTCGTGCGGCACGACGACCTCGACTGAGTTCTCTCGGCGTGCCCGCGGCGAAGGGCCAGCGCAGGTTGAGTTGGTGCACAGGCTGGAGTTGGTGCACAGGCGTGAGAATCCTCGGCCGCGCGCGGCGATGTCGCGGTACCGTTTCGGCGAGATCACGCGACGACTGACGGGGGGGTACGCGTGTCGGGTCGGTACTACGAGCATCCCGATTTGCCCGCGGTAAGCACTGGTACAGGCTCTCGGAACAGCTACCTGTTCAACGACGGGGGTGCTCATGCGACCAGCAACGGCCGCACTCCATGGGCTTCGATGAGTGTCGCCGAGATCCTCGCGAAGATCGAGAGCATCACCGACAGCTCTGCCAGCGGTGACGCGAACGCCATTCAAGCCGCGCTCGACGCTGTCGGGAAGGTCGTGAAGAGTCTGACGAGCGCCTTCGGAGACGACACGATGCTCGGGCGTGCGGCCGACGGAAGTACCGCGGCGGGTGCGGGTGTCGGCAAAGCCATCTCAGCGGCGGCCGAGTCCGTCCGGCCCGCGATCGACGCACTCGCGCAGGCCCAGGACGTCCTCACCGCTACCTCTCAGCAGGCCGGTGCTGTCAGGCATGCGGCCGCGCAGATCCGCGCGCATCCCGAGGATGCGTCGACGTTGCGTGCGGAGGTCGTGTCGTTGATGGAAGGCGTCTACACGAACCCGATGGTCAGCGTCCAGACGTGGCTACCCGAACTGCCGGCTGCGTCGTCGGATCCGATGGCGGGCAGCGACTCGGGCCAGGGTGTCGTCGCCGGCACCGGCGCGGGATCGGGGCGCACGCAGTCGGGCAACGTCGCCGATTCCGACCTGAGCGGCTCCGCCGGACCGGGATCGAGCGGCGAGGTCTCGACCTCGCCGTCGACGCCGGCGCCTGCGTCCCCCGCTGCGGGTGGAGTGGGCCCCGGCGGACCGTCGAGCTCCACCGGAACGTCGGCGGCAGGCACGGCCGACGCTGATGCCGACCGGCTGACGCGAGGAGGGTTCGGCAGCGCCGACTCTGCCGCGGCGAGCACACCGGTGAGCGGTATCGGTGGACCCGGTGCAGCGGACTCCGGGCGGACGGGATCGCTCGGCGCGGGTCGTAGCGGATCGTCCGGTCTCGGCGCAGGTCAGGGCGTCGGCGCCGGTTCGGGGAGTGCACTTGCGCCATCACTCGGCGCATCGCGACCGCCTGGGTTGGGCACCGCGCCGTCGACGCCTGCAATGTCGGCGAGCCCGAGTGCGGGACCTGCGATGCGGTCGGGTCCGAACTCCGCGATGCCACCGGCGTCGGGTGGCGGTGCCCGCGACCGTGGCGACAACAAGCACCAGTCGGCCCGCTACCTCAACACCCGTGAGCACGGCGAGGAGATCGTCGGCGACCTCCCGCTCGTCGGTCCGCCGGTGATCGGCGACTGGACGCCGCAGTCGATGCCGCCGCTCGATCCCGCTGCCGACACCAGCGCGAGCGAACCGAAGGTCGATGCGCAGCGATCCGGTGCGCACGCTGAGGCCTCTCGTGAGCGGGGTGCGGGCCGATGACTCCGAACGCCACCGCCGGTCGGATCGACAGGTTGTCGCCTGACGTTCGCGGTCTCGCCGACCGCATTGCCGACGACGTCGTCGACGATGCGCTCGGCCGACTGGCGGTCGTCGTTGTCGACGTCACCGACATCGGTGGGGTCGAATCGGTACGCGACGCGATGACCCAATGGCAGACCACTGGTCGGGTGTCGAAGGACACCCGCAAGCGACTCGACGCCGCGATGGTGCAGCGTGATGTCGACGGCCTCGCTGCGCACCGTGCGGGCGATGCGTTCACCCAACGGGTTCACTTTCGCGCTGCTCGCGGATTGACTTGTCTGGCAATCATTTTCGACGCCGACATCGTCGCTCGGCGTCGTATGCGAGAAGCGGTGTACGAGGCGTCGGTCGCTCTGGGTGGCAGCGCGGGTGTGGTCGGCGTGCTGGTCGACTTCACCCGACCGGGTGCCCGCGTGCCGGTCGGCGCGCCGTATCAATGACCGGTGAACCCCCGTGGTGTCGATTAGTCTCGGCTCATGGAGACGGAGTTCAATCCGGACCGACCAGCTGACCTTGGGCCGCTCTACCGCGAGCAGGCGTGGCGTCGGCTGGGTACCGAACAGTTCGACATCGTCGTCATCGGCGGTGGTGTCGTCGGCGTCGGAGCGGCTCTCGACGCCGCGACGCGTGGCCTGCGGGTCGCGCTCGTCGAGGCGCGAGACATCGCTTCGGGCACGTCGAGCCGCTCGTCGAAGATGTTTCACGGCGGACTGCGTTATCTCGAACAACTCGAGTTCGGGTTGGTGCGTGAAGCGCTCCACGAGCGCGAACTCTCACTCAGCCTGCTGGCCCCGCACCTGGTCAAGCCGTTGCCGTTCCTCTACCCGCTCACGCATCGCGTCTGGGAACGTCCGTACGTCGCCGCGGGGATCTTCCTCTACGACACGATGGGCGGCGCCAAATCGGTGCCGGGCCAGAAGCATGTGACGCGGTCGGGTGCGCTCCGCGTGGCGCCCGCGTTGAAGCGTGATTCGCTGATCGGCGGCATCCGCTACTACGACACCGTTGTCGACGACGCCCGGCACAGTCTCACCGTCGGGCGCACCGCCGCGAACTACGGTGCGGTGATCCGCACGTCGACGCAGGTGGTCGGATTTCTGCGCGACGCCGACCGCATCATGGGTGTGCGCGTCCGCGATACCGAGAACGGTGAGACCGCCGAGATCAAAGCGCACTGCGTGATCAACGCGGCAGGCGTGTGGACCGACGAGGTGCGGGCACTGTCCAAGCAACGCGGGCGGTTCAAGGTCCGGGCCTCCAAAGGCGTACACATCGTGGTGCCGCGCGATCGGATCGTGAGCGAGACGGCGATCATCTTGCGGACCGCGTCCTCGGTGCTGTTCGTGATCCCGTGGGAGACGCACTGGATCGTCGGCACGACCGACACCGACTGGCACCTCGATCTCGCGCACCCGGCCGCGACCCGCGCCGACATCGACTACCTGCTCGAACGTGTCAACGAGGTGCTGGTGACACCGCTGCGTCACGACGACATCGAAGGCGTCTACGCCGGGCTGCGACCCCTGCTCGCAGGCGAGGACGAAGCGACGTCGAAGCTTTCACGCGAGCACGCGGTGGCCGAGATCGCGCCGGGGCTCATCTCGATCGCCGGTGGCAAGTACACGACGTACCGCGTGATGGCCGCCGACGCCGTCGATGCCTGCGTCGATTTCATCCCGACACGCGTTGCGCCGTCGATCACCGAGCGTGTCCCGCTCATCGGCGCCGACGGGTACTTCGCGCTGATCAACCAGTGCGAGTCTCTCGGCGAGAAGTACGGACTGCACCCCTACCGGATCCGTCGACTGCTCAACCGGTACGGATCGCTGATCGACGACGTGTTGTTCTACGCGGCGGATGATCCGTCGCTGCTGCGTCCACTCGAGGCCGCGCCGCAGTATCTGCGCGTGGAGGTCGTGTATGCGGCCGTCGATGAGGCGGCACTGCACCTCGAGGACATCCTGGCGCGCAGAACCAGGATCTCGATCGAGTACGCGCATCGCGGCGTCGACTGCGCTCAAGAGGTCGCCGACCTCGTCGCGCCGGTTCTCGGCTGGGGCCCTGAGAAGGTGGCGTTCGAGGTCGAGACCTACAAGGCGCGGGTCGCCGCGGAGATCGCCTCACAACAGCAACCCGACGACGAATCGGCAGACGCGCTGCGTGCCGCTGCACCTGAGTCGCGGGTCGACATCCTGGAACCGGTGCCGATTCCGGACTGAATGGCACGCTTTCGCAACAGGACCAAATGCCCTTCGCCCGGCGCCTCGGCGGCGTGACAATGGATTCATGAGCAGAGGAGACGCCATGGTGCACAATCCCATTCACGAGCTTCCCGTCGACGAGGCATGGGCGCTGCTCGCCACCTCCGACGTCGGAAGGATCGCGTTGAGCGTCGGTGGCCAGCCCGACATCTTTCCCATCAACTATTTCGCCGGTGACGGTCGCGTGTTGATGCGCACAGCGGAGGGCACCAAGCTCGCCGAACTCGCCGTCAACGGCAAGGTGGCCTTCGAGGCCGATGCCTACGACGACGACGGCGGGTGGAGTGTCGTGGTCAAGGGGTCGGCGCGAATTCTGACCACCGGCGCCGAGATCGCCAAGGCCGACGAGGCCCCGTTGCGCCCGCTGATCCCGACGTTGAAGTACAACTACGTCGAGATCGTGCCGGACGAGGTCAGCGCGCGTCGCTTCGAGTTCGGGCCAGAGCCGGAGCGGTATCCGGTCTAGGCGCCGACGTTCAGCTCTGGCACCGCGGGCAGTAGTAGACGACCCGATCCTCGCTGGTCGAGTCCGGCCGGTCGCGCCAGAACTCGCGGGCGATGAGCGTTCCGCATCGTCGGCACGGTTGCCCGATTCGTCCGTAGACCCAGGTGCGCGCATTGTGTCCGGTGCGACCGGTGGTGGTGCGTGCCGTGCGAAGCCTGTTGGCCCACAACATTCTTCGGCACAGGTCGACGAGTGGTGGCACGTCGACGTCGGCGACGAGTCGGTCGGGTCGGACACCCCGGAGGAAGCACGCCTCACACCGGTACACATTGCCGACACCTGCCATGAGCCGTTGGTCGAGTAGCGCCTCGCCGATCTTCGCGTCCGGCCGTGCCTCGATGTTGGCGACGGCGCGCGCGGCGTCGAAGTCGTCGGAGAGAAGGTCGGGTCCGAGGTAGTCGAGGTCGGCGGCGGCACGGGGAAGTAGCTCGAGAATCCCGAGTTCGAAGCCGACGGCCTCGTACCCGTTTGCCTCCAACACGATTCGCGCCTGATACGCGGGTCGGCGCCACTTGGTGCCGACGCGATGTACGTGCCACACGCCTTCCATCTTCAGGTGGCTGTGGATGCTGACGCCATCGGGCGCCGACGTCGCAGTCGCCGCCGCGGGCACGACGTCGATGAGCAGATGTTTGCCCCGGGAGCGGACCGCGGCGACCCGTCCGCCGCGCAGGTCGGTGGTGGCCAGCGACGGAATGCGAAAGTCGGTGCGCTCCAACGTGGTCTGATCGAATGCGCGACGGAGACGGTCTGCGGCCTGGTAGACGGTGTCGCCCTCAGGCATGCTGTCCGTATCGCATTCGGAGGCCGCGGGGAGTGGTCGCGAATCCGGCGCCGACGAGCACCCGCTGCAGGTCGGAGCGCAACGCGGTGACGCCGTCGATGGAGTCGATGGTCAGGCGGGCGACACGACCGGCCCGCACGATGTCGGCGAGCGCTGCTGCCATGGCCTCTAATGCGGGGACGTCGTCGCTGAAGGTCAACACGGTCTTCCCGCCGCGTTCGACAAATGCGACGAGTTCGCCCTCGACGAGACATACGAGGGCGCCTGGTTTGCGGCCCGGTCGATGCCCGCCTGCGCCGGGCGTCGTGTCTGGCCAGGGCAGCGCTGCCCCATACGGATTGGCCGGGTCGGTGGCGGCCAGAACCGTCGCGGTGTTCGGTGCGCGGTGACTGCCCGGTGCGTCGTCGGTCAGGGCGTGGCGGCGCAATTGGTCGACGGTGGAGGTGCCCGCGAACTGGGCACCGCCGAGGCCGTCGACGTAGTAGCCTCGTCGCACCTGGCCGCTGTCTTCGAAGATGTTGAGCGCCTTGTAGATTCGTGCGAATCCTCCGACGACGTCCTCCGCCGTCACGCTGCCCCGGGTGACGACCCCGTAGCGTGCGAGCAGTTGGTCGCACAGGGCCTGAGTCGCGACAGTGGTCTCGAGCAGCGCTGTAGGGGTTGCGAACCAACGACCGGTTGCCGTGGAGGGCGTCGTGGCGCCGCCTGTCTGCGAGAGGAGATGCCGCGTGCTCAACCGTCCGGGCCGCAGGCGCGGAGCCTGACCGCGCGATCGGTGTGACGGCATGGACCGACTCGACGACGAGGTGCGGCGAGGCGCCTGCAACGCACGGACCGGCGCAAACGTGTCGTTGCTGACGTGACCGGCCCAGACGAGGTCCCACAGGGCGTCCTCGACCTGCTGGCGCGTCGCGGTGGCGCCCGGCGATGCTTCGCTCTCCGTCGACGCGTCGTCGAGCAGTTGGGCGAAGCGCAGTCCGCCCCCGGTGCCGAAGGTGTCGAGGAGGCGGGTGTGGATCTCGGTGGTGTCGATCTCGACCTCGGTCGGTACGAACAGCGGTGCGAGGTCGGCGGGGAAGAAGCTGATCCAGCCGTCGGTGGAGCCGATCCGGCCGTGACCCGCCCACATGAAGTCGCCGCTGGAGAGGAGTTCGTCGAGCATGGCCGGCCGGTAGTCACTGATCCTGCTCGGCAAGATCAGCGACTCCCACGCCGACGCCGGGAGCTGATGGCCCGCCAGTTGGTCGAGGACCGCCGCGAGTCCGTCGACTCCGGTGAGCCTTTCGTCGTCGGCGACGTGCTGCCACGCTCCGAGAAATCTGGCGAAGGTCGGGCCGTCGACGGGTGCGACGTCGGCTCGGCTCGCGGCAAGTGAGCCTCGTCGGATCTGCCCGAGCACGTCGCTGTGACACCACTGTGTGGTCCACGCGGGGCTGCCGTCGGGGTCGTCGTCGGTGGCGGGTAGAAAGTCGCCTTCGACGACCTTGCGTTCGGCGGCAAGGCGAATCAGCGTGTCGCGCACCACCGCGGGTGCCATTCCGATCGACTCGGCGGCCTCGTCGACGGTGAACGGGCCGTGCGTGCGCGCGTACCGATGGACGAGATCGCCGACGGGATCGGGAACAGACTCGGTGAAAGCTGCCGGAACACCCAGTGGCGCAGGAACTCCCAAGCCGTCGCGCAGGCGTGCGGTGTCTTCGACAGCGGCCCAGAGCGGCACGCCACGGATGCTCACGGAGATGATCGCGCCACGCCGATGCAACTCGGTCAACACGTCAAGCGCCGCAGGGCTGTCGTCGTCGCGCCGATACCGCAGCGCCACCTCGTCGGTCGTGAGCGGACCGAGCCACCGCAGCAGGTCGGCGATATCCTCGGCGTCGCGTGCCTTGCGGTGCTCGTCGAGGCGTTGCAGCCGTGCGACCACGGCGGCGATGACGGCGGGATCGAGCAGTTCGCGCAGGTCGACGCGCCCGAGTAGCTGTGCGAGGAGCGCGGTGTCGAGGGAGAGTGCTGCGGCGCGACGTTCGGCGAGCGGGGCGTCGTCGTTGTACATGAACGCTCCGACGTAGCCGAACAGCAGCGATGCCGCGAACGGCGACGGTTCCGGGGTCTCGACCTCGATCAGCCGAACACGTCGCGATCGGATGCGAGTGAGGAGGTCGGTGAGCGACGGCAGGTCGTAGACGTCCTGCAGGCATTCGCGGACCGTCTCCAGGATGATCGGAAAGTCGGGGAATTGCGATGCGACGGAGAGCAATTGGGCGCTGCGCTGGCGCTGCTGCCACAGCGGTGCCCGACGGCCGGGGTCGCGGCGGGGGAGTAGCAGGGCTCTGGCCGCGCACTCCCGGAATCGTGAGGCGAACATCGACGAGTCGGCGAGGGCGTCGGTGACCATCTGCTCGATCTCGTCGGGATCGACGACGAAGACTGCGGCGCCCGGCGGTTCGTCGTCGGTGTCGGGGAGGCGCACGATGATGCCGTCGTCGGATGCGGTGACCGCACCGTCGAGTCCGAGGGTGGCCTGCAGGCGGGCGGAGATCGCCGACGCCCACGGCGCGTGTACGCGTAAACCGTAGGGGGAGTGCAGGATCAGGCGCCAGTCGCCGAGCTCGTCGCGGAACCGCTCGATGACCAGGGTCCGGTCGGTCGGTACCTGTCCGGTCGCGTCGCGCTGCTCGGAGATGATCGACGCGAGGTTGTCGCGTGCGTACTCGCTGAGCCCGAGTTCTGTTGCCTGACGGTCGAGTTCGGCCTCGTCGGCGATGGAGCCGACGAACTTCCCGATCGCCGCGCCCAGTTCGGCCGGGCGTCCCTGTGCGTCGCCGATCCAGAACGGGAGGCGGCCGGGCTGACCGAATGCGGGTGAGACGAGTACGCGGTCGTGGGTGATGTCCTCGATTCGCCAACTCGTCGCGCCGAGCGCGAAGACGTCGCCGACGCGCGACTCGTAGACCATCTCCTCGTCGAGTTCGCCTACGCGGCTGGACTTTTCGCCGACCATGAACACACCGAAGAGCCCACGGTCGGGGATGGTGCCGCCAGAGGTGACCGCTAGTCGTTGCGCACCACGGCGACCGGTCAGTGTGCCAGCATCACGATCCCAGGTGACACGTGGACGTAGTTCGGCGAACTCGTCGGAGGGGAAGCGACCCGAGATGAGATCGAGTGTCGCCTCGTAGATCGACCGGCTCAACTCCCGGTACGGCGCAGCGCGGCGGACGATCTCGTACCACTCGTCGACCTCGAGCACGTCGAGAGCGGCCGCGGCGATCGTCTGTTGCGCAAGCACATCCAGTGGACTGCGCGGTACCTGCAGCTCTTCGATTGCGCCCGCACGCATCCGCGAGACGGCGACCGTGCAGCCGATCAGGTCGGTGCGATGCTTGGGGTACAGAACCCCCTGACTGATCTCGCCGACCTGGTGGCCCGCGCGTCCGATCCGCTGCAGCCCGCTGGCCACCGAGGGTGGTGTCTCGACCTGGATCACCAGATCGACCGCGCCCATGTCGATGCCGAGCTCGAGTGAACTCGTCGCGACCACACAGCGCAGGCGGCCGCTCTTGAGGTCGTCTTCGATCTCGGCGCGCTGCTCCTTGGAGACCGACCCGTGGTGTGCGCGGGCCAGGACAGTCGCGGCGCCGGTGGTGGCCCCCGAGGCCATGACCATTGCGGGTGCGCCGCCACCGACGCGGTCGTTGCGTGGTGGTTCGCGGCCAGGCTCGGTGCGTTGCTCGTGGATCTCGTTGAGCCGCGCGGTGAGACGCTCGGCGAGCCGTCGAGAGTTGGCGAACACGATCGTCGTACGGTTGGTCTCGATGAGATCGACGATCGACGCTTCGACGTAGGGCCAGAGCGAACCCGCGGTCGGCGAGAACGCGTCGTCGAGCTCATCCGCATCCGGTGCATCCGGTGGCGGCGGGATGTTGGCCATGTCGGGTACCGGGACGTCGACGCGGAGGTCGAAGGTCTTCGACGCCTTTGGCCGCACGATGGTGCACGGACGGGAGCCGGAGAGGAACTCAGCGACTAGCTCGGGCGGGCGGACCGTCGCCGAGAGTCCGATGCGTTGCGCCGGAGAGTCGAGCAGTTCGTCGAGGCGTTCGAGCGACAGCGCCAGGTGCGTGCCGCGTTTGGTGCCTGCGACGGCGTGTACCTCGTCGACGATCACCGTCTCGACCGTGGTGAGCGCTTCCCGTGCCGACGAGGTGAGCATCAGGTAGAGCGACTCGGGCGTGGTGATGAGGATGTCGGGTGGCGTTTTGGCGAGGAGTCGACGCTGGGCGGCGGGGGTGTCGCCCGAGCGCACGCCGACGGTGATCGACGGTTCGGTGATCCCGAGTTCCTGCGAGGCGCGTGTGATGCCCGCCAGTGGCGCGCGCAGGTTGCGCTCGACGTCGACCGCCAGTGCTTTGAGTGGGGAGATGTAGAGGACGCGCGTGCCCTTGGACCGATCGGGGCGGGCGGCAAGTGAATCGAGTGCCCAGAGAAACGCCGACAGGGTCTTGCCCGAGCCGGTGGGCGCGATGACCAGGGTGTTCTCGCCGTCGGCGATGGCTTTCCACGCGCCCTGCTGGGCGGGTGTCGGCGCGGGGAAGGCGCCGCCGAACCACCGACGCGTCGGGTCGGTGAAGCGGTTCAGGATGGAGGACGAGCTGGGCACTCTTCCATTGTTCCGCACGGGTCTGACAGTGCGGTGCGACGTGCTGGTCCGGCGGCGAGAACCTGGTATAGAGTCGATCCACGCTGGTTGCCAGGAACCCGGTGAGAATCCGGGACGGTCGCGCCACTGTAAGTCCGACGGGAAGCGACCTGTCGCGACGAGTCAGGACGTGGCAACCAGGCCACATTGCTCCACGTCAGGGACGCGTCATCCCGGAAGGAACCCTCTCAATGGTTGCCACCTCATCACAGGCCGAACGTCGGCCCGCTGCGCTCGCCGTACCGAATCTCTCGGTCGCTTCGGCCGCGCTCTGGCTCACCGCCACTGTGCTCATCGCCGCGCTGGCCTACTACTTCATCGGGTACGACCAGGGCGCCTGGTCGGTGTTCGGCAGCGACACCCACATCCACGAGTTCGTGCACGACTCCCGCCACTTCCTCGGCTTCCCCTGCCACTGATCTGACCCGGGAGACAACAGAACAATGGAGAAGAAGTTCGTCGGCGCGGGCCTGCTATCAGGCCTGATCGCCGGAATTTTTGCGTATGTGTTCGCTCGTATCTTCATCGAGCCGGTGGTCGCCAAGGCGATCGACTACGAAGAGGGTCGCAGCCACGCCGAGGAGATGCTCAGCGGCGAACACGGCCACGAGCACGAGGTGTTCACCAGGTCGGTGCAGGAAAACATCGGGGCCGGGGTCGGCACCGTGATCTTCGCGATCGCGATGGGCGCGTTCTTCGCGGTCGGGTTCACGGTCTTGTGGACCTACCTCGGACGGCGATACCCCGCGACCGATCCGCGCTGGGCGGCGGCCGCGCTCGGCGCGCTCGGATTCGTGGCCTTCTTCGGCGTCCCGTACTTCGCCTATCCGGCCAACCCGCCGGCTGTCGGCAACGACGAGACCATCGCCGACAGGTCGAGTGCCTATCTCACCATCACCGTGGTGTCGGTAATCGCGATCATCGCGGCCGTCGTCTTCGCGCTGTGGCTGCGTCCACGCATCGGTGGGCTGCTCGGTGCGATCGCGGGCGGCGTCGGCTACCTGGTAGTGGTCACCGTCGCGATCGCGTTGCTGCCGAGCTTCGACGAGGTACCGACGCCGGTCACCAACGACGCGGGCCAGATCGTGTTCCCAGGTTTCCCGGGCGACGTCATCGGCGACTTCCGCGTCTACGCGATCGCCAACCAGGTGATCCTGTGGACGGTGCTCACCGCGGTGTTCGCGCTGGTCCTGGGCGCGATGTCGCGCTCGCGGTCGTCGAAGCAGGTTGTCGACGACCCCGCGACGCAAACGGTCGCCTGACGCTCCTTTAAACGCGGCTCGAGTTGGCAGGCGCGGCTGGTACACCAGCCGCGTTCGCAAGTTCGGGCCGCGTTTGGCTTATCCGGACAGCACGCAGTCGCCGCACACGGCTGTGCGATCGCCCGATACCTGGTAGATCAGGCAGCAGCTGCGTCGTCGGAAACTCGGTCCGGCCCGCAGGTATCCGCCCTCGATGTCGGGGCGTGCGAGGAAAAGGTCGGCGTGGCGTCGGGCCGCGTCGGCGAGTTCTGGCCGGGCGGTACCGATCATGCGCACCGCCGAGTTGATCGCCGACGCGATGTTGCCGCCGAGGACGTGTGGCCCAACCGGGTACGACGCGTCGAAGAGTGCGGTGAGGTCGTCGACGGCGCGAGGGAACCCGTCGTCGAGCGCAGGCTTCGCGTCGACCGTCACGACGGATAGGGGGAAGGGCCCGCCGAGATGGTCCTGCCACCAGACGTCTGCGGGGTCGAGGGACAGGCGGGTGCCGATCACCGCTGCAGCGAGCGCCGGTGCAAGCAGCCTGGCGACGAGACCAAGGTGAGTCACCGACGCCGCGACGCGAGGTGAGACGTTCGACGCCGCGCCCGCAGCCAGAGCCTTCCGGACCCTTTCGACGCGGCTGTCGATGCGTCGTGGATTCGCCAGTGCCGCAGCCAGAGTCGACCACGGCCCGTCGACTGGTGCCGCGGCTGCGTGGGTGTCGGTCGCAAAGAACGGTCCGAACTCGGCGAACACGTGATCGTTCACGCTCTCTGCCTATCTCATCGACCGCTCGCGCGTCCAGCGAGCCCGCGAGGGCCGCCGCTGGACAAGTTGGGATCGGGGCTGACACAGTATGGAACGTGTTCTAATTTCCGGCGTTGAACGGTGGGTGGCAATGTTCGAGTGGTCCGAGGAAGACCTCATGGTGCGCGACGCGGTGCGGTCGTTCGTCGACAAGGAGATCCGCCCGCATTCCGACGAACTCGAGAGCGGTCAGTTGCCGCCGTACGACATCCTGCGCAAGCTGATGACGTCGTTCGGCGTCGACGCAATGGCACGCGAGGGCCTGGAGAAGGAGCTCGACGCAGAGGCCGCGGGCGAGTCGAAGTCCAAGGGTTCCGGGGGTTCCGGCGGCGGCATGATGAACTCGATGGCGCTGATCCTCAACATGGAACTCGCGGCCGCGAGCCTCGGCATGGTGGTGTCGATGGGCGTCAGTGTCGGGTTGACGGTGTCGACGATCCGGTCGAAAGGCACACTCGCACAGAAGAAGCGGTGGCTCCCCGAGCTGGTCACGCTCGAGAAAGTCGGTGCCTGGGCGATCACCGAACCGGATTCCGGCTCAGACGCACTCGGTGGCATGAAGACGACGGTCCGCCGCGATGGCGACGGTTACATCCTCAACGGGCAGAAGACCTTCATCACCAACGGTCCGTACGCCGACACGATCGTCGTGTTCGCGAAGCTCGACGAGGGCGATGGCACCCCAATGCGTGAACGCAAGGTGCTCACCTTCGTCCTCGACAAGGGCATGGAAGGCCTCACCCAGGGCAAGCCGTTCAAGAAGATGGGCATCATGAGCTCGCCGACCGGTGAGCTCTTCTTCGACAACGTTCGCCTCGGTCGCGACCGGCTGCTCGGCGAGACCGAGGACGTCGGATCGGGTAGTCGTGGCGACGATGGCGTCAAGGCGGGCTTCACCGCTGAACGGATCGGTATCGCCGCACTGTCGATGGGCATCATCAATGAGGCGCAACGACTTTCGATCGAGTATGCGAAGTCGCGCACGCTCTGGGGTCAGGAGATCGGGAAGTTCCAACTCATCCAGCTCAAGCTGGCCGAGATGGAAATCGCACGGATCAACGTGCAGAACATGCTGTTCAACGCACTCGAACGAGCGAAGGCGGGTAAACCGCTGTCGCTTGCCGAGGCGTCGGCGATGAAGCTCTACTCGTCTCGCGCGGCCACCGAGGTCGCGATGGAAGCAGTGCAATTGTTCGGCGGCAATGGCTACATGACGGAGTATCGCGTGGAACAGCTTGCGCGCGATGCGAAGTCGTTGATGATCTACGCCGGCAGCAACGAGATCCAGGTGACACACGTGGCAAAGGGGCTGCTGGCGTAATAGCGATGTGTCAGGCCAGTGCTGAGCCGAGTTCGTCGACCTTCTCGATCAGTTCTGTCCCGTCGCGCGCGCTCACCGCGCCACTGCAATGCAGTGAGTACTCATCGAGCGCGCAACCTGTTTGGGTCCAGTAGCGGCGCGGCTCGGGGGTGAGCCAGGCCACCCGATGGACGCGCCTGGCCAGCTCGGCGAACAGATCGACTTGCGGATCGAAACCGTTGCTGCGCGCGTCGCCGACGACGAGAACCGACGTACGCGGCGTGATGAGACCGCGGTGGATCTCGAGCAACTCGGTGAGCATTCGGCCATAATCGCTGGTCGCTGACAGGTCCAGGTCGTCGGTGGCCAGCACGGCCGTGAGTGCGTCGTCAGCTGCTGCGGTTCGCAGTGCGGTGGTGACCAGCACGGGTCGGTCCACGAATGCGACGACCTCGCAGTGGTCGCCGAACTCGTACAGGGTTTGTGCGAGTCGCAGGATGAAGCCCGCGACTGGTCGCACCGACAACGAGACGTCGACAAGGACGAGAAGCCGTACCGGGCCGGGTGTGCGATTCCTGCGCCACAGTGTGAGGGGGACCCCGTCGGTGCGGACGGCGCAGCGCATCGTGCGACGCATGTCGAGCGATCCACGATCAGCCGCGCGCACCACCGTGCGCGGCGCTCCCCGAATTCGTTGGACGAGTCGGTGACATGCTCGGTCGATCTGTGCTTGGTCGGTGCCGTGAACCGGATCGGTGTCAGGACCGGTGATCACGGGTGTGGCGGCAAGACGTTCGGATAGGGCCGAGATGAACTGGGACAGAGCATGTTCGAGCTCCTCACGTTGCTCGTCGGTGAGGTTGTCCGCGCCGTCGTCGTCGTAGGCGCTGCGTGCGTCGGCGGCGTCGAGAGCGGCGAGAATCGCTGCGGCATCGGCCATGGAGAGCGACGTTCCGCTGACGCGGGCCGTCGAGCCGACGAGCTCCCCGGCCTTGGCTGCTGCTGCTCCGTCGATCTCGACCGTGTAGGTGATTCCGCCTGCGACGGTGTTGCTGTCAGAGTCGACAGCCAACTGTTCGGTCCCCGCCGATACCGAGAAGTCGTTTTCTTCGCGATGCGCGCTCTCCCCTTGACGCTCCCGTGCGTCTGGATCGTCGGCCATCAGATCGCCGATCTCATCGGTGTGCTCGTCTGCGCCGATCCTCCTCGCCGCGCCGTCGAACTCATCATCCCAGGCGATGTCATCGGGCAGTTCGGCTGCCGTGCCGCGGGGTCGCGGAA
>NZ_BAFC01000114.1 GCF_000248055.1 Gordonia sputi NBRC 100414 | reverse complement strand
CGATTCCCACCATGCACGTGAGTAATCACCCGCATCCGCACGCGGCGACCGGCGAGTGAACTGGACCGTGGCGCTCACGCCGATACCCCACTCCCCGCTCACTGGAGGTCCTGATGACATTCGTACCCTTCCACCCCAGTTCGTACCCGACGCCGATTGTCGGAGCCGCTCAGCCGAGCAAGGCTGTGCTCACCTGGTCATTCGTTCTCAACGTGGTCTCGATCGGCGTCTTGCCGCTAGCCGGACTCGCGGGGCTATTCGGATTTGTCCTCACCATCAGCGGCGCCGAAGCCGGCAACGCCATAGGGTATGTCGGAGTCGCTCTGTTGGCGGTCGCAGCGGGCCTCATCGTCGCTTCGGGCATCATGACGCTCGCGGCACTCGCGCTCACCGTCGTCGCGCAGATACGACACGTGGACGAGCCCTGGGCGATCGTCACGGCGTGGGTGGTGACAGCACTCAATCTGATCGGGCATGCAGTCCTTACCTACTACCTGCATTTCTAGCGAGGGCCAGATCTAGCGAGGGCCAGACCTTTGGCAAGCTCCCTGACCAGCCAGGGCTGCGGGCTCCCTCAGACCAGCAACGTGCGCAGGGCGGGCCGTAGCGCAGCCAGCAGATTCGACGCCCCGATCGGCGCTCCGCCGCTGGCCAGCGCCGCTGCCTGGGCATGCACCCTCGCTGCTGCGGCACCCGCCCAGATCGGCGGCAGACCCGCCGCGAGCAGCGCACCCGCGATGCCCGACAACACGTCTCCCGCTCCTGCTGTCGCCGCCCACGACGACCCGGCGTCGTTGCCGAACACGGTGCCGTCGGGCTCCGCGACCAGCGTGATGCGCCCCTTCAGCAATACCGTCACTCCCCAGCGCTGAGCGAGTCCCGCCACCGCCCCGAGGCGGTCGGCACCCACCTCCTCGCCGGTGAGGCGTGCGAATTCGCCCGCATGCGGTGTCAGCAGTGTCGGCGCCTCGCGTCCACGAACCAAGTCTGGGTGCTCGGACAGGACGGTCAGCCCGTCCGCATCGACGAGGACCGGCAGTTCGGTGGCGAGGATCTTCCCAAGGAGGTCCAGAGCAGCGTCGTCTGTTCCGGCTCCCGGTCCGACGATCCACGCCTGCACACGCCCGGCGTCGGCGAAGTCCGGTACCGCGACGACCTCCGGAAAGTGCTCGACCACCTCGGCGTGCGCCGACCCGACGTAGCGCGTCATCCCCGACGTCGCGGTCACCGCGGCTCCCGTGCACAGGATGCCCGCGCCCGGATACCGATGCGATCCCGCGATCACTCCGACGACGCCCTGCGTGTACTTGTCGTCGTGCGGTCCGGGGACCGGCCAGGCGTCGGCGATCTCGGTGTCGGTGAGTGAGTACAGTCGCGGCCCCGTCGGAGGCGTCGACACCAGCGGCGCACCTTCCGGGTCCTCGGCAAGACCGATGTCGACGAGTTCTACGCGCCCGCATTGTGGTGCTGCGAGCAGGTGCGCGTGTCGTCTCACCCCGAACGTGACGGTGACGTCGGCGCGCACAGCGGGCTGGTTGACCTGCCCGGTGTCGGCGTCGACACCAGAGGGAAGGTCGACGGCCACGATCGGCGTCAGCGGATCGACGGACGCGAACACCATTGCAGCGGCAGGCCGTAGCGGCCCGTGCCCACCAATCCCCACGACACCGTCGACGACGACGTCGAGCGAACTGGGCAGCGGGTCGACGACCCGACCACCCGCACGTCGAAACGCAGCCAACCCGCCGGCATGCGCTTTGTCGGGTGCGAGCAGCGTCGCGCTGACCGCAGCGCCTCGTCTGGCCAGTTCGGCGCCTGCGTAGAGTGCGTCACCGCCGTTGTCGCCAGCTCCGACCACGATGCCGACGGCTCGCCCCACCACACCGTTCGTGCGTTCTGTGAGAAGCGCGGCCACCACCTGAGCCACACCGTGAGAGGCGCGACGCATCAGAGTCCCGTTGGTCAGCAACTCCCCTGTCGCGCGTTCCGCGGCGCGGACGGCGTCGGCGGTGAGGTAGCTGACCGGCATCAGGACCTACTCGACGGTGACCGACTTGGCGAGGTTACGCGGCTTGTCGACGTCGTAGCCGCGAGCCTGCGCGACGCTCGCCGCGAAAACCTGCAGCGGGATGGTCGACACCAGCGGCTGCAGCAGCGTCGGCGTCTTCGGGATCGGGATGAAGTGATCGGCGACGGCACGTGCCGACTCGTCGTCGGTTTCGGCGATCACGATGGTCCGTGCACCCCGCGCCTGGATCTCGCGGATGTTGCTGACCATCTTGGAGTGCAGCACCGCGCGACCGTCGGCCTGAGGCATCACGACGATGACCGGCAGTCCGTCTTCGATCAGCGCGATCGGGCCGTGCTTGAGCTCACCGGCAGCGAATCCCTCCGCGTGCATGTAGGCGAGTTCCTTGAGCTTGAGCGCCCCCTCGAGCGCCACCGGATAGCCGACGTGGCGACCGATGAACAGGACCGTGCCGCGATCGGCGAGCGACCGGGCGAGATCGCGGACGGGCTCCATGGTGTCAAGCACCGCGCGGACCGCATCGACCATGGCTTCCATCGCACCGAACTCACGAGCGACCTCATCGGCATACTTTGTGCCCCTGGCCTGCGCCAACGCGAGACCAACAAGATATGCCGCGGCGATCTGCGCAAGGAAGCACTTGGTCGACGCGACGCCGATCTCGGGCCCGGCGTGCGTGTAAAGCACGGCGTCGGATTCACGCGGGATCTGCGCACCGTTGGTGTTACAGATAGCCAGGACCCGAGCCTTCTGATCCTTGGCGTGCCGGACCGCTTCCAGCGTGTCGGCGGTCTCGCCCGACTGGGAGATGGCGACGACGAGGGTCTGGCGGTCGAGGACCGGATCGCGATAGCGGAACTCGCTGGCCAACTCGACCTCGACGGGCAGGCGGGTCCAGTGCTCGATCGCGTACTTGGCGAGCATGCCCGCGTGATATGCGGTACCGCACGCCACGACAAAGACCTTGTCGACGTCGCGCAGGTCGTCGTCGGACAGGCGCTGCTCGTCGAGCACGATGCGACCGTTCTCCAGATGCCCGAGCAGGGTGTCGGCGAGCGCGCGGGGCTGCTCGGCGATCTCCTTGAGCATGAAGTAGTCGTAGCCACCCTTCTCAGCGGCCGCGAGATCCCAGTCGATGTGGAACGGCTTGCCGGGGCGAGGGTTCTGGTCGAAGTCGGTGATCGTGTAGCTCTCGGCCGTGATCACCACGACCTCGTCCTGACCGAGTTCGACGGCGTCGCGCGTGTGCTCGATGAAGGCGGTGACGTCGGATGCGACGAACATCTCGTCCTTGCCGACACCGACGACCAGTGGCGTCGACCGACGCGCCGCGACGATCGTGTCGGGGTGGTCGGAATGCGTGAAGACCAGCGTGAACGCACCGTCGAGTCGACGCAGCGCTGCGTATGCGCTCGCGACGAAGTCGCCTGCGGTCGGGCCGGAGTTGTACTCACGCTCGACGAGGTGCACCGCGGTCTCGGTGTCGGTGTCGGAGGTGAACTCGATGCCCTCGGCCTCGAGTTGGGCGCGCAGCGGAGCGTAGTTCTCGATGATCCCGTTGTGCACGACGGCGATCTTGCCGTCGGTGCTCACATGGGGGTGCGCGTTGCGATCGGTCGGCTGACCGTGCGTCGCCCAGCGCGTGTGCCCCATCCCGGTGGTGCCCGTCAGGGCTTCCCGACCGACCGCGGCGATCTGCTTGTCCAGGTTCTCGAGTCGGCCTGCCTTCTTCTCGACGGTCGTGTGACCGTGCCCGTCGAGAATGGCGACACCCGCCGAGTCATATCCGCGGTACTCCATTCGACGCAGCGCCTCGACAACGATGTCGAGGGCTTCGCGCCTGCCCACGTATCCGACGATTCCACACATAGATGTTCAGCGTACCGGGGATTTTGCGAGCAATTGACGAGCCCCGCCGCCCGACTTGGCGCCGAGCAATCGCGATACCGAATCGAGGCGCTCCTCGGGCACGTCGTCGAGCTCGACGACCGTCGTCTTGCCGATCTGCGCCTCGGCGTCGGCGAAAGCGGCGTACTGAGGGTCACCGGTGAGGGTGTACAGCAGAAATCCCGTGCTCATCGCACGTACGGCCGAATGAGACTTACGGTCGACCGCGGCGAACCCGAGTAGCGACTTGACCGACGGCCGCTCGACGATGCCTGCACGGGTCGCCTTGGGGATGGTGCGCAATGACACATCTCCCGCATAATCTCGAGCCAGCGCGAGCGCGTTGGCGTCGACGTTGTCGAGATCTCCGGCGCCGGTGAGCAGCAGGCACGGAGCAGTTGCGGTCTTCGCTGCCTGCGGCAGTGCCTGCGTCGTTGGAGCGGGGAACAGCGCGACGACGCCGCGCGCATCCGGCGCTTCCTGCCCGAGCAGTTGCTGATCGCCCGCGGCGATGATGGCCGCGGACGCGCCGAAACCGTGCCCGACAAAGCCGATCCGGTCACGGTCGACGGTGATCTCGCCGGTGCCTAGCGAGTAGTTGCTGACGATCGACGCCGCTGCCCTCAGGTCGGCCGCGAGCCCGATGTCGGACGCCATCACGCGCTTCTGGTCGTCGGGAGCGGCGACGACGATCCCCCACGACGCGAAGTGATAGAGCAGCGAGCGGTAGCGGTTGGCGCTGGTGAGCCACCCGTGACCGAACGCGATAGCCGGGTACCGACCGGCGTCGGCGGGTGTGAAGACATGGCCGGGCATTCCGACGATGCCGAGGTCGCCACGCAGCACCTTGTGCGGACCTCGCCGGGCAAGCTGCTTGGACAACTTGTCGGGGGACTTCGTGGAGACGCGCTTTTTCCGAGCCACGTTGCTCAGCCTATGTCGTCACACCACCCGAAAGCGCCTCAGGGGGAGAATGTGGACTCGCCTCGGCCAGATCTGCCGGCAGCAGCAGCCGGGGAAGCGCGTCAGCCTCGTCGGCATCGTCGACGAGTTGTTCGCGCATCCGGGCCGTCTGTGATCCCGATCGTCGTCGATGCTCGGCGAGTGTGCTCGCCAATTCGGCCTGCGTCGCGGTGAACTCGCGCGACGCCACGACGATCGATTCGGTTGCGCCGCGAGTGATCGCGTCGATCTGATCCGCAAGGCTCATTGGTCTCCTGCCAGTGCCAGGTCTGCGCCGGAATCGACGTAGTCTCGCGACGTCGGGGGCGGTTGGGAAGCGGGCGCCGTGTCGGTCTGATCCCGGCTGGGTGGGCTGTCGGATCGAGAACTCTCGGGTTGCGGCAGCGTCAGCGGAACGTCGACGTTCTCGTGGTCGACGGCGCGATCGGGCGGCTCGATCTCCCCCTCAGGCGCGCGACTCCGCTCACCGTCGCTGTCGTCATGGGCTCGCCCTGCGGGTTGGCCGTCCGAGAAGTCAACCGACATCTGTTGTGGTACAGGATGATTCACGTCGGCGCGGCCGCGCTCGCGATCGGGGTACGTCTCGACGTCGAGGCCCTCGGTCGCCCGGTTGAGCGTGTGGAGGATCTCGTCGACCGTGCGGACTGTCGTGTCGGCGGTGTCGAGAAACAGTCGCGCCCGCGACGCGATGTCGGCCGCCACGAGCGAGAGCGGAACCGCCCCGGTGAGGACCGCTGCGGGCAGCTCGGCGATCGGGACGCCCGCGATGATGGGAGACGAGCAACGCGCGACCGTGACGTACCAGGTTCGCAAGAGACGATCGATTCCCGACGCCGCACTGCTCGTCGACTCCGACAGGGTGCGCAGCACACCGAGATCCGACTCGGCGCGGCGCTGATGTGCGACGAGGAGCGCGGTCGCGGCGTCGCCCGATGCGCTCGACCACCCGTCGTCGAGTCTGATCTGCTGCTCGGGCAGGCAGTGCAGTTGCTCGGCGACTGCGCGATGTGCCGCCGCCAGCCGATGCGCGTCGTCGGCGAGTGCGGCGACGTCGAATTGTCCGATGCGCGCCAACGGTTCTCGCAGCTCGTCGTCGGCGGGAACGTCGATCCCGAGTGACCGGCCGACACCCATGAGCGTGACCAGGTCGCCGATCCTCGCGATCGCTTGCTCCCGTAGGACGGGTAGACCCTCCGGCACTTCCTCCATCGCGTGCGTCACTCGCCGACTCCCGCCGGGCGCACAGTCCCTGAATGACCGCCGGCGGCTCGTCGGATCACGGGCGCGAGCTCGGCATCGGCGTCGTCGAGGCGACTCATCCCCTGCTCGAGCGTGTCCGCGAGGTCGGCCGCAGCGATGGATTGCGTCCGAAGTCGTTGTGCGAGACGGTCGCCCATCGCGACGTAGCGTTCGGCCAGCGTCGCGTACGCCTCACCGGAACACCACCGGCCGAAGGCCGCCGACTCCATGTCGGATGCGGCGGCGGCGACGACCGACGACGCGCGCCGATAGAACGAGACCACCCCGTGCACCTGATCGAGGTCGACGCGGAGATGGTCTCCCGACGCCCGCGAACTCACTTCTGACACAGTCCCACCCGTCTGCCGCCTGCGCTGTCGAGATAGCGTCGGACACCTCGTTCGGGTGCCCGATATGCGGCTATCTACGTGTGGCGTTGAAGTCTAGACGGTGAGAACACGCCGCGGGTTCCATGTTCGCCCACATTTTCTCGGTACCAGCCGACATTCACTCAGCAACAGTTGCGGTCGACGAGGTCGCCGAACGCTACGACACAGCGATTCCGTGCCGCTCCACGGCGTCGACCAGGGCTGTCGGGCGTTGCTGCGGCGGGACGTCGTGCACGAGTTCGAACGCGCTACCGATGCGCGTCGCCCCGCCGTCGGCTTCGGAGCTGTCGCCGATCATCAGGGCGTCGTAGCCCGCGACACCGAGTTCGTCGAGGGCAGCCTCGAAGATCCTCGGATTGGGCTTGATCGCGCCGACCTCGTACGAGAGTGCGTACGCGTCGACAAGATCACGCAGGCCGACGCGCTCGAGCACTTTGCGGACGTCGAAGGCGATGTTGCTGACGATGCCGACCGGAACGGCCGCCGACTTCAGGCCCCGCAAGACCGTCGCGGTGTCGTCGAACGGCTCCCACGACGCCGGGTCGAGCACCCGTTCATAGAGCGACTCCGCCTGACCGGGAACCGTCAATCCCGACGCCCGCAGGATCGCCAGATAAGCACGACGATGCTCGGCCGGATCGAGATCCCTTCTCTCCCAGGAGATTCGATCGTCGTCTTCGACGGCGGCGGGAAGTCCGACGGGCTGCGTCATCCGACGGATGAGTTCCATCTGGTGGTCGAGGTGCAGTGGTTGACCGTTCTCGTCGTGGAGGTCGGCAAACCATTCAGGCTGGTCGGTCAAGCGGAACAGTGTCCCCGAGAAGTCGAACAGGACCGCCTTGGGAGTGCTGCTCATCGCGTCACCGACGTCCCTACTCCGACCGCGCTGACGCACCAACAGACTCCGATGAGCCTGCTTCGGCGACGACCGAGGCGATCCGCTCGGCGACGCCGCGTGCGAGTTCGGGTGTCGGTGCCTCGACCATGACGCGAACGAGTTGCTCGGTTCCCGAGGGACGCAACAGAACTCGTCCTGTCGATCCCAACTCCTGCTCGGCCACCTCGACGGCGTCGCGCACCGAGTCGGCGATCGCGACCGCGTGCTTGTCGGCGACCCGAACGTTGATGAGTTCCTGCGGCAGCACGGTGACGATCGACGCCAGTTCGGCCAGACGCTTGCCCGACCTGACGATCTGCTCCATCAGCAGCAACCCGGTGAGGATGCCGTCGCCGGTCGTTCCCGACTGCGGGTAGACGATGTGACCGGACTGCTCTCCACCGAGCGAATAGCCTCCGCGTCGCAGTTCCTCGAGTACGTACCGATCACCAACAGCGGTGGTACGCACCTCGATTCTTGCTTCGCGCATGGCGATGTGCAGACCGAGGTTGCTCATCACGGTGGCGACCAGCACGTCGTCGACGAGTCGGCCGCGGGCATGCAGTGCGGTGGCGAGAATGGCCATGATCGCGTCGCCGTCGACCAGTTGTCCGGTCGAGTCGACTGCGAGGCATCGGTCGGCGTCGCCGTCGAACGCGATGCCGAGGTCGGCGCCGTGTTCCAGAACGGCCGCCTGCAACTTCTCCATGTGCGTCGAGCCGCAGTCAGCGTTGATGTTGATGCCGTCGGGTTCGGCGTGGATGGTGGTGACGGTGGCACCAGCACTGGCGAACACTTGCGGACCCACCTGTGCCGCAGCACCATTCGCGCAGTCGACGACGACGTTGAGTCCGTCGAGTCGCGCGTCGATGGCCGCGGCGAGATGCGCCGCGTAGCGGGCACCGGCGTCGGGTGCCTCGCGTAGACGACCAACGCCCGCACCGGTGGGATGGGGAACGTCGCCGGAGGTCATCACGGCTTCGATCCGGTCTTCGACCTCGTCGTCGAGCTTGTGTCCGCCCGCGCCGAAGAACTTGATGCCGTTGTCGGGCATCGGATTGTGCGACGCCGAGATCATCACACCGAACGTCGCGTCGTAGTCGCCGGTCAGGAAGGCGACGGCGGGCGTCGGCAGCACACCGACGCGGATGGCGTCGGCGCCGACCGAGGCGAGTCCGGCGCAGACCGCGGCTTCTAGCATCTCGCTCGACGCACGCGGATCACGACCGACGACCACCTGGGGCCGGAAGCCTGTGGTGCTGTCGCGGGATGTGGAAAGGTCTCCGAGAACGACCGCGGCGGCCGAGGCCAGGCGCAACGCCAACTCTGCGGTGAGTTGGTCGTTGGCCAGGCCTCGGACGCCGTCGGTACCGAAAAGGCGTGCCAAGTCAGCGCTTGGAGTACTGCGACGCCTTGCGGGCCTTCTTCAGGCCGTACTTCTTGCGCTCGACCGCACGCGGGTCGCGAGTCAGGAAGCCGGCCTTCTTGAGTGCCGGACGATCCTCAGGGGTGACCTCGATGAGGGCACGGGCGATCGCGAGACGCAGCGCACCGGCCTGGCCCGAGGGGCCGCCGCCGACGAGCTTGGCGTAGATGTCGAACGACTCGGTGCGCTCGACGGTCACCAGCGGAGCCTTGATGAGCTGCTGGTGAACCTTGTTGGGGAAGTAGTCCTCGAGGCTGCGGCCGTTGAGGGTGAATCCACCCGAACCGGGCAGCATGCGGACGCGGACCACGGCCTCCTTGCGGCGACCGACGGTCTGGATCGGACGGTCGATGACCACGGGACCACGATCGATCGTGACCTCGGCGGCAGCGGGTGCCTCGGTGTCGTAATCATCTGCGGCCTGCTCGAGCTCGACAGCGGCCTCGACGGCAGCTTCGACAGCGCCCTCTGCGGCAGCGGTGTTGTCACCGGCAGCGGCCTGCGCCTCGGCGGCGTTCTCGACTGCGTTTTCCACAGCCTCGTCGCTGATGTTCTCGTTGCTCACTGGGCCACCTGCTTGATCTCGAAGGGGACGGGGCGCTGGGCCGCGTGGGGATGGTTCGGGCCTGCGTACACCTTGAGCTTCGAGGCCATGGCGCGGCCGAGCTTGGTGTGGGGCAGCATTCCCGTGATCGCCTTCTCGACGACCCGCTCGGGGTGCGACTCGAGCAGTTCAGCGGTGGTCTGCACCTTGAGGCCACCCGGATGTCCGGAGTGCCGGTAGTTCAGCTTGCGATCAGCCTTGTTGCTGGTCAGCGCGACCTTCTCGGCGTTGATGATGATGACGAAGTCGCCACCATCCATGTGGGGTGCGTAGGTCGGCTTGTGCTTGCCGCGGAGCAGGTTCGCGCTCTGCACGGCCAGCCGGCCGAGCACCACGTCGTTGGCGTCGATGACATGCCACGTACGCGTGATGTCACCGGCCTTCGGGGTGTAAGTAGGCACAGGTGGTCCTCAACTCTTGTGTCGATGGTGCTGGTCAGGGGCGCAGACGGAGACGATTCCCGGCGACCAGTGGGGACCCGGGGCTCTGCTACCTTGCTCCACGCAGGAACGAAGGTGTCACGCACCAGCGATTCAGAGTACGCGACGCCGCAGGTCAGGGTCAAAACAGTGGTCAGGGCCAACTGGTCAGGGTCGACCCAACTGGTCAGGGTCAACACAGTGCAGAACGGGGAACGGGTGTGCGCAAGAACAGCATCGTGATCTTTCTCAGCGTCGTGGGGGTGGCGCTTGCGCTCAGCGCACTGCTCGCGCTGAAGAGCACCACCACCGTCTATGAACCGGCGATGGACACGGAGCATCCGGACACGTCGAGCACCCGCACTGCGCTCTGCGGGAGCGTCATCGGTGGAGGCACCGCCAACCACTCGAACCCGAGCACCGATGAACCCAAGAAGGTTCCCGACGCCGCCTTCTATCTCACGTGCGGGCAGATGCGGTCGGAGACGCAGACGAGGGGCATATTCGGAATCGGTGTGGGAATCGGCATGATCGTGGCCGCGCTACTCATCGCGATTGTTCCCTCGCCCAAACCACGCAACGCACCGGGCTTCCCCGCCCCGCAGTCCGCCGGCCCGCTGCCTCCCCAACCGAACCCCGGACCATTCGGTAACCAGTTCTGACGCAGTCGTCGTCAATGCTCGCGGCGCCATCACGGACACGTTCAGCGACCGCGCGCCGACGTCACCGCACCTGCACCGTCGACACCGCTCGCGCGCATACGTCGTCGATCGGATCACCGGTCGAACCCGGCTGACAACCGACGCTCACCTGCAGATCGTCGTCGACCAGCACGTACCAGCGGATCGCCGACCCCGACGCGGGTGCCTCGCGGTAGGCGATCACCTCGCGGTCCCCGAACCTCGTCGACGCCGAGAACTCGCTCACCACGTCGTCGCCGCGCTGACTGATCCGGTTGCGCAAACTGTTCGCCACCGAGTCGAGCGTCGACGCCGAGCGCACGTCGCTCTGCACCAGAAGAATCCGACCACCCGACCCTGGATCGGTGAACACACTGCGGGCCTGGCCGGTGCCACGATCGGACGGGTCGCCGGGCATCGGTGGCGCGCTGTGATGCCAGGCCACTGGCACCGACAACGTCGTACGCCCGACGACGGCGTCGCGGTATGTCGGCCCCTGCGGCGCGTCGTCGTGTCGCCATCCGACGACGCCGAGCACCACCAGACCGACGACCAGCAGAGCACAGCACGCGATCGGCAGTCGGTATCGTCGCGCGAACGACTGGCGTGCAGGTGCGTACTCCGGTTGGTCGCCCACCGCCTCCGGTAGCGGGGCGACGACGGCCGTCCGTGCCCCGTGCCGACGGACAAGTGCACGATCGACCGGCACAACGCGCCCGGCAACGGCATACGCGCAGATCTCTTCGATCGCGGCGCGAACCTCATTCCGGTCGGAACCGTCGACGAATACCGCCTCCACCGAGTCGTCGATGAGCGCGACGATCTTCTCCCCCACCTGCGCATCGTCATCCAGAGTGATGACGCCGCTGCGCTCGATCACCCAACCCGCGGAGGTGCGGACCAGCCGTGCAACATCCCAGGTCGGTGGCACCGTGTCGGCCGGATAGCTCGGCCGGTGTGTGGTCTCGACAACCACACAGTTGCCCATCACGGTGTCGCTGTGACTGCGTGCCACGAGAACTGCGCGAGGTATCAGACTCGCGGGCGGGCGCATACCCGCGGCCGCGCGCGCGAGAACCCCGCACCGCACCGACCCCCAGGTGCTGGGGTGGCCGATCAGGACAGGAACATCGCTCACGCTGCGAGCGATGTTCCACAGCACCTCACGCCAGAGTTCTCCGACGTCACGCGACGCACCGGCTACGGTCACCGCGGCCGCGTCGATGTGGTCGAGCAAGAAGGTGACGTCAAGGGGCTCCGGCCCGCTCGCAGTGTCGACGACGGCCTCGCCGTACGCGAGATCGACGACGACCGGCGCAACTGTCGGTGCGGCCGGGGCGAACGGCTCCGGCTGCCGGATCGTCACGCTCACTGATCCGCCTCGAGGGCCACCTGGATCATCTCCTGCGGCCTGACCCGCGACACGAGCTCTCCGCGGCCCGGCACGAGCTGCTGCATCCTGGATCGACCGACGATGTAGCCCTCGTCGCGGTCGCCGCTCATCAGCAGGACGTCACTCGACAGGTCCTTCAGCCGGGCGATCACCGGGTCGAACATCGCCCGACCGACACCACCCGACCGTCGTGCGAGCACGATGTGCAGTCCGATGTCGCGGGCGTGCGACGCCATCTCGACCAGCGGTTCGATCGGATGCCGAGCGCCGGTGGCCACCATGTCGTAGTCGTCGATGATGACGTAGATGTCGGGACCCGACCACCAGCTCCGTTCCTTCAACTGCTGCACGGTCAGGTCCTCCGGTGGCAGCCGGTCACGGAAGTAGCCCGCGAGTTGGGTCATCATCGATCCCGCGTTCTCGGTCGAGCTCGCATAGCCCGCCAGGTGCTCGCCCTCGATGATGCCCAGCATCGTGCGCCGGAAGTCGACGAGGACGATCTTGACCTCGTCGGGCGTCGAATTGCGCACGAGCCCCTTGACGATCGTCTTGAGCACGTTGGTTTTTCCGTGCTCGACATCGGAGAACACCATGAAATGCGGTT
The DNA here is from genome assembly GCF_000248055.1 of Gordonia sputi NBRC 100414. Taxonomy (GTDB): domain Bacteria; phylum Actinomycetota; class Actinomycetes; order Mycobacteriales; family Mycobacteriaceae; genus Gordonia; species Gordonia sputi. Next base: position 28,256 of record NZ_BAFC01000114.1, on the reverse strand, counting down.
GGACGCCGAAGTCGAGGATCACGGGAGCAAGCTCGAGTTCGCCGACGCCGATCGCTACCTGGTTGGGTCCCAACGTGATCGACGACGCCGCCAACAACTCGTCGACGCCCTCACGGGTGATCTCGGTGCCGAGTTTGCGCACCGGCATGGCCTGCCGGTCGGCTCCGTACGCGTTCTGCAGCTTCTCCGCGGCGTGAGCGACACCGGCGCGTAGCGATTGTGCTGAGGAGACCCCGTCGAGCCTCGGCAACGCGATGAGCATGTGCAGTTCCTGTGCGGTGAGCCCGCGTCCTGGCCGATTCTGCGGGACCGATGCCGCTGCGCGCCTGCCCATCGTCGAGTCGCTGGGGTCGCCGAGCCGCAGTTCGATCCGACTGCCCATCAGGTCGCGCATCGCCGGCTTGACCTCTGCCCACCTCGACGCCGCGATGACGACGTGGACTCCGTACGAGAGTCCCTGTGAGACAAGGGTGCTGATCTGTTCGTCGAGAAAGTCGAACTCGCCGCGGAGCACCGCGATGCCGTCGAAGACGAGGAACACATCGCCGTGCCGGTCGTCGCCGAGAGGGTCGTCGTCGGCGAGGACTCCGGTGGCGAACCATTGCGCCCGACGCGCGCGGAAGTCCTGCATCGACTCGATTCCCAAGCGCGCGAACAATAATTCGCGACGACGCAGGATCGCCGACACCTCGGCGACCGTACGACGCACCGCGTCGAGATCGCCGCGCGAGGCCACCGATCCGACGTGCGGCACTCCGGCCAGACCCGCGAGGCTGCCACCGCCGAAATCGAGGCAGTAGAACTGAACCTGCTCGGGTGTATGGGTTGCCGCCATCGACATGACCAGGGTGCGCAGCGTCGTCGACTTGCCCGATTGCGGACCACCGACAACCGCGACGTTGCCCGCGCCGCCCGACAGATCGAGCAGCAGCAGGTCGCGACGCTGGTCGTACGGGCGGTCGACGATGCCGACGGCAGCGACGAGAGTGCCTGGCGCAGCGGGTTGATTCACGTCCCGACCGACGAGTACGTCGACTGTCGGAGAGTCGTCGAGCGGAGGCAACCAGACACCGTGCGCTGCGGGTCCATGCCCCGCGATTCTCCCGACGAGTGTCTGCAGCAACGTCGGAACACCAACCCCGACGACGTCTGCACCGACGCTTCCGTTGTCGCCGGAATCGCCCGCCCCAACCCCGTCGGTCATTCCCAGCTCGGTGGTGTTCGAATCGGCCCTCGGCGGCTCTTCGTCGAGCAGCGCCAGCGCGGCGTCGAGTACCGAACCCTGCTGGGCCACTGCGTAATCCCCGTCTCCGTCATTCGCGTCGCCGTCAACCGAACCGCTGTCAACCGCACCGTCGAGTGGCACCGGTAGTGCAGTGAAGATTTTCATCGTGGCGCGCGGACGATCGGAGTCCACGTCGATCTCGTCGAGGTAGGCAGATGGCGAGTGATAGGGGCCGGACACATACGAGGTGTTGAATCTGACCGGCTCGGCGCTGTCGCATTTGAGGTACGCGGAGCCCGGAACGCTCGGCAGGTGATAGGCGTCGGGAACGCCGAGCACCGACCTCGACTCATTGGCGGAGAACGTCTTCAGCCCGATGCGATACGACAGGTGGCTGTCGAGGCCGCGCAGTTTGCCCTCCTCCAACCTCTGCGAAGCCAGCAGCAGATGGATGTGCAGCGAACGCCCAAGTCGGCCGATCGCCACGAACAGCTCCGCGAAATCCGGCTTCTGGGAGAGCAATTCGGAGAACTCGTCGACGATGATGAACAGTGCAGGCATCGGTTCGAGACGCACGCCCGACGCGCGCGCACGCTCATACTCGGCAACGTTGGCAAAGTTTCCCGAGGCGCGGAGCACCTCCTGTCGACGGGTCATCTCACCGGAGAGCGCATCCTTCATCCGGTCGACCATTGCGAGTTCTTGTTCGAGGTTGGTGATGATCGCCGCGACGTGCGGCGCCGACTCGAGTCCCAGGAACGTCGCCCCGCCTTTGAAGTCGACGAGAACGAGGTTGAGTTCGGCAGGCGAGTGTGTTGCCAACATGGATACGACGAGCGTGCGCAGAAACTCGGACTTTCCCGAACCCGTTGCGCCGATACATAATCCGTGCGGTCCGGTGCCTCCGTGTGCGCTCTCTTTGATGTCGAGTTCGACAGGCGTTCCGTTCGGCTGGAAACCGATCGGCACACGGAGGCGATCTTTACCGGTCCGACCGCGCCACTGCACGCTCGGATCGAAGCGGGCAACGTCGTCGATGCCGAGAAGTGCGGGCAGTCCCGGGTCGCCCGCTGTCGCCTCGGAGTCCAGGTTGGCCATGCTCGCCGCGGTTGCCACATGGTAGCGAGCGAGTTTGCGCGCGATGGCCTCCGCTTCGGCGATCGTCAACCCGTCCATGTCGGCGAACTCCTCGATGCCGACAGCGCTTCGCGCACAGACCTTGCCGCCGCGAATCATCAACTCGAGGCCGCGGCGTGCCGCGAGTCCATCTGGTGGGGCAGACAGATCGAGAACGGTCACCTGTTCGGTGCCGGCATCGTTGACCAGCCGTTCGTCTCCGGCGACGTGGCCGTCGTCGATGATCACGACGACATGCGCTCGTCCGGCCACGGGTGGCGCGGACCGGCTGAATCGACCGCGGTCGAGTAGTTCCGCCGCAAGGGACGTCTCCAGATCGGCGAGCGACTCGAAGACCATACGCAGCGGCCCCAATCCGTCGCGAAGGCTCGGATGTCCCACGTGGGGAAGCCATTTCGTCCAGTCCCATGCCTCGCCGACGGGGTCGGCGGTGACGATCGCGATCCGCAGATGGTCCGGACCGTGAAACACACACAGTTCTGCCACGAGGGCGCGCACCACGTCGCGGGTTTCTCCGCGGACGCCGCCGATGTTGACCGCCGGGAACCCGCGCAGCGAGATCGACGTCGGTAATCGGTGAACGACGGAATGCGTTCGCACAAAACGACGTAACGCGACCATCGAGACGGGTTCGAGGTCTTCGGGAGGGCCCGTCTCGGGCGGCATCAGGCGCGTCGCGAGTCCATGCGCGCCGACTCCGATCCGGACGTGTGCGAAGTCGGGATCAGAGGGCCGTCGTTCCCACATCCGACGCGTACCGATGAGCGTCGGCAGTGTGCGCGGGTCGGGATGGCTCCAGGTCAGCGCTGCGCGTTGCGCGTCGACGGTGTCGCGGACCTGGTCACGCAGTTGTCCGAGGTACCTGAAGTAGTCCTTGCGCTCCTCGTTGAGTTCCGCGGCCCGCTTACCGCCTCCGCGACCACCCGCGGCGAACATGCCGAACATCGACATGAGCATCATCAGCGGAAACATCATGAAGAGCGGATTGCTGAGAATATTGCGACCGCCGGTCGCGAACATCAATGCCAGCATGCCGACGACCGCCACGATCATGACGACCGGCAGCAGTTTCATCAACAGATTCCCGGGGACCACACGGGGCACGTCCGGCGGCGGTGCGATCGTCAACTCGCCGCCCGGCGTACGCGGCATGGCGATCCGCGCACGACGCACGAACCCCTCGGTCGTCGAAGCCAACTCATCTCCCCCCCACAGAACCCGGACACACGCTGCGCCTCATGGCTTCTAGCCCTGTTGAGACTTGGCTGGTCGTCGATGTCGTAGTTCGCTATGTTAACTCCCAACCGCGGGGAGAACGGACAAACATGACATCTGTGGACACGTCGAGAATGGTCGGGGGCAGCCCGGTCGACAGCCCAGTCGGGAGCGGGCCTGCCGGCGAGCGACGCGCCGGCCGTACGACGCCGATCGAGCCGGCCCTCGTTCGCGTGTCTGTCCTGGGCGGCAATACCCAGCTCGACGTCGGGCTTCCCGCAGCCGTGCCGGTGGCGGTGCTGATCGGCGAGCTCGTCACCCAGATCACCTCGCGCGTCCCGGTCCAACACGACCCGGACGACCCCGACGTCGATCCCTCGACGCAGCCACCCGACCGCCAGCACCGTTGGACGCTCGCACTTGTCGGACAGGAGCCGCTCGTACCGAACCGAACATTGTCGGAGTCGGGTGTTCGTGACGGCGACCTGCTGATGCTGCAGTTGGTCGACACCGGCGAGTCGCCCGTGTTGTTCGACGACGTCGTCGACGCTGTCGCGCGACTCAACGATTCGGTGTTCGCGACGTGGTCGCCACTCGCCGCGCGATACGCCGGATATGTCGCGACGTTGATCGCCGCACTGGGTGCTGCAGCATCGCTGAGCCTCACTCGTCTCGGTGGAATGGGAAGCACGACAGCACTATTCGGCGGTATCGCTGCGCTGGCTTTCCTCGTCGCCGCGGCTGTTGTCGCCCGACACTTCGACGACGCGCCGTCGGCCACCGTGCTGTCGGCGTCAGCCATGCCCTTCGCATTTGTCGCGGGCCTATTGACCCCTCCCGGTACGTTCGGCGCCGCCCATCTGGCACTGGGGTGTGCGCTGGTGTTGCTCGCCGCAGTCGTCTCATATCGGGTGACCGCTGTCGGACCGATCACCCACAGCGCACTGACCACCGCGTCCACGCTGACCGGTGCAGGAGCAGTTCTGGCACTCGTCGCCGGCACCGGCATCGGCGTTGAGAAGGTGTCGGCCATCGTGGCTGCCGTCGGCCTGTTGACCGTATGCACCGCGTCGCGCACGACGATCCTGCTCACCAAACTGCCTGTGCCACCGGTCCCGACAGCGGGCGCCCCGATCGACCTCGATGTCTTCGAACCCACACCGGCGATCGAGGGAATCGGCGCGATCGGCGCGATTGCACTGCCCAAAGTCGATGCGCTCGAACGACGCTCACACCTCGCCAACGCGTATCTGACCGGAATCATCGGCGGCGCAACCGCTGTCACCGCCGTGGCAGCCTGCGGCGCAGCGGCTCCCCTCTCCGGATTCCACGCGATCGCGGTCGCATACGCGATCGTCATCGGTGTGGTCCTGTGTCTGCGCGGTCGCTCGCACAGCGACCTCGCGCAGGCCGCAACGCAGATCGCCGGTGGCGCATTGACGGTGATCGCGGTGTTCGTCGGACTTACGGTGGGCGATCCGTCGCCGTGGGCGCTGATCGGGTTCGGCGTCGCCACAGCGCTCGCTGTCGTTGCCGTGATCGTCGGCAGACTCGCTGCGGTTCATGACTTCTCGCCTATGCTGCGACGCAGCGCCGAGTTGTTCGAGTACGCGCTGCTGCTCGCGGTGATCCCGTTGCTGTTGTGGATACTCGATCTGTACCGGCTCGTGCGGGAGTTCTGACGTTGTCGCGTGCACGCGCGTGTTCTGTTGTGGCAGCGATGGTGTCGTGCATTGCGGTGCTCGTGTGCTCGAGTGAGGCTCCGGCTCTCGCTGTGACACCACCGGTCATCGACACCGCCGCACTCATCAGATCTGCACCGGTCGCACCACCCGAACCCACAGAGCAACGCACACTGTGTGCCGCACCGCTTGCCGCAGAGGCGTATTCGTCGGCGACAGGTGCGCAGGCGATGATGCGGCTGCCCGACGCGTGGCGCTTCAGCAGGGGCGCAGGCCAGCGCGTCGCGGTGATCGACACCGGCGTCAGCCCGAGTCGACGACTCCCCCGGCTGACCGCGGGTGGCGACTACGTGTCGACCGGCGACGGTTTGTCCGACTGCGACGCACACGGCACTCTCGTCGCGGGCATCATCGCGGGTGCGCCGAGCAGCACCGACGCCTTCGCAGGTGTGGCACCCGACGCGTCGATCATCTCGATCCGCCAATCGAGTACGGCGTTCGGCGCCAAACGTTCTCGCGATTCCGACGATCCTCACGTCGGGAGTGGATACGGCTCGGTGCGCACGCTCGCCCACGCGGTGGTCCGCGCCGTCGACCTCGGTGCAACGGTCATCAACATCTCGGAGGTGGCGTGCGCCGCCGTGGGCGCCAAGCTCAACGACCGATCACTCGGCGCAGCGGTGCGATACGCACACGAGCGCGATGTCGTTGTCGTCGTCGCCGCAGGCAACCTGACACGCGATTCGGCATGTACGAGTCAGAATCCGATCCCGACCGGCGACGACCCGACGGGATGGCGGTCGGTGTCGATGATCGCGAGCCCCGCATGGTTTTCTCCGTACGTGCTCACCGTCGGCTCCGTGGACGCGGGCAGCGGCACCCCAAGCGATTTCAGCATCAACGGCCCGTGGGTATCTGTCGCAGCGCCGGGAACCGACGTCATCAGCATCGACGGCTCGGGGCGCGTCGTGTATGCACAGCAGGATCAGTCGGGACCAATCCCCTTGCGCGGCACCAGCTTTTCGACTGCCTACGTCAGCGGCCTCGTCGCGCTCGTTCGTGCGCGCTACCCGCGTCTGACTGCAGCCGCGGTCATCGATCGTGTCACCAGAACTGCCCACGCGCCGGGCACCGGTCGCGATACCCGTATCGGATTCGGAGTCGTCGACCCCGTTGCGGCACTCACCGCAGAACTCGACGACACTCCGCGCGCCGACGCCGTCGCACATCCGATCGCGGCACCGCCGTCACCGCAGGCACCCGATCACACCGCCCGCAACGTCGCCCTGCTCGGTACGGGGGCGGCCGCGGTGCTCATCGTGGTGGTTCTTGCACTTGCGCTGCCGCATCGACGCACCCGCACGCTCAGTCCCGATGAGTACTGACACGCCGGAGCCGTCGGCTACTTCGACGACGTCCGCGCGGGCCGCAACTCGCGCGGCAGCGCGAACGTCAGCGTCTCCTCGGCGGTGTTGACCTTCTCGACGGAGTCGTAGCCGCGTTCGGCGAGGTAGTCGAGCACTCCACGCACCAAGACCTCCGGCACTGACGCGCCGGAGGTGACTCCGACCGTCGAGACGCCGTCGAGCCATGCGTCGTCGATCTCGCGGGCGTAGTCGACGAGGTGGCCGTCCTTGGCGCCGTTCTGCACCGCGACCTCGACAAGCCGCACCGAGTTCGACGAGTTCTTGGACCCCACCACGATCACCAGGTCGCACTGCGGAGCCATCGCCTTCACCGCGACCTGGCGGTTCTGGGTGGCGTAGCAGATGTCGTCGCTCGGTGGGTCATTGAGAAGTGGGAACTTCTCCCGCAGCCTGCGCACGGTTTCCATCGTCTCGTCGACAGACAGTGTGGTCTGCGAAAGCCAGATCACCTTGGACTCGTCGCGCACGGTCACCTTGTCGACGCTGTCGGGGCCGTCGACGATCTGGATGTGCTCGGGAGCCTCGCCGGAGGTTCCCTCGACCTCCTCATGGCCCTCGTGGCCGATCAGCAGGATGTCGTAATCATCGCGGGCGAAACGCTTGGCCTCCTGGTGCACCTTGGTGACCAGCGGACAGGTGGCGTCGATGGTCTTGAGGCTGCGGGCCGCAGCCGTGCGATGCACCTCTGGCGACACCCCGTGTGCGGAGAAGACGACGATCGCGCCCTCCGGGACCTCGTCGGTCTCGCCGACGAACACGGCGCCACGCTCGGTGAGCGTGTCGACGACGTGCCTGTTGTGAACGATCTCTTTGCGCACGTAGACGGGTGCTCCGTGCTTGTCCAGGGCGCGTTCGACGGTCTCGACCGCACGGTCGACGCCCGCGCAGTAACCGCGCGGCTCGGCCAGCAGGACACGCTTGGGTTCAGACATGGTCTCCAGGGTACGTGGTGTCGGGCCCGCGAACCGCCGCGCTTCGGGTTGGTGTGACGCAGACCAGATGGCAGAGTGTGGTCATGGTTCGCGCACCCTATCCTGCACGTATCGCCGCAGGTCTCATCGTCGTGGCAATCGAAGAGACCCGCCGACTGCCGACTCGCCTGTTCACGCTGCCCATGACAGCGGTTAGTCAGACGCTGCAAGCCGGCATGCGGGCGCAGCAGCAGATCGCCGAACTGGCGATCAAGGGCGACGAGGCCCTCGACCTCCTCTTCGACAAACCCGACGAACAGCCCGAGTGGGCACGCTTCGACGAAGATGAGCTGACCGAAATCGATCCGGGGACACCCATCGAGAGCCCGGACACCGAACCAACCGTGACCCGAACCGCCGAGGTCACCACGCTGCACGCGACACCGAAGACGCCTGCGAAGTCGAAGACGGCCGCGAAGTCGTCCTCGAAGCCCGCGGCAAGCCACAAGACCTCGACCCACGAGGGCGCGTCCACGAAGACCGCGACCGAGAAGAACACTCACAAGAGCACCGCGACCAAGGACTCAGCGCCTGCGAAGGCCACCACCAAGGCGGCCGACGCCGCGACGACCACCAAGCCTGCGGAACCCGCGAAGACCGCGACACCGGAGTCGAACTCCGCGGCCAAGACCGCGGCGCCCCGTGCCGACGCCGGGCGGTTCGCGCTCTACAGCTCAGCCCCCGCCGACCTCATCGCCGGCGAGACACCCACCTCCGACGACGACGCCGCCGACGTCGACAAGCCGGAGATCGTCGAGTTCATCGAGTACGACACCCTGACGCTGGCCCAACTGCGCGCCAAACTGCGGACCGTCGACCTCGACGACCTCACCGCGCTGGTCGCCTATGAAACAGCGACCAAGAACCGTGCGCCGTTCATCACGATGCTCGACAACCGGATCACCGCCCAGAACAAGCGGTCGTGACCTCGGCGAACGCATCGCCGCCCGGGAACTCCAGAGACACGGGCAACTCCAGGGACACGGGCAACTCCAGGGACACGGGCAACAACGCCGACAACCCGTGGCCGGTTCGCACCGTCAATCGCAAGATCGCGGAGTGGATCAACCGGCTCGGTCAGATCTGGGTGGAGGGTCAGGTCACCCAGGTCTCACGCCGACCGGGTACCCGAACCTCGTTCCTCACGCTGCGCGATCCGGCCGCAGACATCTCGATCACCGTCACCTGCAGCCCCGACCTGTTGATGCGCACCGAGGTCCCCGTGACCGAGGGCAGCCACGTCGTGATGCTCGGCCGACCCGACTTCTACGCCGGCCGCGGCACGATCTCTCTGCGCGTCACCGACATTCGACCCATCGGCGTCGGCCAGTTGTTGCTGCGCATCGAACGTCTCAAACAACTCCTCGCGGCAGAGGGGCTCTTCGATCCGCGCCTCAAGCGGTCGCTGCCGTTCCTCCCGCGCACCATCGGGTTGATCTCCGGACGCGCGAGCGCCGCCCAGCGCGACGTGATGTCGGTGGCACAGGCACGGTGGACGCAGGTGCGCTTCGCGGTCCGCGACGCTCCCGTCCAGGGACCGACAGCGGTGCCACGCATCCTGGCCCACCTCGCCGATCTCGACGCCGACCCCGAGGTCGACGTCATCGTGATCGCACGCGGCGGAGGCAGCGTCGAGGATCTACTCCCCTTCTCCGACGAGGCACTGCTGCGGGCCGTCGCAGCATGTACCACGCCCGTCATCAGCGCGATCGGTCATGAACCCGACAATCCGCTCCTCGACCTCGTCGCCGACATCCGCGCCGCCACCCCGACCGACGCGGCCAAGCGCGTCGTCCCCGACGTCACCGCCGAACTCGCGGGCATCGCAGAGATGCGTCGACGCAGCGCCCACGCGCTCCGTAACTGGGTCCACCGCGAAGAACGGGTGATCGCGGGTCTGCGTGCACGACCCGTCCTGGCCAACCCGTTCACCATGATCGACCGCCGCTCCGACGACGTCGAACGCATGCGCCGCGACATCCGACGCGACGTCAGCAGAATGGTCGACGCCGAGCAGCGTCGCGTCGAACATCTCTCTGCGCGCCTGTCGACACTCGGTCCGGCGCAGACGCTCGCCCGCGGGTACGCCGTCGTCCAACGTGTCGACGATGGCGACCCCCACGTGGTGACCTCGACCGACCAGATGCCCGCGGGCGCGCGACTGCGCATCCGCGTCGGCGACGGCGCAGCAACGGCTGAGGTCACGTCAGAACCACCCGACGCCGAGAAGCGCGCAGCGAAGACCACCGACGACACCCCCAGCACGAAGAGGAGCACGAAGTGACCGGCCCCGCGAAAGGCACGTCCCCCAAGCCGATTCCGGTGGCGCAGCTCGGTTACGAGCAGGCACGCGACGAGCTCATCGAGGTCGTCACGACACTCGAACACGGTGGCCTCGACCTCGACGCATCGCTCGCGCTCTGGGAACGTGGCGAAGCATTGGCGACGCGCTGCGAGGAACACCTCACCGGAGCGCGTGACCGCATCGAGGCAGCCCTTTCACCCGAGGACAGCGAGGACGACGACGAATTCGACGACTCAGACCCCGACGAGGACTGAGCTCACCAACACCGGGCTTACACGGACCTGCTCAGGAACCCGTTTTCGGCAGCGGCTGCTGGGCGAGCACCGACTGCGCCATCTGCTCCATCTCGGAGTCGGGACCGCGTGACATCACGGCGATCCGCACGTCGGAGAGGTCGGTGATCCAGAACTTGTTGCCGTCGTGCGTCGAGTAGGTCACCCAGGTGCGCCCGCCGATGTCCTTGGTGCCCGTTCCCGACGAGACGTCGTCGCCACCGAGCTTCTGGACGAGATCGTCCTCGGACGCATTGGTTTGCGTGAGCTGCAGATAGGCACCGGTGCCGGTGACCCAACCGACGTTGCTCGACGTCGAGCCGCCTGCCATCTCCCCGGTGCTGCCCGAGTTCGGCTTCCAGCCCTCTGGCGTCGGGGGTCGTCGAATCGGGAACGGCATGGTCCGCGCGTCGGCGGCGAGTCCGTTGTGGACGTCGTACGCGGGGGTTTTGTCGTCGGACGCGGTGCCCGTCAGTCCCACCGAGCAGTTGCCGGACGCGATCGCCACCAGTGCGCAGACCGCCAGCAACGGGATCAGCGTCCAGATCATGTCCTTGCCGCTGGTCAGGATGCGGGGTTTGCTCGCCATGGCTCACGAGTATCCCAGCCGCACGCCACACCCCGCGTCGCGCCCCTCGACGAGCGTGCGCGCCGCCACAATCGACCGTCACCGTCACGCGGTACGGTTCCGTATGCGCGCGCTACAGCTCGTCATGTCCCGCGTCGGGTCGACCGTCCGGCTCGGCGGCAGAGGACGCATCGCCGTCGTCGTGTTGTCCGCACTGATCGCCGCGGCAACCCTTGCTGCGTGCGGCGGTTCCGACGACCAGCGCAACGGCATGGACGAGATCCGGTCGTCCGGCGTGCTGCGTGTCGGCACCGAGGGCACCTACGCGCCGTTCAGCTATCGCGATCCCACGACGGGCGAGCTCGCAGGCTACGACGTCGACGTCGCGAACGCGGTCGCCAAGAAGATGGGCGTGCGGGCCGAATTCGTCACCACCCCTTGGGATTCCATCTTCGCCGGACTCGAGTCGGGCAGATTCGACGTCGTCGCCAACCAGGTGTCGATCACGCCGGAACGCAAAGCCAAATACGACCTCTCCAAGCCATACGCCGTCAGCGAGGGTGTCATCGTCACCCGCGCCGACGACAACTCCATCCAGTCGCTCGACGACCTGAAGGGCAAGACCACCGCGCAGTCGGCCACGAGCAACTGGGCACAGGTGGCCCGCGACGCGGGCGCGAACGTCGAATCCGTCGAGGGCTTCACCCAGGCGATCAAGCTGCTCAACCAGGGACGCGTCCAGGCAACCGTGAACGACAGCGTCGCGGTCTACGCCTACTTCGCCGAGACCGGCGACAAGAGCGTGAAGATCGCCGCCAAGACCGGAGACACCAGCGAGCAAGCCTTCGCCGCCAGAAAGAACAGCGGGATCACCGGCGACATCAACAAGGCACTCGACGAGCTCAGTGCCGACGGAACCCTGTCGACCATCTCGCAGAAGTACCTCAAGGCGGATGCCAGCGGAAGCGCTGCCGCACAGCAGCAGCAGGCAGTGCCGCGCAGCACGTGGAAGATCATCGGCGACAACCTGTGGCCGATGGCCAAGGCGACCATCACCGTCACCATGCCGCTCGCCGCGATCAGTTTCGTGATCGGTCTGGTGATCGCCTTGATCGTGGCGCTGGCACGGCTCTCGCAGACACGACTGATCAACTGGCTGGCGCGCGCCTACATCTCGATCGTCCGTGGCACGCCACTGTTGGTGCAGTTGTTCATCATCTTCTACGCGCTACCCGAGTTGGGCATCAAGGTGCCGCCGTTCCCCGCCGCCGTCGTCGCGTTCTCGCTCAACGTCGGCGGGTACGCCGCCGAGATCATCCGCAGCGCGATCCTCTCGGTTCCGAAGGGGCAGACAGAAGCGGCCCAGACGATCGGCATGAATTACCGCACGACGATGCGTCGGATCATCCTGCCGCAGGCGGCACGCAACGCGGTGCCGGGCTTGTCCAACACGTTGATCTCGTTGGTCAAGGACACCTCCCTGGCGTCGACGATCCTGGTGACCGAACTGCTGCGGGTCGCCCAGCTCGCCGCAGCACCGACATTCGAGTTCTTCGCGCTCTACACCACCGCAGCCATCTACTACTGGATCGTGTGCATGGTCCTGTCCGCCCTGCAGAACAGGCTCGAGTCCCGATTGGGAAGGTTCGTGACGTCATGAGTGAACCCGTCAGCAAGCAGCCGGAGCGAGTCGTCGACGTCGCCGGGCTGCAGAAGTCCTTCGGCGACAACCACGTTCTGCGCGGCATCGACTTCACCGTCGACCGCGGCACGGTGACCGTCATCGTCGGCCCATCCGGCTCGGGCAAGACCACCATCCTGCGATCGCTCAACGCCCTCGACATCCCCGACGCCGGAGTCATCCGCGTCGGGGAGCAGACGATCGACTTCGACGGCACGTACTCGAAATCCGACATCGCCAGGTATCGCGCGCAGAGTGCGATGGTGTTCCAGAACTACAACCTCTTTCCTCACATGACGGTCCTCGAGAACGTCATCGAGGGGCCCGTCACGGTGCAGCGTCGCAGCAAGGCCGACGCCACTGCGGAGGCCGAAGCACTGCTGGCCAGCGTCGGGCTCGCCGAGAAGCGCAACCAATACCCGCACCAGTTGTCGGGCGGCCAGCAGCAGCGAGTGGGGATCGTCCGCGCCGTCGCGCTGCATCCGCAGGTCCTGTTGTTCGACGAACCGACGTCGGCGCTTGATCCCGAACTCGTCGGCGACGTGCTGAAAGTGCTCAAGGGTCTCGCCGAGGAGAGCTGGACGATGGTCGTCGTGACCCACGAGATCCGATTCGCGCAGGAGGTCGCCGACCAGGTGCTGTTCGTCGACGGTGGTGTGATCGTCGAGCAGGGCGGCCCCGACGCGGTGATCGCACATCCCGCGGAGGAACGCACCCGTCAGTTCCTCCGTCGCATCCTCGACCCCCTCTGAGGCCTCCACAACCCGCGTGCGCTGCATCGACGCGTCAGATCACTCCCGAGGCGGGTGCGTGAACTCGCACTCGTCATGAAAGGATGATCGATGGGCGTCATTCGCCCGATGCCGCGTACGCCACTGCGGCCGCGTCACTGCCAACGCCAAGGAGTCGATCAGACATGACAGCCGAAAACCACCAGGCACCCGACCGCAACCTTGCCATGGAGCTGGTGCGGGTCACCGAGGCCGCGGCACTCGCCGCAGGACGCTGGGTGGGACGCGGCGAGAAGAAGAAGGGCGACGGTGCGGCCGTCGACGCGATGCGCGAACTCCTGTCGACAGTCTCCATGCGCGGCGTCGTCGTGATCGGTGAGGGCGAAAAGGACGAGGCCCCGATGCTGTTCAACGGCGAAGAGGTCGGCAACGGATTCGGCCCCGACTGCGACGTCGCGGTCGACCCCATCGACGGCACCACGCTGATGGCCGAGGGTCGCCCCAACTCGATCGCCGTCATCGCGGTCAGCGAGCGCGGCACCATGTACGACCCGTCTGCCGTCTTCTACATGGACAAGATCGCCGTCGGCCCGGAAGCCAAGGGCGCCATCAACATCGACGAGTCGGTCGAGTGGAACATCAACTCGGTCGCCAAGGCCAAGGGCATCGACGTCGGCGATCTGACCGTCGTCGTCCTCGACCGTCCGCGCCACGCCGACCTCATCGGAGAAATCCGCAAGGCAGGCGCCAAGATCCGCTTGATCTCCGACGGCGACGTCGCGGGCGCGATCGCCGCTGCCGGTGACTACTCGACGGTGGACATGCTCATGGGTGTCGGCGGTACGCCGGAGGGCATCATCACCGCAGTCGCGATGAAGTGCATGGGCGGCGAGATCCAGGGCAAGCTGTGGCCGCGCAACGACGAAGAGCGCCAGAAGGCGATCGACGCCGGACACGACCTCGACCGGGTGCTGGGCACCGATGACCTGGTCCGCGGCGAGAACTGCTTTTTCGCGGCAACCGGCGTCACCAACGGCGACATGCTCCGCGGCGTCACCTACCGCCGTGGCGGCGCGACCACCCGTTCGCTGGTCATGCGCTCGAAGTCGGGAACCATCCGCCGCATCGAGGCCGTGCACCGCACCACCAAGCTGCGCGAGTACGCGCGCCTCGACATCTAGCCAGAGCCCCTATACGACGCGCCGCATCCCGACCCGGTCGATGTCCTCACCGGTCGGGGCGGCGACGGCGAGCACCTCGTCGAACCCGGCTACGATGCACTCGGCGAACAGTTCCGGGTCGGAGATCGACGCGGCGTCGCAGTTGAGCCCGAGGCATGCCGTGGCGTTGTGCGTGATCATCGTTGCCATCACCGCGCATCCGGGGAGCGGTCCGAACGGGAACAACCGCTCGACCTTCGCACCCGCCACGAACGTCTCCCACGGGATACCCGGCACATTGCTGGCCTGCAGATCATTCATGCTCGTCGCGCCACTGAACTGACCGAGAAGCTCACCCGGCATCCACGCCAGCACCGACCCCAGTGTGTTGAAGATGTCGACGGCGGGCTCCGTGCGCGCGGCACGCACCTGCTCGCGGATCGTCAACACACGCTCGAACGGGTCGTCGATGCCCATCGGCCCGGCAAGCCTGCCGACCGCGATGCGGTTACCACCCTCGGGATCTTCTGGTCGACGCACCGAGATCGGGATCGCGACGGGAATCGCGTCGACCTGCTCACCCATCTTCTCGTGATAGATGCGGAAGCCACCGATCAGCCCGCCGAGATAGACGTCGTTGATCGACGCCTTCATCGACTTCGCCACCGCTTTCAGCTCAACGAATGGCACCTCGAACGCAAGGAAGCGCCAGGAGAGGCTGCGGTCGGCGAGCAGCGGCGAACCGGGCGGACTCACGAGGCCGGCAACGCGCGGCACCGACCGCCCGTAGCGCAGCACCTTGCTCAACGCTTGCTTGGGATCTGTCAGCGCCAACGCTCCGCGCAACACCACGCCCGCACGGTAGGGCGTACGTCGAATCTCCTCCCCCACCTGTCGAGCGAGCACCTCGAACGCCGACAGTTCGGTCGGCGGCGGCGCGGGTGGCTGAGGCTTGTCCGGGATCGGCTCACGCGAAGGCGAATGCAGTTGCGCAAGAGCGAGAATCGCGCCGAGTCCATCGGTCAACGCGTGATGCGCCTTGAGGAAGTACGCGGTCTTGCCGTCGGCGAGGCCGGTGATCAGGTAGCCCTCCCACGGCGGTCGCGCCGGGTCGAGCGCGGTCATCGCCAATTGCTCACACGTCGACAGCAGTTCGCCCATCGAGCCGTCGCCGGGCAATCGGATGCGTCGAACGTGATAGTGGAGATCGAACTCCGGGTCGACGGCCCAACTCGGCGTGCCGGTGTGCAGCGGCGAATCAACAACGCGCGAACGGAATCTGGGCGCCATCCGGCTGCCCCAGTCGTGTGCCGCGATCAGTCTGTCCCAGTCGGGTTCGCAATCGTAGATCTCGATCATCGAGATCGTCCCGCGCAGTCGACGGTCGGTGTCGCCGCGCCACATCAGCGCGTCGACCGGACTCATGTGCTGCTCGGTGCCCCACTCGAGGGGTTGGTCCTCACTCATTCGACAGCCTCCCCTGCGTCGTCACTGCGGCTCTCGTCCTGTTGCGAATCATCGTGTTCTGCAGTTCCGTTCGGCTCCGGCCACTCCGCCAGCGCGGTGATGAACATCTGGCGTACCTCCTCGGTGTGGTCGTCGATCGTCTCCGCCTGCCACTCCGATGTGTCGACGGGCGGCAACACGCGCACCTCGATCGTGCCCGGTGCCACGAGTTGCGAACCACGCCACATCAATTCGCCGACATTGCGCAGCACGACCGGAACGATGGGCACCCCTGCCTGCATGGCGATGTGGAAGGGCCCCTTCTTGAACCGTCCGATCCGCGGCGTCGGCGATCGCGTGCCCTCCGGCGCCACGACCAACGAGGCGCCCTCGTCGCGCAGCTTGCGTACGGCCGGCTCGAGCTGATTGATGGCCTTCCCGGCGTCGGCTCGATCGATGAAGACCAACCCTGCTGCGTCGAGAATCTGACCGAACACCGGAAGCCGTTGGATCTCCTTCTTCGCCACACCCGTCGCGTTGCGTTGGATCAGGTGGATCATGACGGGGAGGTCGAGTTTCGACTGATGGTTGAACGCGAACACGCAGGGACGGTCCGACGTCAGGTATTCGGCGCCGTCGAGGACGTCGACATGCACACCGGCCAACGCCAGCCCGACGTCGTTCCCGGTGGCGATGCCCGCCTGGACGGCGCTCTCGAATCGACTGCGCGCCACGACGCCGCCCGCGATTCCGGCGGCGGCACCGGCGAGAAACGATCCGTACATCGCACCGGTACGCAGAGCCATCCCGAAGCGATTGTGTGATGGATTGCGTAGTTCGAGGATCAGCCACCCTCTGGATTCCGCCTCGGCCCGCAGCGTCCTCCGAGGCGAGACCGCTGCGGGATGTCCGACGCTTTCGAGATACGGGATGTCCTCGTTGCCGTCGCTGTAGGCGAAGGACGCGTCGAGATCCATGTTGTGCTCGCGCGCCAGGGAGCGCACCGCCGCCGCTTTACCCGGTCCCCAGAGCGGACGGCCGAGCACCTCCCCGGTGACGATGCCGTCGACCACCTCGACGTCGGTGGCCAAGGCGTGATCAGCCTCGATTTCGCGTGCGATGGGCTCGATCTGGAATCGCGTCGCCGACGACGCGATCACGATACGGTGCCCCATCTCGCGGTGCGCGTTGAGGATCTGCCACATCTGAGGACGTAGTTTGGCGGCCGTCTCCTGCCGAAAGAGCCTGTCTCCCAAGTCCAAAAGCTCCGCGTACGTCTTGCCCGCGAACGTCGGCTTGGTGGCTTGGAGCACCTCCGCGTAGTCCTGTTCGGACTCCACTCCACGCAGTCCGATCAGCGCGAAGTCGGCGACCTCCCCGATCCCGAACTCCATACTTCGTATCCGGGCTCCGAAAAGTGCTGTCGCAGAGAACCCTTCGATCAGGGTCCCGTCGTAGTCGAAGAACGCGCCGATGTGCTTGCCGCGCGGTGCAGAGCGGATCTCGGCCAGGCGATCGCCCAGTGCGCTCATACCGCCGTCACTCCGGTCTGCTTCGCCTCGATCTCGGCGATTCTCGCAAGACGATCCCGCATGTCCTTGACCTCGTCGAGCCACTCCTGCCGTGCCGCAACCAGATCGCGTCCGTCGTGGGGATCGATCAATCCCCGATTCTCGGCCAGCTTGTACGCGGCGGTGTAGAGCTCCGTCGACACCGAATCCCTGCTCTTCACGACGCCCTGCAGCGCAAGCTGCTTACCCAACCCGAGGCAATCGGCGATGATCTCCTGCTTCTCGCGGGACTCCTCGCCCAGTTCCACCAGCCGCCGCGACACGACCAATTGCGCGTCGAAGAAGGGCTGAAGGGTTCTGCGGGCAAACAGCTCTCCCGACATCGCGACGAAGGTGTCGTGCAACCACGCGGGCGTTGGCCTGACCTTTCGCCACTCGGGCGCGATGAGATCCATCTCGGCGCCGAGTCGGTGCAGAAACTCCTGCTTTGTCGGGAAGAAGAACTCGAACTTCAGCAGATCCCGAATCCGCAGCGCCTCGGCTTGCGCTGCGGCCAGGCGTGTTTCGCGATCGTCGTCGATGGTTCGACGGTCCGCGGCGAACAGCGCGACCTCGACGATCGCACGGTCGACGAAATGATGGATCGCACCATTGCGGTAGTACGCGGCCACCGCGTGGTTCTCCCCGGCTATCGACCACACGTCGTCGACACCGCCCGCGAAATGGGTCAGCACACCCGCGTCGGTCAGTTCTTTCAACGTGGATTTCAGCCCTAGTCCCCGGCACATCGCCGGATCGGGTCCCGGTAGCTCGCGACGCTCGATGTAGGCGAGCAGCGGCCGCAGTATGTCCTCGATCTCTTTGGCCGTGTATGCCCGATCACCCGCCCCCAACAGCGCGAAACCCGCAAGCGAGGTCGCCGAAATCGGTGTCGCCGCGTTGATCTCGTCCATCACCTTGAAGGCGATCTTCTCCAAGCGTGCGGGATCGTCCTCGCTCAACTCGACGATCGACTCCCGCAGCGAAAACGGCTCACCGAACCGCACCCGCGCCTCACCGAGGTAGGACCGCTGCGCCTTGGCGTATTTGAGCAGCCACGTCACATCTTCGGGTTTCTTTGTGCCACCGGCAGATTCGCGGGCGATCGCCGCGATCTCGTGAAGCTGGTCGTAGACGATCGAGGTGGGCACCACCATGACGTCCGCGGTGTCGAGTTGCTCGACGGCGTCGACGACGTAGGCGAGCAGCCCCATCATCGGCGGACGGAGCTTGCCCGTGCGGCTGCGACCGCCCTCGATGTACCACTCGAGGTTGAACCGCTTCTCGACGATGAACGACAGGTATGCGCGCATCGCGAACTTGTAGACCGGGTCGTCGCCGAACTTGCGGCGAATGAAGATCACTCCGGCACGTCGGGCAATTGCCGCGAGTGGCCACAGCGCCAGGTTGTTGCCGCCGAGCACCAGATTGGGCGGAAAGTCATGGCGCCGTAGCACATCGGAGAGAACCAGCGTGTCGACGTACGACCGGTGCGATGGCAGGAACACCAAGCCGTGGGTCTTGTTGAGATTGCGCAGTTCGCTCAACGTGTCGAGGTCGGCCGAGACCGTCCAGGTACGTTCGTACAGCTTGCCGAAGGTCGTCGAGAACACGTCGTCCATCAGCGGGCTCTGCGTGGCCACGAACGTCGACATCTTGTCGATCGCATCCTGGATGACCGCCGCCGCAGGGCGACCGAGATCGGCGGCGAGCTTGGCGGCATTGGCCTGAAAGCGCGCCGACGAACCGATCTGCTGCGCCACGAGTTTCGGCACCTTGTAGCGGTCGCCGATCAGTTGTCGCTCGGCGCGCTCCGCGGACAGTGCGGCCGCCAGTTCGACGAATCGTCCGAAGTCTTCTCCCTCGGCCGACGACTGCTCGTGCCTGCGGCGCAACTCCTCCACGGTCGCCGGTTCGCCCGCGACCACTCGCACACGGTCGGGCGCACGCTTCTTGATCGCTCCCTGACGAAACGCGGGTGGTCGCCGCGGGTTGGACAGCACCAGAACGTCGGCCATCGACACGCGGCGCTCACCCTTGCGCATCGGGGGAAGCCAGACAACCCGGGCGGGAATCAGCGTCGTTGCCGGGTCAAGGGTCTCGGGATCGACTTCGTCGAGTGTGCGCACCGGGGCGTCGGGATGTCTGCTCGACGCCCATTCGGCGACGGCCTCGCGTTCACAGTTCGTTCGAACCTCGGCGAGCACGATTGCTGCCAATGCGTTCCCCTCCCGTGTTGACATCACTGAATCGACAACAGTTCAGTGAACTGTGACCCACCACACACTAATACCCCTTCCGTTCCTCACGCACATCGGACTGGGGCTGTGACGAATCCCCGTGGCGTGGCCCACATCAGGCACCGGGACGCGGGAGGGTCGCTGACCGGCCGCGATAGGATTCGCACGTGAGCAAACCAGCCCTTGCTCCGGAGTTTCGCTATGCCGAATTGCTACCCTCCGGCGCCGATGACACGCCCTATCGCCTGATCACCACCGAGGGGGTCTCGACGGTCGACGTCGACGGCCAGACCTTCCTCAAGGTCGCGCCGGAAGCCCTCGAACGCTTGACGTCGGAGGCGATGCACGACATCAGCCACTACCTGCGCCCCGCACACCTGCGGCAGTTGCGCAAGATCATCGACGACCCGGAGGCGTCGGGCAACGATCGTTTCGTCGCGCTCGATCTGCTCAAGAACGTCAACATCTCCGCGGGCGGCGTGCTGCCGATGTGCCAGGACACCGGCACAGCGATCGTCATGGGCAAGAAGTCCGAGGGGGTGCTGACCGGCGTCGACGACGGCGAGTGGATCTCGCGCGGCGTCTACGACGCGTACACCAAACTCAACCTGCGCTACTCACAGCTCGCGCCCTTGACGACATACGACGAGAAGAACACGGGCACCAATCTGCCTGCGCAGGTGGAGATCTACTCGACCCAGCAGGGGCCGAAGGGACCTGAGTACAAGTTCCTCTTCATGGCCAAGGGCGGCGGCAGCGCCAACAAGTCGTTCCTGTTCCAGGAGACCAAGGCGATCCTCAACCCCGACCGCCTGCTGACCTTCCTCGACGAGAAGATCCGGTCACTGGGTACCGCCGCCTGTCCGCCGTACCACCTCGCCGTCGTCATCGGCGGGACGTCGGCCGAATTCGCCTTGAAGACAGCGAAATACGCATCGGCGCACTACCTCGACACGCTCCCCACGGAGGGCTCGATGTCGGCGCATGGCTTCCGGGACGTCGAGCTCGAGGAGGAGGTCTTCAAGCTGACCCAGTCCTTCGGCATCGGCGCCCAGTTCGGCGGCAAGTACTTCTGCCACGACGTCCGGGTCGTGCGTCTGCCGCGTCACGGCGCATCGTGCCCGGTGGCCATCGCGGTCTCGTGCTCGGCCGACCGCCAGGCACTGGGCAAGATCACCTCCGAGGGCGTGTTCCTCGAGCAGCTCGAAACCGATCCGGCGCAGTACATGCCGGACGCCGGCGTCGCCGAGGACATCGAGGGAGGGCAGGTCGTCGAGATCGATCTCAACCGGCCGATGCCGGAGATCCTCGCCGAACTGTCGAAGTATCCGGTCAAGACTCGACTGTCGCTGACCGGGCCCCTCGTCGTGGCTCGCGATATCGCACACGCCAAGATCAAAGAACGCCTCGACGCGGGCGAGCCGATGCCGCAGTATCTGCGCGATCACCCCGTCTATTACGCGGGTCCGGCCAAGACTCCCGAGGGCATGGCGTCGGGTTCGTTCGGACCGACGACGGCGGGTCGCATGGACTCCTATGTCGAGCAGTTCCAGGCCGCAGGCGGATCAATGGTCATGTTGGCCAAGGGAAATCGCTCCAAGCAGGTCACCCAGGCATGCGACGCGCACGGGGGCTTCTACCTCGGTTCGATCGGCGGCCCGGCAGCTCGCCTCGCCCTCGATTGCATCAAGAGCCAGGAGGTCATCGAGTACCCGGAGCTCGGGATGGAAGCGGTCTGGAAGATCGAGGTCGAGAACTTCCCGGCCTTCATCGTCGTCGACGACAAGGGCAACGACTTCTTCACCGACCCGTCCGGCACGGTGACGGTCCCGCTCGGGGTGCGCGTCAGGTCCTGACCGGGCCGCGGATGGGCGGTAGGTCGCGGCGAGTAGCGTGGATTGAGGTAGTCCTAACCCACCGCAGACATCCGGAGGACGCATCAGATGAGCGAGCAGCAGTACCGCATCGAGCACGACACCATGGGCGAGGTCAAGGTCCCCGTCGACGCACTGTGGCGCGCACAGACGCAACGCGCCGTCGAGAACTTCCCGATCAGTCACCGCCCGCTCGAGCGCACGCAGATCCGTGCGATGGGACTGCTCAAGGCCGCCTGCGCGCAGGTCAACAAGGACCTCGGCCTGCTCGACGCCACCAAGGCCGACGCCATCATCGCCGCTGCCAAGGAGATCGCCGAGGGCAAGCACGACGACCAGTTCCCCATCGACGTCTTCCAGACCGGGTCGGGCACCAGCTCGAACATGAACGCCAACGAGGTGATCGCGTCGATCGCGAAGGCGAACGGCGTCGAGGTTCACCCGAATGACGACGTCAACATGTCGCAGTCGTCGAACGACACCTTCCCCACCGCGACGCACGTCGCTGCGACCGAGGCCGTCGTCACCGACCTGATCCCCGCGCTCGACCACCTGCGGTTGGCACTGCTCGCCAAGGCCGAGGAGTGGCGCGAGGTGGTCAAGAGCGGCCGCACCCACCTGATGGACGCGGTGCCGGTCACGCTCGGCCAGGAGTTCAGCGGTTACACCAGGGCTGTCGAAGCAGGCATCGAGCGTCTTGTCGCGACGCTGCCGCGGGTCGGCGAGGTGCCCATCGGTGGCACCGCCGTCGGAACCGGTCTCAACGCCCCCGACCACTTCGGCACCAAGGTCGTCGAAGAACTGGTCAAGCTCACCGACGTCGACGCGATCACGTTGGCCAAGAACAACTTCGAGGCGCAGGCCGCCCGCGACGGACTCGTGGAACTGTCCGGTCAGCTCAAGACCATCGCGGTCTCGTTGACCAAGATCGCCAACGACGTCCGGTGGATGGGTTCCGGTCCGCTCACCGGTCTCGCCGAGATCCACCTCCCCGACCTCCAGCCAGGCAGCTCGATCATGCCGGGCAAGGTCAATCCCGTTCTGCCCGAGGCGGTTACGCAGGTCGCGGCGCAGGTCATCGGCAACGACGCGGCGGTGACCTGGGGTGGCGGCAACGGTGCGTTCGAGCTGAACGTCTACATCCCGATGATGGCGCGCAACGTCCTCGAATCGCTGAAGCTCCTCGCCAACGTGTCTCGGCTGTTCGCCGACCGCTGCATCTCCGGCCTCAAGGCCGATGAGGAGCGCCTGCGGACTCTCGCCGAGAGCTCGCCGTCGATCGTCACGCCGCTCAACTCGGCCATCGGTTACGAGGAGGCCGCGGCGGTCGCGAAGCAGGCCCTCAAGGAGAAGAAGACGATCCGGCAGACCGTTCTCGATCGTGGTCTCGTCCCCGACAAGCTCAGCGAAGAGGAACTCGACAAGCGCCTCGACGTGTTGAAGATGGCCAACCTCGACCACAAGCGCTGAGTCATGACCGATCTCGCGCCCTTCCCCACCGACTGGCAGACGGCGCTCGCGCTCGTGGCGCATCCGGATGATCCGGAGTACGGCATGGCGGCGGCGGTCGCGAAGTGGACGAGCGAAGGCAAACGCGTCGTGTACGCGCTGGCGTCAAGCGGTGAGCTCGGCATCGAAGGCATGGCGGCAGCCGAGGCCGGTCCGCTTCGAGAAGGCGAACAACGCGCGTCTGCCGCCATCGTCGGCGTCGACGAGGTGGAGTTCTGGGGCTTTCCGGACAGCAACATTCGCAACACTCCCGAGCTCCGCGCCGCGATCGCAGAGACGATCCGACGGGTCGGCCCGCAGGTGGTGCTCTCGCTCTACGGCGGAGCGGAGTGGGCGCCGGGTAAACCCAACCAGCGCGATCACATGGAGTTCGCCGCAGCGGTTCTCGATGCGTACGACTCACTCGGCGACGAAGCTCCGCGCTGGCTGTTCGAGAACGGTCCACACCCGACGCACGCCGTCGACGTCACCGAGCAGATCGATGTCGCAGTGAATTCCCTTGCGGCACATGAGGTGTACCTCAGAGTGCTCGATCCCGACACACCGGTCGTCGACCAGGCGCGTGCACAGATCGAACTCGTGAGCGCGCCGCGCGACGACTTCGGTGGTCGTCGCGCGGCGTGCTTCGAGCTCAAGAGGACGCGCGCTACTTCGGAGTGACGGCCGAGTCGCCCTCGGGTTCACTGGCCCTCACTTCGTCCTATATGTGTGTCATATCGAAGGACGTGGGTGCTGAAGCACCCACGTCCTTCGATTCAACACATATTCAGCGCGCGGCTACCGCCGCGAGTGCGCTATTTGGTCCCGAGCAGAGTCGGGATGAGGTTGACCAGTTGCGTCAAGAGGTCACTCAACCCCTTGTCGCCCAGGATGTCTGACACTCCCGGCAGGCTCGGCGTTGTAGGCGTCTTCGGCGTCGTTCCCGACGGCGCGGTGGTCGACGGCCCGTCGCCCGTGGGGGCGGCGGCGTTGACGCCGATGGTGATCTTGGGGTGCTTGGCGGGGTCGAGCCACGCGAGGATCTTGCGCATCACGTCGCGATCGATGGCAACGCAGCCCTGCGTCGGCTCGCCGTTGGTGACGTGGAGGAACATCGCCGACGCCTTGCCGGGGGTGCGCTGCGGGTTGTGTGCGATGTTGACCGCGTAGTCGTACACCGGACCTGCGTCGTAGAGGTTCTCGCTGTCACCGCCGGGGCTGTTCGCCTGGCGGACGTGGGTGTTGTAGGTCGGGGACTTCATGTTGGAGTCCCACCAGTCCTGACGCGTCGCCTGGAAGTACGGCATCTTGGTGCCGGGGTTGGCCTGCCTACCGAACGCCTGGTCCAGCGCGAAGGTGCCCTCGGGCGTGCGATAGACGTTGTCCTTGGGCTCCCCCATTCCCAGCGAACCCAGGAACGCCTTGGTCGGCCCGAACACGGGCTTCCACGACTTGTCCGCACCCTTCTCGAACGCGGTGAGCGTCGCGGTGGGGTCGGACGCCTTGGGTGCCGTGACCACGATCATCTGGCCGGTGTCCGACGCCGTGGTACCCGGCTTCGACGATCCGTTACCCGCGAGAGTGTCGAGGATTCCGTCGACCTGCGGGATACCGACAGAGGGCAACGTCGGCGTTCCCGTGTGGGGTGTCGTGGGTGATGTGGGAGCGGGCGATGTCGGAGTTGTCGAGGTTCCCGGCGCGGCCAATGCCTGGCCGGCACCGGCAACGATTGCAGCCATCACCGCAATCGCTACAAGTCCCAACAGTCTCATTCGCCTCACCAGTAACTTCTGCACCACTCAAGTGTGGCAAATGGCATCAGGGCGTGAGTCTCAGGGGCATCACGGTGCTGCACTGATCGGATGACAGAGCAGTGAAAACTGCTACTTGAACATGAACTCAGCCTCATCTATTGTCTTTTGGTGATGCAGCGCACACCGACCACCGTCGGCGACTGCTCACACACTTCGAAGGGACATCAGATGAGCACTGTCAACACCGTCACGGGCCCCGTGGACTCGGGCGACCTGGGCCCGACTCTCATCCACGAGCACATCTTCGTCCTCGGCGAGGAGTACCGGGAGAACTACCAGGACGACTGGGACGAGGATCGCAAGATCGCCGACGCCGTGCGCGATCTGCGCGAGCTCAAGGGGCTTGGAATCGACACCATCTTCGACCCGACGGTGCTCGGCCTGGGCCGCTACATCCCCCGGATCAAGAAGATCGCCGACCAGGTCGACCTGAACATCGTGGTGGCGACGGGCCTCTACACCTACAACGACATTCCCTTCCAGTTCCACTACACCGGCCCGGGACTGCTCTTCGACGTCGACGAGCCGCTGGTGAACCTCTTCGTCCGCGACCTCACCAAGGGCATCGCCGACACCGACGTGCAGGCCTCGTTCCTCAAGTGCGCCATCGAAGAGCAGGGCCTGACGCCCGGCGTCGAACGCGTGATGCGGGCCGTCGGCCAGGCACACGTTCAGACCGGTGCACCGATCACCGTGCACACCAACCCGCACACCGGCTCGGGCCTTGTCGCGCAGCGTGTTCTGCGCGAGGAGGGCGTCGACCTGAGCAAGGTCGTCATCGGACATTCCGGCGACTCGACCGACCTCGACTACCTCATGAAGCTTGCCGACGAGGGATCGATCCTGGGCATGGATCGCTTTGGACTCGACGTCCTGCTGCCCTTCGACGACCGCATCAACACCATCGTCGAACTGGCCAAACGCGGTTACGCCGATCGGATGGGACTTGCCCACGATGCGTCGTGCTTCATCGACTGGTTCGATCCCGAGGCCAAGAAGCAGGCGGTCCCGAACTGGAACTACCGCCACATCAGCGAGGACGTGCTGCCCGCCCTGCGTGAACGGGGTGTGAGCGACGCCGACATCACCACCATGCTCGTCGACGTCCCGCGCCGCTACTTCGAGTGACCACCATGCGCCCGGGGCGACTACCGCCCCGGGCGCATGCAGCTCCACAACCCTTCTGTCATAAGGAATTCTCATGGCCAACCCCGTAGCCGCCCTGTGGAAGGGTGCCGACACCTACCCCGACCGCATCGCGGTACGCAGCGGCGACCGCATCCTGCGTTACGGCGACCTGCGTGCTCGAATCACCCGCAGCGCAGCGCGTTTCGCGGCCTTGGGAGTCTCTCCCGGTGACCGCGTACTGCTTGTTGCGCCGTCGATTCCCGAGTTCGTCATCGCCTACTACGGACTCCATACGATCGGCGCAACCATCATCACGGTCAACACGATGTCGACCACCCACGAGATCGACTACGTGGTCGACGATTCCGGGACCTCGTTGATCGTCGCATGGCACGAGTCGGCAGCGGCGGCCGATCTGGTCGCGACGAACCGTGGCCTTCCGTTCGTCGAACTGAAGCCGTTCGAGGATGATCCGGCCGCAGACGCGCCGTCGGTCGATTCGTACGTCGAGCGCGACGAGCACGACACCGCGGTCATCCTGTACACCTCCGGAACCACCGGAAAGCCCAAGGGCGCCCAGTTGAGCATCGCCAACGTCAACGCTGCGCCGATCGCGTTCCGCCCGGCACTGCGGCTCGGCGACGAAGAGCGTTGGGCCACAGCACTTCCCCTGTTCCACTGCTTCGGCCAGGTCGTCGTGATGCACAACTCACTCACCTGGGGCGGCAGCCTGTCGCTGCTGTCACCCTTCGCGCCCGTGGAGTTCATGAACCGCATCCGCGACGAGCATGTCACCATCGCCTGTGGCGTGCCGACGATGTGGAATGCGATGTTGCAGAACGCGTCCGGATACTCGTCAGACGATTTCGTCGACCTGCGACTGGCATGCTCGGGCGGAGCGTCGATGCCGGGTGAGGTCATTCGTGCGTTCGCCGACAAGTTCGGCTGCGCGATCCTCGAAGGCTACGGCCTCACCGAGACCGCGGGCACCGCGACCTTCCGCGACCTCAACGGCGAACCGAAGGTCGGAACAGTCGGACCGGCGTTGCCGGGCTTCACCATCGAGATCCGCGATCCCGACGGCACACCACTCGCCGCCGACGAGGTCGGTGAGATCTTCCTCAAAGGACCGACGGTGATGACGGGCTATTGGAACCGCCCCGAGGCCACCGCATCCGAGCTCGTCGACGGGTGGCTGCGCACGGGCGACATCGGCGCGATGGACGCCGACGGTGACCTCCGGATCATCGACCGCGCAAAGGATCTCATCATCCGCGGCGGCTACAACGTCTACCCGAGAGAAGTCGAAGAGGTGCTCTACACCCACCCCGACATCGTCGAGGTCGCCGTCATCGGAGTGCCCGACGCCCACTATGGCGAGGAGATCGCCGCGGTCATCGCGTTGCGGCCGGACGCCGTGCTCGACACCGATTCGCTACGCGGCTGGGCGAAAGAACGACTCAGCGCCTACAAGGTTCCGCGGATCGTCCACGTCGTCGACGCGCTGCCGAAGGGCGCGACCGGAAAGATCCTCAAGCGCGCGATCGACCGTGACTCGCTGCGCGAACTCAGCTCGACGGGTACTGGTATACGGCAGCCTCGATGAGGTTGCGGTCGGGAACCTCATCCGAGGCTGCGGACCCGTGCGAGAGTGCCGTCCGGGTGATCAGGCGCGCGACGCCGAACCCGGACGGCGAAGGCCGATCGCGTTGACCCACAGGCGGGTGGCGGTGTCGACCATCGCGTCGACGTCATGCGGCTCGCCACCGACGATGAACGCCTGGTAGGCCATCCGCGACACCATGCCCGACAACGCCGCGGCCGCTGCCGTCGCATCGAGTTCTGGATCGGCGATGCCTCGTTCCTGCAATTCCTGGATGTGGCGCGCATTGCGTTCGACGAACACGTGGCTGCGCTGGCGCCGCTTCTCACGGAACTCCGCCATCGTCGACGACACCTGCTCGAGCACGAGACGCAGGCCGGCGTTACGCCGATACGCCTCGAAATAGGCCCGGTTGGCTGCGGCGAGGATCTCGGTGGGATCGTCGTCAGAACCCGGCTCCACGTGCGGGAAGCCCGGATGCAGCATGTCCTGATGCGCCTCGGCCAACACGGCGTCGAGGATCTCTTCCTTGCTGTCGAAGTAGGTGTAGAACGACCCGATCGAGCACTGGGCCTCAGTGGTGATGTCGGTGAGCCGTGAGTCGGCGAATCCGTCGCGCTCGAAGACCGTGCGCGCCGCAGACACCAGAGCCGCCCGCGTTCTCTCTCCGCGAGCGGTCAGGGGTTTGCGAACCGCGCTCGGGGCAGCCGAAACCGACGGCACCTCGAGCGCGGTGTCA
>NZ_BAFC01000115.1 GCF_000248055.1 Gordonia sputi NBRC 100414 | reverse complement strand
TGCGCTCGTCGTCCTTGGCCTCCAGGGGCCGCAGGCGGAACCGCTCGGTTTCGAAAGTCGTTGCGTGCCAGACGGTCTTGGGTTCGAAACTCTCGCCGGCGTGCCACTTGCCGCACCAGGCGTCGACGACGCCGCTGTTCATCTCGAGCCAGTCGGGAAGCCGACCGACCAGAGTGAATCCCGCGGCGTGCG
This sequence comes from Gordonia sputi NBRC 100414, assembly GCF_000248055.1. Lineage (GTDB taxonomy): Bacteria > Actinomycetota > Actinomycetes > Mycobacteriales > Mycobacteriaceae > Gordonia > Gordonia sputi. The sequence goes on along the minus strand of NZ_BAFC01000115.1, from coordinate 44,443 downwards.
CAGCGCGCAGACTGGTGAGGTTGCCCTCGGCGGCCTCCCAGCGCACGACCTCGACGTCGCGGTTGTCGACGGCGTACTGCATCGCCAACACCATCGCGCGCCGCACGAGGCCTTCACCGCGAGCATCGGGATGCAACCCGAAACCGATGTCGACGATCCGGCCGGGCCCACGGAGATCGATACTTCCGGCGAACCGGCCGTCGTGCTCGATGGCCCAGATCATCGACGTCCCGTTACGCCATCCCTGCAGTGCATTGATGATGAACCGCTCGGCGTCGGATCGACCGTACGGCGATGGCATCTTGGCCCATCGCATCGTCAGGGGATCGGTGGCATATCCGACGATGCGATCGACGTCGTCGGTCTGATGTGCCCGCAGAGTGATGGTGCCATCGGTCAGCATCGGGACATCACTCGTCGCGGTCAGTTCAATCAGTTCAGCTCGCACGCGGATCCACCTCCGTGGTCGACAGCCTCGCCCACAGAGCCTAACGCGTCGACCAACCCGGCGACGGGGAACACAGGCGCCGAGGCGCCCGAAACGCTCGTGAGCTGCGCATTCGCCGAGGATTTCGGCGATTCGTCATACATCGAGTGTGCAGTCACCCGCGGCAGCGCTCACGCAGGTCTGTATTCGTTCGCCCGCGACATGCTCGTCGCCGGATCGAAGATCGCGCACGCACCCCTTGTCGAGCATGACCACGCAGCTCTGACAGATGCCCATGCGGCATCCGAACGGCATCAACACACCGGCCTGCTCCCCCGCTTCGAGCAGGGTTGTCGCGCCGTCCACCTCCGCGGTCTGCCCCGTGCGTCCGAAGGTGACGGTCCCGCCCTGCGCGCCGACCGCGCCACGCTCGAGAGCGAATCGCTCGATGTGCAGGCGATCGGAGGCATCTGCATCGATGAACGCCGCTTCGACCATTTCCAAGAAACCGCCCGGCCCACACGCCCACGTTTCGCGTGTCCGCCAGTCGGGGCTGAGCTCGTCGAGCGAATGTGCGGTGACCTTGCCGTCGGCCCTCGTGTACTGCACGTGCAGGTCGATGAGTCCGCTCTTCTCCATCTCGACGAGTTCGTCGGCAAACAGCAGATCGTCGGGCGTCGGCACCGAGTGCACCACGCGCACGTCTGTCGACTGTCCGCGATGGCGCATCATGCGCAGCATCGAGATGATCGGGGTCAGTCCGCTGCCAGCGGTCAGGAAAAGCACTTTGCCCGGCAGTGGCTCGGGCAGAACGAACTCACCCTTGGGCGCGGCCAATCGCACGACTGTACCCGGCTCAAGTCCCTTGACCAGGTGCGTCGACAGGAAACCCTCGGGCATGGCCTTGACCGTGATCGCGATGGTGCCCTCGGTGCGCGTCAGATCCGGCACCGAGGTCAACGAGTACGACCGCCACGTCCAACGCCCCTCGACGAGCACTCCGATTCCGATGTACTGCCCGGGCGCGTAGTCGAGCGTGAATCCCCACCCCGGCTTGATACGGATGGTGGCGGAGTCGTCGGTTTCCGGAGTCACCGACACCACCTGGCCGCGCAGTTCACGCGCCGACCAGAGCGGATTGGCCAGGTGGAGATAGTCGTCGGGCAACAGCGGCGTGGTGATCCGCGCGACCGCAGCGCGTGCCCACCGAGCCCCACGACTACGCGCTGCCACCCCCGACACCGGCTCTTCAAACCGTTCCCGCAGCTCCCGCAGGTTCACCGTTCCCACTCCTCGTCGTGCGACCGCATGTTGGACGGAGCCCGCAATCGGGGCCCCGAAGACCTCACGCGACAACTTTAACCTACGGAACCGTAGGTTAGGGAATGAGTGGACTCCGGGACAGCCCCAGAGCAGTTCAGAGCCCCAGAGCAGTTCAAAAGCCCCAGAGCAGTTCAAAAGCCTCAGAGCAGTCCAAAAGCCTCAGAGCAGTTCGAGGAGGAACGGTAGCTCCTGGGTCGCGTACCACCCCAGGTCGTGGTCTTCGACGTCGCCGACGGCGAGTTCGGCGTCCAGGTCGCCCATGTCCGCGGCGTCGATGACCACGACGGCGTTACGGACAGCACTTTCGGCATCGGCGCCGTCGACCAGCACAGACGCGATCGCCGACTTCGCGATCGGACCGGAGACCTTCACGACGGCGTCGTCGAGGTCGGGACGCAGTGTGGCTCCGTCGACGTCGGCGGCAACCACGGCACGACGAGGCGGTAGGCGGGGTGTGTCGCCGGGCTTGGCAGTCGCCTCGTCGGCTTCGAGGTCGGCCTCCGCGTCGGGGTCGCCCGGCTCGGGGGCTTCACCGGCCAGCAGACGCAGCGACGCACGCGCGGCCTCGCGGATCGCCGCCTCCGCCAACTCCTCGTCGTCACCGGAGAAGTACGACTCGCGCAACGCCGGAGTGAGTGCGAAACCCGTCCCGCCGACCGGGCGGAACTCCCCGGTCTCGTCGAGTTCGAGCAGCATGGTCAGCGTCGCCGGAAAGTAGACCCTCACCGCGTGTTTCCTCCTACGACATCCTCAGCGTGTTACCTGGATTCACGCGCTTTTAATGGAATCCGTGCTTTACCTGGATTCCACCCATTTACCTGGATTCCGCTGCCAACACTAGTGGGCGTCGGCGAGTTCCTCGTACGACTCGCGGACGTAGTCGCCGATGAGCGAAGGGTCGTCGATCACACCACGATCGGCGGTGAACCCGAACTCGATCGACCCCGCATACTCGCACACGCCGACAGACAACGCGCGTCCGGCGACCAGGCCGGGTACGACGAACAGGTTGGACACCTTGTGGCCCGAGACGTACTGGGGCGGAATCGGCACGGTGTTCATCGCGACCGGCACGTTGTACCCGCGGCGGTCGAGTGACCGGAACGCGCGCGAACTGAGTTCCGCGAACGGTATGACACCCAGCTCGCTCAGCAACGGCTGCGTCGACGGTGAGACGCGTCGTGACGACTGCGCATAGCGATTGGCCAGCCCCGCGACCTGAGCGAGTCGGACCAGCGGATTGGACTCCCCAACCGGGAGGTCGGTGACAAACCGCGGCTCGTCGGTGACGATCCACGTCTCGGGTGACTCCTCGTGCGCAAGTACCCCGGACTGTCGCGCGCCGAGCGGAAGCACCGCCCGCACGGTGTCGCCGAACCGACCCTCCGCGTCGATGGACAGCAGCCAATGGCGCATCGCACCCGTGATGATCGCGAGCTCGACGTCGTTGACGGTGCATTCGTTGCGTTCGGCGATCTTCGCGACATCGCGCCGTGGCACCGACGCCGAGACAAACGTGCGGGTCGACGACCCGGGCGCGTTCAACAGGCTAGACGGTGCCGAATCCGTGAGCTGCTGCACCAGGCGTCCTGCGCGGCGGACCGTACCCACCACCACGGACTTCGCCTCACCGAGCAATCCGTTGCCACCGATGACCGAATCAATCAGCTCTCCCGGGCGCGCCAACGCCTCGGCCAGCGCACTGACCGCCAACGACGCCGAACCGGGTGGGGGCCCGGGCATCCAGACATCCACGGGCAGTGCGGCGACGTCGGGTTCGTCGTCGCAGATCAGCTCGCTCATCTCGGCGCCACCGCCGTCGATCAGACAGCGATGCGACTTCGTCAGGATCGCGAACCCGCCGTCCTCGAGTCCCTCGATCAGATACATCTCCCACAGCGGTCGGCTGCGGTCGAGGGGCCGCGACATCACGCGGGAGACGAGATCTTCGAGATCGGCCATCGTTCCCGGCGACGGCAGGCCCGATCGGCGGATGTGGAAATTGATGTCGAAGTCGGGGTCGTCGGCCCAGACCGGACGGGCCAGCCCGAGGGTGACCTCCAGGACCACCTTCCGATACCGCGGCACGAGTTGCAGTCGGTTCTCGACGAGCCGCACCAGCGCCGGATAGTCGAGGACGGGTGGTTCCGACTTCTTTCCGCGTGTCCGACTGGTCGCGAGATCCTTTGCCGCGGAACGCTTCTTGCCGTTGGTTCCGGGAAAGACGATGACGGCACCGAGGTGATTGGTGACACCTGCGCCGTCGAGGAAGTAGGAGATCGCCTCGCGCGGAGACAGCCGGTTCGCCACGCGATGATCCTAGCGCCGCGGACACCGTCGCCGACATCGCGATGGCGATACCCGCCGCATCGCATGGGCGCGCCCCGCGAACGTAGTCATCCGAGTGTCAGGACGACCAGCTGCCAGCGATACTCGACGCGGGTCGCCACCGGACTGTAGCGACCACGAGCCGCCTGCCCAGCTACGCGAACCCGGCACGGCACGCGTTCGATACGCCCCGCGAACGCCCGCGACCTGCCCTGCCGCGAGTACGTCCCGAAGATCTCTGCCGATCCCGCGTCGCACATCTGGACGTGGACGCGTCGAACGGTGGGGATGCACATGTCGTGGCCCGCCGCCCCGGCCCGCGCGAGGGCGTCGATCTGGTCGTCGACCTGGATTCCGACCCGATGCTGCAGATGCGATGCGGGCCTGCGGCGCGCGATGACCTCGAAGATCATCGTGAGCGTGCCGACCGAGAAGTCCCGCGCCGCAATGGCGGTTGCGCCGGAACCAGTGCGGGAAGTCGCACGAGCCGCGGTGCGGGTACTGGCGCCCGGCATCTCCGGCGCGCGGCGAGCGGGGGCGGCAGCGGACCTCTCGTCACGCGTCGAGCCGGTCAGGGACCCGCGCGTCTCGTAGTCGGGCGCGGGCACTATCCGGATACGACTCGACGCCGGACTCGCTTCGATATGCGACGGCTGATCAGTGTAGGTGTTGGTCATGGAAACTCGGACGCACGCGAGGTACGTCCGGTTCCATGAACGTCAGAGAATTTTCAGCGTCGACGTCGCTTGGACTTCGGCGGCTTCGCGCCCTCGCGTTTTCCGCTGGCACGCGCGGCGGCCCGACGCTCCCGACGCGACGCGGCCACGAGTGCCGGATCGTCGAGTTCCTCTTCCTCCGAGTGCACGGACGTGCCACCGTCCTCGTCGGGCCCGGAGTACGTCATCGGGACGTCGGACTCGGCGTCGACGCCGACAGCACGCAATGCGGCCGGTGCCTCGCTGTTGCCAGACGCGCCATTCTGCGATGCCCCGTTGCCCGACGCCGCCGCACCCGCCATCGCGGGCTGGCGTGCGGCGGCCGCGGCGGCAGTCGCCGCAGCGGAAGCCGGTGTGACAGTGGGAGCGGGCTCGGCCTGCACCTGCACGTTGTACAGGTACTGGAGGGTCTCCTCCTTGAGGCCTTCGAGCATCCCGACGAACATGTCGTAGCCCTCGCGCTGGTACTCGACCACCGGGTCACGCTGCGCCATGGAGCGCAGGTGGATGCCCTCGCGGAGGTAGTCCATCTCGTAGAGGTGATCGCGCCACTTGCGGTCGAGAACACTGAGCAGGATCGTGCGTTCGAGCTGCCGCATGGCGTCCTCGCCGCCGATCGCGGTGATCTCATCCTCGCGCTTCTCGTACGCCTTCTGCGCGTCGTCGACGAGGATCTCTTTCAGCTCGTCGGCCGAAATGTCGTCACGCTCACCGAACTCGTTCTCGCCCACCACTTCTCGTGGGTCCAGCTCGATCGGATAGAGCGCGCGCAGGGCGGTCCACAGCTCGTCGATGTCCCAGTCCTCGGCGTAGCCCTCCGCGGTTGCGCCGTCGACATACGCTCCGACGACCTCGGCGATCATCTGCATGATCTGCTCGCGATGCTCGGTTCCCTCGAGAATGGTGCGACGCTCGGCGTAGATGACCTTCCGCTGCTCGTTCATCACCTCGTCGTACTTGAGGACGTTCTTGCGGACCTCGAAGTTCTGCTGCTCAACCTGGGTCTGTGCGCTGCGGATGGCCTTGGTGACCATCTTCGCCTCGATCGGGACGTCGTCTGGCAGGTTGACGCGGTTCATGATGGTCTCCAGCGCCGCGCCGTTGAAGCGTCGCATGAGCTCATCGCCGAGCGAGAGGTAGAACCGCGACTCGCCCGGATCACCCTGACGCCCCGAACGTCCGCGCAGCTGGTTGTCGATGCGACGGGATTCGTGGCGCTCGGTACCGAGTACGTACAGACCGCCCGCATCACGAACCGCTTCGGCTTCCTCCGCAGCTTCCCGACGCGCGAGGGTGATCGCTTCTTCCCACGCAGCCTCGTACTCGTCGGGGGTGTTGACCGGATCGAGTCCGGCTTTCCGAAGGCGGGTGTCGGCGATGATGTCCGGGTTGCCGCCGAGCACGACGTCCGTACCACGACCGGCCATGTTGGTGGCGACCGTGACCGCCCCGGGCCGGCCGGCCTCTGCGACGATCTGCGCTTCCTGTTCGTGGAACTTGGCGTTGAGCACGGTGTGCGGAATGTCGCGCTTGGCGAGCTGACGCGACAGATACTCCGACCGTTCGACGCTGGTCGTACCGATCAGGACGGGCTGACCGGCCTGGTGACGTTCGGTGATGTCGTCGACGACCGCGGCGAACTTCGCCTCTTCGGTCTTGTAGATCAGATCGCCCTGATCCTTGCGGATCATCGGCTTGTTGGTCGGGATCGGCAGTACGCCGAGCTTGTAGATCTGGTCGAACTCCGCGGCCTCGGTCTCTGCGGTACCCGTCATTCCGGAGAGCTTGTCGTACAAGCGGAAGTAGTTCTGGAGCGTGATCGTGGCGAGTGTCTGGTTCTCCGCCTTGATCTCAACGCCCTCTTTGGCCTCGATGGCCTGGTGCAGACCCTCATTGAAGCGACGGCCGTCGAGCACGCGACCGGTGAACTCGTCGACGATCAGCACCTCACCGTTGCGGACGATGTAGTCCTTGTCGCGGTGGAAGAGTTCTTTGACCTTGATCGCGTTGTTCAGATAGCTGACCAGCGGCGAGTTGGCGGCCTCGTAGAGGTTGTCGATGCCGAGCTGATCCTCGACGAATTCGACGCCCGCCTCGTGCACGCCGATCGTCTTCTTCTTGATGTCGACCTCGTAGTGGACGTCACGCTCGAGCAGCGGCGCGATGCGTGCGAACTCGGTGTACCACTTGCTCGATCCCTCGGCGGGACCCGAGATGATCAGCGGTGTCCTGGCCTCGTCGACCAGGATCGAGTCGACCTCGTCGACGACGGCGAAGTTGTGGCCACGCTGCACGAGATCCTCGAGTGCGTGCGCCATGTTGTCGCGCAGGTAGTCGAAGCCGAACTCGTTGTTGGTGCCGTAGGTGATGTCGGCGGCGTAGGCGACCTTGCGCTGCTCGGGAGTCATCCCGGTCAGGATCACCGCGGTCTCGAGACCGAGGAAGCGGTGGACGCGTCCCATCCACTCGGAGTCGCGCTTTGCCAGGTAGTCGTTGACAGTGACGACATGCACGCCGTCGCCGGACAGCGCATTGAGGTAAGCGGGCAACACACAGGTCAGGGTCTTGCCCTCACCGGTCTTCATCTCGGCGATGTTGCCGTAGTGCAGGGCTGCGCCACCCATGATCTGCACGTGGAAGTGCTTCTGGTCGAGAACACGCCATGCGGCCTCGCGAGCGACCGCGAAGGCCTCGGGCAGCACTTCGTCGAGCGTCTCGCCCTTGGCGATCCGATCCTTGAACTCGCCGGTCTTGGCCTGCAGTTCGTCGTCGGACAGCGACGCGATCTCGTCTTCCAACGCCTCGACGTGCGATGCGATCGCATCGAGTCGCTTGACCATGCGGCCTTCGCCGACGCGCAGTAGCTTGTTCAGCACCGTGGATCGAGTCCCTTACTCATGTCGACTACTCACGAAATACGGCCTGTGCATGCGAGTGCATGAACGCAGGCCGTATTCCATGGTACCGACGTCGCCTGAAGGGAGCCTGATCGGTGCCCCGTGGCTGCCGATCAGACGAGCCGAATCAGTCCGTAGTCGAAGGCGTGGCGGCGGTAGACCACCGAAGCCTGATCGGTTTCCTTGTCGTGGAACAGGAAGAAATCGTGTCCGACCAGTTCCATTTCGTAGAGGGCGTCGTCGACGGTCATCGGGACGGCTGGGTGTTCCTTCACGCGGACGATCTGTCCTGGTGTGTGGTCATCGACGCCGTCGTCCCAGGTTTGTGCACCGTCGACGGTGCCGGGGTCACCGGGGAGTTCGTCGACGGTTAGTTGGTCGACTCGCAGTGGCGGTGCCCCCACCTCGGTCGCCTCGGCCACCGAGAGCGGCCGACGGTTGCCGTAGTGCACGCGTTTGCGGTCTTTCACCCGACGCAATCGGGACTCGACCTTGTCGAGAGTGGCCTCGAGCGCGGCGTAGAAGTTTTCCGCGCATGCCTGCGCACGGACGACAGGCCCCTTGCCGGTGGCCGTGATCTCCACCTGCTGGCACGCCTTGGACTGCCGCGGATTGCGTTCGTGATTGAGTTCGACGTCGAATCGGTAGACGTTGAGGTCGAACCTCTCGAGTCGCGCGAGCTTGTCGCGGACGTAGATCTGGTAGTGCTCGGGTATCTCGACATTGCGCCCGGCGAAGACGACCGTGGCGTTCGGTTCGGCCGGCTCGTCGGACTCGACTGTTCCGGGGGGCCGCACAAAAGCGAATTCTGCGTCGTACTCGTCGGTGGTGGCACCGACCTTTGATTCACGCCGACCCTTGCGATGGACGACTTGCGACATTCGACTACCTCCTGGGTGTGCTACCACCACCCGATCTCGTCGAAAGATCTACGGAACCCATCGAGGTCTGTAGAGCCCGAAAGCCGTTGTGCGCAAGGAGAACCCGCTGTGACTTACGTGAAGCACCAGACGATTCGCGGCAACTGAGGTCAGGAAATGGCGACTCATTCATGCCAACCGGCGGTTGACAACCAGTGTCAGGGGCTTCACCTCCCGTACCGGGACTCGGCTACCTTCTGCAACCTCGACCGTAGTCGGAAGTTTGCCTGTTAGCCATCGATATGACGGCTCGTCGCCACGTTGATTCGAGTACGGGACCAACGGCCCAGCGGGTGCCCGCTCGGCAGATATCCACAGGCTCATATGAATCCACAGTTGTGCGTCGGATCGCAGCCGCACCACGGGTGTCCTTCGGTCGAGCGTGCAGGCTCGGGTCCATGTCAGGAATCGCCCGACGGCACGTCCGCGCGATCGCACGCGCCGGCGTCGACCTCATGATCCCGGTGACCTGTGGCGGTTGCGATGCTCCGGGACCGCGCTGGTGTGCACGCTGCGCGGCGCTTCTCGCCGACGCTCCCGTGATGCTCTCCCCCAGGGTCCCGGTCGGTGTCGGGGTGTGGGCGCTCGGGCGCTATCGCGGTCCACATCGCAAGGCGGTGATCGAGCTCAAGGAACACGGCCGACGCGATCTCGCCGCCCCGCTGGGGCACGCCTTGGGCGACGCACTGCGCACGCTGAGTCGCTGGGGCGAGATCCCACCCGCGTCGCGGCTGTCTCTCGTTCCCGCTCCGACGCGGCCGCTCGCGGCACGACGACGCGGCGGCGACACCGTCACGGCCATCGCCGCCTGCGCAGCCGGTGAGTTGGGGCAACGCACGTCGGTGCGTCCGTTGTTGACCATCCGCCCCGGAGGACGCGACTCCGCGGGACTCGACGCCAGGGCGCGGCGTCGAAACCTCGCGCAGCGCGTCGGCGTCCGGTCACCGCCGACGCGGACCGACCGTTCACCTCGCACGGCGACGGTGCTGGTCGACGACGTGATGACCACCGGCGCGACAGCAGCAGAATCAGTCCGCGTGCTCGCTGAACACGGCGTACGCGTCGACCTCGTCGCCGTCATCGCCGGCGCATGACAGACGCCAGAGGCTCAGGGCAGCACGGGGATCGCAGTCGGCGACATCGCGGGCTCAACCTCAGTCCAATACTGGTCGGGCTGCCCGTTGGTGCTGCCGAGTCGGAGTATCCCGCGTTGGTCGCCGATGTAGACGTTGCTGGCATCCGCAGTGACCGCGCGGACCGGTGGTGCCACGTTTCCGCTGATCAGACCGGATGCAGGAGCACCGTTGATCGGCAACTGGACCACCGGCGAATCGGAGGCGTCCCGGGCGACCATGAGAGTCGTCGACGTGGCCCACGACAGCGACACAGCTTGATTGCCGACGTTGTACGCGGCGATTCGTGGGTCGGACAGGGTCACCTGGCCGTCCTCGTTGGTCGCGATGACGGCGAGCAGCACCTGTCCGCCGACGATGAGTGCGACACGGACGCCGTCGGGCGACACCTGCAATTCGGTGATCGGGCCACGGGCAATCGGTGCGATCGACGCCGCGTCGACCGTCGAAACGATCTGGCTGGAGTTCTGGGAATCACGCACAACGCGAACGGGCTTGCCGTCGACGACCGCCCACACGGTGTCGTTCCCATAGCTCCCCGAAAACGACGGTCGCGTGATCGAGGTCCCCGAGGTGAGCGGCGAGACCTCACCGCCATAAGCGCCCGACACGAGTTGCAGTCCGGGTCCGCCGCGGGCTGCGACGACCGCCGTCACCTCGTCGCCGTCCGCCGAAATCGACGCGGAGCGAACGTCGCGGCTGGTACCCAGCGATCCACCCGACGGCGTGGTCCCGGTGTCGGTGACCTTGAGCAGAGCGCCGTCGCGCACGATGTTGAGCCCGACATCGGTGGTGGGCGTTGCGAGCGGGTCGAACGCCTTGACGTCGGCGGGCTGCCACCCGGCGCTGCGCTCGGGGACCAGCGGCGCGCCGTCTGCGTTGATCACATACGGTCCGCCGATGTCCGCGGCGTTGAGGGTCCAGATGATCTGAGCGGCAAGCGATGTCCGGTCACGCACGCCGAGGGTTCCGAGACCGGTCAGTTCGATGCGGACACCGCCGCCGGAGATCTGCGCAGCCTGTCCGCGCAGCGACGACCCGGTCGGGAAGCCGTTGTCGACGCCCGCTTCGAGATCTTCTGCCGGGCCCGCGATCAGCCTGGTGAGCAGGACCGTCGGGTCGGCGTCCTGGTTGCCGTACAGCCACCGCGGATCCGACACCAGATGCTGATGGGTGCGATCGGTGAAGTACAGCGACACCGAACGGTATGTCGCGACGAACCGACTCCTGTCGATCATCGCGCCGTTGGGCAGCGGGCCGTCGATCAGCCACTGCTCCCCCACGCGGACAAGGCTGATCGTGGTCTCGACCCGCCCGCTGGCGGGCAGCAGTTGCCCGTTGGACTTGAGTACTCCGACGTTGTCGCCGACCAGACGCATGCGCACCGAGTTCTGGCTGCGCTGATCGACGAACGTGTTGATCTCGTCGAGGATGATGGCGTCGCCACGCTCGTCCCACTGCTGCGACGACGGTGCCGTCAGAAATCGCCGCGCGGCCGCATGCCCATCCGTCGGCGACGCCGTGGCTTCAAGAAATGCACGCACCAGCGCTTCGGGGTCCATGTCGGACTGCGGAACCGGAACCGCGTTCGTCGGTCCCTCGCGCTTGAAGGATTCGATGGGCTGAGGCGACGAACTCTCGGGTACGCCGCCGCATGCGGCGAGCACGATCGCCGTCACGAGCAGCCCGATCAGCGCGACGAATCGTCGTGACGTCCGACCGCCCACGCGCGCGATCACCGTTGCTCCCCGTCGCTCGCGTCGGCCCTGTCGGCGAGGTCTGCCTTGTCAGCGGAGCTTGTCCTCTGAGCGGTGTCGGTCTTGTCGGCAGTGTCGTCCTCGCCAACGGCGTCAGACGTGCCGGGGTCGTCGAGTCGCGTAACAACCGTTTTCGTCGACGACTTCGCGGGCAAACTGCGGACCGGCTGGCCAACCGGTTTGAGTGGCAACGGGCTGCCGAGAACCTTGTGACCGCGAATCAGCGGAATGGTCAGTCGGAAGCACGCTCCCTTGCCGGGCTCGCCCCATGCGTCGAGACGCCCCTGGTGCAGCCGGGCATCCTCGATGCTGATCGCGAGTCCGAGCCCGGTGCCACCCGACCGACGGAACCTCGACGGATCCGACCGCCAGAAGCGGTTGAACACCAGCTTTTCTTCACCGGGGCGCAGCCCGATGCCCTGGTCGCGCACCGTGATGGCAACGGCGTCGCCGTCGGAGCGCATGGTGAGCGTGATGGGTTTGCGTTCGCCATGGTCGATGGCGTTCGCGAGCAGATTGCGCAGAATGCGTTCGACGCGACGCGGGTCGATCTCGGCGATGACGGGTTCGGCCGGTAGATCGAGGATGATCTCGGTTCCCGTGTCGGAGGCGAGGTGCGAGACCGTCGCGAGCGCTCCGTCGATCGGTATGGCCATGTCCATCCGTTCGGCGGCGAGTTCAGCCATTCCGGCGTCGTGTCGGGAGATCTCGAGGAGCTCGTTGAGCAACGTCTCGAAGCGATCGAGTTCTTTGTCGAGCAGCTCGACGGATCGTTTACGCACGGGGTCGAGGTCGTCGCGGCCCTCGTAGAGGACATCGCTGGCCATGCGGACCGTCGTGAGCGGTGTACGGAGTTCATGGCTGACATCGGAGGTGAACTGTCGCTGCAGACCACCGAACTCCTCGAGGTGGGTGATCTGCTTGGACAGGCTCTCGGCCATGTCGTTGAACGACATCGCCAAGCGGGCCATGTCATCCTCGCCGCGCACAGGCATTCGTTCCTTGAGGCGCCCATCGGCGAAGCGCACGGCAATTCTCGACGCCGACCGCACAGGCATGACGGCCTGCCGGGATACCAACCATGCGATGGCCGCGAGCAAGCCGAGTAGCACAACGCCTCCGGCGAGCAGGGTGCCACGCACGAGGTCGACCGTGTTCTGTTCGGTGGTCAGCGGAAACACCAGATAGAGCTCGAGTCCGGGAACCGACGAGTTGGTCGGTGTGCCGATGACCAGCGCGGGAATCGATCCGCCTGAACCATCGGCCACGCGCGTGTACTGGTAGGCAACCTGTCCGCCCTGCACCATGTCACGCAAGTTGCGCGGTATCTCCGAGATCGGGCCGACGCCGAACTGTGAACCATCACTGCCTGATCGCGGCACGATGAGCACGCTGTCGAAGGTGCCGACAGATCCTGACGTCTGGCTGGTGTCGACGTCGCGGTCGGTCAGCAACGACCTCGTCTGCCGCAGCCGGTTCTGCACGGACGTGTTGCCGTCGCCGCTCGCAAGGTCACGTTCGACGGCGACGCGCGCACGCTCGACCTCTTCGGTCGCGGCACCCAGCTTGACCTCGAGAAGCCGATCGGTGATCTGACTCATCAGCACGAACCCGAGGATGAGGAGCACGACGAACGACAACGCGAGCGTCGACACGACGACACGCAACTGGAGCGAACGCCGCCACATGCGGCCGAATGCCCGGCCGACGCCGCCTGCCGCGCGGGTGAACCGACCGAGAGTGCTGTTGACGCGACGTCGGGAACGACCGATCACGGCGGGCCGGCCTTGTAGCCGACCCCCCTCACCGTCAGGACGACCTCGGGATTCTCCGGGTCGGTCTCGACCTTGGCGCGTAGACGCTGGACATGCACGTTGACGAGTCTAGTGTCCGCCGGATGCCGGTATCCCCACACCTGCTCGAGAAGCACGTCGCGCGTGAAGACCTGCCGCGGTTTGCGGGCGAGCGCAACGAGGAGATCGAACTCGAGCGGTGTCAGCGAGATGGGCACGCCGTCACGGGTGACCTTGTGTGCGGGCACATCGATCTCCACCGGCCCGATCGACAGCAACTCGGCAGGCTCTTCGTCATTGCGACGCAGCCGCGCACGCACCCGCGCCACGAGTTCTTTCGGCTTGAACGGCTTGACCATGTAATCGTCGGCACCCGACTCGAGCCCGAGCACGACGTCGACGGTGTCGGACTTCGCTGTCAGCATCACGATGGGTACACCGGAATCGGCCCGCAACACCCGACACACGTCGATCCCGTTCATCCCGGGGAGCATGAGGTCGAGGAGGACGAGGTCAGGACGAACCTCTCGAACCGCAGTCAACGCCTGTGTTCCGTCGGAGACGACGAAGGGTTCGAAACCTTCACCACGCAACACAATCGTCAGCATTTCGGCGAGCGCGGCGTCGTCGTCCACAACGAGGATGCGAGGCTTCATGACTCCAATGGTGACACTTCCGTGATCGAACCGTCGTGATTGACGCGCCGAGGCGGGCTGGCGCCTTCTCATCGCCTCGGCGCCTACCATTCGATCGTGGGAGTGCTCATCGCAGTGGAGGGGTTGGACGGCGCCGGAAAGAACACGCTGGTCACCGGCGTGGTTGACGAGTTGACCCGACGCGGCGCGGCAGTGTCGACCTTCACGTTCCCGCGATACGGCTCGTCGGTTTTCGCCGATGTCGCGTCGGAAGCATTGCACGGCGAGCATGGCGATCTACGCGAGAGCGTCAACGCGATGGCGCTGCTCTTCGCACTCGACCGCGCCGACGCCGCAGCACAGATCCGCGCGGCACTCACCGAGTCCGACGTCGTGATCCTCGACAGATACGTCGCGTCGAACGCGGCCTACAGCGCGGGACGGCTACGGCAGGACGCATCCGGAGACATCGTGCGCTGGGTCGCCGACCTCGAGTTCGGCAGATTTGACGTTCCCGTCCCCGACCAGCACCTACTGCTCGGAGTGCCCGCAACCGTCGCGATGGAGCGCGCACGCTCTCGCGCGGCCACCGATCCGTCACGGCCACGCGACGCATACGAACGCGACGACGACCTGCAGATGCGCGTCGACTCCGTCTACCGACAACTCGCCGCGGAGAGCTGGGCGTCGCCGTGGATCGAAGTCGGCACAGATTCTCCCGAATCGGTGGAACCCGCGGGCCTTGTTGCGCGTCTGATGCACGAATGACTGCACCAGCGATTCCTCGCTCACGAATTCCTGCGCGCGTGAACGACGGCGCTATGAATGACCGGCGCTATGAACGACGGCGCTGTGAATGACGGAACTGGGGCAGCCGCTCGCCTCTTCGATAACGTCGACGATGACACCATCTGCCAAGGAGTTTCATGACCTACCCGCCCACACCGGGACGCGGCACACCGCCGCAGGGGCAGTACCCGACCACGCAGCATTCATCGGGCCAGCAATCACCGGATCAGCCTTCACCCGGCTACGTCGACGGCAATCCGTGGGCTGCACCGCCCTCTGCGCCTGCGCCGTTCCCTCAGACGACGCCACCGGGAGCCGCTCCGGCGTCGGGCCTACAACCGTACCCGGGCGTCCAGCCCTACTCAGGGGCTCCCCAGTACCCGGGAGCCCCGCAGTACTCCGGATCTTCGCAGCCCGCAGGAGTCCCGCAGTACCCGGGAACCCCGCAGTACCCGGGAACCCCGCAATATCCGGGAGCCCAGCCGCATCCGGGGGGACCACAGGGGCCGCTGCCGCAGCAGGTCGTTCCACCGCCCGGCTGGGATTCACCGTTCGCGCATATGCAAACCACCAAGCCGACGCCGCATCGTGGCCTGATCGCAGGAATCGCAGCGGGCGTCGTCGTGATCCTGGCACTCGGTGTGGTGCTCGTTGTGGCTCTCGCCTCGGGCGGCGACAGTTCGACACCGACGGTTGCGGCCGCGTCGCCCAGCCAGGCTGACTCCAATCAGGGTGGTGAGGGTACTCAGGGCAGTCAGGACGGTGACTCTGCCGACGCCCCCGCAGATGGCACCCAGGCCGTAGAGGTTCGTGCGGCGATGCAGCGCTACATCGACGCATACAACACCGGGAACGTCGATCAGATCAAGTCCGCAACCTGCACCGGACTACGCGACAGGATTCGAGCACCGCAGGGTCGGGGCATGGTGATTCTCGACGGCATGTCTGAAGTACAGGTCACCGGCGACGTCGCGCAGTCGCTCGTCGACACCCACGTGACCGACGGAGGTCGGGCCACCCAGACCAAGACCGACAAGGCGACCTTCAGCAACGAGCAGGGCACCTGGTACTTCTGCCCCAACGCTCAGCCCTCCTACAGCACGTAGAGCGCGAGAGCGATCGCCGACCGAACGAGCCGGGGGCGTCCACGACAGTTGTCGTCGACGCCCCCGGCTCGTTATCGTCTGCCTCCGCTCTGATCCATCGGCAGCGCGAGGATCAGCAGCGGGTAGATCAGTAGCGGTAGTGCTCGGGCTTGTACGGCCCCTCGACGTCGACGTTGATGTACTCCGCCTGCTCCTTGGTGAGCTTGGTCAGAGTGCCACCGAGCGCTTCGACGTGGATCTTCGCGACCTTCTCGTCAAGGTGCTTGGGAAGCCGGTAGACCTCGTTGTCGTACTCGTTGTTCTTGGTCCACAGCTCGATCTGCGCGATGACCTGGTTGGAGAAGCTGTTGCTCATGACGAACGACGGGTGACCCGTCGCGTTGCCGAGGTTGAGCAGTCGCCCCTCGCTGAGGACGAGGATGGACTTGCCGTCGCCGAAGACCCACTGGTCGACCTGCGGCTTGATGTTGATGCGGGTTGCGCCAGAGTTCTCCAGGCCTGCCATGTCGATCTCGTTGTCGAAGTGGCCGATGTTGCCGAGGATGGCCTGGTTCTTCATCTGCTTCATGTGCTCGAGCAGGATGATGTCCTTGTTGCCCGTCGAGGTGACGACGATGTCGGCGTCGCCGATCGCCTGCTCGACGGTGACGACGTCGAATCCGTCCATGAGCGCCTGCAGCGCGTTGATCGGATCGATCTCGGTGACCTGCACGCGAGCGCCCTGGCCTGCGAGCGACTCTGCGCAACCCTTGCCGACGTCTCCGTAGCCGCAGATCAGCACCTTCTTGCCGCCGATGAGCACGTCGGTGCCGCGGTTGATGCCGTCGATCAGCGAGTGTCGCGTGCCGTACTTGTTGTCGAACTTGCTCTTGGTGACCGAGTCGTTGACGTTGATCGCGGGGAACGAGAGTTCACCGGCAGCAGCGAACTGGTAGAGCCGCAGCACGCCCGTGGTTGTCTCCTCGGTGACGCCCTTGACCGACTCGGCAATCTTCGTCCACTTGGTCTTGTCCTCGGCGAACGTGGTGCGCAGCAGCTCGAGGAACACCTTGTACTCGGCAGAATCGTCGTCGTCCGCGGGAGGGACGACACCCGCCTGCTCGAACTGCGCACCGCGCAGCACCAGCATGGTGGCGTCGCCGCCGTCGTCGAGAATCATGTTCGCGGGCTCGTCGGGATTCGGCCAGGTGAGCATCTGCTCGGCCGCCCACCAGTACTCCTCGAGAGTCTCGCCCTTCCACGCGAAGACCGGAACACCCTTCGGCTCGTCGACGGTGCCGTGCGGGCCGACGACGATCGCGGCCGCGGCATGGTCCTGGGTGGAGAAGATGTTGCACGACGCCCACCGCACCTGCGCGCCGAGTGCGACGAGGGTCTCGATCAGTACCGCGGTCTGCACAGTCATGTGCAGCGAACCGGAGATACGCGCACCCTTCAGCGGCGCGACGTCGGCATATTCGCGACGCAGCGACATCAGGCCTGGCATCTCGTGCTCGGCGAGCCCGATCTCCTTGCGGCCGAACTCGGCAAGCGACAGGTCGGCGACCTTGTAGTCGATGCCGTTCTTGGTGTCCACCTGAGGTGCCTCGTTCTGCACCATGGTCATGTCTTCCCCTTGTCCGTGAAATCGCATGTCACCGATGTGTGCCGCCGGGCACGCGCCTGTGTGAGGGTGTCGCGCCGACTGTTCGCCGACGGCCGATTGAACGGGTACGCGAAGCGCGCACCCGAAAGTCACTCCACTACGAGGCTATCTAATACCGCAGACAAGGCCATGGCTGGCCACACGTCGAGCGGCGACACGGTGCCGCGCGAGCCCCGGCGAGGCGACGCTCACAGATGCTTGTCTGAGGCGACGCCCTCGACCTCGCCGCGCTCGCGACGGCCAACCATCGAATGGCGCATTCCGTAGAGCACGTAGATCAGCACGCCGATGGCCATCCAGATCACGAATCGGATCCAGGTCAGCGCCGACAGATTCAGCATCAGCCATAGGCACGCCAGAATCGCGAGCACCGGAATGATCGGTCCTCCCGGCACGGTGAACCCGCGTTCGAGGTCGGGTCTTGTCCGACGCAGGACCAGCACACCCGCGGCGACGACGATGAACGCGAAGAGCGTTCCGACGTTGACCATCTCCTCGAGCTTGTTGATCGGGAAGAAGCCCGCGACCACGGCGACCACAACACCGATCAGCACGGTCAACCGCACAGGCGTTCCGAACCGCGGACTCGTCTTGGCCAACCCGCGCGGCAGCAGACCGTCGCGGCACATCGCGAAGGCGACGCGTGACTGGCCGAGCATCAGCACCATGACAACCGTCGTCAAGCCTGCCAGCGCGCCGATGGCGATCACCTTCTCCGCCCAGGTGACCCCGTTCAACGCGAAGACGTCGGCGAGGTTCTTCGAGTCACCGCCGCTGCTCGCGAGCTGTTTGTAGTTCGCCATGCCGGTGACGACGATCGTGACCAGCACGTAGAGCACTGTGACGATCAGCAGCGACCCGAGGATGCCTCTCGGAACGTCCTTGCGCGGATTGCGGGTCTCCTCCGCGGTGGTGGCGACGACGTCGAATCCGATGAACGCGAAGAACACGATCGACGCCGCGGCGAGCACGCCGTACCACCCGTAGGACGAGTCGCCTCCTCCGGTGATCAGCGAGAAGAGCGTCGAATCAACAGAAGCCTTTTCACCTGCTGCGTGTTCCGCAGGCGGCACGAAGGGGTGGTAGTTGGCCGTCTTGATGTAGAAGAAGCCGACGATGATGACGAGCAGCACGACGCCGACTTTGATCGCGGTGATCACTGCGCTGACACGCGACGACAGTTTGGTGCCCAGAGCGAGCAGTGTTGTCACAACCGCGACGATGAGAATCGCGCCCCAGTCGATGGTGTGTGAGCCGACGTCGACGGTCCCGCCGGAGAAGCCGAACACGCTGCCGAGGTAGCTCGACCACCCCTTCGACACCACGGCCGCACCGACCGCGAACTCGAGGATCAGATCCCAGCCGAGAATCCAGGCAAGGAACTCACCGAATGTCGCATAGCCGAAGGTGTATGCGGACCCCGCGACGGGAACTGTCGAGGCGAACTCGGCATAACAGAGCGCCGCCAGTGCGCACGTGATGGCGGCCATGATGAACGACAGGGAGATCGCGGGACCCGCTTTGTCGCCGGCAGTCGACACGGTGATCGTGAAGATACCTGCACCGATCACGACCGAGACGCCGAAGACGATCAGGTCCCGCCACGTCAGATCCTTGCGAAGTCTGTGATCGGGCTCGTCGGTGTCGGCCATCGACTGCTCGACAGACTTGGTGCGTGTGAACGCGTTGGCCATCAGCGCTTCTCCCTGCATTTCTGGTCAGCAGTGTCAGGTCAGCATCGTCGACGCGTCGTCCGTCTTCTCGACCGACGCAGGGTCGGAGTGACTTGTGATCCCCCGACTCGACAGTGTGCTCACGCAACCGGCGTTCCGGTTATCGCGGATTCACACGCTACCGACTGCGCGGGTGGTGTGAGGGCTTTAACGCGAAGACATGTCGGCCCGATCTGCGGCGGGCTGCGCCGAGCCCCGATCAATGTCGGGTTCGAGATAGATGATCCTCGCTTGTGGCACGGCCGTACGGATTCTCGCCTCGGCGTCGTCGATGATATGCGCGACCGCCACCACATCTGTCCCGGCCGGGATCGCGATCTTGGCGGCCACGAGGAGCTCGTCGGGCCCGAGGTACTGGGTCTTCATGTGAATGACGCGATCGACCCCATCGGACTCGAGCGCTTCGCGGAGAGCGACCTCTTCCTCCACCGTCGCACCCTCTCCGATCAGAAGGCTCTTCATCTCGACGATCAGCACGATCGCGATCACGCCGAGCAGAACGCCGATCGCCAGCGTTCCGATACCGTCCCACACCGCATTGCCGGTGATCATGGTCAACCCGACGCCGAGCAGCGCCAGTAGAAGACCGATCAACGCGCCCGTGTCTTCGAGGAGAACCACCGGGAGTTCCGGATTCCGCGAGTTGCGGATGAATCGCCACCACGACGCACCGCCCTTGAGCGGGCGCGATTCACGCATGGCCGTCGTGAAGCTGTAGCCCTCGAGGCAGATGGCGACAAGCAGGATCACGATCGCGACGATCGGCGACTCGAGTCCGTGATCGTTTGCGTGGGTGATCTTTTCGATGCCCTCATAGATCGCGAACATAGAACCGAGCGTGAAGATCACCAACGCCACAACGAACGAATAGAAGTACCGGGCGCGCCCATAACCGAACGGATGAAGCTGGTCGGCCTCCTGGCTTGCGCGCTTCTGCCCGAGCAACAACAGCCCCTGATTGCTGGTGTCGGCGACGGAGTGCACACCCTCCGCGAGCATCGACGAGGACCCGGTGATCGCGAATCCGACGAACTTGGCCACGGCGATACCGGCGTTGGCCGCGAGTGCCGCGAGAATTGCCTTCTTGGAACCTTCTGCCGACACCGTGTTGTCCTTCCATCGACGTCATTGCCGCCCGCCGCACAGGCATCGCCGGTCATTCTTGTCGCCTGAGACTCTAACCGACTACCCCGGAACGAACATGCCGGCGTTTCGCGCGGGCGGGTATGGGACCACGCAGGCACAACCGCAGGCCCCACCCCGCCCCGCCCCCATTCGGGACGTCACATTCAGATGGAGCCGAAACCGCGCCCGATCGCGCCGTCGAGCTCCGACATCGTGTTCGACGCGTTCTGCACGCCGCGGTGCAGGCCGAACAGTTGATCGCGCGACTGAAGGAAGATGCGGTCCCAATTCGCCTGCGCCTGCTCGTACGACGCCTTGGCGATGTCCGACGTCCAGATCGCGTCGAGCGAGTGGACCTGCCGCTTGAGTTCGTCGGCGAGGTCGCTCAGCCGCGTGAACTCCGACTGGAGATTGCCGCTGAGATCGCCGAGACCTGCAAAGTTGTATTCGATCTGTCCCATGTCTGTATTCCCTTCTGATCGCTCGAACCGAATGCTCCCGAGCGTGAATGTGTCGAGCGTGAATGTGTCGAGCGTGAATGTGGTTGTGCCCGAGTATGATTGATCGTGAGAACCTGCTTCAGATCCGCACTCCTCCGGGCTGGAAGCCACCCGCGACCTGAGCATCGTTGTCCTCGTATCCGGTGAAGCCGCTGCTGAGCTTGTTCCGAATGTCGTCGAGCGCGTTGTGCAACGCCAGCGCCGACGAGTTCCAGTCGGCGTGGGTATCGGTGAAGGCCGCCGACGCCTTGCCCTGCCACGACGCGGCGCCGTTCGACGATGCCCGTGCGATGCGACCGATGGTCTCCTGCATGTCGGCGACCACCCCCGCAACCGATTTCGTTGTGGCCATTGCCGATTCGACGTCGACCTTGACCGCTCCCCCGCCGTTGTCACCGAGATTGAGCATCCTGATCCTCCTGTGGTTGAGCACCGATCACGGTGCCTCGCGGTATCCGCGACTCAGATACCGTTGGTGTGCACGACGTTCGGAATCGGTTCCGACGTCGCTTCCCGAACGAGTGGCCCGGACGTCACCGGGGCCACCAGCCGTCGGGAAGGGTCTCGATCAGCAGACCCACGGCCTGACCGATGCGATGACCCGAACCCGGCGACAGCGTGGTCCACACCCTGCCGTCGGGAGATCTACTTGGACCGGCAACGATTCGACCTCGCGCTGTGTCGATGACGCCGAGCGCTCCCGGGGATTGCGTGAGCATTCCGCCGCGGCGCGAGACCGCGACAACTTCAATGCGACGCTCAATCGTCGCGAAAGCACGTGCCACAGCGCCGGAATCGCCCGGTGGCATACCCAATCGCGTCAGTGTTCGCGCGACCTCAGCGGTAGCCAGACAGCGCCCGAGACGATCTGCGAGTTCGTCGCACGGACACGCGAGCGCACCGAACTCCAAGGGTTCCGGGCGCGCTATGGGTTTCTGGTCCGCTATGCCCCGATCGCTCCTGTCATCGTCTCCGCGATCTGTGCAGTGTCGACGTACCAGCGCCGAGACCGCGGCGACGTCAGGAAGCTCGACGACCGTGATGTCGATGGTGTCGCCGCTCCTCACGGCGAAGACGTGGCGGTCGTCACGACGCGCGAGACACGCACGGACGGTGTCGGATTCGGTGAATGTGCGGATTTCCAACTCTCGGTCGGGCAGCGCGAGTACCCGCAGTGCGGTCGCAAGCCATGGCACGGGATCGCCCACGTCATCGACGAGTCGAAGCTCGGCGATGCGGGCGTCGGCCGCGGAGTGTGCGGCGCGCGCACGCTCGGCATCGTCGTCGATGGCGAGGAGATCGAGCACGACCGGCCAGGTGGTCACACCGAACCGCGCACCGACCCGGCGTAGAGTCGCGACATCCACTCGTCCACCTCGCGTCGCTGTCCAGATCATCGCGTCGACACCTCCCCGAGCCGAAGGGTCTGCTCGAGATAGGCGGGATCTATTGTCGGCGAGCCCGATTCAACGCCGGAGTCGATCGTCACCTGCGAGGTGACCGCAACGCCTGCGGCTGCCCAGGTGGCAGGCGGCTCGTGAGCGATCCCGGCGCCACATACCGGTTCGCCGCGATCGGCGGCTACCGCTACTGTTCGCGTCACACGCTGCTCGGTCGTCGCAGCCACCGACGGGGCGACGGGCGGTGGCATCGACTCCGATGGCATCGGTCGTGATGTAGGTGTCGGCGTAGCGGCCGCCGTGGCCTGCGGGGCCGCCGCGAGGGTCGTCGCCGCGTATCCGGCCGTGACCGGCGGCGGCACCATTGGCCCGAACGGCGATCCACCCCCGGCCAGCCGTGTCGTCGCGTTTGTTGTTGTCACCGTGTGGGGCTCGACGTTCGCGGCGTCCGCTGCGCTGCGAGCAGCGCTCGCCGCCGACTGCTCGGCAAGCAGTGCCGCGTCGGAGACCAGCAGCGGCGCGCGATCCTCGACATGCCACGGCTGCGCTGAGGGCGTCGCAGCCTGTTCGTATGCCTCCATCACGCGGGCCGCGCGCATGCGCTGGTCGTGTCGGGCGCGCTCGGCGTGGGCGGCAGCGCCCGTGATGACAGGCGCGACCGCACTCACCGACCTCGCGAGATCGCTCAGTCCGTCGACCAGATCCACCTCTCCGGCGGCGGGCATCGCCAGCCTCGCAACTGTTGCTGCCGCACCCTGCTCCTGCGCGAGAACAGCGTTCGACGCCGCGGTCGCCGCGGCATCGGCAAACCAGCCGCCCAACGCGGTCAGCCGATCGAGCGCCTCGCTTGCGTGGGTGGATGCCCACGATCCCCCCATCCGCGCCAGGATGGTGCCGTATTCGACTGCGGCGTCGCCCATCTCGCTCGCGACAGCACCCCACGCGCCCCCCGCCTCGATCAAGGACGCAGGACCGACACCGGACGCGAGATCGGACACGAGCCGATCGGTGGTACGTGCGTCCCAGATGACGCCGGTGAAACCGGTCACTGCACTACTCCTTCCTTTCGAGAGCTTGACTGCTACAGCGGTATTCAGCTACAGCGGTATTCGCCGGCAGCTCTTGTCGTACTCGATGTCTTGACGTGCGGCTTCGCAGCCCGACTCAGATACGCAGTCCGCGTGCGACCGCGTCGTCGGCGTCGACGACCCGTGTCGCCTGGGCGCGCAATGTGGCAGCGATTTTGCGTAGTTCGAAGACTCCCGACGCGGCGTCGGCGTCGAACCCGCGCGCGACGGCATCGAAGGAACCCGCGACCGCGACTGACACCTCGTCGCGACCAGCCGTGGCAACCGTCCGCCGATCGGCGGTACTGATCACCGACTTCTCAATTCGATCGGCCAATCGGTCGAGATCTCTTGCGGCAGTAATCAGTTCGTCGGGGTCGACGCTGAGTTTCGGATCCGGCATGGCACACCTCCAGGTGTCTCGGACAGTGGTCGTTGGCGAGAGGACGGATCAACTCTGCGGCTCGGTCTCCAGTTCGGAGTCGTGCCACAAGAGGCGCAGTTGGATATCCGGTGTCGGCGATGACTCGGGTTGCGCAGGTTGATCACCGATCACGGAGGGAGCCACCTCGTGCGACTCGCCAACCACCTCCAAACCGTGTTCTTCGGTGACGAGGTAGTCAGGAATCTCGTGGTGCTCCGCGGCATCCGCTGCGCCGCGCGCCGCGCCCGCCGCCATCATCGGGGCCATTGACGCCGGCACGGGAGTCGTTGTCGTACCGGCGGTTCGAGTTGTCTGCGACGGCGTCAACGACGCAGGCTCGGTGGTCCCTATCCCGGCAGACATGCCCGCCCGTGCGGCCCCGAGAGGCGCCGACGCCGCACCCAGACCACCAACCCCCATACCCAGAGCGCCGGCACCCATCCCAGCCGCGCCGACAGTGGCGTCGCCCGATCCCCCGCGCGGTCCTGCGAGATCGGGATCGTCACCGGCGACGAGGTGGTCGAGACGTGCGGCGTCGACGCCGTCGCCGGAGGCGATACCGAGCATCTCGCTGACAGGAGCCATCAACGCAGAGGGCAGTTGTGTCGCGGTGGAGACGAGGGGCGAGACCGCCTCGAGGATCGAACTGGCCAGCGCGAACGGTGACTGCGCTGCCGATGTTGCGGCCGTCGGCGGGGCTGTCACGTTGACAGGGGCCCCGTTGACGACCATTTGCGTTGTCGGGCCGAGCAATTGGGCCCGAGTCACCGCGACCGCGGCAGTCGCCTCGGCAAGACCCTCGGTAGCGAATGCGACCGCGGCGCCCTGCCCGACCGGCGTCACAAGGCCCGGCCCGAGCACCGCGATCTTGCCGATCGTCGCCGCGATGATCCCCTGCACGGTCGCGAGGCCAGCCGCCACGATCCCCGCTGCGGCTTGGATGTCGATCGACATCACCCCGCCCTGGGTCGACAGCGCGGCACTGTCGGCGCTCGCCTGCGCCGTTTTTGTCGTCGCACCCAGCGACGCCTGGCCTGCCCACAAGGTATCGAGCACACCGAGAGCCTGTGTGGCGGTGGACATCGCGGTGTCGAGCACCGTCGACAAGCTATCGAAGAGCATCGACGGGTCGACCGGTGCGCCGGCCAGGTTGCCGCTTCCGAATCCGCCCAGGAGATCGGTGATCGGCTTGAGCAGCATGCCGATGTCTATCGTCGGCAGCGGCGGAAGTCCCGGCATGGGCGGTAGCGCCGGGAACTGTGGAATCTGCGGCAGGCCGAGTCCGGCGAGTACCTCACCAACGGGCCTATCGAGGATCGGCCCGAGAGGCGTGGCGTCGATCATGTCCTGGATCGACATGTTGTTGACCGCGGGAACATCGGGCATCGACGTGTCGATCGCGTCGGGCAGATGTGGCCCACCCGTGGCGGGTTGCGGCGAGCTCACAGCACTGACCGAATTGCTGCCGCACCGGCCGCGTCGTTGGCGTCGAATTCAGCGAGTGCGGCCACCGTGCTCGCGGCAGTCGATGCGTGGACGGCCGCGAGGCTCCCGACCCCGACCAGGTGGTTGGCCTGAGCGGTGATGAAAGCCGCCAAGAACTCTTGACCGATGAGCCCGAACACCCCGATCATCGCAGCGGTGTTCGCCGCTGCGTCGATCGTGCCCGCCGCGCCTACCGCGGTGCCGATCGCCACGTTGGTTGCCGCAAAGCCTTCCAGCACTTCAGGTGTCACCGTCACGTTGTCCATGTGGTCCCCTCGTTGATGAGCGATTGCAGGTTTACGGTTCTCTGTGCTTGAGCGGCTATCTGTGCTTGAGCGGTTCTTCGAGCTTTGGGGATCTGACGCGCCCTGCGCCCGAAAGGTTCCATCGAATTTCCCGACGTTGCGTCGGTGTCGGTCATCGGCTCTCGAGCTGCTCGGCGAAGACCGCGGTGAACTCTTCGGTGAGCGCCGCACGTGCGGCAAACGCACGTTGGGCACCGAGAAGTGCTGTCGCGACGATCTGTTCGCCCAGCCGCACCTCGCCGAGATCGCTGGCGCCTTCTTCCAACCACAGACCGGTCAGCGCCCCACTGCCGTCTACCTCCGCCGTCACCAGTCCGTCCGACGAACTCTCCCGCACGCTCAACGCGGCCAGCCGGTCGCCGAAGTCGGCAAGGTGACCCAGTTGAGCCCGTGCGCGCGCTTCGAGTTCGTCCATTGCACCCGTCATCGTCTTCGCCTCACACCCGGCGCAGCCACGACGCCGGGACGTCGTCGCGCTCGTCGTCGAGTTGCTCGGCGCGGGAGAGGTCGTCGGTGGTCGGCAAGCCCATTGCATCGACGACGTCGCGCGACGCCCCGGCCTCGAGAAGCTCGTCGCGCCAACGGATACCGGCGGCCATCGCCGATTGCCTGCAGAGCCGCAGGATCTCGTCGGCGAGGACGTCAGGCCTCTTCTCGAGCTGCGATCGATCAATGCGGACGCGCGTCGGCAGACCTTGCGGTGTGGTCACCACCGTGATCGCGCCGGATCGTGATCGCGCAGAGGACATTCGAAATGCTGCGGGAACCTGCGCTTGCGACTCGTGGTCGCTCGTCGACCCGAAGTCGTTGCGCTGCCCGAAATCGTTCTGCTGCCCGAAATTGTTCTGCTGGACTGACATCTGATCCCGCATCCCCCTGACCCCTCCGTATATGACCCCACCGGCCGCGCTGCTGACCTCACTCGTCAAGCGCGTTGTGCGTTGAGATATTGCCACCCGGTGGGCCTCCCGGCGATACCCCGACGCTTGCTTGTGGATAAGTCATTCTGTCGGATTTTTACGTTTCGCGACGAACAAACGCGTAAACATCTGCGAGGGCATCGAGTGTGCGATCCCGCGATGCTAGTTCTGCGACTCTCCCGAGCAGCCCGCGCCCAGTCCATCGACGTCCGAGTCGCCACCCTCATGGCCGTCGCCGGCTGGGGTGTCACCCCCAGAACCGTCACCCTCAGAACCGTCACCCTCAGAACTGCCGGTCTCACAACTGCCGGTCCCAGAACCGCCACCCTCAGCGTCGCCGACCCGCGCGTCGCCACCGGCCCCGACTGCGTCGGCCCCCTTCAGCCGACGCACTGCGCGCCACCGTCGGGCGCCTTCGATGAGTGTGGGCACCACCACGGTCAGCACCGACGCGACGATGATCAGTTCGAGGTGATCGCGGATGATCGGCACGGAGCCGAGGAAGTAGCCGAGGACGATGATGCCCGCCGCCCAGACGATGCTGCCGAGAACGCTGAAGAACGTGAACACCGAGTGGCGCATCCCGCTGAAGCCCGCGACAAGCGGCGTCAATGTGCGCACGATCCCGATGAACCGACCGAAGAACACGGTCAGCGGACCGAACCTGTCGAAGAAGCGGTGCGTCCGCTCGATGTAGGTCGGTCCGATTGTGCGCATCAGACGGCCCTCGAGCACTTCGCGGCCGAGCCGTCGACCGATCAGGAATCCACACTGGTCGCCGAGGATCGCGGCCAACGGAACCAGCACACACAACAGCCAGAGCGGGGCGAAAGGTTCCGGCTGAGCCGCAAGGACGCCCGCGGTGAACAGAATCGAGTCGCCGGGGAACACGAAACCGATGAGCAGGCCCGTTTCGATGAAGATCAGCAGGCACAGTCCGACGAGCCCGCCCGTGGTCAGAAACGCGTCGATGTCGAACGGATTCATTGCCCGCAAGCCTATCGACACCCGGGCGCCCGCGATGTGGTCGAACCCACTCGTTTGCGCTCACGTTAACTCGCTGCAACATGGTGGGCAGACAACGCCTATCAGGTGTTTACTCGGAGGTAAGGCGTTGTGGTCACATGCCGCCAGCCGAGACATCACGCCGTTGTGATCACGCGAGGAGTTAGTCGTGTCAGAAGCCCCGACCCGAGTCGGCGGAATCAAACGTTCCGGTGGCTCGTCGTCTGCCAACCTACGCCCGGTCTCCGACACTGAAATGCGCATCGAATACAAGGTCATCCACGGCTACCGACGGGCATATCGGATCGCGGGGAGCGGACCGGCACTGCTTCTCATCCACGGCATCGGCGACAACTCGTCGACGTGGAACGAAGTCATTCCCATGCTCGCCCAGCACTACACCGTCATCGCACCCGACCTCTTGGGGCACGGACGATCGGACAAGCCGCGCGCCGACTACTCCGTCCCAGCATTCGCAAACGGCATGCGCGATCTGCTGGTGGTACTCGGCATCAGCAAGGTCACCGTCGTCGGGCACTCGCTCGGCGGCGGCGTCGCAATGCAGTTCTGCTACCAGTTCCCCAGGTTCGTCGAGCGGCTCGTCCTGGTCGCCGCGGGCGGCGTCAGCCGGGAGGTCAACCCCGCCCTGAGGCTGGTGACGTTGCCACTGGTCAACAGCGCACTCACAGCACTACGGGTTCCGGGAGTGCTGCCTGCACTCCGTTTGGGCGTCAGCGTGATCGCCGCAACGCCAACGCCTCCGGGAATCCCCGACCTCCCGCATGATCTGTCACCTAAACGCATGCTCAACGACCACGAGGATCTGCTTCGCGTCCTCGGCGATCTCGCGGCACCCACCGCATCGGCGGCATTCCTCCGCACCCTGCGGGCAGTGGTCGACTGGCGAGGGCAATCGATCACGATGCTCGACCGATGTTATTTGACCGAGTACCTGCCCGTTTTGATTGTCTGGGGCGACGACGACACCGTCATCCCCTACGAACACGCCCTGCTCGCGAATTCGGCGATCGGCCACAGCGAGATGTCGACGTTCCACGGCTCGGGCCACTTCCCCTTCCACGACGACCCGGAACGCTTCGTGCAGGTCGTCATGGAGTTCCTCGAACGCAACGAACCCATGGAGTTCGACTCCCAGGTCTGGCGCAGGCTGATGACCGAGGGCCGCAAGAGTTCCGACATCGTTGGCGACGAGCAGACCGTCGAGGCAGTGTTCGACGCCATCGACGACGAGCGCAGCGCAACCTGAGGTCAGCCGACCGAACGACATACGCCCATTCGTTGAGACCCGGGGGGCGACACCTGTCGGGGGTCCATGCGAATATTGGCGCCATGAGCTATCCCGACAATTCGAACCAGGATGCCCGCGGCAACGAGCAGCCCTACGGTTCTTCGCCCTACGGCGCTCCATCACCGTTCGGTCCCGCCGCCGGCGACCAGTTCATGCCGCTCCCGTACGAGAACGGAACCCCCGGTTCGCCGACCTACGGAGCCCAGGGATACGGCGCTCAGGGATACGGAGCCCAGGGATACGGAGCCCAGGGATACGGGGCTCAGGGATATGCGGTCCCCGGGTACGGGATGCAAGCCGGTTACCCCGGCGCCGCGGATCCGATGGCCCCGTACGGACGCGACCCCTTCACCGGTGAGCCCCTCTCGAGCAAGTCCAAGGTCACGGCGGGCCTGCTCCAACTGTTCCTCGGCGGTTTCGGCGCGGGACGGTTCTACCTCGGATATACCGGCATCGGCGTCGCACAGCTCGTGCTGACGATCGTCGGGTGGATCACGACGTTCCTTTTCATCGGCTTCTTCATCCTGCCCGCGGTCGGGATCTGGGTCCTCGTCGACGCCATCATGATGTTCACCGGCAGCGTCCGCGACTCGAACGGCTACAAACTCCGATCTTGACGCCCTGACGAGGCTGCCGTTGCTGTGCAATGGCAGCCAGTGAGGACCGCGACCCAGTGACGACGGTGACCCCCGTGAGGACGGTGACACAGTGAGCTACCCGGACGCGCCGAACCCCGATCCGCCGAAACCTCGCGGGCCCGAATCAACCGGTCCCGCGTGGAGCGACGTCGAGTTGCCGCCGACGCCTGCCCCGGGAAGCTACGCTGCGGCACCGCCGCCGAGCGATCCGATCCTCGTCTCGATCGGTGACATCCACTGCACGCGCAGCCAGGTCATCACACCCGCGGGCAACGCACCACTGGCCGGGTCGCGGTGGAGCTTCGTCGATATGTCACGCACCACCAACGAGATCCCGCAGTGGGCCCTCATCGTGGGAATCGTGACGGCCGTACTGTTCTGCGGACTCGGCCTGCTGTTTCTTCTGGTGAAGGAGGAGCGCACCATCGGGTTCGTGCAGATCACCGTGTCTGCTGGACCAGTCGCCCACACCACCGCGATCCCGGTGATGTCACGGGCAGCCGTTGCCGACCTCGGCGCGCGCGTCAACTACGCGCAGACACTCGCATATTCGGCGTAACGGCCCAGACAGCCAGACGATCAGACGAGCAGCAAGCAGGTCGGACTCAGGCGAGAAACGCCACGGCAAGCACGGCGATTACCACGGTGAGCACGAGAGCCACACACGCAATCAGTGCCAGCGTCTGCTTGCTGCACCGCTGATGCCAGCCGTGCAACACCAACTCGTCGTAGACAAGAAAGCCCACACGGTTCGTGGGCTGCGACTCCCATTTTCCGGTCGCGGGTTCTCTCACCAGCGCGGTCGACAATTCGAGTCCACGTCCGACAAGGATCGTCGACCTCTTCATTCCGAAGCCCACCGCGGAATCGCTGTCGCTCAACGGGAACCTGTCGGCGCCCGGAAATCGATCGCCGGCACCAGTCGATCGGCGGCGCAGTCCACCGAGTCCCTCGCGACGAAACGCGTGGGCATCCGGCTCGAACGTCACAAGGCTCGACACCCCGTCTGCCCGCAACGCCACCTCGTTCTCTGACAACCGGGCACACTCGATCTTCTCTGCGGCGGCAGCCCTCTGCAGTCGGCGATTGCTTTCTCGACCGTCTCCGGACGATGCTCACCCATCGACGTATACCGCCGTTCTCATCACTGGTCGCCGCAACATCCCTGTGCGCCTTCGGTTGTCGCGACCCGGACGTCGCGGGTGATCGCATTGCGCGCGGCCAGCTCGTGCGCCTCCGGATAATCGACGCCGACGAGACACAGGCCCCGCGCTTCGGCGACGGGCACCTTCGCGCTGCGTTCGCGCTCGCCGAGAAGCGCTCGGCACCAGTCGACATCGCGCCGACCATCTCCCACCGATGCCACCGCACCGACAAGCGAACGCACCATCGACCAGCAGAACGCATCGGCGCTGACCTCGCCGATCAGCACGCCGTCGGCGTCACGTGACCACGAGAACCGTTGCAGATCGCGGATCGTCGTAGCGCCTTCGCGGCGTCGACAAAAGGCGGCAAAATCGTTGAGGCCCACCAACGCCGACGACGCCGCGTTCATCGCTTCCACGTCGAGCGGCCGTCGCCATGCGGCGGTGGTGCGCGCGAGGACCGGTTCGGCGCCGAATACCGCGTCGGAGAGTCGGTAGCGGTAGTGACGCCGCAGCGCCGAGAACCGTGCGTCGAAGTGGTCACTGACCGACGCGGCCTGCTTCACGCGCACATCGTCGGGAAGCATCTTGGCGAGTCGTCCGACGAGGCGCCCGGGGTCGCCGTCTATTGAGCGCGTGTCGAGTGCCGACACGGGAATGTCGGCGTGCGCGACCTGACCGGTGGCGTGGACGCCCGCGTCCGTCCGTCCGGCGACGGTCAGCCGGACCGGTACCCGCAGCACCGTCGACAACGCCGTCTCGACGACCTCACATACCGTGCGCTGACTGATCTGTCGCGCCCAGCCCGCGAAATCGGTTCCGTCGTAGCCGATGTCGAAACGCAGACGAACGGACCCGCCACCTGGTGTGGTGGCGGGTCCGCTCATGTCTGGCGTGTTCAGCCGTCCGACCTACTTGTCGTCGGCCTTGTCGCCGTCGACGTCGGCGTCAGCAGCTTCGGCCTCCGGTGCGGTGGCAGCCGTCGACTCATCGTCGACAGCCTCGGCCACGGCCTCGGCGTTCTCGACCTGTGCCGGGGTTGCCTCGTCGGCGACGGCCTCGACGACGTTGTCGGCCTCGGCTGCCGGAGCAGCGGCCTTCTCGTCAGCAGCCTTCTTCGACGCAGCGACACGGGTGGCGCGGGTGGCCTCGGTCGACGCGGTGTTCTCACGCACCAGCTCGATCACAGCCATGGGGGCGTTGTCGCCCTTGCGGTTGATCGTCTTGATGATGCGTGTGTAGCCGCCCGGACGGTCCGCGAAGAACGGGCCGATCTCGGCGAACAGCGTGTGGACGACGTCCTTGTCGCGGATGTCCTTCATGACCTCACGACGGTTGGCCAGCTTGCCGGCCTTGGCGTGGGTGATGATCTTTTCCGCGTACGGGCGCAGGCGCTTGGCCTTTGCTTCGGTGGTGGTGATGCGGCCGTGCTCGAAGAGCGAGGTGGCGAGATTCGCCAACATCGCCTTCTGGTGGCTGGCCGACCCGCCGAGGCGGGCACCCTTGGTGGGCTTGGGCATTGTCTTCTCCTAGGAGGACCCGACGATCGCTCGACGAGTCAGGTTTGGCAGTCGCAGCGACTAGAGCTGCTCGGTCTCCGCGAAATCCTCACCGGAGTCAGCGTCGAAAGACGCGTCGTCCGACCACGTTCCGGTTGCCGGGTCGTAACCGGCGACCTGCGACGGATCGAAGCTGGCCGGGCTGTCCTTGAGCGACAGACCCAGGGTGTGCAGCTTGACCTTCACCTCGTCGATCGACTTCTGACCGAAGTTGCGGATGTCGAGCAGATCCGACTCGGTACGTGCAACCAGCTCGCCGACGGTGTGAACACCTTCGCGCTTGAGGCAGTTGTACGAACGGACGGTCAGATCCAGATCCTCGATCGGCAGGCTGAACGACGCGATGTGGTCAGCCTCCGCAGGCGACGGCCCGATCTCGATTCCCTCAGCCTCGACGTTGAGCTCCCGAGCCAGACCAAACAGCTCGACCAGGGTCTTACCCGCGGACGCCAGGGCGTCACGAGCGCTGATCGAGTTCTTGGTCTCGACGTCGAGCACCAAACGGTCGAAGTCGGTGCGCTGCTCGACGCGGGTGGCCTCCACCTTGTAGGTGACCTTCAGCACCGGCGAGTAGATCGAGTCGACCGGAATACGGCCGATCTCGGCTCCCGACGCCTTGTTCTGCACGGCAGGCACGTATCCACGGCCCCGCTCGACGACGAGCTCGATCTCGAGCTTGCCCTTGTCGTTCAGGGTGGCGATGTGCAGATCCGGGTTGTGCACGGTGACGCCTGCGGGCGGCACGATGTCAGCACCGGTGACGGTGCCCGGACCCTGCTTACGCACATACATGGTGACCGGCTCGTCCTCTTCGGAGCTCACCACGAGGCCCTTGAGGTTCAGGATGATGTCGGTGACATCTTCCTTCACGCCGGGGACGGTGGTGAACTCGTGCAGAACTCCGTCGATGCGGATGCTGGTGATCGCAGCACCCGGAATCGAGCTGAGCAGGGTACGACGCAGCGAGTTACCGAGGGTGTAGCCAAAGCCCGGCTCGAGCGGTTCGATGACGAACTTCGACCGGTCGTCGGCGATGATCTCCTCGGTGAGGGTTGGTCGCTGTGAGATGAGCATTTCTTGATTTCTCCTTGTGGCCGACCGCTATTTGACGGCCTAGAAGTGGACCGAAACAGCTTGTGCTGCTTGGTTTTACTTGCTGTAGAACTCGACGATGAGCTGCTCGGTGAGCGGAACCTCGATCTGAGCGCGCTCGGGCACGTTGTGCACGAGGATGCGCAGCGTCGAAGGAACCACCTGCAGCCAGCCCGGAACCGGACGATCGCCGACGAGCTCCTTGGCGATCTGGAACGGAGTGGTCTGCAGCGACTTCGGGCGGACGTCGATGATGTCGTACTGGCTGACGCGGTAGCTGGGGACATCCACGCGCACACCGTTGACGGTGAAGTGACCGTGGGTGACCAGCTGACGTGCCTGACGACGGGTACGTGCCAAACCTGCGCGGTAGACAACGTTGTCGAGACGGGTCTCGAGGATGCGCAGCAGCTCGTCGCCGGTCTTGCCGTTACGACGATTGGCCTCCTCGTAGTAGCGACGGAACTGCTTCTCCATCACTCCGTAGGTGAAGCGTGCCTTCTGCTTCTCCTGCAGCTGCTGCAGGTATTCGCTCTCCTTGATCCGCGAGCGGCCGTGCTGGCCGGGCGGGTAGGGGCGACGCTCGAACGCCTGGTCGCCTCCGATGAGGTCGACACGCAGACGACGGGACTTCTTTGTTGCGGGGCCGGTATAACGAGCCATGTTTTCTCTTCCTCCCTTTCCCGCTAGACCCGACGCCGCTTGGGCGGACGGCAACCGTTGTGCGGCTGCGGGGTGACATCGGAAATGGTGCCGACTTCGAGGCCGGCTGCCTGCAGCGACCGGATGGCGGTCTCGCGACCCGAACCCGGTCCCTTGACGAACACGTCGACCTTCTTGACGCCGTGCTCCTGGGCCTTGCGCGCAGCGTTCTCGGCCGCGAGCTGAGCCGCGAACGGGGTGCTCTTGCGCGAGCCCTTGAAGCCGACGTGACCCGACGATGCCCAGCTGATGACATTGCCGTTGGGGTCGGTGATCGACACGATGGTGTTGTTGAACGTCGACTTGATGTGTGCGTTGCCGTGCGGGACGTTCTTTTTATCGCGACGGCGTGCGCCCTTCTTGGGGCCTGCGCTACGTGACTTCGGAGGCATTACTTCTTCTTCCCGGCGATGGTCTTCTTCGGGCCCTTACGAGTACGGGCATTGGTCTTGGTGCGCTGTCCACGGACGGGCAGGCCACGACGGTGGCGCAGACCCTGGTAGCAGCCGATCTCGATCTTGCGACGGATATCGGCCTGCACCTCGCGGCGCAGGTCACCCTCGACCTTCACCGAGCCTTCGATGTACTCACGCAGCTTTGTGACGTCTGCGTCGGTGAGGTCCTTGGCGCGCAGGTCGGGGCTCAGCCCGGTGCCCGCAAGGATCTCCTTGGAGGTGGTACGCCCAACTCCGTAGATGTAGGTCAGTGCGATCTCGAGCCGCTTCTCGCGGGGAAGATCGACACCAGCAACACGTGCCATGTGGCGGATTTCCTTTACTTTTCAGAGGTCTTCTCCCGGTCCGTCCCCTACTCGTCTGTACTGCTTGCTCTGAGGGGCTCCGGCCTCTGCACGAAGCGAGTTGTACTCGCTGCGCGGTGTCGAGCGGTGGTCCGCGTGACACAGTCCGGAGGTAGGCGGTGACGCGTCTGTCGCCGCTGGTGCTGGGAGGGCTTCACAAGTTCTGCTCAGCTCTGGTGTGTGTATTCAGTTGTGTGTTTCACCAAGCGATCTGGTGGGGTGCTCCACGGTCGTACGACCGTGGGAGTGATCAGCCCTGACGCTGCTTGTGGCGCAGGTTCTCGCAGATCACCATGACCCGGCCGTTACGGCGGATCACTTTGCACTTTTCACAGATCGGCTTGACGCTCGGCTGAACCTTCACGTCAATCTCTCCTGTTGTCGCCCGTGCGCACGACCGAATGGCCGCACCACACGAGGGTTGTCCCGGACCGGTCTCGGCCGGGAAGTCTTACTTGTAGCGGTAAACGATGCGCCCGCGACCGAGGTCGTACGGCGAGAGTTCCACGACGACCCGATCCTCGGGCAGGATGCGGATGTAGTGCTGCCGCATCTTGCCGCTGATGTGGGCGAGAACCTTGTGACCGTTCTCCAGCTCAATGCGAAACATCGCATTGGGCAGGGGTTCGATAACCCGTCCCTCGACCTCGATGGCCCCGTCTTTCTTCGCCATGTCCTCCGCGATCCTCGGCGGCGTCGCGATCCGCTCGCAGGGCAACAAGTGCCCGGACGAACGATTCACCCCACTGCCCGGTTGAATCTGTGTTTATCCGTTAGTGTGTTGGCACCCGCTCCGAGAGCGAGGGCCTGGCGGCGATGTCTCCGGCCGCGCTCACCGGGTAGATGGCATGCGCATACCGGCACGACAAGCGCACCGACGTTCAATCCTACGCGAACTGGCCTAACAGTCCAAACCCGTGCCGTCTGACCCGAACCCGGGAAGCTGGTCTGACGCGACTCCGACATTTCGCCCGACGGGGTGACCGTGGGATGAACACACTCCGAAGAGTTGCGCACGAGTCGTCTGGAGAGCCCATCCGGCATCCACCGGCTATCACTCTGGATTGAGTGGACCTCACAACACTTGCAGTGGTCGGCATCATCGCGCTTGCGGCGCTGTTCGACTTCACGAACGGATTCCACGATTCGGCGAACTCCATCGCCACCGTGGTCGCGACGCACGTCCTCAAGCCCAAGGTCGCGGTTGTGTGGGCGGCCGGCTGGAACTTCCTCGCCTTCTTCCTGATCGGGACCGCGGTCGCGGACACCGTCGGAGAGACGGTGAAGGCGCAGTACTACAGCGTTGCCGTCGTCTTCGCCGCACTGCTCGCCGCGGTCATCTGGAACTTCCTCTCGTGGCACTTCGGAATTCCGACGTCGTCGTCGCACGCCCTCATCGGCGGCCTCGTCGGCGCCGCGCTGATTAAGGGTGGCATCGACGCGATCAAGGCGTCGAGTGTCGAGAAGACCGCGGCATTCATTGTGATCTCACCACTTGCGGGTCTTTTGCTCGGCGGTGCGCTCATGCTCATCCTGCGCGCAGCGCTCTTCCGCGCACCCGTCCTGCGCACGGAGAAACTCTTCCGGTGGTTCCAGCTCGCATCGTCGGGAGCCATCTCGCTTGCCCACGGCGGCAACGACGCACAGAAGACGATGGGCATCGTCGCGGGCCTCCTCGTCTCGACCGGCCACCTCACCCAGACCGGATCGTCACTGCCGGTGCCCGACTGGGTGGCCCTCGGCTGCTATCTGTTCATTGCGCTAGGAACTCTGTCAGGCGGATGGCGCATCGTCCGGACGATGGGCACCGGCATCACCCGACTACGCCCGGTCAGCGGTTTCTGCGCCGAGACGGGTGCCGCGATCGCACTCTTCGGCTCGACGGCCCTCGGCGCGCCGGTGTCGACAACCCACACGGTCGCAGGCGCGGTCGCAGGAGTCGGCACCACCAACCGCAACAGCACGGTCGACTGGGCGGTGTTCCGAAAGATGGTGGTGGCATGGGTCGTCACCATGCCGGCCGCGGCGATCGTCGCGGCCGCGGTCTACGGCCTCACCCAACTGCCGAGTCTCGCGGCGTCGACCATCGTGCTCGCCGTGCTGATCGCGGGGCTACTCGTGCTGCTGTGGAAATCGCTGCGCGCCGCACCCAAGGCCAGCGACGTCGAAGCAGATCTCGACAAAGAAGCCGAGGAGGAGTTCCCGATGCTCGCGGGAGCGGGTTCGATCATCCCGAGCGGCAAGCCACGACGCCCTCATGGTCACAAGGCGGATTCGTATGGTGACCATGAGGTCCCCGCAACCGGTACGGACGACGCCAAGGCCGCGAAGGAAGCCGAGCAGCGCAAACAACTCGACGAGCTGAACAAGGTCACGGCCGACCAGGTCCCCGAATTGTCCTGGTAATCGGGCGGTCGGGCATGGCGACGTGCCACGCTGAGGCGTGGGCACCATCGACGACTATCTGGCCGAACTCGATGACGACACCGACCGCGCAGTGATCGATCACATCTACACAACCGCCCGTGAGGTCGTCCCCGACGCCGAGCAGGGCAAGGGCTACGGCATGCCCGCCCTCACCTACCACGGCAAGCCACTGCTGTCGGTGATGCGAGCCGAAAAGCACATCGGCATCTATCCGTTCAGCCCGGAAGCGGTCTCGACAGCGGCCCCGGAACTCGAGGGCCTCGACATGGACAAGGGCACCATTCGGTTCCAACCGTCTGATCCCCCATCCGACGACGCCATCCGCACCCTCGTCACCGCGCGCCGCGATCAGATCGGCTGAGCTGAAAGGGCATCCGCCGCGAGGGGCGCGTCGCCGATCCGTCATACAGCGCGCGCCGCCCTGTCCGAATTTGGCAAGATCTTGTACATGCGTGCATTTCTGCTCCAGTCGGCGCTCTCGGGCGTCGCTCTCTGGGTGGCCACTCTGATCGTGCCCGGCCTGAGCTTTCAGTTTCCCGACGACGCGTCGGGCTTGGAAAAGTTCGGAATCGTGGTGCTCGTCGCCCTGATCTTCGGTGTGGTGAACGCCTTCATCAAGCCGATCGTGCAGCTCTTTTCGATACCGCTGTACATCCTCACCCTCGGTTTGATTCACATCGTGATCAATGCGTTCATGCTCGAGATCACCTCGTGGATCACGCACAACACGACGCACTGGGGGCTGCAGGTCGACAGCTTCTTCTGGGCTGCGATTTTCGGCGCGCTGGTCGTCTCGATCGTCAGTTGGCTGATTTCGATGGTGCTCAAGGAGCCGGTGCAGTAGCGCCGCTATCCGCGCGCGCTGAGGGTGTCGTCGGGCCTCGCCGCCACCGCGAAGTCGATCGTCGCGCGAAACCCTACGCCGAGATGATCGCAGCCAGTTGTTCGACGGGCGTTTCCGATCCGAGCACCTGAATCGTCACGTGATTGGCACCGGCCGCAAGGTGCTCGTCGAGTCGGGCTTTCACCTGCGCGGGAGTGCCATGTGCGACGAGTGCGTCGATCAACGCGTCGCTACCTCCGTCGGCGATGTCCTCATCGGTGTATCCGAGGCGCTTGAGGTTCCTGGTGTAGTTGCTCAGATGCAGGTAGGGCTGGTCTACGGGTGGACGACCCACGGCACGTGCCTCGTCGGCGTCCTCGGTCAGCACCACCTTGTGCTCCGGGGCGAGCAGGGCGTCGGGTCCGAGGATCTTCCTGGCCTCGGCGGTGTGCTCGGGAGTCGTCAGGTAGGGGTGGGCGCCCAGTGACCGCTCGGCCGACATCCGCAGCATGCGCGGCCCGAGTGCGGCGAGCAGTCGACGATCAGGGGGAACCTGCTTGCCGTCCAGAGCGTCGAGGTAGCGTCCGACAGCCTTGAACGGCGTCGTGTACTCCGACGTCGCCTCCGGATGCCCGGCACCGACACCGAGGTAGAAGCGGCCGGGAAAATCGCGCTCGAGTGCGTGGAATTCACCGGCGATGACGTACGGGACGGAGTTCCAGATGTTCACGATGCCGGTGGCGACGGTGATGTGCTCGGTCGCCTCGAGGATCGTGCGAACAGGGTGCAGATTCTTGGGCGACCCGCCGAGCCAGATGGTCCCGTAGCCGAGCTTCTCGATCTCGCGGGCCTCGTCGGGCGAGAACTGCTTGAACCAACCCCACGCGCCGTAGGTGCCGAACTTGGCGATGTGTTCTGCCTTGGTCTGCGCGGCCTTCGATTGCTCTGCCCTGGATGAAGCGGTCATGTTCACAGCGAACCTCATCTTCGCTCGCCGGTATTCCGACGCGTCGAAGTCGTCACCAGATCTTCATCTGATGTCCGACGCACTCGCCCACCAGCGGGCGGGTGCGCCCGATCTGTGATGCTGGTCGGCATGCGCGCAGTGATCCAACGAGCAACCCAGGCGAAGGTGACCGTCGACGGCGAGACGGTCGGTCAACTCGACATCGCTCCCGGCGGCTTCGGTCTCGTCGCGCTCGTCGGGGTCACCCACGACGACACTCCGGCGCACGCGACGAAACTCGCCGACAAGATCTGGCGGCTACGCATCCTCGACGGTCCGGACGGGCGTGAGAGTTCTGCCGCAGACCTCGACGCTCCGATCCTGGTGATCAGCCAGTTCACCCTGTACGCCAACACCGCCAAGGGTCGACGCCCCTCCTGGAATGCCGCCGCACCCGGCGCGGTCGCCGAACCGCTCGTCGACGCCGTGGTCGCGGAACTGCGTACCGCCGGAGCGACCGTCGCGACGGGCCGTTTCGGCGCGCACATGGAGGTCTCGCTGGTCAACGACGGTCCGGTGACCCTCATCGTCGACGTCTGAGAGCCCGGCGGCGGCCTCTCCTCGGGTGGGCGAGTCGTACGGCAACCGATACCGTGGTTTACATGGGCCGAATCACAGCACGACGTCGCGTTACCCGCGTTCGTCGCGGCGCGCAGCCGACAACGCGCGTCGACGTGTTGGCCGTCGAAGAGCCGTTGGAGATGCGCGTCAACGGCGAACGGCTCGCGGTCACGATGCGGACCCCGGGACACGATGTCGAACTCGCGTCGGGATTCCTCGTCTCCGAGGGTGTGCTGGTCCGCGCGGAGGACCTCGCCACGGCCCGCTACTGTGCCGGCGCCGGGAGCGCAGCGAGCGGGCCGAGTCAGCCCGGCGCCGGGAGCGCCGCGAGCGGGCCTAATCTGCCCGGCGCCGGGAGCGATGGGTTGAATTCGTACAACGTGCTCGACGTCGCGCTCGCGCCGGGTGTCGCGTCGCCCGATCCGTCGCTCTCGCGCGACTTCACGATTTCGAGCGCGTGTGGGGTGTGCGGTAAGGACAGCATCGAATCCGTCATCACGCGTTCGCATTTCGACGTCTCCGACGACCCGCTGATCGTCGACGCCGATGCCGTACTCGATCTGCCCGGTCGGCTCCGCGAACACCAGAAGGTCTTCGCGAAGACCGGCGGCTTGCATGCGGCAGCACTGTTCGACGGTCGCACTGGCGAACTGCGGGTGGTCCGCGAGGACGTCGGGCGCCACAATGCCGTCGACAAGGTCATCGGGTGGGCCCTGGCGCACGATCTGCTGCCCCTGCGTGGCCAGATCCTTCAGGTGTCCGGGCGCGCGAGCTTCGAGTTGGTGCAGAAGGCGATCATGGCGGGCGTTCCGATGTTGTCGGCGGTCTCGGCGCCGTCGTCGCTGGCCGTCGACCTTGCAGAGCAGCACGGCCTGACCCTCGCCGGGTTCGTTCGAGGGGAGTCGATGGTTCTCTACAGCGGCGCCGATCGCGTCTCGTGTAACGACGCGAACCCCGATGAAGAATTCTCGATTGCGACCACTTCGATAGCGACTACACGGAAAGAGACGTCATGAAGAGCTTCTGGTGCGGTGCGGTCATCCCGGATTGCGACGCGACTTTCGAAGCCACGACCGAGGCCGAGATTGTGGAGCTTGTCGTCGAGCATGCCGCCGACGATCACGGGATCGACGACGTGCCCCCAGACACCGTCGCTCGCGTCCGTGAAGTGATCGTCGATCAGTGAGTTCCTCTGATCGGGTCCGCACGGAGCGCATGAGTGCGCGGATCGAGTCGGAACTCGAGCGTGAGGTGGATGCGCTGATTCATTCGGCGCAGGCTCCCAAGGTGGTATTTCAGCCCATCGCCCATCTACCTCAGTTGCGGGTCGTCGGCTACGAGGCGCTGAGCAGGTTCTCGGCGCAACGCCCGGTGGGCCCCGATCAGTGGTTCGCGGCGGCTGCGCGCATCGGGCAAGAGGCCGAACTCAGTGCACTCGTCCTCGAGAAGGTACTGTCGTCGAGAGCCACGCTGCCACGTCGGGCGTTCCTGTCGGTGAACATCTCCCCCGACGTGTTGCTTACCGATCGCATACAGAGATTGCTCGAGCACCGGCCGCTTGACCGCATGGTCTTCGAGCTGACCGAACACTCCATCGTCACCGACTACGACCAGGTCGCTGCAGCCATCGCGCGAGTGCGTGAACTCGGCGGGTTTGTTGCTGTGGACGACGCCGGCGCGGGATATGCCAGCATGCATCACATCCTGACGCTGCACCCCGATTTCGTGAAGCTCGACGGTTCGCTGGTTGCGGACCTGCACCGTGACCCGGCAAAGTCGGCGCTCGTCGAGATGTTCGGCGAGTTCACCAGCCGCATCGACG
The DNA here is from genome assembly GCF_000248055.1 of Gordonia sputi NBRC 100414. GTDB lineage: Bacteria > Actinomycetota > Actinomycetes > Mycobacteriales > Mycobacteriaceae > Gordonia > Gordonia sputi. Next base: position 3,127 of record NZ_BAFC01000115.1, on the reverse strand, counting down.
CCTGGTTGATCGCCGAGGGTATCGAGACCGCCGAAGACCTCCATCGGTTGCGCCAGCTCGGAGTGCCACTGGGACAGGGGTATCTGCTGGGAAGACCCGATGAGGCGATGAATGGAATCGATCCGCTACTCAAGAGTCGCACGCGCGATCTGTGCGAATCGAGAGAGACCGTGGCGCCCTTCATCGAAGCCGGCCGTACCGCACCCGCCGACTCCGACGATTCGGTGCTGCGCACAATGTTCGACGCCGAACCGGAGGTCGCGGCGATCGCACTTCTCGACCCCGGCACGCGTCCGATCAGTCTCGCGGCCCGCCATGGTCCGCGAGATATCGTGCGGCACAGCACCATGCGCGTGAATCGCGCTGCCGGTCGTCGAGAAGTGTTGCGACGCGCCATGACCCGACCGCTGCCCAGCCGGTTCGATCCACTCGTGTGCTGCGACGAGAACGGCAACTACTCAGGCATGGTGCCCATCGACGCACTGATCTCGTCGCTTGCGGCCCGCTGAGGCACGCGCACCGTCGAAGCGTCAAAGACGAACACCGGACTCCGCGTCGAACCAGTGCAATTCGCCTGCATCCGGGATCAGACCGAGCGACTCGCCGACTGTGAACTCGCGCCTGTGGTCGACACGGACGACGATCCGTCCGTCTCGAACGGCGACGTCGGCCGAGCAGTAGACGAATTGCTCTGACCCGAGTTCCTCGACCAGTTCGATCCGCGCCGTCAACGAACCCAGCGTCCCCGGACCGGTGACCTGCCACGACTCGGCCCGCAGCCCGACGACGAGTCGCTGTGGCGCCGAACGAGGAACGGCGATCTCGGCGTCGCCGAGATGCGCACGGCCCGCGTCGATCTCGACGTCGATCAGACACATCTGAGGCGAACCCATGAACCCGGCGACGAACGTGTTTGCCGGATGCGCGTAGATTTCGCGCGGACTACCGACCTGTTGCAGAATCCCCTTGCGCAGCACGGCAACACGATCGCCCATCGTCATGGCCTCGACCTGATCGTGCGTGACGTAGAGCGTCGTCGTACCCAATTCACGCTGGAGTGCAGCGATTTGCGCGCGAGTACTCACACGCAGTTTGGCGTCGAGATTCGACAGCGGCTCGTCCATGCAGAACACCTTGGGGCGCCGCACGATCGCTCGTCCCATTGCCACTCGCTGACGCTGACCGCCGGACAGTTTAGACGGTTTGCGTTCGAGGAGATCCTCGAGTTCGAGCATCGCGGCGACCTCGCTGACGCGGGTTGCCGTGCCGTCCTTGGACATTCCCGCGTTGCGTAGCGCGAATCCCATGTTCTGCGCGACCGTCATGTTGGGGTACAGCGCGTAGTTCTGAAACACCATCGCCACGTCACGGGATTTCGGTTCGAGACCGACAACGTCATGTCCATCGATGCTGATAGACCCCGCCTCCACCGACTCGAGGCCTGCGAGCATGCGCAGCGTCGTCGACTTGCCACACCCCGACGGCCCGACGAGCACCATGAACTCTCCGTCTGCCACCTCGAGGTCGAGATGGTCGACGGCCGGCGACGCCTCGGGACTGAACCGACGCGTCGCTCCGTCGAAGGTCACTACCGCCACGTCACACTCCCGCCGAGTCGATATTGGGCGAGTCGACAGTGGGTGCGTCGATGGTGGCCTTGTCCATATCGCCTGTGCTGCTGATCATTTCGGCAGCTTCGGCTTGATCTGGGTGTCGTAGATCTGTTGGATCTGCTTGTTCACGTCGGCCATGGTGTCGTTCACATCGGCGTTCTGCAGTCCGATCTTCTCGTACCCCGTACCGATGATCTTGTCGCCGCCGGGCACAAAGACGCGAGCGTAGTTCTGCGGCTTGGTCTTCGGCAACTGATCGATCGCCGTCTTGAAGTTGGGGTTCTTGTCGAGGAAGGCCACCATCGACGGGTCGCTCAGCGCCGACTTCCGGACCGGCATGTACCCGACGTTCTGCGAGAAGTACGCCGTGTTGTCGGTGTCGGTGATGAAGTTGATGAACTTCAGCGCGTTGATCTTTCGCGCGTCGGAGATCCGTGCCGGGATCGCCAGGCCGGCACCACCGGTCGGGCAACCGATCGTCCCGTCGGGAGCAGGCAGGAACGCTGTGCCGAAGTTGAACTTGGCATTCTTGGTGATTCCCGACAGGTCGCCGGTCGACGCCACGGTCGACGCGATGATGCCGGCGCTGAAATCGCCTGCGATGTCGTTGGATATCTTCGCGTATCGCTTGGTGTTGATCGACTCGCTCAAGTAGTTGGCGGCTTCGATCGTCTTGGGATCGGTGAACTTCAGGTTCCACTCGTCGGAGTAGGCACCACCGAAAGTCCAGGTGGGACCTTGGAACGTCCACCCGAGGTAGTCGACAGCATTACCCCAGCCGTGCGCCTGCTTACCGCCACCGACGACACCCTGGATACGCGGACCCCACTCGCCGAACTCCTGCCAACTCTGCGGCCCGCGAGCCGGCAGTCCCGCCTGCTTCCAGACGTCGGCGTTGTAGTAGAACAGCGGCGTCGACCTCGCGTACGGCAGCGCCCACGTCTTGTTGTTCCACTTGTAGTCTCCCACAAGCGAATCGACGTAGTCGGACGTGTTGACACCCGCCTTGCCGAAGAGGTCGTCGAGCGGAGCGATCGCACCGATGAGCGCGAAGTTGAACCACCACACGTCAGACAGGATGATGATGTCCGGTAGCGATCCGCCCGAGAGTGCGGCATTGAACTTCTGCGCGGCTTCTTCGTAATTCTTTCCGGCGTCGACCAATTGGACCTTGATGCCCGGATTGGCCTTCTCGAAGCGCGAGATCAACTCCTTCTCGACGGCCGTCGACTTGCCGGGGTGGTTCGACCAGAAGGTCAGGTTGTTGGCGTCACCCCCGCCGTCGGACCCCTCCGAACTCCCCGATCCCGCGCAGGCCGATACCGCCAGGCCCGCCGCCAACGTGACACCTGCCGCGAGAAAACCGCGGCGAGACAACTCATGCATTCGTGTGCTCCTGTTCCCCACTGTTTATCGTTCTCTGTCTGTCGCGCAGGTGGTTTCGACAAGCTCAACCACCGGTCTAACCACTCACCCGCCGATCGAGCCCACCCGAGCGCTGATCGAGCTCACCT
>NZ_BAFC01000116.1 GCF_000248055.1 Gordonia sputi NBRC 100414 | reverse complement strand
CTTCTGCGATCCGGCCAGCCCGTGGCAGCGCGGTACCAACGAGAACACCAACGGGCTGCTACGGCAGTACTTCCCCAAAAGCACTGACCTCAGTGTCTACGGTCCAGCCGATCTTGAGCACGTCGCGCAGGAACTCAACGGCCGTCCACGCAAAACGCTCGGCTGGGATACCCCAGCCGAGCGTTTGCGTGATCTAATCACCACCAACTAACAGCAGTGTTGCGCCGACCCCTTGAAACCGCCGACTTCCGGTCGGGGTCGCTTTGTTTGGTGACCGACCTCGAAACGCAACGTCGGGTTGCCCCATACGCATCACAAGTCACAGAAATCTCACACGCCTCAGCGCGTCGCGCACGGATTCATCGTCCGGACAGGGTAAGAAACACCTGAGGCAAAATGTGGCTAGTGGGATGAATGTGATTTCTGAGGTGCGCGCAGACCGCGTGCACAGCGGAGTTCCGCCCCACCGGTGCGAAGGAGTGGGAATCGAATGCGTCGAGCGGTACGCGCTGATCGCGCGAAGGGGGATCGGGTGACGAACGAGCACGGATGGCGACAGGGACGTCGGATCACGCGTGTCGCGGCGACGGTGTCGGCGACGATCGCCGTGGCCGTCGGGATGACGATGGCGGGCCAGGCATCCGCGCCTGCCGATCCGCCTGCCGCACCTCCGGCCCAACCGGCAGCTCCCGCCCAACCAGCAGCTCCCGCCCAGCCGGCCCCGGCTCAACCGGCGGCGCCTGCCGAGCAGGCAGCGCCCGCGCAGCCTGCAGCGGCACCTGCTCAGCCCGCACGCGTCACGAAGGTGTTCTGGTACACCGACCGGCGCGTCGCACTGTGGGTGCACTCGCCTGCGATGAACACCGACATCCAGGTGCAGATCCTGCTGGCGCGCGACTGGTGGGCGCGCCCGAACGCCAAGTTCCCACAACTGACCATGCTCGACGGCCTGCGTGCGCAGGACGACCAGAGCGGGTGGGTGCTGAACACCAACATCGTCGACTTCTACAAGGACAAGAACGTCAACGTCGTGCTGCCGATCGGTGGCGAGTCGAGCTTCTACACCGACTGGAAGCAGCCGGACCGCGGCAAGACCTACAAGTGGGAGACGTTCCTCATCCACGAGTTGCCGCCGATCATCGAAGGCGATTGGCGTTCGACGGATGTCCGCGGCATCGAGGGACTCTCCATGGGCGGCACCGGCGCGATGATGCTCGCGGCGCGCAACCCGGGCTTCTACAAGTTCGTGGCGTCGTTCTCGGGCATTCTGCAGTTGACGTCGACGGGTATGCCGCAGGCAATCCAGTTCGCGCAGCGCGACGGCGGTGGCTACAACTCGATGAACATGTTCGGGCCGCCGAGCGACCCGGCCTGGAAGGAGCACGACCCCTTCCTGATCGCCGACAAGCTGCGTGGCACAAGCCTTTACGTCTCGTCGGGCAACGGACTCGTCGGACCGCATGACAAGCCGTCGGACATCCCGCTGCTGGCAACGAACTACTCGGGCGTCGGTCTGGAACTGCTCAGCCGCGTCACGTCGCAGCAGTTCGCGATCAAGCTGAACGAGCTGGGCATTCCGGGGCAGGCCGTCTACCGACCGTCCGGAACCCACACCTGGGCCTACTGGGAGTTCGAGATGGCACAGGCGTGGCCTCAGGCCGCGGCGGCGCTCGGACTCGGTGGCGACAAGGTCGCGTGCCGTCCGTCGGCGGCGTTCAAGAAGGTCGCCGACGCCAACAAGCTGGGCGGCTGCCTCACCCCCGAGTACGCGGTACCGGGTGGACGCGCGCAGGACTTCTACAAGGGTCGCGTGATCACAGGTCCCAAGGGGCCCAAGGAGGTCGCGGGCGCGATCGGTGGGGCGTACGCCTCGATCGGTGGTCCCGGCGGCAAACTGGGTCTGCCGACCAGCGACGAACTGCCCACCAGGGATGGCAAGGGACGTTTCAACACGTTCGAGCGCGGCAAGATTTCCTGGACCGCCAATGGCGGGACGGTCATCGGCAAATGACCGCAAGTCGTCTCACCCGGTGCCGAGTGTGTTCGGATGATCGGCGCAGGCTCGGCGCCGGGTGTGGGTGCGCTGAGATCTCGCTGAGGAATCACAGCATTTTCGCAGGTGACGCCGATTTGATGGTCGGCGGCGGCTTGCGGTCGGAGTAGCCTGGCACGGTGCCGACAACGCCGGTCGGGTTGTGATGAGGAAGTGATGATGAGGAAGTTCTTCGGGTTGGGTGTGATGGTGGCCGGACTGGCCCTGGCGGGCGGTCTGACCGCATGCTCGGACGATTCGACAGCAAGTGCCCCGATCACGAGTGACCCCGTCACGACGACGTCGATGTACTCGTCTCCGTCGTCGTCGGCCGCGAAGTCGTCGGAATCGGAGCGCGCGTCGTCGGAAGCCGCCGCGCCGGTCGGCACCAAGGTGTCGGGTTCGACGACGCTGCCCGCGACGGCACCGAACAGTGGCACCAAGGTGCCCGAGAACTTCCCCGGCCCCGGCGGTGAGCCCGTGAGCGACAAGGGCAAGAAGTACCTGCAGGTGCTCAAGGACGAAAACGTCAGCTTCGCGGGCGACTCCGACAACTCCGTCGCGCTCAACAGTGCGGAATACGTCTGTTCGCAGCAGGCCAAGGGAGCCGATCCGACGACCGTGAAGGCTTTCGTCACCGCGATGATCGGTCCGAGTTCGAAGAACGCTGCCGACGCGAATTCGAAGGCGGACAAGGTCATCAAAGCCGCACGTGACAACTACTGCTAGGGGTGGCGGCCAAGCGAGGTGCAACCGGTCGACGTAAGGGTCGTCGACTGGGTCGAATCGCCCTGTTCCTAGCCCTTCTCGTCATCATCGCGGTCGTGTTGATCGTGATCTTGGTGATCACTCTGCTCAAGCCCGGACCGCCGAGCATTCCCGGCGGCCAGGGGCCGTCGACCAGCGCTCCGCCGTCGCCGGGGCGTCCGGAAGCGCAATCCGCGGACTGCCCGGACGTGCTGACGCTTGTCATCCCGGGCACCTGGGAATCGTCGGCAGACGACGACCCGATGAATCCGACGGCCAACAAGGCGTCGCTGATGCGCCGGGTGTCCACGGCGTTGCAGAACGAGTACTACCCGACCTCGCGCACCGAGGTCTACACCGTTCCCTACATCGCGCAGTTCCGTAACCCGACCAATCTCAACGACCGTCAGGCCGACTACAACGTGTCACGGCAGCAGGGCTACAACCGTGCTGCGGCAAAGCTGCGTGACACCAACAAGAAGTGTCCGCTGACGCGCTACGTGATCATGGGATTCTCGCAGGGCGCGGTCATCGGCGGCGACCTCGCGAGCAATATCGGCAACGGGCGCGGCCCGATCGATACGTCGGATCAAGATCTGGTGCTCGGCGTCGGACTCATCGCCGACGGTCGACGCGAGAAGGGCCAGCAGAACGACATCGGTCCCGACCCCGACGGTGTCGGTGCGGAGGTCGCGCTCAGCGGAATGGGCAAGCTCGTGCCGGGGATCACGATGACGGGACCGCGTAGCGGTGGCTTCGGTGATCTGCGTGACCGAGTCCAATCAATCTGTGCGCCAGGCGATCTCATCTGCGATTCGCCAACCGTCGCCAATCCGGTCGGCGCCGTCGGTCAACTCGCGGGCGCCATCAACAATCCCGTTCACGCCATGTACGCGACCAAACGCTACTGGCAGCTCGACGGCATCAGCGCCACTCAGTGGATGTACGGCTGGTCGAACAAGGTCATCGCCGACGCCCCGCATCCCGCGCACAACTGACGCAGATCCGACGTCGCGTCCGATCCGACGACAACACGGACCGGTACGCGGCGTCGGATCGTCGCGTTCACCTGTCCTGCCCGCGCCCCACTAGGTCATATGTCCCGTCGGGCCGTGTTTGGGTAGGGCCGTCGACCTGCATTACCGTTGGGCGGTCGGGCACACCCGCCCACCAGACCAACCGGTAACCGCAGTGATGCGTGAGGAGAAACAGGCGACGATGAGTGACCCCGGTGAACTGCGCAAGTTTCGGTTCGGAGCCGGCGGCGAGGGCAACAAGGACGAGGGCGGCGCCCGCAAGTTCGTGAAGCTGGCGCAGACCGCGGAAGAGTACGGCTACGACACGTTCGCGGTACCCGACCACCTGGGCAACCAGGTCGGCCCGCTCGCAGCCCTCGGAGCGCTCAGCCAGGCGACGAGCACCATCCGTCTCGGTACTTCAGTGCTCGCCAACGGGTTCCGTCATCCCGCGATCCTGGCCAAGGAGGCCAACACGATCGACGTGCTGAGCAAGGGGCGACTCGAGCTCGGCATCGGCGCAGGGTGGATGAAGGAAGAGTTCGACAAGGCGGGCATCGAGTTCGAGACGCCCGGCGTGCGTATCAGGAAGCTCGACGAATCGCTGACCATCCTGGACAAGCTGATGCGCGGCGAGACCGTCGATTTCGACGGCGAGTTCTATCAGATCCGCGGCCTCGAGGGCAGTCCACGCCCGCGGCAGGGACCCCGACCGCCGATCGCGGTCGGCGGTGGCGGACCGAAGATGCTCGCGCTTGCGGCCAAGCACGCCGACATCATCTCCGTCGCACCGGGCACGACCCCCGACGGCAAGATGAAGCTGTCGGACATGACGATCGAGAAGACGGCGGCACGCGTCGACCGCATCCGCGAGGTCGCGGGCGACCGCTTCGCCGACATCGAGCTCAACTGGACAATCGCCGTCATCGTCATCACCGACGACCGCGAGGCCACCGCCGAAATGGCACTCAAGGCGCTGGCGCAGGGTTACCCGCCGAACATCGCTCACGACACCGAGTTCACCGTCGACGATGTGCTGACGTCGCCCTATATCGCGATCGGCTCGTTCGAGGAGATCGCCGACCAGATCCGCGAGGTGCGTCGACGCACGACGATGTCGTACGTGGGCGTCTTCCCCACTCAGATGGACGCGTTTGCACCTGTACTTGCACAATTGAAGGGGGAGTAGGATTGTCGACGGCCCATTTCGGCTTCGTCGAAATGGGCTGAAGTGAATTCACCTGCGAATGACCTCGGGATATGTCGGAATTTCGGCGTCATGAAGGTGCAATCCACCACACACCAAGAATTCGGGTGAGTAGCCGAGTGTGCGCTACCGTGTCACGCGTTATCTATGCGGACACGACGCCCGAAAGACGTGGTACCTGCGGGGAGTGCCACGACACCGCGCCGACGAGGCGCACGGACGTGGCGTCCCGCGAGGGGGCCACAGGAGTAATGGATGCTGAACACAGAATTTGAGCAGTTCCTCGATGAGAGCGGCAACCTGCATTTCAACGAGGACGCGACGCTGGTCGACTACGTCGAGCGGAACGTGCGCGATCAGGCTGACACGCTGGCGTACCGCTTCATCGACTACAGCCGCGAACGCGACGGGGAGGCGCAAGACCTGACCTGGGCGCAGTTCGGCAAGCGGCTGCGCGCGGTCGCCGCCCGGCTGCAGCAGGTCACCAAGCCCGGTGACCGTGTCGCGATTCTTGCTCCGCAATCGCTGGAGTACGTGATCGGCTTCTTCTCCGCGCTCTACGCGAGCAACATCGCCGTGCCGCTCTTCAGCCCCGACGAGCCCGGCCACACCGACCGTCTGACCGCAGTGCTCGCCGACTGCAAGCCGACGGCAATCCTCACCTCCACCAAGTCGGCCGAGGCCGTGCGCGACTTCTTCGCGGGAGTCCCCGCGAAGGAACGTCCCCGCGTGATCGCCGTCGATGCCGTCCCCGACTCGGTCGGATCGAGCTGGGTGGCCCCGGTCGCGGGCAAGGACCACAACCGCGACACCGTCGCATACCTCCAGTACACCTCCGGCTCCACCCGCGTGCCCGCAGGCGTCGAGATCACCTACGAGGCCGTCGCGGCCAACTGCCTGCAGATCTACGACTGCATCGAGATCGACCGCAACGCGCGCGGCGTCACGTGGCTGCCGATGTTCCACGACATGGGCCTGCTCACGGTGATCCTCCCCGCACTCGGCGGCCGCTACATCACGATCATGAGCCCGCAGGCATTCGTCCGCAGGCCGGGACGTTGGATCAAAGAACTCGCAGCGGCCAGCGACGGCGCCGAGACATACGCGGCAGCCCCGAACTTCGCCTACGAGCACGCCGCAGCACGCGGTCTGCCCAAGGACGGCGAGCACCTCGACCTGTCGAACGTGATCGGACTGATCAACGGCTCCGAGCCCGTCACCGTCAGCTCGATGAAGAAGTTCAACGACGCATTCGGTCCGTACGGACTGCCCAAGACCGCGATCAAGCCCTGCTACGGCATGGCCGAGGCCACGCTGTTCGTCTCTGCGACACAGCGCAACAACGAGGCCAAGGTCGTCTACGTCGACCGCGACGAACTCAACGCCGGACACATGAAGGTCGTCGACCAGCATGCACCCAACGCCGTTGCACAGGTGTCGTGTGGACAGGTCGCGTTGAGCCAGTGGGCCACCATCGTCGACGCCGCCGAATACGACGAAACCGGAAAGGCCGTCGAGAAAGCCGACGGCGAGGTCGGCGAGATTTGGCTGCACGGACTCAACATCGGCGCCGGCTACTGGAACAAGGCCGAGGAGAGCGACGCAACGTTCCACAACACCATCGACACACCGCTCGAACAGGGCAGCCACACCGACGGCGCACCCGCAGACGCCCAGTGGATGCGCACCGGCGACTACGGCGTCTGGCTCGACGGCGAGCTCTACATCACCGGCCGCGTCAAGGACCTCGTGATCGTCGACGGCCGTAACCACTACCCGCAGGACCTCGAGTTCAGCGCACAGGAAGCCAGCACCGCGCTGCGCCCAGGCTTCGTGGCCGCCTTCGCCGTCCCCGCCAATCAGCTGCCGAGCGTCGTCTTCGAGAACGCCGCCAGCGGACTGAAATTCGACGCCGACGACGCGTCGGAGCAGTTGGTGATCGTGGCCGAGCGCGGACCGGGCAAGAAGACCGATCCGCAGGAGATCGCCGACACCGTCCGCGCCGCAGTGGCCCAGCGCCACGGCGTCATGGCCCGCGACGTACTGCTCGTGCCCGCGGGTTCGATCCCGCGCACCAGCAGCGGCAAGATCGCCCGCCGCGCCACCAAGACCGCATATGTCGACGGCCGACTCCGCGGCGGATACAAGCAGGATGCGTTCCCAGACTCGGTGTGATTTGGGCGCACGGCGCCTGCGCTTTCAGCGCCGCTCTTCGTCGTCGGCGGCGTCGTCGCTTCGCTCCGATGCCGCCTCCTCCTGCATCGCGGCGCGCGCAGGCACCGTGCGCCGGTCCTCGGCTTCGTCGCTGCGCTGTCGGGCGCACAGCGCCTGCGCTTGCAGCGCCGCTCTTCGTCGTCGGCGGCGTCGTCGCTTCGCTCCGATGCCGCCTCCTCCTGCATCGCGGCGCGCGCAGGCGCCCTGCGCCGGTCCTCGGCTTCGTCGCTCCGCTCCTCGCCTGCGGCGTCCACCGCTGGTCGAGCGTCCACCGCTGGTCGAGCTTGTCGAGACCACCTCGCCCACCGCTGGTCGAGCTTGTCGAGACCACCCGCCGGTCGAGTGCCCACCGCTGGTCGAGCTTGTCGAGACCACCCCGGCCCGCTGGTCGAGCGTCCCGCCCGCTGGTCGAGCTTGTCGAGACCACCCGCCCCGCCGGTCGGGCGCCCCATCCCGCTGGTCGAGCTTGTCGAGACCACTTCTGCCCACAACCCGCGCAGCCCTGGCTGCGCCGCCAAGTAGTCTGGTGACCGATGTCTGAACTGAACAACGAGCCGAACATCGAGCCTGCGGCCGACCCCGAGACCCCCAACAGCGAGAGCACCGACGGCGAGACCGCCGGCGGACTGACGGTCTCGGAACTGCGCGACTGGCTGCGGGAGTGGGTCGCGACGTCGACCGGAATCTCCGCGGAGCAGATCTCCGACGACCGCCCGATGGAGGAGTTCGGCCTGTCGTCCCGCGATGCGGTGGCGCTCGCCGCCGACATCGAGGACAAGACCGGCGTCGTACTGACCGCGACGGTCGCCTACAACCACCCCACCATCGCGATGCTCGCCAAGCGCATCATCGAGGGCGACCCCGACGAGGGCCTCGACCTCGACGCCGAGACCTTCTGGATCCGCGAGCGCAACGCCGACGACGACATCGCGATCGTCGGCCTCTCGACACGCTTCCCCAAGGCCGGGCAGACCCCCGACTCCACCTGGGAAGCCCTGATCTCCGGCCGCGACGGCATCTCCGACCTTCCCGACGACCGCTGGGCCGAGTTCAAATCCGATCCGCGCCTCGCGAAGGTCATCGATGAGTCCAACGTCAAGGGTGGCTACCTCGACGACGTCAAGAGCTTCGACGCCGACTTCTTCCAGATGAGTCCGCGCGAGGTCGAGATGGTCGACCCGCAACAGCGACTCGCACTCGAACTGGCATGGGAGGCACTCGAAGACGCCCACATCCCGGCCAGCGACCTCAAGGGCGCGCCGGTCGGCGTCTTCATCGGCACGTCGACCAACGACTACCAACTCCTCGCGGCCATGGGCCTCGACGACGGCGCTCACGACACCGCCGCGTACGCGCTCACCGGAACGTCGACGTCGATCGTCGCCAACCGCGTCTCCTACTTCTTCGACTTCCACGGTCCGTCGGTCGCGATGGACACGGCGTGTTCGTCGTCGCTGGTCGCCGTGCATCAGGCCGTGCGCAGCCTGCGTTCGGGTGAATCCGACGTCGCGCTCGCCGGTGGCGTCAACATGATCATCACGCCCGCCGCGACACTCGGCTTCGACAGCATCGGCGCGCAGGCCAAGGACGGCCACATCAAGGCGTTCTCGGCCGACGCCGACGGCATGATCCGCGCCGAGGGCGGCGGACTCTTCGTCCTCAAGCGCATTGCCGACGCCCGACGCGACGGCGACACCGTGCTCGCGGTGGTCGCGGGTTCGGCGGTCAACTCCGACGGACGCTCCAACGGTCTGCCTGCTCCGAATCCCGAGGCCCAGGTCGAGGTGCTGCGCTCGGCGTACACCGACGCCGCTGTCGATCCGCGCGGCGTCGACTACATCGAAGCGCACGGAACCGGCACGGTGCTCGGCGATCCCATCGAAGCCGACGCCCTCGGGCGCGTCGTCGGGCGCGGTCGACAGGCCGATGCTCCGGCGCTCCTCGGTTCTGCCAAGACGAACTTCGGGCACATGGAGTCCGCCGCGGGCGCAGGCGCGCTCGCCAAGGTGGTTCTCGCGATGCAGCACAACAAGCTGCCTGCGTCGCTCAACTACTCCGGCCCCAACCCCTACATCCAGTTCGACGCCGGCCACCTGAAGGTTGTCGAGGAGCCGACGGATTGGCCGCGCTACTCGGGTCACGCCGTCGCGGGTGTGTCGGGCTTCGGCTTCGGCGGCACCAACGCGCACGTCGTCGTCCGCGAGGTGCTGCCGAGCGACCTGTCGGGCGTGGTCTCGACAAGCTCGACCAGCGGATCGTCCCCGCTGGTTGAGTCGTCCTCGCTGGTTGAGCCTGTCGAAACCGACGACGACGAGGACTTCCTCACCGACGCCGAGCGGGCCGTCCTGGCCGCGCAGGCGAAGAAGGACGACGCGCCCGCCGAGGTCGTCGAGGTCGATCCCGCCGACGGCTTCGCCCCGTGCGCGGTCGAGGGATCGGTTGTGCCGCTGGTGCTTTCGGGATTCCTGCCGTCGCGGCGTCGTAAGGCTGCCGCGGACCTGCTCGAGTGGCTCGAATCCGACGAGGGTGCGGCGACGCCCCTCGCCGACATCGGACGCGCGCTCGCGCACCGTAACCACGGCCGCTCGCGGTCGGTCGTCATGGCACGCACCCACGAAGACGCGGTCAAGGGTGTGCGCGCCGTCGCGGAGGGTAAAGCGAATCCGCTTGTGTACTCGGCTGATTCGCCCGACGCCGCAACGGCGGTCTGGCTGCTCTCGGGCTTCGGGTCGCAGCATCGCAAGATGGCCAAGCAGCTCTACCTCGAGAACCCGGTCTTCAAGAAGTACGTCGACCGCGTCGACGAGTACGTGCAGAACGAACTCGGATACTCCATCGCCGAGATGTTCGTCGACGACGAGCAGACCTACGGCATCGAGACCGCGCAGGTCGGTATCTACACGATCCAGGTCGCGCTTGCCGACCTCCTGCGTCACCACGGCGCCGAACCCGGTGTGCTGGTACCGCATTCGATGGGCGAGGCCTCGGCCGCGTACATCAGCGGGGGACTCTCACTCGAAGACGCCACGCGCGTCATCTGCCAGCGCTCGCGACTCATGGGCGAGGGCGAGGCGACGCTCACCGGCGACGACATCCGCCTGATGGCACTCGTCGAATACAGCGCAGACGACATCAATGACGTCCTCGTCGACTTCCCCGACCTCGAGATCTGCGTCTACGCGGCACCCACGCACACCGTCATCGGTGGTCCCGAGCCCCAGGTCGACGCGATCGTCGCGCGAGCCGAGGCCGAGGGCAAGCTGGGTCGCAAACTGCAGACCAAGGGCGCGAGCCACACGTCGCAGATGGATCCGCTGCTGGGCGAATTGTCCTACGAACTCACCGGAATCGAGCCGAAGCGTCTCGAGACCGGCTTCTACAGCTCGGTCGATCGCGAGGCCTTCTACCGTGCGGGACACGAGCCCGTGCACACCATCGACTACTTCCTCAAGGGGCTGCGCCACAGCGTGTGGTTCAGCCAGGCGATCTCGAAGTCGGTCGAGAATGGCCATCGGACCTTCCTCGAGCTCTCGCCGAACCCTGCGGTGCTGATTTCCGTTGCGGCAGTGACGTTCTCGGCTGGTCTGCACGACGCCGAGCTGATCGAGACGCTGCGTCGCAAGGAGGACGAGAGCTTCGGCGTCGTCAACGCCCTGATGAAGCTCTACGTCCACGGACATCCCGTCGACGTCGGATCACTTTTCGGCACAGGCGATTACGCCGACATCCCGCGAACCCGGTTCGACCGCAAGCCGTTCTGGCTCACTGCGCAGATCTCCAGTGGTGGTACGGCAGGGCGGATTCCCGGTTCGCACGTCGCGCTTCCGGATGGCCGCCACGCCTGGGAGGTCAACGCCGCTGCGGTGACCGATCCGCGCGAATTGGTTCGTGCCGCGGCCGCAGAGGTATTCGACGACGCCCGCGTCGGCGCCGCGGCTACGCACGGTGAGTTCCCGAAGACGGGCACGTTGACCACCACGCTGAGTCCGCACCCCGGCGGTGCGTCGGTGACGGTGCACACCAAGCGGGACAAGAACTTCCACCTCCTGTTCGAAGCGGTCGTCACGGGCACGTCAGATGCTGCCGGTGGCATCGCGGAACCGGCCGACGGCGCTGCGACGTCCACCGCTGGCACAGCCGAGGGCGCCATCGACCCGGCGAAGGTCGGCTACACCGATACCTCGCTGACGGTCGACGACGAGGTCGTCGACGAAATCGGTAACAAGTGGGACCCGGAATCCGGTGAGTCCGTTGGTGATCGACTCGCGATCATCGTCGGTGAGTCGATGGGCTACGATCCCGAGGATCTACCGCGCGAGATTCCGCTGATCGAACTGGGACTCGACTCACTCATGGCGGTGCGCATCAAGAACCGCGTCGAGTACGAATTCGACATTCCGCAACTGCAACTGCAGGCGATGCGTCAGGCGAATCTGTCCGACGTCGAGAAGTTCGTTGCGTTCGCGGTGACTCACCGCGACCAACTCGACGACCTCGCAGGCAAGGCCGCAGGCGAAGGCGAACTCGACACCGCTGCGCTCAACTCCTACATCGACGAGCAGCTCGCGAAGGATGATCTCGACAAGCTCGATCAGCGGTCGGGGGTCGATCAGCAGGAAAAGGCCGATCAGCGGGGTGATCTCGACAAGCTCGATCAGCAGGGGGCGCTCGATCAGCAGGAAAAGGCCGATCAGCGGGATGATCTCGACAAGCTCGATCAGCAGTCGAGGCTCGATCAGCGGGATGAGGCCGACCAGCGGGCTACGACCCCTGCGGCAGCGCCGGATCTGACGAGCCAGCAGGCCGTCGCAGAGGCTGCGGGCTCCGATGTTCCGCCGCGAGATGCCGCAGAGCGCTTGACGTTCGGCGTGTATGCGGTCATCACTGGCAAGTCGGCGGGTGGCATCTTCAACAAGCTGCCCGTGCTCGAAGAGGACGTCGCGCAGAAGCTCACCGACAAGCTCAACGAGCGCACCGGTGGCGACATCGACGTCGAGGACATCCTCGATTCGGAGACGATCGAGGAGATGTCGGACTATGTCCGCAAGTTCCTCGACGCCGCGGCCGACACCGATGGCTTCATCCGCTACCTGCGGCTGGTGCCGGAAGGCAAGAAGTCGTACGACCCGAGCGCGGGAGATCCGGTGCCCGCCTTGCTGTTCCACCCCGCGGGTGGCAACACCTCGGCGTACGAGGCGCTCCTCAAGCGGCTCCCCGAAGATCAGCCGGTCATCGGTTTCGACCGAGTCGAGGGCACCATCGAGGAGCGCGTCGCGCAGTATCTGCCGCGATTGCGTGAGGTCCAACCGCACGGCCCGTACGTACTGATCGGGTGGTCGCTCGGCGGCGCACTCGCGTACGGCTGCGCCAAGGTCCTGCGCGACGAGGGCGAGGACGTCGCGTTCGTCGGACTGATCGACGTGGTCCGACCGCGCCACGACGTTCCCGACACCCCGGAGAACAAGCGGGCACGACTCGAACGCTGGAAAGACTTCGCGATTCGCAACTACGACCTCGACCCCGACGTCCCGATCCCGATGGACCGACTCGTCGACGCCGACGACGAGGGCCAGTTCGCGATCATCATGGAGATGGTCTCGATGTCGGGCACCAAGATCCCCGGCGGCATCATCGAGCACCAGCGCACGTCCTTCGTCGACAACCGCGCGCTGACCAACATCGCGCCGCAGCCCTACAGCAGCAAGGTGATCCTCTACCGCGCCGACAAGATGCACGACGGCGCAATCGAACTCGAGCCGCAGTGGGCGGAGATCGACGAGGATGGCCGATGGGGCGAGGTCGTCGACGACCTGGAGATCATCCACATCGGCGGCGATCACCTGTCGATCGTCGACGAGCCCTACATCGCCAAGATCGGCGCCGATCTGACGAAGCGTCTTGCAGCCGTGGAGGCGAAGGCCACCAACTAGGACGGCCATCGAGGCCAAGCGAGAAGCGAAATCGGTGCGCTGGCACCGACATCCGCTAGTACCGACATCGAGGAAGAAGATCACGTGACCGACACCACCGCAGCCAAACTCGCCGATCTCCGCGTCCGGTTGGAGCAGGCACGCGAACCCGGTGGCGAGAAGGCGATCGAGAAGCGCGAGCGCAAGGGGATCTGTTCTCCGCGTGAGCGTCTCGACATGCTGTTCGATCCGGGGACCTTCGTCGAGATCGGTGCGCTCGCCAAGATGCCCGGAGCAGCACACACGGGTTACGGCGACGGCGTCGTGACCGGTCACGGACTGGTGCACGGCCGTCCCGTCGCGGCCTTCAGCCACGACCAGACCGTTTTCGGCGGCACCGTCGGAGAGATGTTCGGCCGCAAGGTGTCTGCGCTCATGGAGTGGGCAGGCAAGATCGGTTGCCCGATGGTCGGCATCAACGATTCGGCCGGTGCACGCATCCAGGACGCCGTGACCTCGCTCGCCTGGTACGCCGAGATGGGTCGTCGAAACGATCTGCTCTCCGGTCTCTCGCCGCAGGTCTCGGTGATCCTCGGAAAGTGTGCGGGCGGCGCGGTGTACACGCCTGCGAACACCGACATCCTCGTCGCGGTCGAGGACAAGTCATACATGTTCGTCACCGGTCCCGACGTCATCAAACAGACCACCGGCGAAGAGATTTCGGCAGAAGACCTCGGTAGCGCGCACAACCAGGCGCGGTGGGGCAACATCCACCACATCGCGCCGGACGAGAAGCAGGCATTCGAGTGGGTGCGTGAGTACCTGCAGTACATGCCGTCGACCAGCTTCGAAGAGCCGCCGGTCGTCAATCCGGGGCTCGAGCCGGAGATCACCGAATCCGACTTGGCTCTCAACGATTTCATGCCCGACAGCGACAACGCCGCGTACGACATGCGCGACATCATCGTGAAACTGTTCGACGACGGCGCGTTCCACGAGGTCGGTGAGTTGTTCGCACCCAACATCCTCACCGGTTATGCGCGCGTCGACGGTCACAGCGTCGGCGTCGTCGCCAACCAGCCGAGCGTGATGGCCGGAACGCTCGACACCGACTCGTCGGAGAAGGCGACGCGGTTTGTGCGTATCTGCAACGCTTTCCGCATTCCGCTCGTGTTCCTCGTCGACACCCCGGGAATCCTGCCGGGACTCGTGGAAGAGCAGAAGGGCACCATTCGACGCTCCGGCAAGTTCCTGTTCGCCTACGTCGAAGCGGATGTCCCGAAGGTCACCGTCGTGCTGCGCAAAGCGTACGGCGGAGCGTACGCGGTGATGGGTTCCAAGCAGCTCGGCGCCGACCTCAACTTCGCGTGGCCGACGGCGAAAATCGCTGTGATGGGCGCGGAGTCGGCGGCAGCGGTCCTGACTCGTCGGCAGACCGAGGGGATGTCGGCGCACGACGCCGACAAGGTGCGACGCGACTTCATCGACTTCTACAACACGATGATGGCCACGCCCTACCTCGCTGCGGAGCGCGGCTACATCGATGCCGTCATCGAGCCTGCCCAGACACGACTGCAGCTCCGTAAAGCGTTGGCGCAGTTGCGCGACAAGCAGACGATGCGCACGCCGCGTAAGCATCTGCTGATGCCGATCTGAGTTCGCACGCTCAAGAAGTAGTGCGTCAGGTGAAGCGGGACAAGATCACTCGAATCGCCTGGGTCACGATCGTCCGATCGTAGCTCTGCACAAACATGAACTCGCGATGGCCGCTGGGGCGTGGTCCGTGTATCTCACGCGCGGAAAGCAGTGCGGCGAAGTGCATTCCGAGCACGGCGACGTTCCATTCGTTGACGAGTGCGTCGTCGGAACTCAGCGGCGCGTAATGGATGTTGCCCTCACTCATGGGCCGGATTCCCTCGCCGTACACGCCGACGAGCCCCACCTTCTCCGACATCGCGCGCCAGCGTTGCGACGTCGACGATGCGAAGTGGTGTCGATCCTGGAAGGTGCCGAGGACGACCGCGACGCTTGCCTCTGTCGCGGTCCGTTCGAGGTCTTTACTCATCTCGAGTAGCAGTCGCTGGTCGGCCGGACGCGGCGCACCCGACTTCGATGCGATGGCGTACGGGGTTTTCTCGTCGGTGGGAGGCGTCGTGCGGGCGGGCAGGGGCGGGAGTTGAGAAATCGCGCCGAGCACCCTGTCGTCGGCATCAGAGACGGGCGGGTGCAGCGCGCCCAGCCCGTATCGGGCGCCGAGGGTCTCTGCGATCCGCCGATCCGCCTCGGTGTCGACTCCCGTCGCGATGACGATCGCGCCCGTGCGCTCGATGTGTGCGGCGAGCGTGTGTGCCAGGTGGGCGGTCTCGGGTGTCGGAACCGGCGCGAGGATGTCGGGGTGCAACAACACGACGTCGGGTTCGATGAGCGTGAGCAACGTTGCCGTTCGACGATCCGCGGTGATGCCCTCGATCGCGATCAGTCGTCCATCTCGCCGGGCCTGTGCGACCTGAGCGAGCCGCGACTGCGGACGCCGCAGCACGCTGCGCGGTTCGATCAGCAACGCCAAGGTCTCGCCGGCCGAGTATGTGCGCTGCGGATCGTAGAGGTCGATGTCGACCGCGAGGAAGAGTGGAATAGCCGCCGAGACGCGCCGGGCCGGAGCGGCGTCGGCAAATGCGAATTTCCGGGAATCGAGAGCCGTGCGCTGCTCCATGAGCGTTGCGGTTCGACGAAGAGCGCGAGGTGAGTCGAAATTGGTGCCCTTGGGGCCGCTGAGCTCGAGACTCGCGCCGACGAGGTTGCCGCCTGACAGTTCGAAGACAGGGCTGAACTGGGGCCTCAACTCCATACCCTGGAAGATCGACGCCGCGTCCCCGCCCCTGGTACTGGTCAGACCCTGGCTCATCCCTCACGCTCTCTGACGGAGCGCCAATGTCACCCCGACGTTTACGGCGCGGTCGGACCGCGCTATTCGCTGTCGTGAAGTGCTGATGCGACGAGCACTCCGAGCGTGAGAGTAGCAAACACTGCGACGCTGGTAGCGGTGAGTGCGAGGGAATCGAAGAGGCTGTCGACCGTGATGCCGATCCACAGACAGCCGATGGAGAGTAGCGCAGCGATGAGGAGGGTGCTGTGTTCCTCGTGATTGTCCGGGGCCGGCACGGTCCCCAGGGTGGACGCGCGACCGGCTTGGGGGTCTTCATCGGAGGTGAAGGTGCGCGGGGCGTCGGTGTTGGGGCGGTCGGTGTCCAGGCGGTCGGTGTTGGGGCCGTCGATATCAGGTTGGAGTGCGGGGAAATCGCCGGTGTCTGCTCGCTCGTCGGTGCGCACGAACGGATCCAGAGTGGGATCAGGTTTGGTGCTTGCGAAATCTCGGTTCTCGAAGCTCCCGGTTTCCAGCTCGTTGATCTCGAAGTCGTCGTGCTCGCGCGGGGGAATGTCGTGTGCCGTGTTATCCAGGATGCTCATCGTCGCCCCAATCAGACAGCGTGGACGCAATGCGGTGGTCCACTACGGAAGCGGTTGGCAGAATTCGGTTCGCTGGACGAAACAAGCCTTTTCTGTTGCAGTTTCTCGCGTTTTCTTTCCGTACTCAACGGTAGGCCACAGGATTTGTTACGGGTTGCAAAACAATCGCTGTTAGTGGAAATGTGACCATTTCGGAATGGGATTGCGCGCGTGTCTCGGCTGGGAGGTTTCGAGGCAAGGTAAGGCTGAACTTGCTGGTACGCGCCCATATTCAGAGCATCGACAAGCGTTGTGCGGGTAGTTGCGGGTGACCGTCAAGTAACGGTATGGCCAACGAGGTGGCCGATTCCGTAAGTCACGGCCATTGCTATTGCGCCACCAATCACGACGCGAATCATCGGTCGCCAGGGTTTCGAGCCGCCGAGTATCGCCCCGAGGGCTCCGGTAATCGCCAGCGCGATCAGGACAACGACGAACGTCACCGGAATCCGAATCGATGCGGGCGGCGCGAGAATCGCGATCAACGGTAGCGCTGCGCCGCTCGTGAACGACACGGCCGACGAGATTGCTGCCTGCCAGGGGTTGGTGAGCTCGTGTGGGTCGAGTCCCAGTTCGGCCTCGACGTGTGCGGCGAATGCGTCGTGCTCGGTCAACTCACGCGCGACCTGGCACGCCGTCGAATGTGTGAGTCCCTTGGCCTCGTAAAGCCCGACCAACTCCTCGAACTCGGCTTCGGGTTGTTCGGCCAGTTCGCGCGCCTCTTTGTCGAGCAGTGCGCGTTCGGTGTCGCGCTGGGTGCTGACCGAGACGTATTCGCCCAGCGCCATCGACACCGCTCCCGCTGCCAGCCCCGCGATGCCCGCGGTGAAGATCGGAGCTCGGTCGGTGGTCGCAGCGGCAACGCCGACGACGATGCCCGCCGTCGAGACGATGCCGTCGTTTGCCCCGAGCACGCCCGCCCGCAACCAGTTCAGCCGATTCGCGAGCGACCCCGCGTGTGGCTCGTCACCGTGGGCGTGGTCGTGCTCCGGCCGCGCGGCGCCTGCTGACCGCGCTGCGGGTTCCGCGTGCGTCGCGTGCGTTGCGGGTTCCGCGTGCGTTGCGTGCGTTGCGTTCTCCGGCTGCTCCGCGTTCCCCGGGTGTGCTGGTTGCTCTGCGTGCGAAGAATCGTCGATGCTCATGAGCACCAATGATGCGCGCTCACAGCGTGAGCGCAAGCAAGGTGAACATGCCCTCACCACGCTGAACGGCCCGACCCGAGCCGCAAATACACGTGTTTCTGACACCTGCACGCGAAGCTTTGCGCGCATCTGTCAGAAACACGTGTATTTGCGACGCCGCGCCGGCCCGCGCCCCGCCGACGCCGCGGCCGAGCGTGCGGTCAGTACCCGCTCGACCGAATGGGGCCGGGGTCCCAGAGTCCGGATCGGCGCGCGGTGCCGAGTTCGAGCTGTGCCGGGGGTGCGGGGTCGACCTCGGTGAAGCGTTGCAGTCCGCCCCAGTCGCGGCCCCAGTTGTTGCGCAGGTACGTGGGGATCAGGGTGGGGATGAGCGTGGCCTCGGTGATACCGAGCGGCCCGCCAGCGGTCCCCGACATCCAGGTCTGGCTGTTCTTCTGGGTGGCCTCGGCGTCGGGCATGATGCGCCAGCGCGGCACCTGCATCACTCCGTTGCGCACCTTCATCGGCTGCTGGCACGGGAAGACGAGTCCCGACACCCAGTCGATGAAGACGGGATCGGTCGTTCCGACGACGTCGTTGAGCGTCCGCAGGACCGGAACCCGCGGTGGGGTGACCGCAACCCATTCCGACGGTGCCCCGGACGTGTCACGCACGACGATCCGCGCGAGTGTCGCCTGTGCCGGTGCGTCGGCGAGTGGGAATCGGAGGTTGCGCCACGTCGGAGCCGTTCCGACGTCGAGTGGCGACATCGTTCCCAGGCGCTGCACCGTGCCGCCGGCCCCGACGCGTCCGAACTCGACGGTCACGTCCTGACCGTCGGTGCGCAGTCCATCGCCGTCGACGGCGTCGACCGAGCCCGCGACGGCGACCGTGAGCAGCGGCTTGTCGGCGCTTCGTTGCGGCACCTGGTACCAGCCGGTTGTCACCGATCCCGTTCCCGACGGCGCGCCGTAGGAGCCGAGTACCGGAGTGCTCGCCGGATTGAGTCCGAAGGGCAGCCGCACGGTGGAACCGTTGACGCCGCGCGCGCCCTGCCCACCCTCCGTGCCGCCCTGCGAGGCGTCGGTTGTCTGGTCGCGATCGTCGGAACCCGCGCCCGTCGGTGAAGAGTTCGTCGGCGCAGAACTCACCGCGCCCGACGACCCCGATGAGTCCGTGTCCTCCGTGGCGTCGACCGACAGCTTGTTCGCCACACCGTTCGGGGTGAACCCGGCAGCCGGAGAGCCCTGCCCCGCGCCTGCGAGGGCGTCGGAGATGCTCGGCGCGGGTCGGCCGTCGACGGCGGCAGGAGCGAGCATGCCTGCGTTGACGTCGGCCTCGACGAGGACGTCGTTGGCAAGGCCGCACTCGTTGCCGGTGAGGGCGCGTGCGTTGGAGTTCAGCCACGACCATGAATCCCGTTGCACGTAGGCGGCTTTCGCGAACGATGCCACCATGAACAGCACCATGCAGACCGAAATGACCGGCAGCGGAGAGAACTTCAGCCTGCTGTACCAGTGCTCGGAGTGTCCGGTTCGCGTCTGTTCGTCGGTGTAGTCGTCGCGCAGGTGGAACCACAGACCCGCCGCCGCAGTGAGCACCGCGGCGATCAGGAAGATCCACCACAGGCTCACGCCGCCGACCGACGGCTGTCTGTCCCACCACGGGATGCCGTAGCTGCCGACGAACCACCAACCGTTGGTGCCCGCGAACGAGATTCCGGTGACCGCGAGAACCGCCGCCGCGAAGAACGCACGGTTGCGGCGCGATCGCAGAATGGTCGGCGCCATCATCGCGCCCGCGGCGGCCGCGAGTCCGCCTGCGATTCCGGCGTAGACGCCGAAGTGATGAGTCCACTTGGTCGGAGTGAACGCGATGAAGAACATCGTGCCGAGCGTGACCGCGATCAGTCGCCAGATCGGTGCTCGCGCAACGCCGTTGGGATGCTGTTTGCGCAGCAGTCGCAGGAGCACGACGACAAGGCACAGGATCATGATCAGCACGCCGTAGCGACGCGCGAGCGTACCGTCGGCGGTGGGCAGGATGAGGTAGTAGTAGCGAATCGGCTCCTGCCACCACTCAAGTGTCGGGCCGACATCTGTGGCCACCTTGTTGCCCGCGATCAGCGGGGCCAGTGGCTGGTCGGCGAAGATCTCGTACAGCACAAGGGTTCCGGCCGCGAAGATCGGCGCGAGCATCGGGAGCAGTCCGTCGCGCCGACGTCGCGACACGATGGTGCGCACGATGGGACGGACACCCGCGAGCAGCGCGGCCACGGCCATGAGACCACCGGGAGCCAGCGCAAGGGTGAACGCCGCAACGGCGACGGCGACCGCATACGGCAGCAATCTGCGTGTGGCGATGGCACGTTCGACGCAGCACCACGTGAGGAGTGCGCCGACCGCTTCCGCAGGTTCGGGCCGCAGACCGTTGTTGTAGGGCAACCAGAGTGCGAGATAGACGAATGCTGCCGACCACACAGCCGGAGTGCTGGTGCGCACCGCTCGGCCCAGGCGCGGGATCACCTCGCGGGAGATCAGCCACCATCCGAGAAGTCCGAGCAGGAAGGCGGGCAGGCGCATCCACGGCGTGGCGAGACTGACGTGCGTCATCGCGGCGATCACCTGGAAGTGCCAGCCGAACGGGTCCTGTGGCACACCGAAATAGCGGAAGTAGTTGTCGGCGTAGCCCGCATCGCCGGTGATGCGTCCGACGATGAAGTTGTAGCCGTCGTCGGAGGTGTTGGCCCCCGCCAACCACCAGAACGCGAGTATGGCGAGCACCGCGAGATCGGGGCCGCGGATGGTGAACCAGCCTGCGGGTAGGAATCGCCTGTGGCCCCTGCCATCTCGCGAGTCGAGCACGCCGAGCGCGACAAGCGACAGCAGCGTCATGATGATGCCGATGATGATCGCGGCCAGTTTCAGTGGCGTCGGTGAACTCACGTATCTGGTGTCGATCGTGGCGTGCATCGACAGGCCGTCGCGCGATGCCGAGGCGGGAAGATCGGTGTAGACCCCGACGATCTGCGGGCGCATCTCGTGGTCGGGAGTCGAGTACGTCAACAGGCTTCCCGCACCAGCCGACGTCCCGTCGATCTTCGCGTTCACCCCGTGCTCGTCGGCGTGGAACAACACGGTGCACGACGAATTATCCTGCGCGGCTGCGCGTTCGGTCGAGAGGATCACGACGTCGCGATCGGTCACGGTGAGCGTCGACGCGTCGGCGCGGACGAATAGTCCGCGCGCACTGGCGTCCTGTCCGCCCGCGGGCGTCGTCGACATCAGGACGCCGCCCGACGCGGGCAGGTCACGGGCCAGTGAGCACGGAACCCGCAGATCCATGTCGACGGGAACGAACGAGACGAGTGGTGCGGCGACGTTGCCGACGCCCTCGCCCTGCGGCCACGACAGGGCCGCCGTCGACTGGGTGACCGGCAGCAGCGGAGTGGCAACTGCGAGAAGGACACCGAGCATTCCTGCCACGGCCGCGATGATCTGTGCCCGGCGGTAATTGCGCGGCGTCCGCGTGGTGGATTCGTCGCGTTCCGAGGTCTCGGTCGGAGTCTGTGGTGTCGGATCAGTTGTCATCGGACTGCGGCTCCACCCTGATCGAACCATCGTGTGACCAACCCCAGCGGGTGATCTGTGACGTCTGTAGCTGTGCTGACGGTGCGTCCGGGGTGAGCGGTGAAAGTCGTTCCAGCGCACCCCATTCCCGCGTCCAATCGTCCTTGAGATACGTCGGGACGGCCTGTGCGGCCGTCGTGGTCTCCGAGATGCCGAGAAGTCCGCCGTCGACTCCCGCCTGCCAGGTCTTCGATTGCGAGTTGGCGAAGGGGTAGTCGGGCAGGATGCGCCAGCGTGGGATCTCCGCCACCCCGTTGGTCACCCGCATCGGTTGCTGGCACGGGAAGTGCGCGGCGACCATGAAGTCGATCAGCGTGGGGGTCTGGGACCCGACGACCTGCTGAAGGGTCTGTAGGCGTGGTGCTCGCGGCGGTGTGATCCCGATGAACTGGTACTGCCCGAGGTTGTTGTCCAACAGCGACATTCGCATCGCCGACGCTCTCGGTGGCGCAGCACTCATGGGTACGCGCAGGTTGCGCCACGGCCGGTTGGAGATGACCGGCCCGGGATCGATCGGGAGGATGTCGGGTCCGATCTGGGTGAACGACCCGTCGGGTCCCCTGGTGCCGAACTGGACAACGAGTTTCTGCCCGAAGTTCGTGACCCCGAAGGTATCCACCGTCGAAATCGCACCCGCGGCCGAGACGACGAGCAGCGGGGTCGCGGCACGATCGGCGGGCAGGTCGTACCAGTCGGTGGTGAGTCGGGCCTCGCCCGCGTAGCCGTAGCTACCGAGGACCGGCGTCGTCGCGGGATCGAGTCCGTAGGGGAGTGCGACTGTCGACCCGTTGACGGTTTCGGGTCCGCGGCCACCCGTGGTGCCTGCGCCCAATCCGCCCGTGATCGAGAACGGTCGTGCGGGGCTTGCCGCCACGTTCATCTGGCCGGGGCGCTGACTGCCCGGCTCCGGCGAGAGATCGTCGGGGATGCCGTTGGGGGAGAATCCGACGGCAGCATCCGGTCCGCTTGTGGCTCCCGAGAGTGCCTGTGTCGCAGTCCGTCCGTCGGCGGGTCGAAGCATTCCGGTGTTGGGATCGGATTCGACGAGCACGTCGTCGGCCATGCCACAGTTGTTGCCGCGCAGCGTGTTCACGTTCTCGGCGAACACCGTGGTCGCGGGATAGCGCGATGCGACCGCTTTGGCGAACACCAGCAACTCCGCGATCACCATGAGGCCGGCGATCAGAGCGATGGGCGACGAGGCGAGGAAGAGTCGTCGACGATCGGCCCGCGACTCGCCGGGTCCGTCGGTCGTATGCGAAAGTCCCTTGTTCTCAACATAATCGAGTCGAAGGTGCTGCCACACCGCGATTCCGGCGGCGATCACGGCCAGGATCAGGAACAGCGTCGACACCGGTCTGCCCGCGATGATCGGGGCGCGGTCGAACCACGAGATGCCGTATTCGTAGGCGAATGGCCAGGCGTTGTAGCCGGCCATCGCGGCGGCGAGGGCGAAGAACAGTCCCGAGACGAAGACCGTCAGATTCCGTGCCGAGCGTGCGGCAGATTGCGCGACAGCCAGAGTCGCGATCGCTGCGATCGCGGCGGCGAGTCCCGCGAAGACGCCGAACTGGATCGTCCACTTCGTCGGGATGAAGGCGAACAGCACAAGGGTGACGCCGATGGCGCCGATCAGTCGCCACGTGGGACCGGCGTGGACACCGGCAATTCGCCCGCGCCGCAACATCACTGCGACTGTGACGACCAGTCCCGCCAACAGCAGCAGTACGGGGACACGGCGGGTGAGCGCTCCGTCGTCGGTGACGACGGAGATGAAGTAGTAGCGCAGATACTCCTGATACCAACCGATGACGGGTCCGACGACGTAGCGGACGCGGATCGCCTCGACCACCGTGGCGATCGTCTGGTCGCGGAACACGACGACCAACACGAGAAGTCCGGCGGCGATGGTGGGTGCGAGTAGGGGGAGCAGCCCGTCGGAGCGCCTGCGCACGAGCAGTACGTGCAGCAGTGCGCGGGACGAGGCAATCAGGATCGCGACGCCGATGATGCCCTGTGGCGCAAGGGCAAGCGTGAATGCCGCGAGGCCCGCCGCGATGGCTCCGGGAAACAGTTTGCGGGTCGCGAGTGCGTGTTCTGCCGCCCACCACGTGAGCAGCGAGCCCAGCACGATGATTCCCTCGGGACGCAGACCGGAGCAGAACGGCAGCCAGAAAGCGGTGAAGACCAGTGCTGCCGACCATTGCGCCCAGCCGCTTCGTCGAACAGCAGAACCCAGGCGTGGCAACAGGATTCGACTCAGCACAAACCACGAGGCGAGTCCCGCGATCAGTGCGGGGATGTGCATCCACAGGATCGACGGCGAGATCGACGACCAGTGCGCCAGGAACGAGTAGTACCAGTCGAATGGAGCCTCGGGGATGCCGTACCAGCGGTAGTAGTTGGCGAGATAACCGAACGACGACGCCGTGCGCCCCATATTCAGGATGTACCCGTCGTCGGGGCTGCCCGCGCCGAGGAACAACCAGATCACCAGCACCGCGGTGACCGTCAGGTCGGTGGCGCGGGGACGCAGGAGGCGCAGCCATCCGGTGCGGCGTCGAGGTCGGTGCCGGACGTCGTCGCTCATCCGGTCGAGCAGGAAGAGTGCGACGAGCGAGACGATCACCGCGAGCACCGCCAGCACCATCAGAACGAGCTTGAGCGTCGTCGGCGAACTCTCGTAGCGATTGTCGATGCGGATGTCGACCCGCATCCCCGCATCAGCGGCCGCCCGTGCCTGGTCGGGCGTCAGGTCGCTGAACACGCCGTCGATCTGAGGGCGCTTGTCGGGCTCGAGGGTTGTGGCGGCACCGAGGCCGACGAACTGTGCGCCGGGACCGTCCGGCGACGACCAGACGTGCAGTTCGCTACAGCGCCCCAGATCGGCTCTCGGCGCCGACGCCGCGACGGAGTTGCGGAAGGTCGCGGTCACGGTGTCGCCCGCGGTCACGTAGAGGGCAGAGGCCTTGGAGTCCTGCGCGGAGACTGCCATCGTCGACATGATGAGCGTCGACTTGCCCGCGGGTGCGTCGGCGAGCACGCGGCACGGGATGCGGACGTCCAGCGATTGCGAGGTCTGCGCGATCAGCGGCGCGGTGACCGACGACGTCGTCGACGCGAGTTGTTGACCCTGCGGCCAGGAGAACGATGCGTCGGTGCTGTGTACGGGCAGGAACCCGATCAGCAGACACAGCACAGCGCCCAGTAGGCCGGAGACCGTGGCGACCAGCCCGACGGTGCGACGCGAGCCGATCGTCGACTTCTCTGCCGGTGGCGAAGCATCGGACTCGGCTGGCGGGGCTGTCGCAGGCACGGTCACTGATGTTAGGCGATCACGTCCCACCGCCCGCCCGGTGCCGCGATCAGGGGTTGTGGGTCAGTGCCTGATCGGGGCGGGGCTCCACAATCCGCTGCGCGTTGCGGTGCCCGTGGTGATGGGTGCGCGGGTCGTCACGTCTCCGTAGGGCTGGTAGCGCTCGAGGGCGCCCCAGTCGCGGCCGATGTCACCCTGCAGATAGGTCGCGAGGGTCTCGGGCTGCTGCGACACCTCGAGCCACCCCAGCGGACCGCCACCGTAGGAGTCCTGCCACGCCGAGACGGCCGCGGCGAGGTCGGCGCCGGGCCTGATACGCCACTTCGGGATCTCAGCGACGCCGTAGTGGTGGGTGAACGGCCGCTGGCACGGGAAGACCAGCCCCGACGTCCAGTCGACGTGCACCGGGTCCTCACTGCCGACAACCTCTTGCAGTGTCTCCATGTGAGGCAGTCGCGGTGGGGTCACCACGATGAACCGATCGGCCGAGAGATTGTCGTCGTTGGCGACGATCCGCACCGCGGAGAGGTTGTCGGGAAGCGACGACGTGGTGATGCGGACGTTGCGCCACGACGGTTGCGGTCCCGGGTCGATCATCTCGGTCTCGCCGGTGGGCTTGAGGTCGGCGTCGCGGGTCGACGACCCGACGGGGTCGGTTGTGTACTCCAGCAGGAGGTTCGGGTTGTCGTAGCGTCCGGCGACCGAGAAGGTCAGCAGCGGCTGCTTCTTGTAGTCGGCGGGCAGTGCGTACCAGCCCGAGGTGAGGCGGGCGGGAACCTGATCGGTCGTCGAATAACTGCCCTCGACGGGTGTGCGTGCCGGGTCGAGCATGAACGGCAGACGTGCGTGGCTGCCGTTGACCCCGGCCGTCGAGAGCTCTCCACCGCCGGTTCCGCCACTGTTGGCGGTGAGGACGTCGTTGGTCGACGTCGCGTTGCCTGCGAGCACGCCCAGCGAGCCGGCGCTCGCCTGAGTGGTGAGGTCCTCGGGAACGCTGTTCGACGTGAATCCTGTTGTCGCAGGCCGGGATGCGTCGGGTTGGACGGTCGATGGGCCCGCGAGGGGGTCGGTCAGGGTCGGGTCGACGGGCGAGAGCATGTGGTCGTTGGGGTTGCGTTCCACCCACACCTTGTCGGCCATGCCGCACTGTTTGCCCGCGAGGGCCTCGATGTTCGAGCGTGGAACCGAGAACGACGACGACTGGTTGACCGCTGCGAATCCTGCCGTGACGAGTTCGAAGATCACCACGGCGGCTGCCACGTAAGCCAGCGGTGCGCCCGCGACGGAATCGATCGCCCTGCGGTACCAGCGTCGTCCGGTGTCGGTCTCACCGGGCGTGGTGTCCTGGGGCGTGGCGTCTTGGGGCGTCGTATCTCGGGGGTCGGTTCCGGTGAACGGCTCGCGGAAGTGGAACCACAGTGCGAGCAGCAACAGCAGCAGCGAGAGGTAGAGCAGTGCATTGCTCACCGAGAATCCCAAGCTGACCTGGCCGACGCCCCACGGCATACCCCACGCCGACGCGTAGTAGTACGAGTTGGGTGCCGTGAACGCCAAGCCCGCGATGAACAGCACGAGTGCTGCGAACAGGGTGCGGTTGCGCCGGGAATGCATGGCCTTGTTGCTCGCGGCGATGGCGGCGATGGCAGCCAAAGCCGCGGCAAGTCCGGCGAACACGCCGAAGTGGTGCGTCCATTTGGTCGGCGTAAACATCAGGAACACCAGCGACGCGAATGTGATGCCGACGATGCGTCGAGCAGGGCCGACGGCCGTTCCGGGGATGCGCGACTTGCGGATGAGCACCGCTGCCGAGACCACCATGCCGAGGATCATCGCGAGGACGGCGAAGCGTCGGGCGATCGAACCATCGGCCGAGAACGCGAACAGCGACGAGTACCGGTCGATCTCGTTGTACCAGTGTGCCGACGGCCCCAATGCGGTCTTCATCTTCGACGAGTCGGAGAACGCACGCAGCGTCAGGTTGGAGAAGACCACGAAGATGACGAACGTCCCGGAGGCGAGAACCGGTGCGAGCAGCGCTGCGTACGACCAGAATCCGCCGCCGATCGCGCGCGCACGTTTGATCAGGGCCAAGATGATCGGTCTCGCTCCCGCGATGAGCGCGGCAACCGCGAGCAGGCCTGTCGGACCCGCGGCGAGGCTGAACGCGCCGATCAGACACGCGATCGCGGCGGGGAGGATGCGTCCGGTCGCGATTGCGCGCTCGACCGAACACCAGGTCAGTAGCGCGCCGAGCGCGATGATCGGTTCCGGTCGCAGACCGTTGTCGAACGGGAACCACGATGCGAGGAAGACGAACGCGGCGGTCCAGCCGACGACGGGTCGGCTGATCGCGGCGCGGCCGAGTCGTGGCAGCACCTCGTGGCTGACGATCAACCACGACGCGATTCCGCACAGCAGGGCCGGTATGCGCACCCACGGGCTGGCGAGCGAGATATGGCTCATCAGGCCGAAGACCTCGTAATACCAGCCGAATGGCGCCTCCGGTGCACCGAACCAGCGGAAGTAGTTGGCCGTGTACTCACTGTTCTGCGCGACCCGCGACATCGTCAGCAGGTAGCCGTCGTCGGACGTGTTGGGTCCGATGAAGTGCCAGATGATCAGGGCGCCGATCACCACGTAGTCGCGGGCATTGAGTCGCCACCACTTCGCAGGGAAGATTCGACGATGCTTGCGGCCGTCCGTCGAATCGAGAACGGCAAGCGCCGACAACGACAACAGGGTGCACACGATACCGACGATCAGTACGAGCCATTTGAGGATCGTCGGGGCCGTCGAATAGCGCGAGTCGATGGTCACGTGTGCGCGCAGCCCGGGGAGTTCCGACGCCGCTCCGGACAGGTCGGTGAAGAGTCCGGTGACCTGTGGGCGCTGGTCGGAGCTATAGCTCTGCGATTCGCGGCCCTTGGTGGTCCCCATCAGCGCGGTACTGCCGGAGGCGGACTGGCCTGCTGGTGCCGTCATTCCGACGAACTCGGCGGTCACGGCGTCGGAGTCGGCGTGGACGACGATGTCACGGCATCCCTGCGAACGCATGTCGGCGAGCGTGGCCGACACCAGCGGCACGTTGCGCACGACGACTTCGATGCTCTGCTTGTCCGGCGAGTCGGCGGGGTTGCCGGTGCGGCGGATGAACAGACCGCGCTCAGCAGACTTCGCCGCCTGCTTGGGGGTCGTCGACAGCAAGACCGAATCGTCGGCGCCGAGCCGTTCGGCTGCCGAACACGGAACCGAGACGTCGAGGTCGATCGGGACGTACGAGATGAGTGGTGCCGAGACCGATCCGATCTCGCTGGATTCGACGCTGCCGGTGGAGGGCCAGTTGATCTCCGCCGTGGTCTGCTTGACCGGCATCAGCGGCGTGGCGAGCGCGAGGAATACTCCGAGCAGGCCGGTGACGATCGCGATGAGTTTCGCTCGTCTCACGGTCTGCGATTGCACAAGCAGTGATCCTAACGGCCGTGTGCGACGTCGCGAACTCTCGGTCACTCGTGCGGCTGACGCGCTCGTGGGTCTGGCGGTGTCGTGGGTGTGGCGGTTTCGTGGGTGTCGGCGGTGGAGAGTATGGACGCGTGGCCGGTGCCGGTGGATAGGCTTGCAACCATGTCGACCGACGCCACGGGAACCGAACCGCTGCCGATCCTGCTGTTGAATGGGCCCAACCTGAACACGCTCGGGATTCGACAGCCCGAGGTGTACGGCTCGGCGACGCTCGCCGACGTCGTCGAACTCGCCGAACGCACCGCCGGTGAACTCGGTTACGGCCTGCGGGCGGCGCAGACCAACCACGAGGGCGAGATGATCGACTGGCTGCACGAGGCGCGCGGCAATATCAGCGGAATCGTCATCAACCCGGCTGCGTGGACGCATACGTCGGTCGCGCTGGCCGACGCGCTCGTGATCCCCGACGTTCCGATCATGGAGGTGCACATCAGCAATGTGCACAAGCGTGAGGAGTTCCGTCACCACTCGTTCGTGTCGCCGCTCGCCTCGGGAGTGATCATCGGCTACGGCATCCGCGGCTATGAGTTCGCGATTCGACGCCTCGTGGAGGTCCTGGGCTGATGGCTGACCTCGACGATCTCGGACGGACGGCGCTGGGTGTCGCGTGGGCGCGAGCTGTCGAGTCGTCGAGGGACGACGCATTGTTCGACGACCCGCTGGCCGAGGCGATCGCACGAATCCAGCCCCGTGGCTCCGAATTCGGTGGACGCGACGGCGCCGATGGAGGCGGTTCGGACAAGATCCGAGCGATGTACGACTGGATCGTCGCGCGCACGGTGTCCTCGACGAGGTGTTCGCTGATGCCGTCGCCGACGGGATCACGCAGTTCGTGATCCTTGGTTCGGGGCTGGACGGTCGGGGATTTCGGCTCGATTTCGGTTCGGGAGCAACGCTTTTCGAGGTCGACAGGCCGTCGGTGGTCGAGGTCAAGGAGGACCTCGTCGCGCAGTCGGGTCTTGCGCCGACCGTCGAACGTCGCGTGGTGGCTTCCGATCTGGCTGATGACTGGCTGCGTGCCCTCCAGAGCAAGGGTTTTCGGGCAGATCTACCGTCGGCGTGGCTCGCCGAGGGGCTGTTCGTGTACCTGCCCGACGAACTCGGTCTACGCGTGATCGAGGGCATCACCGCGGCATCCGAATCCGGCTCACGGATCGGGGTGACCGTGCGCCGCGCGGCGTCGTCGGTTGTCGACGATTCCGCTGGTCCTTCTGCTGCCGACCCGTTTGCGGAGGTGCGGAAGTTGTGGCGTAGCGATGTTGACGTCGCGCAGCATCTCGACGCTGCCGGGTGGAACTGCGAGCTGTCAAAGACGCGCGACGTGCTTGCCGCTCATGGGCGTTCGCTGTCCGAGACCGCCGACGCGCAAGAGTCCGCGACGCTGCTGTCGGGTGTACGACGCCAACGCGGCCACGGGACGATCGACCGCTCCTGACGGATTGCTCAGCGCGCCGGGGGTTTTCGCGCCCGGGTTATCGTGCCGGGGTTTATCGAGCCGGGGTTTATCGAGCCAGGGCTTCTCGGGCCAGCTCGGCGACGGGGCCGTCGAGGCGAGGTCCGTGTCCGGGGAAGAGCACTGTCGCGTCGAGGTCGGTGAACGATTCGACGCTGCGTCGGGTCGCGGCGTCGTCGTGGTTGAAGAAGCGCGGGAGTAGCTGCGGCCCTTGGTGTCCAGAGAGCGGATGGCCGCTGATCAGAGCGTCGCCCGAGACGAGTACCGCGCCGTCGGCGACGAGGAAAGCGCTGTGCCCGTCGGTGTGGCCGCGAGCAACCACCGGCTGTGGCCGACCGGGGAGGTCGAGGGCGACGTCGGTCGAAAAGGGTTGTGCGGTGGCGATTCCGGCCCGGCTGAGTACGCCGAGAAGTGTGACCATCGCCAGCCATCGCCACGCGCGTGGCTGCCACGCGACCGCGGCGATGTCGAGTGGACCCGCCTGCTGCAGGAGGTCGCGGTGTGCGTGTGGCACTTCGGCGGGGTCGACGAATACCGGGAAGCCGAAGCGGTCCACCAGCTTCGCCAGCCCTCCGATGTGGTCGACGTGAGCGTGGGTGAGCAGTGCGGCTCTGATGTCGGTGGGGTGTGCGCCGATCGACTCGATCGACGCCACCACGTCGTCGGCGTTGCCCGGATATCCGCCGTCTATCAGTGTGATGCCCGAATCGTCGCGCAGCAGAACCCAATTCACCGCGGGTGTGTGCACCAGATACGCCGTCGACGACGTGGCGTCGACCTCGGTGATCTCGAAGGCGCTCACTTGCGCACCACCAGAACGAACGGTCCGACGTCGGTGACCTCGAAACGTGGGTCGTTGAAGAGGTTCGGGTCGAATGTCACCGTGTAGCGCTTGACGTTTGGATCGTTCGGATAGACGTCTGCGGCGAGGCGTAGTGCGTAGCCGTCGGCGGAATAGCGGAACAGGAAGACGTTCGGCGGGGTCCAGGGCGCGGCGTCGAGTTGGCGGACGAGGTCGTCGGCCGACGACGCCTTGGACCAGGTCTCGATGGTTGCGGCTCGTTTGTCGAACTCCGCCAACGGGTTTGCGTAGTGCGAGGTGAGTCCCTGGAAGCCCCAGTACGGGTAGACCGAGAGGAATCCGTAGTCGGCCGTGAGGACGACGTTGTCGGTCGCCGGGCGTCCGGTCTTCTCGCCGATGAGCTTGTCGATCTGCGGGTAGTACGACTCGGCGCCGGGTGGACGCTTGTCGGCACGGTCTCCGTAACCGTCGGTGTCGGTGTAGGCGGTCGTGATCTCGTTGGAGAGATAGGCCGGAATGCTCTGCGCCACAGCGATTGCCGCAAGGGCTGCGAGTACCCCGACCACGACGCGCACGTCACCGAATCTGCCGACGGCCCAGTGGGCAAGCTCGACGACGCCGAACACTCCCGCCGCCGCGAGCACCGCGACGAGGATGGGTTCGAGTCGAAAGCCGAGCAGCGTCGTGCCCGCGGCAGTTGCCAGCATCGAGAGCAGACTCATCAGGTAGATGCCGACGACCGTGACGCCCAGGGCCGCGGCGATGGTGCGTTGGCGGAATCGGAGCAGAATCCAGACCAGGCCGATGAACGTGATCGCGCCGACCAGGCTGAGGTGGAACATCGGCCACGGCAAGAACGAACCGCGTTCTGGCAGATAGTGTTCGGCGGTGCCGCCGCTCGCGGGCTCACTGCGCAATCGAGCGAGGAGGTAGGGAGCCCACACGGTCATTGCGATGAGCCCGGAGATGACACCCATCACCACCAGCCGCCCGAACACAGCCAGGACGAGGCCGCGTCGGGTTTTCGACACTTCTTCGCGGGGTAGCGCCTTGTTGGAGGCGTTGACCCAGCCGTGAACGATGAGCGCAAATGCCATCAGGATCGCGACGCCCGCGAACAGTCCCGTGTAGAGCGTGTAGAAGGTTGCGCTCAGACCGAGAAAGAGGCCGGTTGCCACCACCGCTGCCCAACTCGTGCCGGAGCGCAGTGAGGCCGTCGGGCCGTCGGCGTGCCGGGAACGACCGCGCAGACCGTAGAGCATGGGGATCAGCATCGGGACGCCGATCATGATCAGCACCGCCGCGTACGGTTCGGGACCCGCGTACATCAGCGTCACGACGGTGACGGCGAGCGCTGTCGCGATGCCGCGGTCGGCGCGCACCATGCGAGTCCAGAGCACCACTCCGATCGCCGCGGCGACCGCCATCGAGAGGATTGCCCACGGTTTGAACGCCTCCCAGCCGGGCAGACCCATCAACGACGCATAGCGGCCGCCGCCCCAGAACCATCCCGCCGGATAGTAGGGAGCCAGGTGCAGATAGGTCATGTCCGCGAGGTGCGGACTGCTGGTGAGCCGGGTCAGGTATTCGGTGCGGAACTGCTGGTCGGCGGAGAGTCCGAAGAGGTAGAGGCGGGTCGCCCCGAGCGGCATCCCGAGCGTGACCGTGACCAGCCCGGAGATGCCCGCGGTCGACAGTAGGGTGACCAGCCACCGCGCTTTGCCGTAGCGGTACAGCAGCGCAGCGATCACCAGGATCGCCACGGCCACCACCTGGCCCGCCGTGGTGAGCGACCGGGTGACGTTCGACGAGTTGAACGCGGGCCACTGCACCGAGTCGATGGCCTTGAGAGCGACCAAGGCCACGATCGCCCCGACGATCACCGCGATGACCAGGTCGATCAGTGTCCGGACGTGGCGATTCACTCGACGCTGAGGGGTCGCAGAAGCCTGTGGACTCGAGTCGTCGGTGGTCGGGCTCTGCGTTGACGTCACGCGTCTATTTCTAGCAGGGGGCCGTACTGACCCACGCCGGACGCCGCGGCGCGACGGCGTGTGGCCCCCGAGACGGTGTCTGGGGGCTGGCGCTCGTGCGGGCGTGGGTCAGAAGGGCGGGTCGCCGGTGTCGGGGTCGTTGGCGAGCCGCCAGGCGCGGGTGTCGGCGCGGTGTTGTCCGATGCGCGCGCTATGAGCGGCGGCAAGCCGTCCGGGGATGCGTCGGTCTGGGCGATCGGGCTCGTCGAGGGCGGGGAAGAGGTCGCGACCGTTGTACGCGTTGCCGACGAAGTGGTAGCCGCCCGGGGACCGGAAGATGGCGCGGCCCATGGGTGTCTGATGGTCGCGCCAGCCGACGGCGAAGGTTTTGTGGCGGTGGTGGAAGCGGCACAGCGGGCGCAGGTTGGCGAGCTCGGTGAGTCCGCCGGCTTTCGGATTGCCATGGTTGAACGGCTTGGCATGGTCGACGTCGGCGGTGGCGACTTTGTTGGTGCAGCCGGGGAAGGCGCAGCAGAGCTCGCCGGCCTTGACCAGGACGCGCAGTTTCTGCGGGATGGGGTAGCGGTAGGCGGCTTTGTTGTTGGGGGTGACGCGGTTGGGGTGGATGTAGTTCCGGGTGGCATCGGCGAGTAGCCGGCGGGCGGTGTCGGCGTCGATGAGGCCATGGCCGTCGAGGAACGCGGGGTTGTTGTCGTGGCCGAGGAGAGTCGAGAGATTGACCACGATGTGGAACATCGGCCGCGGCGCGAGGGCGGCGGAGCTCTGAGTTGCTGCGACCGGGTTCGTGATGGTTATGGCTGCGGGGCTCTGCTTGTCGTCGACGTTCTCGCTGCACGGAGTCTCGGACACCGTGGCGCAGTCGGGGCAGGTGCAGGGGAGTGTCGGGTAGCCCTGAGCGAGGGCGGTGAGTGCGTCGGCGCGTTGTTGAGCGTGGGTGCGGGGATCGTCGGGGTGGGTGTCGGCGATCATCGCTTCGAGCCGGGTGTCGAGGATCGCTGCCGCAGTGCAGGGGAGTTGGCCGTCGAATCTGGACTGACCGGGCTCGTCGCGGTGGGGGCGGATGCGGAAGTAGCGGCGGCTGGTGGCGGTGTCGCGGCGGCGGCGGGCGGCGCCGTCGGGATCGACGAGTTCGACGGTGGCGTCGATCATGGTGCGAAACCTGGTCATGGACATGGGTTCTCGTGCGCTGATTGCTGCGGCGAGTGCGGTATCGACGGCGGTGAGATGCGCGTCGTCGACGTTGTCGGTGCGGGCAACGACTTCGTGGAAGCGGGGTAGGTCGATACGGCCGGTTGCCAACAGTTCTGCGGTTCGGGGTATGCGGTAGCGGAGGGCTGCGCCGGTCTCGATCATCTTCTTGGCTTGGCCGGGTGTGAGGCAGAGGGTGGCGCCGAGCTCGGCGATGGCTGTGGTCAGGCCATCGGGGCCGAAGCGGGCCAGCGGGTTCTGGTTGTTCTGAGTCAGGAGCGCGGCGAGTTGTTCGGGGTCGGTACAGCCGTCGGGGACGGCGTGCTCGCCGGTTCCGATTTCAGCGTCGATGCGCTGGAGGTATTCGGCCTCGCGTTCTTCGTACAGCAGGATTGCGGCTTGCAGCATGCGATAGTCGGCGCACGCCTTGATCGCGTTGGTGTGGAAAAGCACCTCGATGAGTTCACGTGAGTAGAGGCGTTCGTCGTCGGCGAGCTGTGTCAGCTGTGTCTCGACGTCGGAGGTCGGTGCGTCAACTGCTGGAGTATGCGCATGACTGTTGGCCGCGGGCACGACGGGTGATTCGTCGGGTGTCAGCGG
The DNA here is from genome assembly GCF_000248055.1 of Gordonia sputi NBRC 100414. Lineage (GTDB taxonomy): Bacteria > Actinomycetota > Actinomycetes > Mycobacteriales > Mycobacteriaceae > Gordonia > Gordonia sputi. Next base: position 101,836 of record NZ_BAFC01000116.1, on the reverse strand, counting down.
GCCGGTGCCGTCGGGGTTCTCCGATGCCATAGTCAGAACATACATTCGAGGTCTGACAATTCTGTCGGCCCAGGTGAAAGCGTTAGCAGCCGGTGTTTCCGACGGTGTGACGAATCATGTCGACGACGTTCAATCCCGGTATGGTCAGTTCGAGGGCGCCCGTTGACGACAGGACCGCTATCCCGTGTAGCGCGACCCACAATGAGGCTGCGACTCTTTCGGGATCTGTTGTACGGCCGCTCTTCTGGATGACGGACACCAGCCACTCGTACAGGGGGCGCAGTATGACGTTACCCCCGAAAATCGCCCACACTGTCATACGGATCGACCCCGTCGAACCCGCCGCGCCGCGCGGACGCGCACGCAGGCGTCGGTACCGTCGTCGAACCCGCCGCGCCGCGCGGACGCGCACGCAGGCGTCGGTACCGTGGACAGCAAAGCGCAAGGAGGCGTCTACCTGTATGCAGTCACCCGTCCGCGATTATCTGACCGAGGTCCTCGATTCGCTCGACGCCGAGAAGAGCGGCGCTGTCGCCGACTACATCCCGGACCTGGCCGAGGCCAACCCCGATCTCTTCGCCATCGCGGTCACCACCGTCGACGGCCGAACGTACTGCGTCGGCGACGACGAGGTCGAGTTCTCCATCCAGTCGATCTCCAAGCCGCTCGCCTACGCGGCAGCCCTGGCCGACCGTGGCTTCGACGCGGTGCTGGAGAAGGTGGGCGTCGAGCCGTCCGGTGAAGCCTTCAACGAGCTTTCCCTCGAGAGCGGTACGTGCAGGCCACGCAACCCGATGATCAACGCGGGCGCGATCACCACCCACGGGCTGCTCGTCGACGACGATGCCGACGTCGAGTCCCGCGTGGAGCGGGCGCGCAGCTTCTTCTCCACCCTTGCCGGACGTGAACTTGCCGTCGATCAAGCGCTCCACAAGTCCGAAATGGACTCAGCCGACCGCAATCTCGCGATCGCGCACATGCTGCGCAACTACGGGATCGTCGACGATGCGCCGCACGACATCGTCGACGGATACATCCAACAGTGCTCAATCATGGTGACGGCCAAGGATCTTGCCGTGATCGGAGCGTGCTTTGCCAACGGCGGCGTACACCCCGTCACCGGCGAGCGGGTGATGAGTCGACGTATCGCGCGGCAGGTGATGTCGGTGATGGCAGGCTGCGGAATGTACGACGGCGCGGGCGAGTGGCTGACCACCGTCGGCATTCCGGCGAAAAGCGGTGTGGCGGGCGGACTTCTCGGGACGCTGCCCGGCCAGTGCGGCATCGCGGTCTTCTCGCCGCGGCTCGACGAACACGGCAACAGCACGCGCGGTGTGTTGGCGTTCCGTCGGCTGTCAACCGACATGAACATGCACATGGTCGACGCCGAGCCCTACGGAACCACCGTGCTGCGCGATCCGAACCTCCGACGATTCGACGACCTTCGAACTGCAGGGAGTCATCCAGTTCAGTGGCGCAGAGTACGTCCTCGACAGTTTGGCCGCCGACGAAACAGGCACCCCCACTGTGGTTTTCGACGTCAGTCAGGTCAGCCACTTCGCTGACGTCGGGCGTCGGATGATCCTGGAGGGTATGCGTCGTGTCCGCGAGGACGGGCGCCGCGTCGTATTGATTGATCCCGACGACACTCTGCCCGATCCCGATCTGGGCGACGGAAGCTATCCGGACAGATCATGACTGGTGATGCGCGGCAAGCACGCGCGCGGATGAATCACACCGAGGACACGAATCGGCGAATGCTGCGCGCGCGTGATGCGATGGATTGCCGGTTCGCTGAACCCCTGGACCTCGGTGCGCTGGCGGCGATTGCGCACGTGTCGGAGTCGCACTTCAGCCGCGTGTTCAAGGCGACCTTCGGCGAGACGCCGCACCGCTACCTCCAACGACGACGGATCGAGCGAGCGTCGTCAATGCTGCGCGAGACGCAGCTGTCGATCAGTGACATCAGCACCGCAGTCGGGTTCAGCAGTTTCGCGACCTTCACCAGGACCTTCGGGCAGATCATGAGCGAGACACCCACCGCGCATCGCCGTCACGCCGGGGACCACGGTGCGCCAATCTGCGCGGTCAAGGCGCTACGCCGGCCGGCAGGAGCTCCTGTCGCCAAGAGAGCAGTTTTGGACAAGTGAGACCGAGGCAGCGCCGGTAGCGTTCCCGCCATGCCCAACACGATCATTCTGTCCCAGATATACGTACTCGACCACGACGAAGCCCTTGACTTCTACGTCGGCAACCTCGGCTTTGAGGTCCACTCCGACGTCGACATGGGTTTCATGCGATGGCTCACCATCAATCTGCCGTCCGACCCCGACCGCCAACTCATGTTGGAGATCCCCGGGCCACCGTCGTTGAGCCCGGAGACCGCAGCCCAGGTTCGCGACCTATTGACGAAAGGTGCTGGCGGTGGCTGGTTTTCGATGTCAACCGATGATGCCTATGCGACCGCAGACACACTTCGGGCCGGAGGCGTCGACTTCACCGATGAACCGACCGATCGTGACTACGGCATCGATTTCGGTATCCGCGACCCGTTCGGCAATCGAATCCGCATCGGACAGATGAAGTCTCGCCCCTGAGTCTCGCGAGCGTGGCTTCCGGTACGCCTAGACCGGCAGCTTGCGGAAGACCTTGCGCGGTATGTGGCGCAGCACGGTCATAATGAACCGGAAAGTGCCTGGCACCCAGACGATTTCCTTGTTGTCGTCGACAGCCTTGATGACGGCCTTCGCGACGACGTCCTTGTTGACGGTGAGCGGAGCTTCCTTGACGTTCGCCGACAGTCGGGTCCGCACCTGGCCGGGACGCACGACGAGAACGTGCACGCCGTCGTCGGCCAGCGCCTCGCCGAGGCCGAGGTAGAAGCCGTCGAGACCTGCCTTCGACGATCCGTACACAAAGTTGCTGCGTCGAACACGCTCGCCCGCAACCGAACTCATCGCGACGATCTGGGCGCGTCCCTGGTGCTTCATCTTGTCGCCGAGCAGCACCCCAACACTCACCGCGGCGGTGTAGTTGATGGTCACCTCGGTCACGGCCTTGCGCTGGTCCTGCCAGACCTCTTCGTCGTCGAACTGCACACCGGCAGCGACGATAGCGAGGTCGACATCGCCTCCGGCAAAAGCCTTCTCGATGGTCTCGGGGTGCGTCTCGGGCTTCGTCGCGTCGTAGTCGATGAGCTCGACCGACGTCGCACCCGCCTTGCGCATGGTGTCGGCTGCGGCGTCGGCGGTCGGATCACCGGGCACGACGGCGAGGATCACGCGGGCGGGTCCACGAACGAGGAACTCGCTGGCAATGGCGAGTCCGATCTCGGAACTGCCACCGAGGATCAGGATCGACTGCGGCGAATCGACGGCGTTGAACATTGGTTGGTGTCTCCTCGGGTGTTGGGAAGTAGTTGGTGGTCTGAACGGGCAACCGGATTCGGCCGCAACGCAATTCAGTACAAGCGAGCCGAGTTCACGTCAGTTGAGTTCGAGTCGACGGCCCATGTCGGACAGGAACACGCCGGTCGGGTCGATCTCGCGACGCTTGGCGATCCACTTGTCGATCTCCGGGTACATCTTGTGGAAGTGCTCGGCAGACGTCCGCGAATCCTTTGCGGTGTACAGCCTTCCGCCGATCTCCATGACCCGACGGTCCATGTCGTTGAGGAACTCCGCGAGCCCTGCACGCAGCGGGAAGTCGAGGCAGACGTTCCAGCCCTCGAACGGGAACGACAGCGGCGCTTTGGGATTGCCCTTACCGAACAGCTTGATCACGTTGAGGAAGCTGATGTGACCCGACGCCTGGATGTCGGTGATGATCTTCTTGAACTCGTCCTCGTTGCCCTTGGGCACGATGAACTGGTACTGCGTGAATCCACCACCCTTGCCGTACGCGACGGGGCGTCCGTAGGCGTTGTTCCAGTTCCCGATCAGATCGAGCGGGTGATAGAACTGCGGCAGACTCTCGATGACGTCGCGCTTGTTCGATCCGGCCCGGTAGTAGAGCTCGCCGATGAGTCCGAAGTCGAATTTGTTGTCGAGTCCACGCGGGAAGATATTCGGCAGCGTGATCAGCGGCTTCGGGTTGAACTTGAGCGGATCCTTCTTGAGCTTGTCAGGCAGTTCGTCGAACGTTGCCAGATTGCCGCGGCTGAACGAACCGCGACCGAGCTTCGGGGCGGCGCTCATCGTGTCGAACCAGCCGGACGCGTACTCGTAGCCGTCCTCGTAGTTGTCCTCGAGGTGCAGCGCGATGGTCTCGTCGAGGTTGTTGGTGGTGAAGGTGTCGGCCTTGAAGTAGGCCGTCTCGGTGCGCTTGAGCTTGATCTTCACGCGCAGCACGATGCCCGTCAGGCCGATGCCTGCCACCGTGCACCAGAACAGCGAGCCGTCGGGATCGTCGGGCGAGCCGTCGGGAGTCAGGGTGAGAATCCGGCCGTCGGCAACAAGGAGTTGCATCTCGGTGACGTGATCGCCGAACGCGCCCGTCGCGTGGTGGTTCTTGCCGTGGATGTCGTGCGCGATGGCGCCACCGACGGTCACCTGCCTCGTGCCGGGCATCACCGGCACCCAGAAGCCGCGGGGCACGACCACCTTCATCAGGTGATCGATCGAGAGGCCCGCGTCGACGTCGACGATGCCGGCCTCTTCGTCAAGAGAATAGATCCTGGTCAGCGGCGTCATGTCGATGGTCAGGCCACCGGAATTCTGCGCCGACTCGTTGTACGAGCGGCCGAGTCCGCGGGCGATGACCCCACGCTTGAGGTAATCGGGTTTGTCGGCGTTGTCGTCGGCAACCCGAGCCACCGCATCGGCGATGACCTCGGGGTATGGCGTCGACAGGACATGCCCGGTGATCGGGGTGGTACGTGACCATCCGGCCAGCGTGCGCGTGGTGATCGGCAGGAGCTCTTCAGTAGACATCGTTAGGGATCTTACCGCGACGGCAGATACGCCCGACGCAGCTTGTCAGCCTTCGAGCACCAACGCCGCCGCGTTGTGTCCGGGTATGCCACTGACACCACCGCCTCGACGCGCCGCCGCACCGGCGAGCAGTACGCGGGGGTGCCGCGTCTCGACACCCCACTGCCCGACGGTGTGCCGGTCCTGCGCCCACGGCCACTGCAGGCTCCGGTGGAAGATGTTGCCGCCGGGCAGCCCGAGTGCGGCCTCGAGATCCTGCGGCGTCTTGGCCTCGATACACGGATTGCCGTGGGCGTCGGTGCAGATGACGGACTGAATAGGTTCTGCGAGAACAGAATTCAGAGAGTTCAGAGTGGCTTCGACGGCCCTGCCGGTTGCCGACGGTGCGTCGAAGACCGCCGGAGGCATCTGGAGTCCGAACAGTGTCAGCGTGTTGCATCCGGCGAGCTCTGGTCCGAGGATTGACCTGTCGGACAGTGTGTGACAGTAGATTTCACACGGCGGGACGCTCGGGACCTTATCGATACTCGCCTGCTGCCACGCCGCGTGCAGCTGCCCGTACGACTCGTTGATGTGGAACGTCCCGGAGAACGCAGCGTCGGGAAGGACCGATCCATCACGAAGCGCCGGCAGCCGATCGAGCAGCATGTTGATCTTCAATTGTGCTCCGGCAGTGTCGGATTCGACGTCGAGCGGAACGTCGAGGCAGTCGTTGATCGACTGCGGCGCACACGCGACGTAGAGCATCGAGGCGCGGAGGGTGGTCTCGACTCGGCTGCTCGCTGCGCTCGCGGCCGGCTCGACCAGGGGTTGGGGGCTGCTCGCTGCGCTCGCGGCCGGCTCGACCAGCGGGTGGGGGCTGCCCGCAGGCTGGACCAGCGGGTGGGGGCTGCCCGCAGGCTGGACCAGCGAGGAGGGGCCAGCCGTGGACCGCTCGACCAGCGGGGATGGGCCGCGCTCAACATGCGCGGAGCTGACGTACTCGACCGTGCCGTCGGCCGGGTCGATGCCGGTTATCCGCGCGCCGGTCACGATCCGGGCGCCTGCGGCGACGGCGGCTTCGTAGAGTGCGCCCGATACCGCACCCATGCCGCCGACCGGGACGTCCCAGTCGCCGGTGCCACCACCGATCAGGTGATAGAGGAAGCAGATGTTCTGGCGCAGTCGGGCGTCGTGGAGGTCGGCAAAGGTGCCGATCAGCGCGTCGGTGGCGACGACGCCGCGCACCAGGTCGTCGGCAAAATAGCGCTCGATGAGCTCGCCGAGTGGACGTTCGGTGAGCAGCTCCCAGATCTCGGCGAGCGACGTGTCGAGGCCGGCGGAGCTCGACGCACCGATCACCAGATCGCGCAGTTCGTCGCGGCTGCGCAGCGGCTCGATCAGCGTCGGGAAGACGCGACGTGCGATTTCACCCATCCGGCCGTAAAACCATTGCCACGACGCGAACTCCGTGTCATCGCCGGTGATGCGTCGAAACGATTCGGCGGTCGCAGACTCGTCCGCATTGTCGACGAGCAGGCCGCGAGTGGGGTCGGTGGGCAGCGGCGTGTACGACGAGTAGCGGCGTCGAATCAGCGAAATGTCCAGGTCCAGGTCGGTGATGATCTCGCGCGGCAGCAGCGACACCAGGTACGAGTAACGCGAAAGATGTGCGGGCACACCGGGAAACGGCGTCGCGGAGACGGTGGCACCGCCGACGTGGTCTGCACGCTCGAGCACCAGCACTCGACGTCCCGCACGCGCGAGGTACGCGGCAGCCGTCAGTCCGTTGTGACCCGCACCGATGATGATGTCGTCGAAGCGTTCCATGCATCGAGCATGACCACCGTCGTGACGTGTTGTCGAGGGTCGAGGTACCCGACCGGTCGCTACGCGGTGTCGGGTCGGGCACTTCGGATACGTCATGGTCACGATGCGCCAACGACGGGGGTTGTTCACCGGGCACGATCGGTCGTCGCGACCATATCCTTGTGAGCGTGGACATCCCTTCGGTCGAACTCTCGTCAGGATTCCGGTTACCTCTCGTCGGCCTCGGAACCTACGACATGCTCGGCATGCCCTGCGTCGACGCCGTGTCGGACGCGCTCAGGTCCGGATATCGCCTGCTCGACACCGCGTCGAGGTACTCCAACGAACTCAGCGTCGGGATGGGATTACGCGAATCCGGCATCGCTCGCGACGAGGTCGCCGTGCAGACCAAGCTCGGCGGTGGCGACCAGGGATTCGACGAGCCGATCAACGCGGCCAAGGAAAGCGCTCGACGGCTCGGCGTCGCACACATCGACATCTATCTGATTCATTGGCCGTGTCCGAGCCTCGGTCGAACCGTCGACTCCTGGAAGGCGCTGCTGACCCTCGCCGACGAGGGCTTCATCACCGTGCCGGGGGTCTCGAACTTCAAGGCACACCAACTGCAGATGCTCTACGACGAAACCGGCGTCTGGCCACAGGTCAACCAGATCCAGTGCTCGCCTGCACTCGCGCGAGATGAGTTGCGCGAGTTCATGTCCGAGCGTGGGATCGTCGCGCAGGCGTGGCATCCGACCGGCCGCAAGGAAGGCATGCTCGGCGACGCCGTGATCATCAGGCTCGCGCGCAAGTACGGCAAGTCGCCGACGCAGATCGCGTTGCGCTGGTCGGTGCAGCAGGGCATCTCGGTGGTCCCCAAGTCGTCGCATCACGGGCGGCAACTCGAGAACGCCGACCTCTTCGACTTCTCGTTCGACGACGCCGACCTCGCAGAACTCGCAACACTCGACCGTGGTGAGAAGGCGGCCCGCGACTCCGACGTCGAAGAGGAGTTCTGAAACAGCGCCCGCCCGGCACCGTCTAGGGTGGCAGGGTGCAAGACGCAACCTCCGACGACGGGCACGACCACAAGTCGCGGCACGAAGACTTCAAGACGCGCCACGCCCCGACTCCGATCGAAGTGCCGGTCGACGATGCGGAGGCCTCGACCGACGTTCCGCTGACGACACAGATCCTGCGGTTCGTCATCAGCGGCGTGATCTCCGGCATCCTCGACTTCGGACTGACCACGATCCTGCAGTTCGGTTTCGGGTTGCCGCCCGTGGTGTCGAAGGCCGTCGGCTTCATCTGCGGCACCACCTGCGCGTACATCATCAACCGGCGCTGGACGTTCCGTGCGTCGCCGAGTACGGCTCGCTTCATCGCCGTCGCACTGCTCTACTGCTGCACGTTCTTCGTCAACGTCGGCATCTACACCTGGCTGGCCCACGTGTGGGAGCACACGTTCCTCAACAGCCTCATCGCGTATGTGATCGCACAGGGCACTGCGACGGTCATCAACTTCGTGGTGCAGCGCACCGTCATCTTCCGAGTCACGTAGTCGTGCCGACCGCGGTTGTCGTCGGCGCAGGCCCGAACGGGTTGTCGGCAGCGGTCCGACTCGCGCAGGCGGGTCTTGACGTCACAGTCCTCGAGGGTGCCGACACGATCGGCGGCGGCACGCGGTCGGGCCCATTCGACGACGAGTTTCCCGAGGTCATCGTCGACCATTGCTCCGCGTTCCATCCGCTGGGGACGTCGTCGCCCTATCTGCGCACCCTGCCTCTCGACGAGCACGGATTGCGCTGGTCGTGGCCCGACATCGACTGCGCGCACCCGCGCGACGACGGCACTGCGGCGCTTCTCTTCCGCGACATCGAGCGCACCGCGGCCGGATTCGCCGACGCGGGTTTCCCCGGGGCGGGCGACCGGTGGCTCGCGCTCCTCGGCAAGGTGTCGACGCACTTCCCCGAGGTCGCCGACGACGTGCTCTCGCCGATGCTGGCGCTGCCGCATCACCCGCTGCTGCTGGCGCGTTTCGGGTTGCCCGCGCTGATGCCTGCGACGGCCCTTGCCAGCTTCCTCGGTCCGCACGCGGGCGCTCTGTTCACCGGCATGTCCGCGCACGGTTTCACCCGACTCGACGTCCCCGGAAGCTCGGCTGCCGGACTCATGCTGACCGCGGCGGGCCATCACGGCGGCTGGCCGGTGGCTGTCGGCGGGTCGTCGACGATCACGACCGCGCTCGCCGGACTCCTGCGCTCGCTGGGCGGCACGATCGAGACCGGACACACCGTCTCCGACCTCGCGCAGATCCCCGCCGACATCGTGATTCTCGACGTCACGCCGCGCGCGGCCGCCGACATCCTCGGTGCGCGCCAACCCAGCCGCATCGCTCGGTCATATCGGCGCTGGCGACGCGGCCCGGCGGCGTTCAAGGTCGACTATGTGATCGACGACGAGGTCGGGTGGACGGCGCGCGACTGCGCTCGTGCGGGCACGGTGCACCTCGGCGGCGAGGCGTCGGAGATCGCGAAGGCCGAAGCCGACGTCGCCGCGGGACGGATGCCTCGTCGACCCTTTACTCTCGTCGGGCAGCAGTGGGTCGCCGACGAGAGTCGAGCGTCGGGAAGTCTCAAGCCGCTGTGGGCTTATGCCCATGTGCCGCAAGGGTATTCGGTTGACGCGACAGAGTATGTGACCGCACAGATCGAGCGCTTCGCGCCGGGATTTCGGAGCAGGATCGTCGCGGTTCGTGCGACTTCGCCCGCAGAGCTGGAACGGGCGAATCCCAACTATCCCGGCGGCGACATCGGCGGTGGACGCAACGACCTGGTTCATCTCGTCGTACGGCCGCGACTCACCGCATCGCCGTACTCGACGGGAGTCGACGGCGTGTACCTGTGCTCGGCCGCGACACCTCCCGGGGGAGGTGTGCACGGGATGTGCGGCTTCGGTGCCGCTGAGGCCTCGCTGGCCGCGCTCCGCTGAGAACGTCACGGTAGCCGTCGGTCGCGCGAACGACATGTAACGCGTGTGTCTGGGCGCCCGACAGAATTGATACACGAGTTCAGTCGGGATCGTCAGCCCGATTCGACCGAATGCGTTGCGGCAGCACCCACTTGTGGAGCAGTGGCGCTCGGGTGTCAGTGACAGGGTGTTCACAGGGTGTGGGCTACTGTGGCCGTCGGGGCCGACACGTGTGGCGCGAGAGCCCCCGAAGAGATGAATGGGATGCAATGTCGACAGCAGCACAGCCGACCACGACCGATACTCCGCACACGGACCCGTCTGATTTGCGCGAGATGACCAATTCGTCGTCGGACCGTCTACTCGTCCAACGCACGCTGTTCACCGGTCCGGAAACCCGGATCGAGCCGGGAATGTACGCCGACACCGACCTCTCCCGGGTGAGGCTCGATCGCCGCCGAGCTCATCTCGGACCGGGGGCACGACTGTCGGCGAACACCTACTTCGGACGTTTCCCCGCCGCCTTCTGGCAGAGCTACACCCGCGTGCGCTCAGTTCGCCTAGAGTTCGACCACGATTGCGCCCCCGGTACGACGCTGCGGATCGACATCCGCGCGTCCGACATCAGCGGTCGCGAACGCCCGGTGCAGACCGCGGAGGTCTCCGGACAGGGACACGTGAGCTTCGACCTCGACGTCAAGCGCTTCCTCGACGGCGGCGCACTCTGGTTCGAGTTGACCGCCATCGACGGTCCGGCCAGCATCTCCGACGTCGAGTGGAGTGTGGACTCGCGGGTCCGGGACCGGCCCGTGTCGGTCGTCATGTGCACGCACAACCGCCCGGTCGACGCCGTGGCGACCGTGCTGGCGCTCGCATCCGATCCCGTCGTGCTCGAGCGTGTCGCCGCGGTGTACGTCGTCGACCAGGGCACCGACCGCGTCGCAGACCAGGCACGGTTCAGCGAGGTCACCGCTGTACTCGGCGACCGCCTGCACTACATCACCCAGCCCAACCTCGGCGGCGCGGGAGGATTCAACCGCGGCATCCACGAGGTCACCAAGGACGGCAACCACGACACCGACATCGTCGTGATGGACGACGACATCACGTGCGAGCCTGAGTCCGTTCTCCGGTTGACCTCGTTCGCCAACAGCACGGCGCGGCCGATGCTCGTCGGCTCGCAGATGTTGCTGGCGTCGGAGACCTACCGGGTGCACATGACCGGCGAGTGGGAAGCGCTCGACGAGCTCAAGGCCGGACGTCCGGGCGCGTATGGCAAGCAGGGACTCAACGCGCTCGAGAAACAACAGGACGCGCGCACCGACGCCGGATGGAACGGGTGGTGGTCGTGTCTGCTCCCGGTCGAGGCCGTCTATGCGGCGGGACTCTCGCTGCCGCTGTTCTTCCAGTGGGACGACATCGAATTCGGTATCCGCGCGCGCCGCAACGGTTTTCCGACGGTCACGCTGCCCAACGCGGGCGTCTGGCACGCCGACTTCCACCTCAAGGACTACGACGACTGGTCGCGCTACTTCAGTTGGCGTAACGCCCTCATCGTCGCAGCGATCCACGGACCGTTCGACCCGAAGCACCTGGTGGCCGTCATCGCCAAGGAGATCGGCGCGCACATCGTATCCATGCGCTATGGCCTTGCCGCGACTTTCCTTCTCGCCGTTCGTGATTTCCTGCGCGGACCGTCGATCCTCGACGACGGCGGAATGTCGAAGCTGGCGGAACTGAAGGAGCTGCGCGCGCAGTATCCGGACACGGTCATCCGTGACAGTGCCGACGTACTCGTCGACGCCGATCCCAACACGAGGATCTCACGCCGCGGACCGCTGCCCGACGAGGACAAAGAGACCCGCGTGCTGGTCAAACGCGCTGTGCAGCAATGGCTCGGCAGGGTGTCGCCGGCGCCCGTGTCCATCTCAGCCGACGACGGACGCTGGTGGCACGTCGGGCTCTTCTCGTCGGCCATCGTCACCGACTCGTCGCAGACTGGTGTCCGAGTCAGACGGCGCGACAAGCAGGTCGCGGCTCGGCTCGGACGTGAACTCGCACAGTTGTGCCTCGAACTGCGTCGTGACGGACTCGACGTCGCCGAGGAGTGGCGAGGAGCCATGCCCGAACTGACGAGTCGCGAGAACTGGACGAGATTGTTTGACGGCGACTGAACGACTCCGGTCCGCCCGACCCGCACTGGTGGTCGGGATCTTTGGAGTGGTGTTGTGCGCCTTCGGTTCCTGGCGCCCATCGCACTGGTATGACGAGGCCGCAACGGTGTCGGCGGTGCACCGTCCACTGTCGGCGATGTGGGACCTACTCGCTCTGACCGACGCCGTGCACGCGCTGTACTACCTGTGCATGCATGTGTGGACCAAGGTGTTTGGGCTGTCGGAGTTCTCGCTGAGGTTCCCGTCTGCATTGGCGATCGGCATCGCCGCGGGTCTGCTCGTCGTTCTCGCTGCGCGACTGTGGGATACGCGTTTCGGCGTCATCGCGGGCCTCGTGCTCCTCTGTCTGCCGCGCACGACCTGGGCGGGCTCTGAGGCCCGATCCTATGCTGGCACAATCGCCCTGGCGATCGCCATGACGCTTGTCTTGCTGATTGCGCTCGACGTCGACGACGGTGCCACTCGGCGTCGACGCTGGGGGTGGTGGGTGGCCTACGCCGCGGTCTGCGTTGTCGGCGTGGTCTGGTTCTTTTTCACCATCTCGCTGCTCTCCGCGCACCTGCTGATCGTGCTCGTGCGGAGTCGGGGGCGAGATAGGCTCCAGATACGCCGGACGACAGTCGCTTTCGTCATCTCCGCGATCGTCGTGTGCGCGGTCGTTGCACCATTTGCGCGCATCGTCATCTCGCAACGTGGGCAGATCTCGTGGGTAGAGCAAATGTCGCCACGGACGCTCGGCAACTATGCCCGATTCGAGTTCTTCGACGGCGCAACCATTTTCCTCATTGTTGGCGCTCTCGTAGTCGCGGTAGGACTCGCCGCTGCGGTACTCGGTGCCGGCGGCCGGTGGTCGATCCCGGTCATCGGAATGCTGTGGGTCTTCGTGCCCGCGGCACTCGTGTTCGTCTTCTCGTGGTTGGTCGACGCTGTCTACACACCCCGCTATCTGATCTTTACAGCAGGTGGACTCGCGCTGATCCTGGCGTGGGCGGTGCGCCAGATCGCACGCGACCGTGTGTGGGTGGCAGCGCTTCTCGTCGTGGTTCTGGCCGCGGCCGCGACGCCGTCGTACCTCGCCGACCGCAGCGCGTACGGCCGACTCGGCGGCACCGACTTCTCCGAGGCCGCAGACTTCATCGGCGCCAACGCACACCCCGGCGACTGCGTCGCCTTCTCCACCGCGCCGACGTGGAGTCCGGTCTCGCAGCGAGTCGTCTTGCGCGCCAAGCCCGCCGACTTCGCAGGACTCCGCGACGTCGGCCCCTCGATAGATGCGGTCCGGGCCGACTCGCTGTGGGACGGCGACAAACCCGTCACCGCCTATCGACGGTTTGCCGAACAGTGCCAGGTGATGTGGGTGATCACCGACAAGGACCGTGACCACGGCTACGTCGTCTACCCCGGCGCCACCGCCTACTGGCTGTTCTCACCTAACCACTTCACATCGACGTTGCTCTACCAACAACTTTCGGCCGCCGGACTGCACGTCGTGCGCCAGGTGCCGTTCAACAACTCGCAGGTCGTCGAGATGCGACGCTGACGTCGAGCGCACGCTCTGGAGTGCCAACTGTGTGCTCGAGGGCGTCGACTGGGCGTCGCGTCGCGTCGAGTGTGCGTCAGCCGTTCACCTTGGCGATGACGTTCTCGGCGTAGGCGTTCAGATGATCGATCTTGGTCGCAAGTGGCTCGGTGTCGTCACCCATCACGTACGGCAGGCGGAAGCCGACGATCACGTCGGTGATTCCCTTGTCCTCCAACCTCTTACATCCGTCGACCGTATAGGCGTCGAGTGAGATGACGTGGATCTCGAAGGGGTCGTTGAGTTTTCCCTCCGCTTTACGGATGTCGGTGATCTTGTCGAGCAGGGCGTCGAGCTCCTCCGCGGGGCCGCCTCCGTGCATCCATCCGTCGCCTCTGATGACGGCTCGACGCAGCGCGGCGTCGGCGTGACCTCCGACGAGGAGTGGAATCGGCTCGGTGGGTGCGGGAGTCATCTTGATGCGTGGGATGTCGTAGAACTCGCCGTGGAATTCGAAGTACTCACCCGACGTCAGACCGCGGAAGATGTCCATGCATTCGTCCATGCGCTTGCCGCGGCGGGCGAAGTCGACGCCCATGAATTCGTAGTCCTCCGGCCACGGACTGGTGCCGACGCCGAGCGCGAGGCGGTTGTTGGTCAGGTACGCAACGGAACTCGCCTGCTTGGCCACCAGCGCGGGCGGCCGCACTGGCAGTTTGAGAACGAACGGCGTGAAGCGGATCGTCGAGGTAACTGCGCCGAGGGCAGCGGCCTCGATGAACGTCTCGATGAACGCCTTGCCGTCGAGGAACTCGCGATTGCCGTCCGGGGTGTACGGATAGGTGGCGTCGGACTCCTCCGGATACGCGAGCGAGTCGGGAATGGTGAACCCCGCGTACCCCGCCTTCTCGGCCGCCTGGGCGAGTGGTGCGTAGAAGCTCGGATCTGTCATCGCCTCGGCGAAGGTGAACCGCATGTGTCTCCCCTGTGGATCGGTGTCTGATCACACAGTAGAACACGTTCTAGTTCCGGCGAGGGCGGTCGGCGAATTGCGCCCAGTCGACGCGACGGAGCGCCCAGTCGGCACGCTGAAGCGCCCACTCGACACGCTGAAGCGCCCAGTCGACGTCAGTCTGGCCGCACGAACCGCTCGCGTCGGCCGAGCTGCTGCAACCGGAACCACTCGCGGAAGCCCGCGACGTCGCGCTGCTGCACCAGGAAGTACCAGCCGAATCGCGCGTACTCCTGCGGCAGCAGTTTGCGCATGCCGGGCTGGTTCATCAGGAAGCCGCGGTTGCGGTAGGTGAAGAAGCGCTTCACCGAGTTGTCGGGATACTGCGTGTGCATGCGGCCGCCGAGGATCGGGCGGAACTCGTCGGAGCCGTACGGGTGCAGATATGCCGTGGTCAGGCACGTGCCGAAGCGCAACCCGGAGCGCGCCAGGCGTCGGTGCACCTCGACCTCGTCGCCGCGGAAGAACAGCCGGAGGTCGGGGACGCCGACCACGTCGAGCGCATGCGCTGAGAACAGCGCACCGTTGAACAGCGAGGCGATGTCGGGCAGCAGGTCGTCGTCGCCTGCAGGCTCGCCGTCGCCCTCGAACAGCTCTGACCGCTTGCGCCGCCACGCCACTCCGCGGCGTAGCGGGAAGGCGAGTGTGTCGGGGTCGTCGATGTTGACGACGACGGGCGAGACCTCGTCGAGCCGATGACGCGCGGCGCAGTCGAGCAGCGTCGACAACACCTCACTGCCTTCCGGGCGTCCGTCATCGTCGGCGCACCACACCCAATCGGCGCCGAGCGACAGCGCGGTCAACATGCCGAGTGCAAACCCGCCCGCACCCCCGAGGTTGCGCTGTGAACCCACGTAGGTTGTCGGAATGGGTTGCGCGGCAACGAGTTCAGCTACCTGATGCTCGTTCCCGTTGTCGACGACGACGAGGTGGTCGACAGGTCGCGACTGTGCCGAGACCACGGCAAGCGATTCGGCGAGCAACTCCGCCCGCCGATGCGTCACCACCACTGCAATGACACGCGAGGCAGTCACACGCGAGGCGCTGACATGCGATGTCGAGCCCGTGGTGTCGCTCATGCGGACTTGCCGTCGGTCCGATGCATCTCGTCGAGCACCTCGCGCACGTGCGCGGCAGCGGTCGGGCCCTCGTAGGCACCGACCACTTCCTCGATCCCGCCGTCCATCCGGATCTCGCCGTGGTCGATCCAGAGGGCGCGGTCGCACAGCTGCGCCAAGAACTCGTTGGAGTGGCTGGCGAAGACCAGAATGCCCGAGCGCTCGACCAGCGACTGCAGCCGTGTGCGCGCCTTCTTCATGAACTCCGCGTCGACCGCGCCGATGCCCTCGTCGAGGATCAGGATCTCGGGATCGATGCTGGTCACCACACCCAGCGCGAGGCGCACGCGCATACCGGTCGAGTAGGTGCGCAGCGGCATGTTGAGGTAGTCGCCGAGCTCGGAGAACTCCGCGATCTCGTCGGTCTTGCTCAGCATCTCCTTGCGGCTCACGCCCAGGAACATGCCGCGGATCAGGATGTTCTCGTAGCCGGAGATCTCCGGGTCCATGCCGACGCCGAGGTCGAAGACCGGAGCGACCCGACCCTTGACCCGACACGAGCCGCGCGTCGGTTCGTAGATGCCCGACAGCAGCCGCAGCAGCGTCGACTTACCGGCACCGTTGTGACCGACGAGCCCCACACGGTCGCCGTGCTCGAGGTGCAGGTTGATGTTCTTGAGTGCCTCGACAACCACGACGTTCGACGCATTGGCACCGATCACGCCGCCCGCGGCTCCGAGCACCGACTTCTTCAGCGAGCGCGTCTTGGCGTCGAAGATGGGGAAGTCGACGCAGGCGTCCCAGGTGTCGACGCGGACGGCGTCGTTCTTGGTCTCAGTCTGTTTGGAGCTGGTCACGACTCACACCCAATACGGAACTCGGGCGCGGTAATTGCGCATGATGAACAGGGCGAGAAGGCATCCCGCGACGGTGCAGCCGATGACGATGGCCCAGTGGTAGAAGGCCACCGATTCGCCGAGCAGCGGACCGCGCGTGATCTCGAGGTAGTGGTACATCGGGTTGATCTCGACAATCCGTGCCCGTGATGATCCCTCGCCGGTCACCTTGTGCAGCGACGACGCGCTCCAGATGATCGGCGTCATGAAGAACACCAGGCGCACCGCGGTGCTGAGTAGCTGACCGATGTCGCGGAATCGGGTCGTCAGGATGCCGAAGACCATCGCGACCCAGACGCTGTTGATGACGAACAGGATCATCGCCGGGATGATCAGCACGACGGTCCAGCTCAGGTGGATGTGCTTCCAGAAGATCGCGAGCAGCACCAGGTAGATGACGATGTTGTGCGCAAAGATGATGAGCTGTCGCCACGCGAGTCGGTAGACGTGCACCGACAGCGGCGACGGGATCTGCTTGATCAGCCCCTCGTTCTTGGCGAATACCTCTGAGCCGTCGAGGATCGATCCCTCGATGAAGCCCCAGAAGATGAAGCCGAGGGTCACGTACGGCAGGAACGTGGTGATGTCCTCGTCGAACAGCTGCGAATACAGCAGACCCATCGCGACGGCCGTAATGCCGGTCGCGATAGTGATCCACAGCGGACCGAGCACCGAACGGCGATAGCGCTGTTTGATGTCCTGCCATCCGAGAAGCGCCCAGAGCTCGCGCGCGCGAAGTCCGTCCGAGAGGTCCTTGAACGCACGCCGCAACGACCTCGAATCCGACGTCGTGGGTGGTGGCGGAACTTCCCGCTCGTTGACTACCGCTGACACGGGGATTCAGCATACAAGCGCGCGGTTCGACGATCCGGAACGGGCGGTGTCGAGCGAGGAGTGCACGACTCGATACTCAGAGGTACTGACCGGTGCTCGGCCCGCCGCCGGGGCCTCCCGGCCCACCTGGACCCACGATTCCGGGAGGCAGAGCGCCCTGTCGCATCTGCTCGAGTTGCGCACGTGCGGCCATCTGCTGGGCGAACAACGCCGTCTGGATTCCGTGGAACAGTCCCTCGAGCCACCCGACGAGCTGTGCCTGCGCGATACGCAGCTCGGCGTCGGACGGGGTCGAGTCGTCGGAGAAGGGGAGTGCAAGTCGTTCGAGCTCTTCACGTAGCTCGGGGGCAAGGCCGTCTTCGAGTTCGCTGATCGACGTCTGGTGGATCTCGCGGAGCCGGTTGCGCGACGCCTCGTCGAGCGGAGCTGCCCGCACTTCTTCGAGCAGTTGCTTGATCATCGTGCCGATGCGCATGACCTTGGCGGGTTGCTCGACCATGTCGGCAACACTGTCTTTGGATTCGGCTTCTTTCCCGCTCGTGTGGTCGTCAGGTCCGACAACCACGATGCTCTCGTCACCGGTTGCCGGCGAACCGAAACCACGGGGATCAAATGCTCCGGACGACGTTCCTTCGCTAGCCATGTGACCCATTGTGCCGAAAGCCACCGACACTCGTCACCAGTCGTCGGCATTGCCCCCGAGGCCAGTCGGTATTGCTGTCGACGCCACGAGGACGCCGCAACGCCGCCGTCGCGCCGCGTTCGGCGGCAACCCGTCCGAAGCCCGTGTGCGGGCCGTCTATCGTGACTGGCATGAGTCTCGACGTCGCCGCGGTGCGAGGACTGTTCCCCTCGCTCGGCGACGGCTGGATTCACCTCGACGCCCAGGCCGGAATGCTGATCCCCGACTCCGTTGCCAGTGCGGTCTCGTCCGGGTTCCGGCAGCTCGGCGCAGCGCCGGGCGGGGTCTATCCGGGCGCGGTCCGCACCACCGAAGCCATCGACGGCGCACGCCGAGCGGTCGCCGATCTCGTCGGCGCACAGGCCGCGGGTGTTGTTCTCGGGCCCTCCCGATCGGCGCTCGTGTGGTCGCTCGCGGAGTCGATCGCCCCCAACACCTGGCTCGGCGGCGACGTCGTCGTGAGTCATGCCGACGACGAACCGAACATCGTGCCGTGGCTGCGGGTCGTCGGACGTTATGGCGGTTCTGTGCGGTGGGCAGAGCTCGACATCGAGACCGGCGAGCTGCCCGCGTGGCAGTACAAGAACCTCATCGGCGCGCGGACGGCCGTCGTGGCCGTGACCTTGGCGTCGTCGACGCTCGGTGCGATCACCGACATCCCCGCCATCGCCCGCTTCGCCCACGCACGCGGCGCGATGCTGGTTGTCGATGCGACGAATGCTGCGCCCTACATGCCGCTCGACATCGACGAACTCGGTGCCGACGTGCTCGTGGTGTCCGCAGAACGGTGGGGCGGCCCGCGAGTCGCGGCGATGGTGTTCCGGGATCCCAAGGTCATCGAACGGCTCGTTCCGATGTCGGTCGACCCGCGCGCGGTCGGGCCCGCGCGTCTCGAACTCGAACCGCTGCAGGGTGGACTACTGACCGGGCTCGTCGCATCGATCGAACACCTCGCCTCGCTCGACGCCGACGCGATCGGCAAGAGGCGTCGACGACTCGTCGCCTCCCTCGACGCGGTGAGCGAGTACCTCGAACGCCTGATGGTCTACCTCACGACGACGCTCGAACAGCTCAGCCAGGTCTCGGTTGTCGGGACTCCAGGCAACCGCGTCCCGACGCTCAGTTTCACCGTCGATCAGGTCTCGGCCGACAAGGTCGTCCGACGACTCTCCGACAACGGGATCTGCGCGCTCGCCGACCTTCCATGCCGGGCACTGACGCGTATGGGCGCGAGCGACTTCGGCGGCGCCGTGAGCGTCGGTCTCGGGCCGTATTCGACGCCGTACGAAGTTGACCATTTGGTCAGAACTCTCGGGTCATTCGGTTAGACCAACGTCGCAGCGTATGGCGTGTGGGTCGACCGATCCACACGGTTTCGCGTTTAGCGACAACGCATACTAAGTTGACTAATGTGAACGACCCCGAACCGCGCCCACACACGCCCGGTACGCCGGAGCTGACCACCGACCAGGTCGAGCTCTGGCAGTCGTTCGTAGACGGCGGATGGGCCCTGATGGCCCAGGTGAACAGTACGTTCGGCGCGAACGGTTGGACTACAACCGATCTGCGCATCCTCGAGGTCCTCGCGACGCGTGAGCAGTTCGGCATCAGCGAACTCGCCGCGACCGTGCACATGGGCGTCAGCACCGTATCTCGTCAGGTCGGCAGGCTGATCGACACCGGCGATGTTGTCCGGGTGCGCTCTGACCTCGACGGCAGACACCGACTCGTCCGCATCACCGACACCGGTCGCGGCACGCTGGCCCGCATCTCACGGGTGCGCGACGGAGTGGTGCGCGAGTACGTCGTCGACGTCCTGGGTGAGGACGACTTCACCACCATCTGCCTCGCCATGCGGAAGGTCCGCGGCTCCTGGTCGTGACGGTTACACCCCTTCGACGCCACTTTCGGGCAGCATCGATGGCATGCGTGCAATCACCGTCGACTCCGAAACAGCCACACTGTCTGTCGCCGAAGTACCCGATCCGACGCCGGGACCCGGCGAGGTGCTCATCGAGGTCGCGGCAGCGGGCGTGAACCGCGCCGACCTGCTCCAGAAGCAGGGCCTGTATCCACCGCCGCCGGGGGCGTCGGACATTCTCGGTCTCGAGGTGTCGGGCAGGATCGTCGAATTGGGTTCTGAGGTCACGGGGTGGTCCGTCGGCGACGAGGTATGCGCCCTGCTTGCGGGCGGCGGGTACGCCGAGTTGGTGGCGGTTCCGGCCGTGCAGCTGCTGCCGAAGCCGTCGAATGTGGACCTGATCGAGGCTGCGGGGCTACCCGAGGTTGCGTGCACGGTGGTCTCGAACCTGCTGCTCACGGCGCATCTACAGCTGGACGAGCTGGTCCTCATTCACGGTGGCTCGAGCGGAATAGGCACCCATGCGACGCAGTTGTGTCGCGCGTTGGGGGCCAGGGTCGCGGTGACGGCGCGAACGAGGGAGAAGCTGGCGCGCTCGGCGGAGTACGGGGCCGAGATCCTCATCGACTACTCGTCGGAGGACTTCGTCGAGGTGATCTCCGGGCACGGTGGCGCCGACGTGATCCTCGACATCATCGGCGCGGCTTACCTGCCGCGCAACGTGAAAGCTCTCGCGACCGGGGGACGCCTGGTCATCATCGGTATGCAGGGTGGCGTCAAGGGTGAATTGCCCATCGGCGCAATGATTTCCAAACGACTCTCGGTCTACGGCACCGCGTTGCGCTCGAGGCCGGTGACCGGAGCAGACGGCAAAGCGGCGATCGTCGAGAAGACCCACGCGCGTACCTGGCCGTTGATCGAGGCGGGCTCGGTGGTGCCGGTGACCGACTCCGTGTTCGAGCTCGCCGACGCCCAGGCCGCCCACGAACGACTCAACAGCGGCGACGCGATCGGCAAGGTGCTGCTGCGCGTGGGCTGATGAGGGAACAGGCTGACGAAGTCCACCGGCCGGGCGGGTCCGTGGGCTGATGCTGGTCTCACGCTGCGGGTCACGTACCCTTTTCGGCAGGGAAGCGTGGCAGAGCGGCCGAATGCACTCGCCTTGAAAGCGAGCGTGGGTAAAACCACCGGGGGTTCAAATCCCTCCGCTTCCGCAGATGAGTCCACGTTGCGTGGGATCCAGAGGGGCATTTTTGTACCCCTGCGTCCCACGCAACTGAACCTCGTTCCGGCGAACGACGCGTGCGCGTGATCGCTGAGACCGTATGGCACAATTCCGGCCTGTGAAGAAGGTGATGGCAAGTGCATTGATCGGCGGCGCCGCTGCCACAGGCGTTCTCGTGGGCGGCGGAGAGGCGCACGCCGACGTCACTCCTGGTACGTACCGATACTGCAACACCGAGTTCCAGGGTTTTCACGTTCCGGTGCCGTGGTGCTCGGACTCGACGGTTCGCAATCACCGGTTTGGTGTCACCCCCAGCTTCCGCGGCTACCCCATCACAACCGTTGGCAAGTACGAGTACGTCAGTTTCGGCCAGGGCAACGGACTCAAGATGTACAAGACGCGCAACGGATATGCCGGCTCGCAGTATCAGGGCAACAAGGTCATCGCCAAGTTCGTCTTGACACGCAAGCGCTGAGGTCGCGCGGTCATTCGGCCAGGAACTGATCGATCTGGTTGAGAGACTGCGTCGCGCCCTCGGCCATACCCATGTCGAGGACCTTCTGCAGTCCCTCAACCGTTTCGTAGGTGCTCACGTAGGTGGCCACCGTGCGGCCGTCCCTGTCGGTGAACGAGTATGCGTTGTGCGACAACGGAAGTGACTCGATCGGCGTGAAGTCTTCGTCGGCGAAGCCGTCGCGGAAGGTGAAGCTCGACGGCTTGTCGACGGCGTCGACGAGCCAGTAGCCCGCGTACTTTTCGCCGTCGGGGCCCGTCATGTAGTACGTGACACGCCCGCCCGGCGCCAAGTCGTGATCGACGAATGTCGCGGGGTATTCCGGTGGGCCCCAGACCTTCTCGAGCTGGCGCGGATCGGCGTAGATCTGCCAGACGCGTTCCACCGGAGCGGCGAACTCGGCTGTGATGGTGATCGATCGGTCGTCGAGATTCTTGGTGACGTCGATGACGGGCATTGTCTCAATCCTTGTCGTTGGAAGGCGTCGACGTGGTGTCGTCGACAGCAAGTAATGCGTCGATTCGGTCGATGCGGCCCCGCCAGACCTGCTCGAGCTCGTCGAGTAGGTCCGACACGGCGCGCACGGCCTCGACGTCGCCGGAGGCGAGTTGTTCACGCCCTCGGCGACGCTTGGTCAGCAGTCCGGAGCGCTCGAGCACCGCGACGTGTTTCTGTACGGCGGCGAAGCTCATGTCGTAGTCGGCGGCAAGTGTCGACACCGACTGCTCCTGCGCGAGCACACGCCGCATGATGTCGCGGCGGGTCCGGTCGGCAAGCGCGTGGAACAGTGCGTCTGCTCGATCCTCCGTCGCTGTGCTCACCACACGAACATACAACTGATCGGTTGTATGTGTCGAGCTTTGGTGGGATTCGCCTGCAATGCGCACCCGGGTCCTGCGCCCCGAGTCCTTGCGGTGGACACTGGTGGGATGCGCGACGACGGGAGAGGTGTAGACCGCGACGAACTGGACCCACGGCTCGCCGATTCCCTTCGCGGAATCGAACGCAGGGTCATGGCAGAGGTTCCGCTCCGCGGGCGTGCGGTCGCCGCTGTCTGGGTGGCCGTGGTGGTGCTTGCCGGCGTGAGCGCCGTGACCGCACTGACCGGAAGGTCGACGCCGCTCTCGCAACTCGCGGTCGTCATCGGTGCCGCCGCGGTGGTGCTGTCCATGGTCGCGGTGATTGTTCGACGCTTCGCGCCCTGCTGGATCGCGGCGGCGGTGAGCGCTGTCGCGGTGCCGATCTCGATTCTGGGCTACTGGGCCGATCAGACTGCGCGCCAACAGACTTCGTTGGGACTCTTGGTGGCCGCGCTGTGCCACATCGCACTAGTGGTCAACTGGGTGCAGTGCGTGCGGCCGCCGGTGGGACACAAGGCGGGCCCCACGCCGTAGCCGTGGCGCGGGTGGGCACCGGACTGTCGAGGTTTCGGCGTCATTCGGTCGTGCGACTGCTGGTAACCGCCGGGGCCGTCGGTGTCGAATAACCGGGTAAGAGGACGGTCGCCCGATCGCCCGGGACAGGGAACATCATGCGATACCGGTGGACTGCAACGACTTTGGCCGCGGCCGCAGTAGCGCTGTCCGTGGCGGGCTGCAACCCCGACGACACTCCATCCGCAACAACTTCGATGCCGACCGTCGTTGTCACCACGACGATGCCTGCGTCGACCACATCAGGTGCGGAGGAGGCCGACTCCGGCACTGCTGTCGAGAAGTCGGACTCTCAGGACGGTGGCGCCACGCAGGCTTCTGGTGGTGGAAGCCAGACCGCGCGGCCGCTGCCTCCCGGGCACGGCGTCGGATCGTCGGCGTTCGTGGGTGACTGGACGCGACACGCCAGTTCGCTCGACCTCGCAGGAGATCAGACGGGCACACTACTCATGGGCTCAGGCGCGCTGAACACCGAGAAGTGGTCGGTCACCTGGACGCGGCGCGGAATGGGCATCACGATCACGATCGGTGACCTGATCGTCAAATCCGGCGAGGGTGTCGGCGATATTTCGAAGGGCGAGACGGTCAGCGGCGATCTGTCGACCGGCGCCCACGGCGGCCCGACCCTGGTGACTAAGGGCCTCGGCGACACCGGCGGCCCGCTCACCTGGTGCAGCGCCGCATCCGCGGGCACTCCAGCGTGCGGGGCGTGATCTCGACAGGCTCGATCAGCGAGGGTGGCTCGATCAGCGAGGGGTGATCTCGACAGGCTCGATCAGCGAGGGTGGCTCGATCAGCGAGGGGGCGGCTCGATCAGCGAGGGGTGATCTCGACAGGCTCGATCAGCGGCCAGGCGCTCGAGCAGCGAGGGGGCGGCTCGATCAGCGCGAGCGCGTACACAACTCGGTCGTGAGCGCGGCGCCATCACAAAAATCTCCTCGGCGGTCCGCTCAGGTACGAGTTGTGTACGTACCGGTGGTCGTCAGGCCGGCGACATCGCGCGCTGAGCCTTCTCGAGCGCGGCGAGGGTGCGAAGCACGTATTCGCGGCGCGAGGTCAGGTCGGCGATGCGGGCCTTGGCGGAGAGTCCCGATTCCTGCTCGGCGGCGGCCAGGCGTGCGTCGATGTCGGTGAGTTCGCTCAGCAGGCCCTCGGCGCGGCTGAGAAGCTCCGCCCGATCGGGCCGCGAGACGTCGTTGCGTCGTGTCGGACTCGTGGTCGCCGTGCTCGCCTTGTCGCCCGTGCTCTTCACGGCGCTCGACTTCACAGCGCTTGACTTCACAGTGCCCGCAGCGGCCCGCGATGCGGATCGCTTGGGTCGAGGGGCGGGGGTACTCGTGCGGATCGCGTTCAACTCGGTGTACGCGTCGCGAGCGCCGACCCGGTGCTCACGCTCCTCCTCGTCGTCGCATTCCACGGAGCCGCCGAGCGGGCGCAGGCCGTAGAAACCCAAGAACTTGCGCGCCTCGGTGATCGTCTCCTCGAGCTCGCGGCACCTGGCGCAGCGCAGTTCGTCGCGAAACTCCGCGACGTCATCGGTGGAGGAGCACCACTCACACGGGGTGGCAGTGTTTTCGGTCACGACAGCGTCGGCAGTTCTGGAGAGCACGTCGAAAACAATACGGGACAAGAGGTTTCAGATTCCAATTCGAGCGTGTCGCACGCCCGACACCCCGCGTGACCACACCCCGCGTGACCAGACCGGGCGACTACAGCCAGTCGCGCTTGCGGAAGTTGATGTAGAGCACGATGACCGATCCGACGATCAGGATCGCGCTGACCCAGACACCCCACGACGTGCTGTATCCGGGGAACAGCACGTTCTGTCCGTAGTAGCCGGTGATGAGGGTCGGCACAGCGATGATGGCGGCCCACGCGGTCAACTTCTTCATCACGGTGTTGAGCCGCGCGTCCATCAGCGAGAGGTTCGTCTCGAAGACACTGCTGAGCATGTCGCGCAGTGACTCGGTCCACTCGGCGGCGCGCAGCACATGGTCGTAGAGGTCGGAGTAGTTGGGATCGAGCTCTGCCGCGTGCTCTCCACGATCCTGGTAGCGGTGCCGCTGGATGGTGCCCACCACCTCGCGCATCGGGAGCACCACCCGCCGCAGCACCACGAGATCCTTGCGCAGGTCGTACGTCCGACGTTGCAGGCTCACATTGGGGACCGACTTGTCGAAGAGGTAGTCCTCGAGCTCCTCGATCTGGTCGTCGAGTACCTGCACCGCGTCGAAGTGACCGTCGACGACGACGTCGAGCACCACATAGAGCAGCCCGCCGATGCCGAACGCCGCGGCGTGCGTGTCCTCGCAGCGCTCCACCACGGTCTTGATGCCGTCGCCCGGATGCATACGCACCGTGATCAGGGCGTTGTCCTTGATGAATATCGAGATGCGGTGCAATGTAAAGGATTTGGCGCGCTGATTCTGCCCGTTGTTGACAGTGGCCCCGGATCGCGGGGGTGGTGGGTCGTCGGAGTCATCGTCAGGATCGCTGTCGGGGCGTCGAACATCCTGTGCCGCAGGAGGTTTCATCTCGATGCCGTACACCATGATGAAGGTGTGGTCGCTGTAGGTGACGGTCTTCACGCGCTCGGCGGCCGAGATCGTGTCCTCGATGGCGAACTTGTTCAACCCGAGTTCGTTTGCGAGCGAAGAGAGCGTCTCATGGCTCGGGCACTGCAGATCGGCCCACACGACGGTGTCGGATTCGCCGATGTGGTCGGAGACCGATTCGAGCGAGAACCCGTCGACCTTCTTGCCGTCGCGCCAGATCTGACCCTGGATGCGCTCGTCTCCCATGACGTCATCCTGCCACGCGGCGAGAGGTCCTCGACGCTGCCGCGCTCGCCCGACCTGGCAGGATCGGCCCATGGCCCACCGCATCCCGTCGCTCACCGGAGTGCGTGCGCCGGCCGCGGCCGCGGTCTGCCTGACACATGCGGCGTTCTGGACCGGCAACTACACCGACGACTACGTCGGGCGCCTGTTCTCGCGGTTCGAGGTCGGCGTCGCCATCTTCTTCGTACTCTCGGGGTTCCTGCTGTTCTCGGAGTGGATTCGACCGCTGCAGAAGGGCTCGGGCCCACCGTCGACGCGGCGCTACTTCTGGCATCGCGCACGCCGAATCCTGCCCGCGTACTGGATCACGGTGATCGCGGTCTACCTCGTCTACGGCTGGTATTCGCCGGGTGGCGAGGCCGTGGTGACGGGCGTCGGCTGGTCGGGTTTCTGGCGCAACATGACGCTGACGCAGGTCTACGGCATCGGCCACCTGCATGCCGGCCTGACCCAGATGTGGAGTCTCGCAGCAGAAGTCGTGTTCTACCTGCTGCTGCCGGTGATCGCATGGCTGCTGATCGTCGTCGTGTGTCGACGCCGCTGGCGACCGGATCTACTCATCGGTGGCCTGCTCGTGATCGGGCTGGTGAGTCCGGTGTGGGCGGTGCTCGTCGACGGAAATCCCGACGCCGATCCGACGGCCCGACTCTGGGCACCCGCCTTCCTCGGATGGTTTATCGCCGGCATGGTCCTTGCGGTCTGCGCGCCCCTCGTCGCGAAGTGGAACACCTGGTTCTGGCCCGCGGCCGCGGCTGCCGCGTTCCTCGTGTCGGGTCTGCCGCTGGCAGGTGAGCCGACGATCACGCCGAGCACGGCGTCGGCCACGATCGTCAAGCATCTGCTCTACCTCGTCATCGCCGTCGGGATGGTGGGTCCGCTCACCGCCACCGACCAGTCGTCGCCGTGGGCTCGGCTGTGCGGGAGCCGACCCGTCGTGTGGCTCGGCGAGATCTCCTACGAGTTCTTCCTCGTGCACGTACTCGTACTCGAGGTGGTCATGGATCTGCTGAACTACCGCGTATTCAGCGGCAATGTCGTCGTGGCGTTCGTGGTGACTACCGCGATCAGCATCCCGGTCGCGTGGTTGTTGCACCGCGCGACCCGACCCCTGTGGCGTGCGACGACGCCCCGGGCACCCGAATTGCGCAGGTAGAATCTGGGAACGCGGCGGAGCCGGGGAACCACTCCCGCTCGCCAGACAGTCCCGAATCGAAGGCGTTACGACGATGATCGACAAGAGCGCGGCCCAGCGGGGTGGCGACAGCAGTGCGCAGATCCGCAGTTGGTGTCAGCGATCGGCCATCGCGGGTGAGCGCCCCGAACTCTCCGATGCCGCCGCACTACTCGTGGCGTCGGGGTACCTCACGCCTGCGGGTCGGGCGATCCTGGTTCGCCGGATTTCTTCCGGACTACCTGTGCCGACGCTGCCTGCGGGTTTCGGCGAGCTGCGTCGACTCCAGCGGGCGATCGTCCAGCTCGAAAGCCAACTCGACGCCCCGATGGTGCCCGGAATGGTCGTGACGCTGATGCGCGGCCGTCTCAACGGGCTGCTGCGTCGGCGCGACGACTCGCGCAAGCTGATCGTGACCGCGAAGGGCGTCTTCGCAGGTAGTACGCGCGCCATCCGGAGGGAGCGTCGGGAGAACGTGTACCTCGAGATCGAGGAACGCGAGCGGCTGTTCGCCGGACTGCTCTGCACACCGACCCCGAACGTGAACACATCGAATCCGATGCGCCGTGCGGGAACGGCGGCTGTGGAACGGATCGCGGGCGTCGTCGGACAGGTCGCCGCACGCTCGGGGTATCCGCAGGCGGGGGAGTGGGCCAACCGCGTTGCCGCAGTCGACGGCACTCCCGCGTCGCCGAGGACCCCCGCTTCACCGCTGTCCGGGGTGGCGAACTTCGTCGACGGCTACGAGACGCTGATGTTTCTCGCCGCCCACTACTACGACCGCATCATGCGCAATCCGGCCTGGCGGTCGGACCATTTCGCCGTGCAGCGCACGCAGGTCAATCTGCACGCCGAACTCGCCGAGATCGTCGCCGACGTCATCGCGCTGCGCTCCGTGCGGATCGACCTCGACCGCGCCAAGCGCAACGGCGGATTCGACGCCTCGTTCGCCGCCCAGATCGACCGTCGCGAAACGGTGTTGCGGCCGGTCTGGACCGAACTCATCGACCGTGTGCAGGCGCTCGGCGACGTCGCGCACGTCGTCGAGTCGGCCGCCGTCGAACTGCAGATCCTGTCTGAATACAACAGGGCCGCAACCATCGACGACCGGATCGACGCGCTCATCGCCAGGTCGGGCGACCGGGAGATCTCCGTCGACAACGCCAAACGCCTGAGCGAGCAGGTGCGCAGCGGCGAGGAGCAGTTGCGTATCTACCGCGACGTCCTCGAGGGCAACATCGCTCGGATCTCACCTGCCGTGCCGCGCGAGCTTCCCGCCCGCTACGAGCCGTCCTGACCGCGTCGTTTCAGGCGCGCGACCAAGACCGCAGGTGATCTTTTTCGACGCTGCTCAGCCGTCGAAGTGAGTGTGCCGCCACGTCGACGACGGCCATCTGGGTGCTCGCGACACAGGCGGGTTTGGAGTCGTCCTCGGCGTGCGCGCCGCGGATCTCATAACCGATGGTGAAGTCGACCGATCGAAAACCCTTGATCCACATGCCAATTCGCAGCGGCGAATCGTCGTGCCGTAGTTGGCTCTGATATCTGATCTCGACGTGGACGATCATTGCGCTCTTGATCAGTTCGGCCTGCGACCCGGTCGGGGTGTCGGCTTCGGCGGCCAGGGTGGTTGCCATGACCAACCATTGGATGCGCGCCTCCTCCATGAGGGTGACCATCCGCGCGTGGTTGATGTGACCGAACGCATCCATGTCCGACCACCGCACGGGGACCTCGGCGACGAATGCGAAGTCTCGGACACCGAGACCGCGTTCACCTGCAGGCTTCGCCGAACTGTCCGGATTCTTTGGTGTCGTCACAAATAACAACCCTATGTCGACGTTGCGTGAAGGCGGTTCGGGGATGTCGATTGCCAGGATCGACACGTACCCTGTGGACGACACCGGCCGCAGTGGGAGGGGAACCCACTGATTGCGGGCCGTCTAGACAATAACGATGCGCTGTTGAAGAAGATGCGCACTGCTGCGAGCGCCCGACCATCAACGGTCGGCGCGCTCCGAAGAGTTCGAGGAGACCGTTGCATGGCTGGGCGTTGGAGAATCGCGGCTGCGCGTCGGCGTACGGAAGGTAGTGGATCGGTGCTTCGGCGATCTGCAGTACTCGCGACCGCGCTTGCCGGATGTGCCGCGCTACTCACCGGTGTTCCCGCCGCGAACGCGGCACCCGTGCCCGTCGCGAAGATCGCGAAGGTTCAGAAACTCGGACCGCTCAGAACCGACATCTGGGTCACGTCGCCGTCGATGAAGACGAAGATCAAGTTGTCGGTGCTGACCCCCGCGGACGCGTCAGGCCCGCGGCCGACCGTCTATATGCTCGACGGCGCCGGAGCCGAGGGCGACGTGAGCGACTGGATCACCAAGGGCCACGCGGGCCGCTTCTTTGCAGGCAAGAACGTCAACGTGGTGCTGCCGACCGGCGGTAAGGGCAGCTTCTACACCGACTGGCAGAAGCACGATCCCAAAGTGGGACAACCCATGTGGGAAACCTTCCTCGCCAAGGAACTCCCCCCGCTGATCAACAAGCAGTTCGACGGCAACGGCCGCAACGCGGTCATCGGCCTGTCGATGGGCGGCCAGGCGGCGTTCGCGCTCACCATCCGTCACCCGTCGACCTACAGCGGACTCGCCTCACTCTCGGGTTGCCCGCCGGTCTCCGGCGCCGCCAACGAGGCCTACGTGCGCACGACCGTCGGTCGCGATGGGGGCGACGCGACGAATATGTGGGGACCGTTCGGTTCGGCGGGCTGGGACGCTCACGATCCGGCCAAGCATCTCGACGCGCTGCGCGGCAAGAACATCTTCTTGGCCGCCGGATCCGGCGCGATCGGCCCACTCGATCTGCAGCGTCGCATCGAACCCGACGAGGGCCCACCCGAGGCCGTGACGGCGTCGTCGTCGGCGCTGGAGCTGGGCGCCTACCGCTGCTCGCTGGAGTTCGCCGCGACGATGCGCGCCAACAACGTGCCCTACACCGACGGCTTCCGCCTGATCGGCACGCACACCTGGGCCTACTGGGAGCAAGACCTTCCCGCCGCCTGGCGCACCGTCTCGCGCGGCCTGTACTGAGCCGCCGCTCGGGAATGCCCTAGCCGACCGAGTGGTCCTCGGCCCAGCGGGTGGCGAAGCTCAGGAAGGCGTCGTTCTCGTCGGCCTCGGTGACGGTCGCGCGTACGCCGTCGCCGGCGAAGGGTCGGATGATCACGCCTGCGTCGCGCGCGGCGTCGGCGAAATCAGTTGTCGCGTCGCCGAGTTCGATCCAGACGAAGTTCGCCTGCGTGGCCGGGACGCGATATCCCATGTCGCGCAACCGGTCTGCGACTCTGGTGCGCTCGCTGACGATCGCCTCGGTGCGCGCGAGTAGCTCGTCGTCGGCGTCGAGGCTTGCGACGGCCGCGGCCTGAGCCACCGAGTTCACGGAGAACGGTACGTGGGCCTTGCCGAGCGCGGTGATCACCTCGGGATGTGCGATCGCATATCCGACGCGCAGCCCCGCGAGTCCGTACGCCTTCGAGAATGTCCGCAGCACAACCAGATTGGGGTACTCGCGGTGCAGTTCGATGGCGTCGTACGCCTGAGTCTGCGACGGCCGCACGTACTCGAAGTACGCCTCGTCGAGAGCGACGACGACGTCGCTGGGCACCTTGGCCAGGAAGGTCCGCAGGCTGTCGGCGTCGACGATGGTGCCCGTCGGGTTGTTCGGGTTGCAGACGAAGATCAGGCGGGTGCGGTCGGTGATCGCGTCGGCCATCGCGGGTAGGTCGTAGCTGAGCTCGTCGGTCAGTGGGATCTGCACCGGCACGGCTCCGACGAGACGGGTTGCCAGCGGATAGGTCTCGAACGACCGCCAGCCGAACAAGACCTCGTCGCCCGGCTCGCAGGTGATGGTCACGAGGTTCTGACAGAGGCTGACCGAGCCGCAGCCGACCTGGATCTCATCCTCGGTGACGCCCAGACGCTTGGCGAGTGAGGCCGTCAACTCGACCATGCCGTTGTCGGGGTAACGGTTGATGGTCTGCAGCGAATCGGTGATGGCCTGCTCGACGCTGGGCAACGGGCCAAACGTCACCTCGTTGCTCGCGAGTTTGATCGCGCCGGGAAACGTTGCACCGGGCACGTAGACGGGCAGTTCTTCGAGGTGGAGGCGAAGGCGGAAACTCACACGTCAAATGTAGGACGCGGGTACGCGCGTGCCGAAACCGGCTCATGTGAGGCGACGTTTGCGCGTTCTCCGCGACGCCTCCGTCAGGGGCCGTCTGTGCAGGTCGTCGTGCCGACTAGCTCGCGGTTTGCTTCCGACTGACGACCGTGTGTAATCTTTCCACTCGGCAGTTCGAAAGGACTCCGCCAAGGAGGCGTGCCAGAGCGGCCGAATGGGACTCACTGCTAATGAGTTGTCTCGCTAAAACGGGACCGGAGGTTCAAATCCTCTCGCCTCCGCCACCGCAGTCTGCCTCGACCGCGGAGAACTGAATAACGCTACGCGCCCGTAGCTCAACGGATAGAGCATCTGACTACGGATCAGAAGGTTTGGGGTTCGAATCCCTACGGGCGCACCACACAACTCCCCGTCACCGGTACTCGGTGGCGGGGAGTTTGTCGTCGACGGGTCTCGTCCGGCGTCCCGGTGCCAGGTCTGCACGCGGTCTCGCCGAGGTCACTGTTGTGAATCGGACACTGAGAATCCGCAATCATGGGTGATTTACTGAAGTGGCGCAAGTGCTTGATGTGACATTTCGGTCCTGGGTCGTACGACGAGAGGAACTCTATGCCTTCGCCCATTGCAAAAATCACTGCCGAGTTGTTCGGCACGTTCTGGCTGGTCTTCGGCGGTTGCGGTACCGCGATCTTTGCCGCGAAAGAGGTGGCTGTCGGTGACGACACCGGCACCCGAATTCAGGTGGGTGTCGGCTACCTCGGCGTCGCCCTCGCCTTCGGTCTCACCGTGGTCACGATGGCGTACGCCCTCGGTCACATCTCCGGAGGCCTTTCAATCCCGCCATCACGCTCGGTGCCTGCGTCGGCGGACGTACCCCGTGGCGCGACCTACCGGGCTACTGGGTCGCGCAGATCGTCGGCGGTCTGCTCGCGGGACTCGCGCTGTGGGGCATCGCCTCGGGCAAACCGGGGTGGTCGCGTGAAGGAAATATGGCTGCCAATGGCTACGCCGAGCACAGCCCCGGCAACTACACACTTGCCGCGGTCATCGTGGCGGAAATCCTGCTGACCGCGTTCTTCCTGATCGTCGTGCTCGGTGCGACGGACGTCCGCGCACCAAAGGGTATGGGCGCCTTGGCAATCGGCTTGAGCCTGACGCTGATTCACCTCATCTCGATCCCGATCTCCAACACGTCGGTCAACCCGGCGCGCTCGACGGGTGTCGCCTTCTTCAACGGCAACGGCGCACCGGGACAGTTGTGGGTTTTCTGGGTTGCACCTCTCGTCGGCGGCATCATCGGCGGCTTGCTGTACCCGCTGTTGTTCGAGGATGGGCGTTTCAAGTTCGCGCCCCTGCAGAACACCGTCTGACGGAGTCAGCATGCAGAACACCGTCTGACCGAGCACACCTGACCACCCACGACGGCCGGCCGCGGGCGCGATGCCCGTGGCCGGCCGTCGTGTTGTCGTAGCGGTCCGTATGGTCGGGATCAGGGATCGTCGGGATCAGGGATGGTCGGGATCACGATGTCGAGACGGGAGCGTCAGCATGGGACAGCAGGAGGCGGGGCCACGGCCCGAGGACCTCTATCGCGCGCCGTTGATGCCTGGCCTCTACCCGCCGCTCGGCTTCGCCCCCGACGGCACGCCGCGGTTCGTTCCCGGCCAGCAGCCCTCGCGTGCAGCCGCCGGACCCCAGGCTCCCGCAGGCGTCACACCGCAGTCGGGAGGCGCCGGAGCGCCCCCACCCGGCCCTACAGAACCCGGCCCATCAAGATTCGACGACGAGCGGCGTCAGCCGAAGTCGCCGGGCAGGTTCGGCACGGGGGTGGTGTTCGCGCTGGTCGCGGCCGTCGTTCTCGGTTTGGTGTTCTACGGTTTCTCGCTGATCCGACAATCCGACGCGCAGTCCCAGGACGCGCCTGCGACCCTGACGCTCGTCGATCCCACCACCCCCGACGTCCCGACCCAGCAACAGCAACCCAACAACCCGATGGTCCCGCCCGGTGCGACGCCTGCACCGCGCGACAGCGACACCGCGGGCCGATCCGTCACCTACGACGCGACCATCGAGGGCAGCGGAACCATCCTCTACGTCGACGACGTCGGCCTGCGCAGCGAGTTCACGCCACCTCCAACCTGGCACCTCGAGTTCACCGCGGGATCGGCGCCGCTACGACTGTTGGTCCTGGCCGGGCTGAACAGCTCGGCGTCGTGCGAGATCAAGGTCGACGGCCAGAGCGTCTCGATCGATCGGGTCGACGCCGGGTCGTCCCGACGCACCGCCACCTGCCGCGCCTGACCGTAACGAAGTGGTGGAGACCGCCATCCGATGTGTGTCGCGGCCTCTCGCTCGCTACCGTAGACGCGTGAGTACAACCCCAGCCCCTGATCACGACACCGCGGCGAGCGGCGGATCGGTCGATACCGCTCCGGTTCGGGAGTACAAGACGATGATCACCTGGCGTGGTGTCGGAGTCGACAGACTCGAGCAGGTGCGCCTGCACGTGTCCGGACTGCGCATCAAGGCATACGGTCGCATCATCTCGGCGGCAACCGCCGACAACGAGGCGTTCTCCGCGTCGTACGAGCTGATCACCAACGACGCGGGAATCACCAAGCGACTCTCCATCCACCTCCTCCGGGAGAGCGGCGAGAGCCAACTCGGACTCTCTCACGACGACGAGAACCTCTGGCTCGTGCGCACCAACGGCGACACCATTCGCAGCGACTTCGACGGCGCGCAGGACGTCGACCTGGCCATGTCGCCGATGTTCAACGCGCTGCCCATCCGTCGATTCGGCCTGACCACAGCTCCGACCGACGTCGAGATCCCGGTGGCGTACGTCTATCTGCCGACCGGCGACGTCAAGCCTGCGCGGATGCATTACACCTCCGGGCCCGACGGCATCGACGTCGTCTCGCCGGTGGCGACCGCGAAGATCACCGTCGACGACAACGGATTCGTCGTCAACTACTCGGGACTGGCCGAGCGCGTCTGAGGGGTCACCCCAGCCAGACCCGACCCTCGTGGGCCTGTTTGCGCATGTCCGACGCCCAGCCGGGTGCGCCGACGCTGACCCCGACAATGGGCTCCCGACCCCGCGCGGCCATTTCCTCGTAGGCCATGCGTGCGCGATGCCCGTCGTCGATCAGCGCGGCAACGCTGCCCGAGTCGCGCAGTTCGTCGCGTGCCTGCACGAGACGGTCGATCGCCTCGCTGAGCGCGTTCAGCACGGCGATGTCGTTGGCCTCGATCATGGCGCGCTGCAGTGCGGGTTCGGTCGCGGCCACGCGCGTCCCGTCCCGGAAACTGCCGGCTGCCAGACGAAGTGCGAGGTTGCTCTCTCCTGCGCCCACAGCAGCCGTGTCGGCGGCAAGCAGGTGCGGAACGTGCGAGATCGCCGCGACGGCCCTGTCGTGTGCGTCGGGCGCCGCGGGTACGACAATCGCTGACACCTGCAGCGCGAGCTCTGCCACCGCGGTCCAATCGTCGGCGTCGGTGTCGTCGGACGTGGTGACCATCCACATCGCATTGGTGAACAGCGTCGGATCGCATGCGTCCCATCCGGACCGGCTGGTCCCGGCCATCGGATGCCCGCCGACGTACCGCGCATGCGGATGAAGCCTGGAAACCTTCTCTGCCACAGCCTGTTTCACGCTGATGACATCGGTGAGCAGACATTGCGGTGCCGTCTCGGCGATTGCACTCAGCAGCGGCTCGATCGTCGTGACCGGGGTGGCCAGCACGATGATCGCGTCGTCGGCTGCCGCGCGTCGCAGCGTCGCAACCAGATCCGACGAGGCGTCGTATCCAGAATTCGACGCCGCGTCGACGGTCGCCTCGGAGCGGTTGTAGCCGAACACGTCGCGCCCGGCCGCCGTGAGGGCCTGCATGAACGACCCGCCGATCAGCCCGAGGCCGAGGATGCAGACCGGTCGTCGAGTCGTCGACGTCGCCTGTGATTCCTGCGCGGTCTGCGGTTGGCTGCCCTGCTTGTCTCCGGTCACAAGGACCAGATTCGCACATCGGTCGCGGGTCCCGGAGCGTGTGCCGACGGAGTGTGGACGGCCAGAGTCGGAAGGGGATTGGGGCGGGCGTCGATTCTCGACTACCGTGAGCGTCATGGCAGGTGCCGGCGCTGGGGTTTCGGACTCCAACAAGCAGCAAGCGATCGACGATATCGAGGGTTTCGCGGTAGCCGTGGTCCGCGAGGATGCCGCTTGGAAGGTGAAGGCGCTCGACGAGTCCGCCCTGACCGACCTGTCCGCCGCCGAGACGCAATTGCGTGAGCTGCGGGCAGCGGGTGCCGTGTTCGGACTCCTCGACATCGACGACGAATTCTTCATCGTCGTCCGCCCGGCCCCCGGCGGTGCACGACTGCTGATCTCCGACGCGACCGCCGCGATCGACTACGACATCGCCGCCGACGTCCTCGACGCCATCAACGTCGACGTCCCCGATCTCGACGACGACGAGCTCGACGACATCGACCCGTGGGAGGAAGGCGACCTCGGCGTGCTCTCCGACCTCGGACTTCCCGACGCGGTGATGGGCGTCATCGTCGGCGACACCGACCTCTACGCCGACGAGCAGATCGGCATGATCGCCGCGCGACTCGGATTCGCCGACGAACTGTCGAAGGTGCTCGACTCGCTCGGACACTGAGGGCCCGCGTGTGAACGGCGGGCATGACGCGTCGCGCGTTCCGGATCAGATGAGCCTGTGGGATCAGATGATCGGTGAGGCGCTGTCCGCGGCCGTCGACTCCTCCGGACCCGACGATGTCCCCATCGGGGCCGTGGTCTTCGACCCCGCGGGCGTCGAACTCGCGCGCGCAGGCAACCGTCGTGAACTCGACGCGGATCCGACCGCCCACGCCGAGATCCTCGCGCTCCGAGCCGCCGCGCACGCCTTCGGTGACGGGTGGCGCCTACCCGGGTGCACCATCGCGGTCACCGTCGAGCCGTGCACGATGTGCGCTGGCGCGATCACGCTCTCACGCGTCGACGCACTGGTCTTCGGCGCGTGGGAACCCAAGACCGGCGCCGTCGGGTCGCTGTGGGACGTCGTCCGCGACCCGCGCCTTGCCCACCGCCCGCAGGTCCGCGGCGGGGTGCGGGAGGCGGAGTGTCGGGAGCTGATGGTCGGCTTCTTCGACACGCGCCGCGAGGGCTGAGCCGTCGACGGTGCGCTCGAGACGGCCGACTGGGCGCTCAAGACTGTCGACCGTGCGCCCCTGACCGCTCCGTCACGGCGTGACGACGGCGCGCTCCGGTCCGTCGTAGCTCCACGCCTTCTCGACGTCGTCGATCCCGAACGCCGCGTAGGGCACCTGCAGGGCGCCCGATGCGATCGCGTCGATGACCGCGGGAATCGAGCGCATCTGCTGCTCGGCAGACACCGAACCCGCCCCGCTGCCGGAGATCGTGATGTTCCGTGATCGCAGGAGCGTCGACGGTACGGCGGCGTGCGTCCCGGCGAGCGACCCGATCTGCACGTACGAGATCTGAGCGTCGTCTTCGTGCAATCCCTGCCGCCCCAGCGCGGTGAACGTGGCCTCGGCGACCGGACCCCAGACGTAGTCGAGGACAAGGTCGGGGGTCGACGTGGCAACGGCCTCGGCTAGCGCGCCTGCTGGATCGTCGACATCGAGTTCGACGACGTCGACGTTGGGCGCGCGCAGGCTGCGTAGTACCGCCTGGTTCCGGCCGGCGGCGATGATGCGGTCGGCACCAAGGACCCGTGCGCTCTGAACTGCCAGCCGACCCGACATTCCTGTCGCACCCAGGATCAGCACGGTCCCGAGCCTGCCGCGCGCGTCCCGGTGGGCGTGCAGCGGAAGCCATCCGGAGCCTGCGGGATTGACCCCCGCGGCCACTGCGAGCGGGTCGGCGTCGTCGGGGACCGGAAATCCGCCCTGTGCTGCCATGCGCTCGGCCATCGTGCCCCAGGGAGGTGCGATGCGGCCCGTGTAGCGCAGTGAACCGTCTGCTGCGCGCACCACAGCGTCGATGCCTGGCACCTGCGGGTAGATGCCGGAACTGCCGTAGTGGCGGCCCGCCGCCAACGACCTGACGATCTGGTGCAGACCTGCGCCCACGAGCTCGAAGAGCTGTGTTCCCGCGACGACCTCCGGTTCGTCGAAGGTTCCGGGCACCGGGTTGTGTCCGGCTTCGGTGATGATTGCTGCCTTCATGAGGAGTCTCCTTAACTTAGTTAAATCGGGACTGCCACCAGGTTCCCTTAACTTTGTTAATCTGTCAACCGTGCCGACAGGACGATCCAAAGGACTGACCCGCGCCGACATCGTGCAAGCGGCGTTGGATCTGCTCGACGAAAAGGGCATCGACGCCGTCACGGTCCGCGCTGTGGCGACCCGACTCGGAGTCAAGGCGCCGGCCCTGTACTGGCACGTCGAGAACAAGCAGGCGCTGCTCGACGAGATGGGCACCGAGATTCAACGTCGGGTGATCACCGAACTCCGTGCGCAACCAATGGACGTCTGGCCCGACTCGGTCGCGACCTACGCGCGCGTGCTGCGTCGCGAATACCTCGCCCACCGCGACGGCGCACGCACGTTCAGCGGAACGCGACTGACCGACCCAGAGGTGCTGCGTGCGCAGGAACCGTGGCTCGAGCAGCTCGTCGCGTCGGGCGTTGATCTCGAAAGGGCGGTGCGCGCAGTCGAATTCGTGACAGCTTTTGTCGTCGGATTCGTCATCGAAGAACAGGAGCGTGCGCAGTCGGGCGAGCCGCGTTACTCGCTGTCGGATCGGACCGAGATGCTCGGCGACGACGTTCCGCTGGTCGCGGAGGCCGGTCGGATTCTTTTTGGCGATCGAGAGCAGCGATTCGAGCGCAACCTCGACGCCATCGTCGACGTGCTGCGCGCTACCACCTGATCGCAGGGGTGTCGAGGTATGCACAAACCAGGGTTCTCACCCAAAGACACAGGCGCCCCGTTGTGGCAGGTTGGTAATCGAGCGCGGAGCATCGGGCTCCGCATGGCGAGGAGTCGACACCATGAGTGAATCCAGCGACAAGATCAACGAGGCCGTGGAATCGGTCAAAGGCAAGATCACCGAGTTCACGGAGAACGAAAAGGTCCAGGACGCCGTGGGCACGGCGAAGGAGAAGTTCACCGAGTTCACGGAGAACGAGAAGGTGCAGGACGCCGTGGGCACGGCGAAGGAGAAGATCACCGAGTTCACCGAGAACGAGAAGGTGCAGGACGCCGTGGGTACGGCCAAGGAGAAGTTCGGCGAGATCAAGGACAAGCTCCTCGGGAAGTGAGACCGGTCCCGCGTGACCGCAGGCAAGGTGCGCACGACTGACCCGCCAAGGCTTCGACCCGGCCAGATTTCGATATAACAGCGCCACTTCGACGATGTGTACGGTGGATTTCAGGAGACGCGAAAACCGCGCTCTGGTTCGCACACGCGAAGGAGAGTTCTATGGCAACCACTGATGATGCACAGAACAAGGCAGAAGAGCTCAAGGGTCGGGGCAAGGAAGCTGTCGGAAGCCTGACCAACAACGACGACCTCAAGAATGAGGGCAAGGGCGACCAGGCTGTAGCCGAAGGCAAGCAGAAGGTCTCCGAGGTTGCCGACAAGGTCAAAGAAGGCGTCGACAGCATCAAGGACAAGCTCACCGGCCACTGAGCCATACGGCGTGGCGAGCTCGCCATGCACCTCGCTGACCTGCTGATTTAGTGTCAGACGCCAGCTGCGGTACAGTCTTCCGCGGTGGCGTGTCCGAGCGGCCGAAGGTGCAGCACTCGAAATGCTGTGTGCGGTAACCCCGTACCGAGGGTTCAAATCCCTCCGCCACCGCCAGAAATGGCCTCCTATCTTCCCAGGTAGGGGGCCATTTTGGTGTCTACGGGGAGGTGTCGGTGGTTCCCTCTGCCCACACTTTGCCCACACTCTGCGGCGAGTAGCGCTGATTCAGGGTGACCGCGACAGCATCTAGATCGTCGTCAAACAGGTCTGCGTAGACGTCGAGGGTGACCTTCGCGGAGGTGTGCCCGAGCATCCGTGCGAGCGCCAGGACGTTGACGCCGGCCGACACCGCGAGGCTCGCTGTCGTGTGTCGCAGATCGTGCGGCGTGATCGTCTGAACTCCTGCCCGCTGCACCGCTCCGGCGAACCACCCTCGAGTGGACTTCGGCCGCGGCAGGTACCGACCGTTCGGACCCGGGAACACCAGCTCGTCGAGATCCTTCCCCTGACATTGCACCGAGAGCTCATCAAGGATGAACTGGGGGACAGGTACCGATCGAGTCTTGCGTGACTTCGTGCGCCCAACCGCGTGCTCTACACCAAGCTGCACCGCATTGTCATGCACAGTGAGCCGCTTCCGCAGGAACTCGACATCGCGGACCCGCAGGGCAACCAGCTCGCCCCAGCGCAGACCGCAGTAGGCCAGGGTGAGCACTAGGGCGCGGTGCTCACCCGACTCGACGGCGAGACGTTCGACGTCGGATGCTGACAGGTAGACGTGCCGCTTGCGGCCCTTCTTCGGCAAGTTCTCGACCCCACGGGCTGGGTTCACTGCGAGTCGCCGAGACTTCACCGCGTCGTCGAGGATGCCGGCGAGTACGCCGTAGGCGCGGATGATCGTCGTCGCGCCGGCGCCCTTCTTCACCACTTCGCCCTTGGCGTCGGTGATGGTGCGCCCAAGATCCGCGATCCACCGCTCGACCTCGCCGAGCTCGATGTCCGAGACTCGTCGACGGCCCCACTGCGGTTCGACGTGCGTGCGCCACGCACTCTCGAGCGTTCGGTAGTTCGACGGCGCGACGTCGGACTCCTTGCGTGCCAACCAGTCTGGCGCTAGTTCGTCAATCGTGATCCGACCAAGTGTCGGAGCGATGTACGAGCCTGTCAGCTTCTCGACCTCGACGGTGGCGGCAAACGCCTCGGCGTCACGCTTAGTTCGAAAGCCGCGCTTGTCGGTCTGGCGATGGTCGGGAGTGCGGTAGCGAACGCGGTATCGCGCGCCCGACTTCGTTGAGTAGCGCTCAATCGTCGCCATCTTGGTCCCTTGAGAGTTCTTCCCTGAGTTCTTGTTTGAGTTCTCGCATTACTCGCCCTCGTTTCTGCGGATTGCTGTCTCCGCCAGCGCGCTGGTCACGTTCATCCGTGATGGTTCGTCGCCACAGTTTGTGTGACAGGTACGCGAGTTCGGGCAGTGAAATTCCTAGATCTTCTACCACTCTCCGCTCGGTCTCACCGAAGCTGTGCAGCTGCTTTTGTGAGGTATAGCGAGCCCGACCGGCTTCGATGCCGGACAGCCCGTCGCTGGCGGCGTGGGAGCGGGCTTGGGCTTCCTGGTCCACTAGCTCGGCAAATCCGACCCTGAGAGTGCTTCCGGGGGCTCCATTGAAGAACTCCTGGAGATACTCGGCGAGTAGGGGGGTTTGGTTCCCAACATCAATGAGTGAGCCTCGAGGTGCCGCTAGCAGAGCGACCGCGTTGATGGATTCGTTCCCATCAAGAGAAGCGCCATCTAGTGCGCTTGCCAGCGCAATCAGCAGGTGAACTGTGACCGTAGACCTGCCGGATTCAAGTGCTCGAACGCTACTTCCTTGCCAACGAAATCCAAACGGCTGCATGC
Source organism: Gordonia sputi NBRC 100414 (assembly GCF_000248055.1). Taxonomy (GTDB): domain Bacteria; phylum Actinomycetota; class Actinomycetes; order Mycobacteriales; family Mycobacteriaceae; genus Gordonia; species Gordonia sputi. The sequence goes on along the minus strand of NZ_BAFC01000116.1, from coordinate 61,128 downwards.
GTTTAGCGAGTTCATCGGTCGTCAAGCCGGCGGTTTCGCGTAGGCGTCGGACGTTCTGTCCGAGCAGTGTTGATAGCGCGGTGGGGTTCGCCATGACTCTGATTCTATGTCACTGGCGATACTCCAGTGTCGCTTGACATCGCGCCCCCAGGCACCTATCTTCAAATCTCAAGCGATACTCAGAGATCGCGTGAGAAGAAGGGAAGGCATTGGGACTATGACGAGAACTCCGCATTTGGGGAAGGCTGCGGCCGACTCGGCGCATTCCGAAATCGGAACTCCAGATCAGGTTGCCGAGTTCATGCACACAACTACAGCCGCGTTGGCGCAGGATCGCTACCTCAGCCGAGGTATCCCCTATATCAAGCACGGCCGCCGAGTGCTCTACCGCTGGGCCGACGTCCACGCCTACCTGGAGGCCAACACTGTCAACCCGGGGGCGGCCTGATGAATCGCTACCCCTTCACTGAAGCGGAGGACGCGGGGCTCGGCGCCGACGAGTTCGAAGGTCCGCGCCGGTTCACCCGACCGTGCGAGCGGATCGTCGCAACAACGCCTCCAGAAGACGGTGTTGCCGACTGCCTCGATCCTCGCGTGCGCCTGCGGATGCTCGACCGGGCCGCCGATCTGCTCCACGACGTCGTCCTCGAGACCCCTCGGGATGACCAGCACCGCGACCGTCTACGTGATCTCGCGCAGTCCGTGAAAGACCTCGCCGACCTCATCGGCGCGGAAATGACAGCGCCCGAGGTGCATCCCGCCAAGAACGTCACCTCGGGCGAAACCAACTCTCAGAAGGAGAATCGATGACTACCACTGTACCCACTGTCGCTGAATTGTTGGAAGAGCGACGTCGCCACGTATACGACCTGCTGCTGGCGATCTGCACTGTCTGCGCACAGACTCGGCAGGCTAAGCGGCCACGCAACCGGGATTGGTCGACCCAAACCGGCGACCTCAAGTGCGCTGCCTGCGGCACGGTCACACGGCACGCCCTGGTTCACGGGAGCAGCCATGACGAGCGTACGTGGGCGTTGGCCTACGGCATGCCCGACGACTACGGCAACGTCCACTCAACCGAGTTCATGGATCGTGCACGTGCCGGGATGAAGCGAAACCCGCAGCTGAGCCACATTTGGTACTCGTCCGTCGAGGAGAAGGCCATCGCCGCAGGCGCGCCGATGATGCGCACATTGTGCGGGGAACTGGTGCCTACCCCTGCGAATGCCGACGAAACCAACAGCGTTCCGAAGACTCCTCTGGACCCAATCGCATACGGCCAGTCGCGACACCGACGCGAGTTCGATTCAGATGGGTGGCGAATCATGGAGTGCGTCAACTGCCTTCGCGTGCACAACCACGGCGAAGCTGTACGTCGTCGCAAGCAGCTGGCGGAGTTGATGACGACTGCGCTCGCTGAACTCCTCGATCCTCCGCGCGCAGGAATCTACGACGATCACTCGGCTGCACTCATCGACGCGCTCCGGGCCGTCCACGGGGAGGACGCGAAATGAGTGCCGTAGTGGCAGTTGCCTTCATCACGGGAATCACATTGGCCTACTTGGTCGGTCGTGAGGATGGCGCCGAGGCGAAATTCGATTCGTGGAACGCAGATTTGACCGACAACGAGGTGAAGAACCGATGAATGCAAATGACGGCGGCGACGAACTGGTTGCGAAGGCGATGAAGATCGTGGATCAGAGCATCGAAGCACAGCACCGCGCGGACCTCGAGCTGATCGAGTCGGGAGCCGCGGCAGCTCGAAAGCTCCTCGCGGATCTCGAACGGGCGCGGGACGAACAGCCCGCCATCCTCGCCAAGATGCGCGACGAGGCCGAGGAGGAACGTGACCGTTGCCGCGTCGAGGAACCGTGGCTCGACACGGTTGGCGCGATCCCAAGCTACGTCGACAACGACGGCGTGGCAGAGCTTCACGGCATGATGTCGATGCCGTCGATCGCCGGGAAAGAAGTGTGGGGCTGTCGTCTCGCGTTCGATGTGGCTTCCTCTGCCCGGCCCGCGAATGATGTTGTGTGCGAATACTTCTCCGACATCGCCGACACTGACCATTTGATGTTGGTCTTCGCTGCGGCGATCGACACACTGGCTGATCACGTCATCAAGCCTCTGCTCGATTCCGTTGAACGGCAGGGCGGCGACTACGACATGCGGGTCCGGCTGGCAGACGCAGCACGCAACGCCTGGACGACGCGTATCGGCTCGATGGGCGACGCGCCGGAAACAGATCAAGGTGGTGATACCCCAGCATTCTGACCTTCCTCAATTGGGTGGGCGCGAACCAGATTCGCGTGGGCTCCTGACCAAAGTCTCCACGCAAACCCATTGGGCCCGACCTCGGCGGCGTTCGAGGTCGGGCCCGGAAGGACACTCATCACAATGTCTAACCGACATTCTACCGATACCCCTGCCGGGTATTCGGAACATTTCATCGACCCCGCCGACAAGCTGCTGCGGGCTGCGCTGCGCGACGGAACTCTCATCCTCGCCGTTCGGTGCCGCTGCTGCGGTGCGGCCCTCACCGCAACGAAATCCAAGGCGGTCGGTGCCGGCCCCATATGCCGGCGCAACGAGGCAGCTGACCGTCGCCAGCGAACGGAGGGCGCCGCATGAACGATCCGTCAGCCACCCTATGTTTGCTCGCTGCCACACTTCACTCATCCGCGGCCTCTGTGGTGTCGGCGCTCTCGGTTGTCACGCCAGACGAGGTGCGCCTTCTCGACGCTCCCACCGCCACTTGCCTCGACGCCGCTCTCGAGATGGCGAAGAACGGGCGAGCACCTGCACCCGTCCTACTCAACGACGAATTGCTCAGGAGCGGGGCGTATTCGGGCCATCATGGTGAGCTCGCGAAGAACCGGATGCTCGACGCGGTAACCACCGACGCGGCGCCGGAACGTTTGTGGGAGTTCGCGGGCGTGATCCTCGCGCAACTTGTGCGGGCGCGGATGCTCTCGGCTGCGGATGCGATCGCGGAGCGTGCTCGAGATGGCGCCGAGGCGGACGCCTGGCGGACGTTCGTTCGAGAGGGAGCCGCGGTCCGTTCGTTGTGGGAGCGGCTCTGCTCGGCGCGTGGGGAGGTTGCGGCGTGAGCGGGAAGCCGGAGACGAAATTCGAACGTCGTGTGCTCCTGCGGCGGGCAACAGACATCAAGGACGACGTGCCGACCTGGGTATGGGAATACGAGGGCAGGGGGCGAATGGCCCTTGGAACTGCTGCACTCTTTGCTGGTCGTCCAGGCGCTGGCAAATCGACTGGCGCGAGGTGGTTGGCGTCCCAGATCACCAATGGCACCCTCGATGGGTGTTGGCTCGGGAAGCCTCGCAACATCGCCTATATCGCCCGCGAAGAAGCGGTCGAGTATGTCGTGAAACCAAGCTTTCGAGCTCATGGTGCTGACCTCAACCGGGTGTTCTTTCCCGAAGTGGAGGAGATCTTCGACGACAAGACCTCGATCTCGTCGGTGGCCACACGAGATATTGACGATCTCACGAAGCAACTGCTTGAGGCTGAGGTGTGCGCTGTCGTCGTTGATCCGCTGATGGCGATGTTGGGGTCCAAAGCGGATGTGAACCGTAACAACGAGGTTCGGGCAATCCTTGATCCGTGGCGCACCTTGGCCGAGACCATCAACGGGATCGTCCTCGGTGTGGCTCATCTGAACAAGGCCAGTAACGGCGACGTTGTTGCGGGCATCAATGGTTCGTCGGCTTTCGGTGAGATCGCACGCGCCGTCTTTGGGTTCGCGAAAGATCCAGAATCCGAGGACGGCGAGCGGATTCTGTCGCAGGAGAAAAACAGTCTCGGCGACGAATCACTCGCACTGCGCTACCGCATTGATTCGCAGACCGTGACGACAGCCTCGGGCAAGTCGGCTGATGTCGCGCGTTTCGTCATCCTGGGTAACTCAGATCGCAGAGTTGGAGATGTTCTCCGTGACGCTGCACGAGGTTCCGCGGAGAGTTCAGATCAGCCGATCGACGGTTGGCTGCTTGATCTCCTCAAGGATGGCCCCGTTTGGCACGAGGCAATCGTCGACGAGGCCACGGGCAACGGCTGGAGTAAGGACCAGTTGCGTCGCTCGAAGGACCGCATCAACAAGGAGTCTCTGGTCGTTCGAGCGGTGAAGTCCGGTGGGACAGGAGCGCGGTGGTACTGGTTGCGTGAAGACCTCGCAGGAACCGTCTTGGCAACAGGTGGGCTCTACTCGCGAGAAGCGCCATCTTCGCCACCTTTGCCAAGTTCGCAGGTAGGAGACGCGCCCAAAAGGTCGATGACCACAAAAGGTGGCAAAGTTGGCAAACGTGGCGGACCTCAGAGTGTCAGGGAGCACTCTGGCACTGAAGGGGCCTCAGTAGTTCCGTTCCCGCGCAATCCATCGGCAGCAGACGACGGAGGCGACCGATGAGGGCGGCAACGCGCAGGGAAGGTGGTGAGGTGTCGCTTCTCGCGGCGATCCTCGAGGGCACTGCGAATCTCTCGGGTGCCGCATGTGTCGATTCGCCTGGCCTGTTCGACGCTCGCGACGCAGACGAGGACGTTGCCGATGCCGCGTACCGGCACACAGCAGCTGCACGCATATGTGGCTTGTGCCCCGTCATTGATGCGTGCCGCTCTTGGGCGGACTCGAGAGCTGATCAAGAGCATGCGGTCACGGCGGGCCGGGTTCCGCGCCAACCCGGCAGGCCGCGGAAGGGCGGTGAGGCGGCGTGACCGGACCGGATACAGACGGGTCGGTGGCGCTGACATACCTCGTCGATGGTGAAGAGTGCCTCACAGCTATCGGCCTCGCTCTCGTGTGCTCTGTGCCTGTCTGTGATGCTGAGCGCTTCATGGCCGATCATGGCCGGCACGCCGAGCTACCCGCGGCCTGGCGGCGACGTGGGCGACGTCGAGTGTCGGAGGCTGCGGCGCATACAGGTGACCAGTCCGCATCGTCGGTCGTGCGGTACTGGGCGGATCAACTCGGAATCCCCACGGCGATCACGGTGGTCGCGTCGGCATCCCCTCTGCTGGATTCGGGGAGCGGGGGCGATCGTGACTGATGGTTTCCAACGACCCGTTGAGGGATACATTCACGGCGAACACGGACGAATAGTGGTTGTCCCTGGTCGGGTCGCGGCATGGCTGGAGAAGCGGTGCAACCTCAACCAACTACGAATCTCGGTGCGTGGCTGCGATAGCGAGGTGGACAGTGTTCTGATGGCGGTACACCTTGCCGCGCTCGAGTGGCGAAGTGCCGCAACCGGAACCGAAACGGCGGCATCTGCGGAACCTGCGGCAACCTCAGAAGCGTGGGTGACCACGACGCAAGCCGCGGGACTACTCGGAATCTCTGACCGAGCGGTACGGAAAGCGATCGCTGAGGGCAGGATTGCGGCGACCCGAGTCGGCAACGCGTGGCGGATCGCCCGAGAAGACCTGGAACATTACCGGGCTGCGCGAAAAGTGGCCTGACACAAACTGATCGGGGATGCGATGGCCACGGAAATCGGGACCGCATATTTATCAATCGTCGCGGAAACTTCTCGCCTCGGTCCCGGCATCCGTTCGGCGCTTGGTCAGGCTGATCGTGAGGCGACTCGTGCTGGTCGGTCGATGGGCGGCGCCATGTCTACGGCGATGGGTACCGCGCTTGGTATCGGTGCGTCGAAGGCTGTCGGCGCGGGCATGTCGGCGGTTAGTACCGCGTTCGAGGCTGGCTTCAAGCGTCTGGATGCGATCGACCAGGCAAAGGGGAAGCTGAGCGCTCTCGGTGCGTCGACGCAGACCACGGCGAAGGTGATGGATTCGGCGTTGGCTGCGGTGAAGGGCACCGCGTACGGGCTAGGTGATGCGGCGACCATCTCGGCATCCGCGATGGCTGCTGGGGTCAAGCCTGGCAAGGATCTCACCAAGTATTTGACGATGACTGCGGATACCGCGGCCATTGCGGGGACGTCTCTCGGCGACATGGGGGCCATCCTCAACCAGGTGCAGACCGGGCAGATGGCCTACACCGATGACCTGAATCAGCTTGCGGACCGAGGCATTCCGATCTATCAGTGGCTCGCCAAGGAGGCGGGTGTCACTGGTGGTGAAGTGAAGAAGATGGCCGGCGACGGCAAGATTTCGTCGGAGATGTTCTTCAAGGCTATCGAGGCGAATGTTGGTGGTGCGGCGAAGACGATTGGGTCGTCGACGGTCAAGGGCGGCTTCGAGAATCTGAAAGCGGCGATGGGTCGCCTGGGTGCTGCGGCGATGGAGCCGGGGTTCAACCGTCTGCCTACCGCACTGACGGGGATGACGACTCGGATTGATGAGTTGACTCCGAAGGCGAAGGCGCTCGCGTCGGCGTTCGACGCGAAGGTGTTTGGGGAGTGGGCTCCTAAGGTCCGTGAGGCGTTCGAAGCCCTCAAAGACACCGGCGTACTTGGCGATACAAAAGAGACGTTCCGTCAGCTTTCCGAGGCGTTGAAGGCTGCGGCTCCTGCTGTCGGGCAGGTTGTGGCGTCGTTGGGTCAGGCGTCTGCGGCGCTGGGTGTTTCGGGTTGGCAACTGTTTCTCACTGCGCTTCAAGCTGGCACAACGGCGCTGAGTGCGCTGAACCCGCTGCTTGAGGCGACAGCAGGCTTGATGAAGAACAATCAGGGTGTCGTGACCGGGCTGGTCGCAGCATGGTTGGCATTCAAGACGATTCCCTCGATCTTGGGACGCGTTACGGGTGCGATCACGCCGATGACGACGGGTCTGCGTTCTGCGACCACGAGTTTGCGGGGCTTCTCTGATCAGATGGCTGTGCAGCGGCAACTTGCCGCGATGGGTGGCACGGAGATCGGTCGGTTCGGTTCGGCTGTGGCAACTCTGGGGACTCACGTTCCTGTGGTTGGTCGGATGCAGGGTGCGTTCATTGGCGCGTCGGATGGTGCGCAACGGTTCGGTCGTACGGCTGGTGTGGCTGCGGCTGCGGGCACTGGACTCAAGGCTGCGGGGTCTGCGGTTGCGGGCGTGTTCGGCGGCCCGCTCGGGTTGGCGCTCACGGGTGCGGCGATTGCCGGTACTGCGTGGGCGGCGTCGGCGGCGAAGCAGAAGCAGGAGACCGAGGCGTACGCGGCAGCGTTGAAGGATCTGTCGGAGACACAAAAGGTCACCGGGCAGTTGCTGATTCAGACGCGCGGCGCCGTCACTGATTCGGTGTACGCGAAGTTGGGTGAGCAGGTCGATGAGTACCGCGCGAAGGTTGATGCGGGTGCGAAGGCCGATGCGAAGTGGACCAACGTCGCCTCCGACATGATCGGTGATGTCGTGATGGGGTGGCGCGGGTCATCTGATGACATCTCGGCCAGCATGGACGAGCAGGCCGGCGCGTATCAGAACATTCAGCGTGCGATGGATAAGACGGGCTTGACGTCGCAGCAGATGGCTCGAGCGTTGGGTGGATCTGCTGGCGACTGGAAGACATTCACGGCACAGCTACGTGCTGCGGGTGACGGCGGCGCGAAAGCCGCTCAGGACATGCAGGGATTGCGCGACAAGGTTGTTGCGCAGCAGGACATCGGGCGTCGAGTAGTTCCGGGGATCACTGAGCTGGGCGAAGCTTTCCGAGTCATGGGCGATAAGAGCTCGTCGTCGTCGGACAAGCTCAACGCGTTGAAGACGGCGATGGATGCGCTCAATCCTGCGCGTAGCAAGACCGAGGCGATCGCGCAGCAGGCCGAAGCGATCCGCAAGGTCGCCGACGCTGCGCAAGGTATCACCGCTGATGCGTTCAAGGGCGACCAGTTGGATGCCACCACCGAATCGGGTGCTGCACTGTCGCGCACGCTCGCTGATCTCGCGGACAAGCAGGCGCAGCTAGTGGCGACAGGTGATCAGGCGGCGATCGCGCAGGGCGCAAAGTCGATGGAGACTGCGTTCCAGCAACTAGCCACCGCAACAGGACAGCCGATTGAGAAGATCCGCGAACTTTACGGGGAACTCGGCGGGAAGGCTGTCGATCTCTCTGTCCGGCTCAGTGGGGCATCCGAGACGGTGCAGGATCTTGGGCTGATCAAGGCCGCGTTCGAGCAGCAGCCCGATCAAAAGACCGTTTCGATCCAGTCGTCGGATGTCACCCAGAAGACCCTCGACATGCTTGATCAGTTGCACATCAAGTGGGAGCAGTCCCCGGATGGCAAGACGATCGAGATCAGTGCCGCTGACAACGCGTCGGGGAAGCTCGCGATCGTCACGCAGACATTGCAGAACATGCCCAAGGGCAAGGCGATCAACGTATCCGCACCTGGCGGTAACGACGTGCTCGGGTTGCTGCGGGAAATGGGCGCAAAGGTTCACGCGGACAACAACAAAAACATCGCTGTTGACGCGCCATTGGCGCAGGATGTGATCGACAAGCTCCGCACCATCGGCGTGGAGGTCCGCACCAACAACGGTAAGAGCATCCTCGTCACCGCCAACGACTCCGACTATCAGGGAAAGAAGCAGGACTGGACGAGGACCGAATACAAAGACATCATTGTCCGCAATCTTCAGCAGGGAACCAACCCGATGGCACCGGGCAATGGGATCTTCGCTGGTCCGCCGAGCAACGCGAACGGTTCGATCCGCCAGTACGCGGATGGTGGGATTGCGGCGCTCGAGTCGTATGCGAATGGGAAGACGCCGGATCAGGCTCTGATTCAGAAGGCTATGCCGGGTCCGGGTTTGGTGCAGTGGGCTGAACCGGAGACGGGTGGCGAAGCGTATATCCCGTTGGGGAAGAACAAGCGTGCCCGTTCGCAAAGCATTTTGGCGACGGTGGCTGACATGTTCGGGCTTGTGGTGATGCCGAAGGATTCGGTGCCGGAGGGTGTGTCGGGATGGGCTGGCGCGCTCGCCGGTATCGCTACCCGCGGTATTGCGTCCGGGTTTGATGGGGTTCGGAAGTTCGCTGATGGTGGCATTGTCACCGGCCAACAGTTGCGGGACCTGGCGAACGGTAAGGGTGCGTCTCGTCCATTAACGGGCGCTCCGTACGTGTGGGGCGGCGTGAACTGGGGCGACTGCTCCGGTGCCATGTCGGCGTTTGCGCGGTTGGCTGCGGGCCTGTCGCCGTTTGGTGGCCGGTTCTCGACGGCGGCTGAGGCTGACCAGTTGGCGAAACTGGGCGCGAAGTCGGGTACAGGGCCTGCCGGGTCGATGCGTTTCGGCTGGGTCAATGGTGGTCCTGGTGGTGGTCACACCGCGGGCACCCTGCCTGACGGAACGAACGTCGAGATGGGTGGCTCCTACGGTGGCGGCATGGTCGGCGGCAACGTCGGCGCCGATGATCCACAGTTCACGAACCGCGCCTGGATGCCCGTCAAGGACGAAACCAAATACGCCGGAAAGGGTTCCGATTCGTCATCGGATGATTCGGTGGCGTCGGGATCATCGATCGATTCGTCCATCGACTCCGGTTACAGCTTCGACCCGATCACCCAGGACGCCGAGCAAGCCGGCGACACAAGCATTTCGGGGCGTGCCGGCAACGTGGTCGCCGCATTCGTCAAAGGCCAGATTTCGAGCCTGTTCGATGTGTTGTCGACGAATGATTCGCCTGGTTGGTTGGCGGCGCTCACCGAGTATGAGAAGCAACATTCGGAGAACGCGAAGAAGAACTACGACGCGGAGAAGAAGAAGCTCGATCAGGATTACAAGGATGCCGCTGATGCGCGGAAGTCGGATCTTGAGGACGCGAAGACGTCGATCGAGGATGACTATCAGGCGAAGCGCATCTCTGCCGACGAACGAGATGTTCGCCTGTTGTCTTTGCGTGACACCTACGAGCAGGACGAGTTGGGGAAGCGTCACGACTACGAGAACTCGGTGATCACACTCGGTAAGAAGTACGGGCAGATCAAGGGTGACACTGAGCGGTCGCTGTCGTTGAAGCAACGGTACGAGTCGAATGATTTGAAGGCCGGTCAGCAGTTGGAGGCCGACAAGTTTGCGCGTGAGGCCCAACTCAATCGGGATCAGCGGTCGTTGGATTCGTTGCGGGATTCGCACGCCATCTCGGAGTCGGAGTACGAGCGCCGCTCGCGCGAGCTGAAGACAAAGTACGACTCTGATGTGTCTGGGATGAAAGCCCGCTACGAGGGCAACAAGTCTCAGATGAAGTCGGAGTTCGACAAGTCGCAGCGCCAGTTCGCGCCGTCCGATCAGTATCAGCCCAACACGTACAAGCGGGGGTCGTTCAAGCCGACTGATCCGGGTGTGAATCGTCCGAAGGTGGGCGAGGACACAGGTGTCGATACGAAGAAGAGTTCGTCGTCGGGGTCGGTGAAGGACGAGTTCAAGTCCGGTCTTCGTGAGGCGTGGCGTGACGGTCAGCCGTGGACGGACACGGACTGGATTATCACGAAGGAATCGAGCTGGAACCCACTGGCGCGAAACGGAAAATACTGGGGACTCCCACAGGCAGGCCCCGAGGTATATGCCGCAGCCGGGAAATCGCCAACGACTGAGAATCCCAAGGACCAGGGCGAGGTCTACGACAAGTACGTAGGTGACCGCTACCAGACGCCGATGGGTGCTCGCGCTCATTGGGAGGCGAACAACTGGTACGACCAGGGCGGCCAGGCGATCGGTACGGGGTTGATGGCGAAGAACGTGATCACGCCGGAGCGGGTGCTGTCGCCGCGGCAGACTGCTGCGTTCGAGAAGATGGTCGACCGCGATTTTGAGGGTGGCGGCGACACAGGCCAACTCGTCGACAGGCTCGACCAACTCATCGAACTGAACAAGCAACTCTTGAAGCACTCCCGATCGCTGCCCGCTGCCCGCTCCGATAGCGGTCAGGCCCGCTTCGCCGAGGCCCGTCAGCGTGCGGCGCTATCAGGTTTCTGATCCGCACCACAGAACCAACCACACATAGAGAAGGAGAACCAATCATGTTCGACAGCAACACATTCCGCGACGAAGCAGAGCAGGCACGCGGCGAATACCGCCAGACCTCGCAGTCCATTGAGGCGAGCGCCGACTACACCGTCGATGCCAAGCAGCGCATGATCGCCGAAGCGCGCGAAGCCACCGAACGCAAGCTCGCCGACATCCGCGTTCGTGAAGACCGAGCACGGGAAGACCGCATCAGCGTGCTGCGGCGCCGGCTCGTCGGCAGGCCCAGCGTGGACACTTCGAACGAGATCTCTTGGCGCGACGCCGCCGACCGGGTCGCCAGCCTCGAGACCGAAGAGCAGGCGATCACCCTGCTCAACCAGGCGCTCGACAACTCAGACGGCCCCCTCATCCGCACCATCCTGCGTGCTGGATACGACCGCGCCTGGGCCGGCGTCATCAACACCTACACCGCAGCCAAGAGCTACGACTACGACGACGCAGAAGAACTCTGGTCACTCGTCACCCACAACGCACAGAACGGTGACGACATCAAAGCCAAGCTGTTCAGAGACCTCGCCTACGCGCTCTAACCACCACCACCCGACAGATAGGACAACCGATGCTCTCGACAGCAGAACCCGCCACCAGCGTCACACTCACCAGCCGCCAACTCGCCGACACCCTCATCGGTATCGACGCCAGCCCTGGCCTCGCGGCAGGCAGACTCCGCTACTACGCCGCCCAGCCAGACGTGCCGGCCGTCACCCGTGACTACGCTGAGGCCGTAGCGCGTGGCCTGTCGGTTGCCGACGTAGCCAAGAGCTACCGCCACCCCGCAGCCGACGTCCGCCCAGTCCCGGCCAGCCAGCAGCGACAGAAAGAACTTACCCCCGCAGATCTCGCATGGCTGAGCTCGCTGCCCACCGACCCCAACAAGGTGAGCTACGCCGACGCCAGCCAACTCGCGCAGCTCGTCAACAACCTCAGCTCCGATGCACCGGCAACCAACCGGCAACTACTCGCCCACCACTGGGAACCAGTGCGCGATGCCTACGACCGACGCCAAGCCCAGCACGCATTGAGCCGCACATACGTCACCCTGCCCGATCCCACCCACGCCATCGCCGGGATCGTCGGCATCGAGACCAACGAACTCTCACCCACCGAATGCGCGCTACGAGGTGAAGAGATCGCCGAGACCATCCACCAAGCAATGATCGACAACCGACACCGCGACCGCGCCTACGCAGACAGCATCATCACCGAAGTAGACCGGCGCGTCCGCGAGCGCACATCCACCGAGGCCCCACAGATCGTCACAGCACAGGACTAGGCCGTGCCGAACACCGCCCAGACCGAATGGTCACGACAAGCAAGCAAACGACGACGCATCCGAGACCGATTCATCAACCGGGCCCGCCGAGACGGACTCGACTGCGCATTCTGCAGCCAACCCATCAACCCCGACGCACCACATCTCGACCCCGGCGAACTCACCATCGACCACATCGTGCCCCTCAGCCAAGGCGGCGCACCCTTCGAGCTCTCCAATCTGGCCGCAGCTCACCGCCACTGCAACCGCCAGGCCGGCGACAAACGACCGACCCGGACGTACAGCCACGAGCCCGACAGCGCACTGCCCAAAGGCTCGTGGCAACTCCACCCCGACGGCAGCATCCCCACCGAAGACCGTCCACTCACCGACGATCACGGCAGCACCTACTACGAGAACGGCGGCCGCGTCTACGAGACCAACCGTCGGTGGTGGTAGACGTGGTGGGGCAGGGACCCCCTCACCCCCAGGTCAGGCCACCCCAGGGCATATGGCTGTTCTCCCCCCGCCTTTTTTCCGCGGGCGGATCTAAGTCAATGGTGGGGGTCGTCTGGCCACGCTCGCGGTTCTAGCTCGTATCTGCCGTCCTTGCCGATCCACCTCGTGATCCGGTGCTGGCGCCGAAACGCCACGATCTCGTCGTACAGTGACTCGATCTTCGCCGTTGCCTGCCCGGACGACAGGTCTAGAGCCTCGTCGAACAGTGGTTGGTACTCGGGTAGGTCTTCGTCGATACCCTTCGCAAACTGGTGCAGTTTGGCCAGCTCGCGCTGTCGGTTCGCAATGAATTTCGCTTGTCCGGGGGACGCCATGGCAGAAGGCTAGCTTGAATCCCACCGGGGGGAGGGGGTGTCCGGGGGGAGAGAAGCCATATGCCTTGAGGTGGCTGACCCTCCTGGCAGGGGGTCACCCTCCCAGGGGCATCTGCGTCCCTGAACCCAGACGTCAGAGCGCATCCTGGCCCCCTGAGGGCTCTGTGTGTGAAAGCGGCGCTATGCCCTGAGGGCGCCGTGGGTGGTGGGAGTGGGGGCATGCGGCCTGGGGCTGTCACAGGGCTCGGTAATAATCCTCACATGGAGATCTTCGTGCAGCCTCTGCGCCCCTACGCGCCAAGCGTCACAACTTTGAGCAGACTGTCGAGTCTCCGATTAACTTCGAGTCCGCGCCGTTTCGAGAGGCGTTGACTGAAGGTGAACGGGCGTCACGCCTCTCGCTCAATCCGTCAGGGAACTCGCGGTTCTTTGGCTATGCCAAGGACACTGTGCACCCCGAGCGAGGGGATCTCATCTTGTTCCAAGGCGACGGAACGCTCTACTTCGTCGGCCGGGTGGGGACTGTGTTCGAGAACCAGGAGTTCGCGAATCTCATTTGGTACCAAGGCAATACTTACGACAAAGTCTATTCTCTGCAAGATGCTCGTGACCTGCGAGGAACGGCTGAGGAAGTGTCAACCGAATCAGTGTGGTCTGACGTCTACGGGTTGGACCAGTACGGCAATCCGCATGCGTTCCGCGGATTCACCAGAGTGAGCAACGAGCTGGTCTTCGACAGGCTCGTTGAGAGGTTCGGCTGGTATCTCGACGGGGCTGCGACCACTAGCGCAGAGTCTGAAACTGGGGGCAAGAAGACTTCTGGTGCTGTACTCGTCCCTCCAGAGTCGAACGTCGCGGAATCGTTCGAGGTGGACGCAGTCGTTTCGGAACCTCAGGAGCGCCGTCGGCGGGAAGCTGCCCTGCAGCAGCGTTACTGCGACTTCCTGCGCGATGCCGCGCATACGGTCATGCGGCACCGGATTCCGCGAGATGAAGGCTCGGATCTTGCAACGGATCTGTTCGATGTCACCGCAGACGAGTTGATTGAGGTCAAGGCAAGCACTGACCGCAACACACTGAGGTTGGCGCTGGGGCAGGTGCTCGACTATCACCGGTATGTCAACAGCGAGCGCAAGGCCGTGCTTCTGCCTTCGAAACCCGAACGAGACATGATGGATCTCTTCAAATCCTTCGAGGTCAGAGTGAATAGCTGGCTCCCGTTGGGCATAGCCGTTCGGACCGGCTACGGGTCTGGGAATTTCAGGGCAGCGGGTTTGGTGTCCTAGATCTTGATGGCTCCCGCAAAAATGCTGGTTACGTCGTGCATGACGATCCGGCGACGAGCAGCGTTTCGTCGTCAGTTGGCATGCAGGCGGCACCAAGCTTGGTCAGAGAGTTTCAGCCAAGGTTCGACACTAAGTGCGCGTCCGTACGCCTGTATCTCAGACCGAGTGCGTCGAGCTTTGTCACAGGTGCTTGCTGCCGCAATGGCCCAGAGGACCGAGAGTGCCAGCAGATGTAGCCACCCGCTGAAGTCGACCCGCGCGTGGCGACGAAGCAGTATTGCGTCAGGCGCACTGCTTGACCTGTCCATGTACAGGTCAACGCATTCAACCGACGGGTGAGCATACTGGCTTACCAGCCGGAAGTAGGTGTAAGCATCAATGGGCATCTGGAGGTCTTCACACATTTCGTTGAACTTGCGGGCTTGTGTCGTGGACGTTGTAGGAAGGCTGTTGAGAACTCGATTTCTCTCCACGTCACCGGCCGCGTCTCGAAAGTCGGCGCTGCTGGACTCACTCAGCCCTTTTACGAGATTTGTTGTGAGCCGGGAATGCTCGTTCACCCAAGCCTCAATGGCGTCAGGCACATGGACAAGCCATTGCGCTGTGATCGCCCCTTCAAAGGCCGCTCTGACCAGAGGCATCGCCACAAGGCCACTTGAATGACTGCTGCTTGAGGTCAAGTCCCTTGCGGCCTCTGCCAGATCGACAGTGTGTGAGGCGAGTCCGATGAGGCAGGGAACGATCGCTTCCTGACCGGATGATCGCGGCCTTTGTAGGTTGTCTGATCGTTCAAGGAATCGCTCTCAGGTGTCACTCATTCGATCTAGCGTCTCGGCAAGGCGACGTTGATCGTCAGTCACATCAGTCATTGAGGCTGCGCCTTTCATAGTTCAGGTATGCCTCGATTGAGTGTTCCAAATGGAACGCCTGCCGACCTAAGCGTTACTGAGGTCACCGGCTGCTTGTCAGAGGCCGCTTCGTCGTCTGATCGGTCGAAGATCGGATTGTCTGTGCAGTTTCTGGCGCTGCTGCGCTCTATCGTCGAGTGATGAAGGACATCCAGGTTGATGCCGATGGGAACTTCCGCTGCTGGAGCTGTGGTGGTCGAAACTTTTCGGAGAAGCGGACTCGTCGGGCGAAGATCATCGGGTTGACTGCGGGTGTCGCGACGGTCGGTGTTGCTGGCGCTGCGGCCCCGTTGGTTGCGAAGAAGCGGCTCTACTGCCAAGGGTGCGGTGAGTACAGCAAGATGGGCAATGCTCAGCCGTATGCGGCGCCGGCCTCGCGGGTGAAGCCTGCGGCTCCGGTTGATCAGTCGATCGCTGATCGAGCTGAGCGTCTTGCTTGGCAGCGCTCGCAGCCTGTTCGGCATCGTCCGTCAACGGAGGCGTCGAAGATGGAGGGCAAGTTCCTCGAGGTGAAGAAGCCAATACGCAAAGTGCAGGACTGAACCCTGTGCCCCTGCGTTCATTAGACTTCGTGGTCGACGAAGTGATTGGTCGGGAGTTCATCACTCGTAGAACGCTGATGGAGAATCTGCGCCCTGGCCGCAAGTACGCAGGTTGTGCGCGCAAGGTTGGCAACCGTTGGGTGTTCACCGATGACGATATTGCCCGCCTCCTGGAACGTATGCGGTATGGGTTGATGGAGGAAGCGCTGTGTGCTGTGGAGTCACCCTTGGCGCCACTCTTGGCGTCAGGGATGTCCCCACGGTCGCCTCGGGTTCTGAAACGTTAGGGAAAGATGGCGCCGCTGCGGGATCTCGCTCATGCGAGAACGCCCCGTCGAGCATCACCCCTCCGGTCTGCCGCCCGGATCGCGAACCCTCCGCAAGATCGAGGCCGTTGGGTGAGAGGGAGTGTGTCTCAGGTCACTTGACGTCAGCAATGTTGTCGCATCGTGCCTAGTCGTGGGTATAGTCACACAAGTGTTAGTTATAGCTTTTCCCGATATGCTATAACCCTATCAGGGTCTTGTAGACGAGGCTATAACAAGTCCCTGCCTCGTTAAACGAATGCGACTGAAGGTATAACGGTGCAGCTTGAAGACTTCCGGGACTCGCCAGTAGGGCGCCTGACGCCCATCTCGGGTCACGACGCTTACTTGGGCAAGGACTACCGGCACTACGCATACGTCCCTGATCCCCTCCCTGCGGAGGTCGGTCTTAGCTTGAAGGCCCATAAGCTCGCTGATGAGGCAAGCATGTCTGTTGGTCGCCTCGACTTCGCTGTCAAGCGTCTGCCGAATCCAGCTCTGCTGGTACGTCCTGCGCTCCGTCGTGAAGCTCAAAGTACATCCGCACTGGAAGGCACATACGCCACCCTGGAAGAGGTGCTAGAGGCAGACCTCGTGGACGAGCAAAATCGTCGAGCAGAGGTTCGAGAAGTCATGAACTATGTACGCGCAGCAGAGGAAGCCCTGAGGCTGATAAAGATCAAACCCATCTGCCTCAACGTCATCGCACCGCTCCAGGCGGTTCTAGTTCAAGGAACAAGGGGAGACAACTGGGACAGGGGGAAGCTGCGCGAAACGAATGTCTACATCGGCGAGCGAACCAAGGGGATAGAGTCCTCACGGTTTGTTCCACCCCCAAGCGGGGATGAGTTGGTAGCAGGCATTTCCGAGTGGGAGAAGTGGATTCATCGGGACGACGACTACCCGCTCCTGGTCAAAATCGCCATGGCTCACTATCAGTTCGAAACGCTCCATCCGTTTTCAGATGGCAACGGTCGGCTGGGGCGCCTGATCGTCACACTTCAGTTGGTAACGGCTGGCGCCTTGACCTACCCAGTGCTCAACCTCTCTCCGTGGCTGGAAGAGCGCAAGGACCGATACATGGACCTTCTCTTGGGCATCAGTAAGACTGGCGACTTTGATTCGTGGGTGAAATTCTTCTGTGAGGCGGTACATCACCAAGCAGAAGATGGGGTCCAGCGAATCGAGGAGCTACTTGAGTTCCAAATCGACCTCAAGGAACGACTAGCAACCGCCAAGGCTCGTGGTGTTGTCAACAACATCGCGGACAGTCTGCTTGGATATCCGATCATTACGATTCCCCAGGCGGCCGAGCTGCACGATGTTACGTACCCTCCGGCGAAGAAGGCGATCTTGATGCTCGTGGACCTGGGGATTCTCCGCGAGATGCAGCCGCTTTATCCCGGGGATGCTAAGCGGTACAGGTGCGATCACGTAATGCGGGTACTCAACCGACAGTAATCTGCCTGCCCGCGTGCGCAGCGATCGTTCCTACCCATGGTGCCCACATTCTGCCCACACTTGTCCATGAAATCGACTGATCTGATGTGATGTCAGATGACCTCAAACCGCAGGTGAGAGGGCATATCGGCACCGGGCCAGGAGGTCCGATTAGGGTTCAAATCCCTCCGCCACCGCCAGAAACACCCCCTCATCTACGCAGATGAGGGGGTGTTTCGCTGTCTGGGGGTTAGTTGGCTCTCCCGTTTTCAGTCATTTCTGAAGGGTCCCGACGAGCCGACCTGGGCTTTTGCCGCCGGGCATCTCTGAAATTGACTGAAAACGGGAGCGGCCCGGAACGTCTTCGGACGGAGCACGTCCACCTGCCGTGCCAGGCGGGGCGACGGCGTCAGTGCTCCGTCGAGAACCCCGCGCGCCGACGGTGCGCTTCCAGCGCAAGCGTGACGAGGCGGTCGATCAGGTCGGGGTAGGCGATGCCGGTGGCGCCCCACAGCTTCGGGTACATCGAGCCGGGGGTGAATCCGGGGATCGTGTTGACCTCGTTGAGCAGCCAGCCGCGGCCCGGCTCCTCGTAGAAGAAGTCGACGCGCGCCATGCCCGCGCACCGCATCGCGAGGAATGTCTTCGCCGCGAGCTCGCGGACCTCGCGTACCGCCTCATCGCTCAGCGGTGCCGGGATCACCAGCTGGGCTGCGCCGGTGATGTATTTGTCCTCGTAGTCGTAGAACTCGCTCCCGGAGATGATCTCGCCTGGCACCGACGTCTCGGGGTTCTCGTTGCCGAGCACCGCAATCTCGACCTCGCGCCCGGACACGAACTCCTCGATCACCACGACGTCGTCGTAGCGCAGTGCCAGGTTGATCGCGTCGTCGAGTTCGGTTGCGTTGTGCGCCTTGGTGATTCCCACCGACGACCCGAGGTTGGCCGGCTTGACGAACAGCGGCAGGCCCAGCTCCTCGATGGCGCGGAACGCGACGGTGCGCGGGTCGTCGACGCCGTCGCGGTATTCGATCCACCGGCACTGCGGGATTCCCGCCTGCGCGGCGATGACCTTGGCCATGCCCTTGTCCATACACGCTGCGGAGCTGAGCACACCGGCGCCGACGTAGGGCAGCTTGAACAGCTCGAGCATTCCCTGGATCGTGCCGTCCTCGCCGTGCGGGCCGTGCAGCAGCGGCAGCACAACGGTGATCGCTCCGTCGGAATCGGCCTGTAGCTCGCGCAGCGGGTCGACGACGGTGCCCGCGATGTCGAGTGCATCGGGCAGCGGTGTCTTGTCGGCCAGTGAGGCGATCACCTTGTCGTTGCGGACCCAGGTCCCGTTCTTCGCGATACCGATCGGGACGACGCTGTACTTGGCCGGATCGGCTGCTGCCAGCACGTGCGCCGCGGTCACGCGCGACACATCGTGCTCGGCGGACACGCCGCCGTAGAGAACAACCAGGCGAAGCAGGGGAGTCGACATGGGTCACACGATACGTCGACGCCTCGCCGCGCTCTCCCCGGCGTGCGGGGCGTTTTGCTCCTTCCTCTAGCGTTGAGTCGTGCACATGCAGGCAAATGAGGTGGCGGACGCGGTTGGCGGTCAACTCGTCGGAAACGACGTGACGGTCGACGGCGCGACGATCGACTCGCGCGCGGTGCGGTCCGGACAGCTGTTTGTCCCGGTCGTCGCTGCTCGCGACGGACACGACTTCATCGAGGGCGCGGTGTCGGCGGGAGCGGGCGCCTACCTCACCTCGACCGGCCCTGTCGAGGGCGTCGAGGCCCCGGCCATCACCGTCGTCGACACCGCGCTCGCACTCGCCGACCTCGGCCGCGCAGCGCGGCGTCGACTTCCCGAACGGGTGGTTGGGATCACCGGGTCGGTGGGCAAGACGTCGACCAAGGATCTGCTGGCCGGACTGCTCTCCACGACGTTCCGCACGGCCGCGAGCGAGAAGTCGTTCAACAACGAACTCGGCCTACCGCTCACCCTGTTCAACGCCCCCGACGACACCGAGGCCGCGGTCGTCGAGATGGGTGCGCGCGGGGTCGGGCATATCGAGTTGCTGTGTTCGATCGCCCACCCGACCGTCGGCATCATCACCCGGGTCGAGGGCGTGCACCTCGAACTCTTCGGCAGCATCGAGGCCGTCGCGCGTGCGAAAGGTGAACTGGTCGAGGCACTTCCGGCCGACGGCATCGCCGTGCTCAACGCCGACCACGAGCGCGTCGCGGCAATGGCATCCCGCACGTCCGCGCAGGTGCTGACCTACGGCCTCACCCCCTCGGCAGACGTCGTGGCCACCGACATCGTCGTCGACGATCAGCTCCGTGCATCGTTCCGCCTGCACACGCCGTGGGGCAGCACGCAGGTGTCGCTCGCGGCGCGCGGCGAGCATCAGGTGTCCAACGCGCTCGCCGCCGCGGCGGCAGCGGGCGGGCTCGGCGTACCCGTCGAGTCGATGCCCGCCGGGTTCCTCGACGCCGCGCTGTCGGGTCTGCGCATGGAGCTCTCCACCACGGCCGACGGCGTCGTCGTGCTCAACGACGCCTACAACGCCAACCCGACGTCGATGTCGGCCGCGCTGCGCTCCCTGGCGGCCCTCGATGCTCGACGACGCTTCGCCGTGCTGGGAACGATGGCAGAACTCGGACACGATTCAGCCGCCGAGCACGAGGCGATCGCGACCCAGGCCGACTCACTCGGCGTCACGGTGATCGCCGTCGACGAGCCCAGCTACGGCTCGACGGCCACCCACGTCGCCGACATCGACGCCGCCGTCGCAGCACTCGACGGACTCGAGCGCGGCGACGCGGTCCTGGTCAAGGGCAGCCGCGTCGCAGCGCTCGAGCGGGTCGCCGAAAAGCTGGGCTGACTCACTTCCCGTCTGTGTCCTTACCTTCTGCGTTGGCGCGGATCACGTCGCGCAGGAACACCGCGAGGCCGGGCGCGACGGCGTCGTAGTGCTTGGCGAATCGCGGATCGGCGACGTACATGTCGCCGAGACAGACCTGCATCTCGTAGCCGCAGTCGTAGAACTTCTCGATGCTCGCCCGATGTTGCTCGGCGAGATCGTTTGCCTCGGCAGAACTCGGTTCGACGCCGCGCCGCAACGCGTCGGCGAGTCGTGCCTCGAAGGCGTCGGCGTCGGCTTTGATCTGGCGCCAGTCGTCCTTGCTGAACTGGGCCGTTCGCTGCTGGCTCTGCTTCCACTCGTCGGTGTCACCCCAGCGCTGCTGCGCCTCGGCTGAGTACTCCTCGGGTAGCCACTCGTCGCCGAAGATCTCGCTCTGCTCGGCGGCCGACAACTGAATTCCTGACTTCTTCGCGTCCATCATGTCCTCCACTGCTGCGACCATCCGGTGCAAGCGAGCGATCCGCTCATTGAGCAGATCGCGCTGGGTGGTCAAGTGGCCCAGCGCATCTGCGTGCGGATCGTCGAGCAGGGTCGCGATCTGCTCGAGCGGAAAGCCCAACTCCCGGTAGGTCAGCACCTGGTGGAGGCGCTCGACGTCGGCGTCGTCGTACACGCGGTATCCCGCGGGTGTTCGGCCCGTCGGGATGACCACACCGATCTGGTCGTAATGGTGCAGCGTCCGCACACTGACGCCGACGAGGCCAGCGACCGCACCGACGGTGAGGTCGCCCGACGACGGGGCATTTCCTTCGCTCACACCGATGACCTTGCTGCCTGACGTCGCGTGAGGGTCAAGTCGGCGAATGCACTACGGCGCGAAGCCAACTCTGTCCGAGCCCTTCTCGCACGCCGCGAGCAGGCCGTGTCCGGTGGCCGGGGCGCACGACCAGCCGTCGACATCCTGCGGCTCACCACTCGAGATCTTCGGTCCGTACGACTTCGCCAGTGTCATGGCGTCGGCACAACTCACGTCGCCGGCCAGAATCTGTACGGTCAGCGCGCCGTCGGGCCCGGAGATCTGGTCGCACGACTTGGTGCCCGCGGCGGTCTCGGGCGGTACCGAGGTGGTCGGTGTTCCCGGTCGGGGGCCGCCGACCACGGCGGGGCTCGTCGAATCGCTCACCTGCGTCGTCGCAGAGCTCGACGTGTCTGATTGCTGGTCGGAGCCACAGCCGGTCAGCGCCAGGGACGTGGCCGCGAGGGCTCCGCAGCAGGCCAGCACGATCCGGGTGGGTACCTTGAGGTTCGTTCCGCGCGTCATGGACTCACCGTAGCGAATCGACGCTTCGGGTCCGCGGACCTCGTCGGGAGCTGGTTTGAGCTCAGGGCGCTCGACCTGCGAAGATCGGTCGGTGACCCCGCCCGACATCGACGCTCCCGACACCAACCCGACCGGTCTGCACCTGCATCCCGAACATTCGTACGCGGTGGGCACGCGGCTCGACGGTTCGCTCGGCCGCACAGGGGTCATCACGACGCCGCACGGCGAGATCCACACACCCGCCTTCGTTCCGGTCGGAACCAAGGCGACGGTCAAGACGGTCCTGCCCGAGGCGGTCGCCGCGCTCGGCGCGCAGGCCGTGCTCGCCAACGCCTATCACCTGTATCTGCAGCCGGGACCCGAGATCGTCGACGCCGCGGGCGGCCTCGGCGCCTTCATGAACTGGTCGGGTCCGACCTACACCGACAGCGGCGGGTTTCAGGTCATGTCGCTCGGCACGGGTTTCAAGAAGGTCATCTCGATGGACGTGACCGGCGAGCAGGACGACGAGAAGATTGCCGAAGGGCGCGAACGACTTTCCCGTGTCGACGACGACGGCGTCACCTTCAAATCGCATCTCGACGGGTCGTCGCATCGGTTCACGCCCGAGCTGTCGATGCAGATCCAGCACCAACTCGGCGCCGACATCATCTTCGCGTTCGACGAGCTGACCACGCTGATGAACACCCGTGGCTACCAGGAGAATTCGCTCGAACGCACCCGGCAGTGGGCGATTCGCTGTCTGGCAGAACACAATCGGCTTTCCGTCGAGCGTGGACATCGACCCCAGCAGTCGCTGTGGGGAGTCCTGCAGGGCGCGCAGTACGAGGATCTACGACGCAAAGCTGCCCGTGACCTGACCGAGCTCTCGCGTCGCGACCAGGATTCCGGTGGAAAGGGCTTCGGCGGCTTCGGAATCGGCGGCGCCCTGGAGAAGGCCAACCTCGGCACGATCGTCGGCTGGGTGAATTCCGAACTGCCAGAAGACAAGCCGAAACATCTGTTGGGTATCAGCGAGCCCGACGACATCTTCACCGCGATCGAGAACGGCGCAGACACCTTCGACTGCGTCTCGCCGACCCGCGTCGCGCGCAATGGCGCCATCTACTCGCTCGACGGCCGCTACAACATCACCAACGCGCGATACCGCACCGACTTCCGCTCACTTGATCCCGAGATCACCAACTACACCTCGCAGTACTCGCGCGCCTACCTGCATCACCTGTTCAAGGCGAAGGAAGGACTCGGTGCGACGCTGGCAACACTGCACAACGTCGCCTTCGTCGTGCAGATGGTCGACGGCGCGCGCAGAGCCATCGAGTCCGGCGACTACTACGCCTACCGCGAAGAGTTCCTCGGCCGGTACTACGCGGGCAATCGCAACGACTGAGCCACGCAATGGCCGGGTGATCGGGCCGTTTGCGACTCGAGAACCGTGTGTTCCGGCGTGATGCGTTCCCAGAAGACTGCGCCGACGCAGGCGATGACCACCCATCCGACGCCGATCACCCCGCACCACAGGATCAGCGTCATGGCCACCCCGATCGGCCCGAACCCGTTCCAGCCGGAAAGCAGCGCCGGAAATGCTACTCGCGAGGCGAGTGGCAGGACGACACCATCGACCGCGACCCCGGCCAAGCCGGCCAGAAGAAGATAGCGCAGACCTCGACCGCCGTCGCGGACCAAGAGCGGTGGGGTCAGTGACCAGAAGATCCACACCGGTATCAGCCCGACGACGAACATCAGCGCGTGTGTGGTCGAGGTGGCGCCGACGGTGTAGGTCAGCCATTCTCGCGTAGCCAGCATCACGAGGTACAGCAGGAACCAGATGGCGCCGCGGAGGAGACGTTGGCCGAGCCCGAACTGTTCCCGACGCCACGCCTTTCCGAAGATGGCGGCGATGGTGATCGACATGGGGATTCCCCAGACTAGGAAGCCCGCAACGCCGAATATGGTCCAGCTCGATCGCAATCCTGCGGAGTTGCCGAAGGCCTCGCGTACCTGGTCGTCGAGCGGGTGGTGGAGCCCGGTTTCCCGGATGAACACCGTTCCCGGGCTCGCGTTGGAGGCGAACCCGGAAAAGTATCCGAATCCGAGGATGATCAACGGAATCACCGTGGTGAACAGCTCGACTGACACGAGAGTGCCCGCGGTGCCGCCGTCGATCTCGGTGAACCGATCAGCGATCGCGGTCGTGATCCGACCCGACCGGGCCTCATGCAGTCGACGACGACGCTCCGCGAATCGACTCTCCGGATCGATACGCTCGCGCTGTTCACTCATTGGTGCATATCGAAATCACTCCGAACGCAGTCGCTACTTCTCGTTGGTCGCTACTACTCGTTGGTCGCTACTTCTTATCGTCGAGCTTTGTCTTCTCGTCGGCGGCCAGCCGGGCGATCACTGCTGCTCGCGACACCGGGTCGAGCGCGCCGATGGCGTTCTCGACCTCGGCAGTGGTCGCATCAACTGTGCGTCGCTTGCTGTTGAAAACTACCGCGGCGACCACGAGTGCGATACCCACAGCAGCGATGACAATTCGATTCGGACTCATGATGTCCTTCTTGGATTCGCTGGGATGCCTTCAGAGTTGAAGCTACCCTCGTCGCACCTCTTTGTGGTGAGCCAATGGTCCTGAAATCATCGGATTCGACTGTCCGCCAATGCAAATCACCAAGCCATGTCACCGATCGTGGACCAAACGGGCATACTGCCTGCGCCACCAGGTAGGCCGACGAGGATCCGCCCCTACTGCGGTCCGCACTCTCCGGGAACCAACGCAATGTCCGTTTCGTTGACTTTCACGTATCCTGGAGTCCGATATTCCACATCCCCACCCGCGACAGAAAGACACGATGAACCGCGCTCGGCGCAAAAAACGGAAACCTCGACGATCCGGCCCCCACTCGGGGGCATTCACAACTTCTGACCCGTCGGCATTTGTTCCGACGGTCCGCGACGAGGTGATCGCATGATGATGCTCCTCGGAATCGTGATCGGAATCCTCGTCGTCTTCGCCATCACCGCGTTGACCGGCTACTTCGTAGCGCAGGAGTTCGCGTTCATGGCCGTCGACCGGTCGCGACTCAAAGCCCGCGCAGCCGACGGTGATGCCGCGGCTGCCCGCGCACTCTCGGTGACACGCAGAACGTCGTTCATGCTCTCGGGCGCCCAGCTCGGCATCACCGTGACCGGCCTGCTCGTCGGCTACGTCGCCGAGCCATTGATCGGCAGTGGCGTCGGCGAACTGTTGGGCGACGTCGGCATCCCCGTCGCCGTCGGCGTGGCCATCGGCACCGTGCTGGCCGTCTTGTTCTCGACGGTCGTCCAGATGGTGTTCGGCGAACTGTTTCCCAAGAACCTCTCGATCGCACGCCCCGAGCCCGTCGCGCGTCGACTCGCGCTCTCGACGTCGATCTACCTCAAGGTGTTCGGTCCGGTCATCTCGCTGTTCGACGCCGCGTCGAACCTTCTGCTCAAAGCGCTGCGGATCGAGCCGGTGCACGACGTCGAGCACTCCGCGTCACCGCGCGACCTCGAACACATCGTCGCCGAGTCGCGGGAGGTCGGGGAGTTGCCCGCCGAACTGTCGACGCTTCTCGATCGTGTCCTCGACTTTCCCACTCGTACAGCAGAGCACGCGATGGTGCCCCGGCCACTCGTCGACTTCGTCGCAGCCGATACGTCGCTGTCGGAGGTTCGCGACCTGATGGCCGTGGGGCATACGCGATATCCCGTGGTCGGAGCCAACCCCGACGACGTCGTCGGGATCGTGCATCTGCACGATCTGCTCGAACGTCTCGACGAAACCAGCCTCACCGCAGCTGATCTCGCGCGACCCGCCGCGATCGTGCCCACCACGCTGCCGCTTCCGGCGGTACTCGAACGACTCGACACCACCTCTGACGACGAGATGGCTGTCGTGATCGACGAATACGGCGGAATCGCAGGCATCATCACCGTCGAAGACATCGCCGAGGAGATCACCGGCGAGATCGACGACGAGCACGATACGACATCGTCCGAACCGATCGAACTGACCGACGACGGCTGGCTCGCCCGCGGCGACACACACCTCGACGAAGTGTCACGCGTCATCGGGCACGACGTGGCCGAAGGCGACTACGAAACCCTGAGCGGACTTGTGATTTCGACGTCGGGCGGACTGCCCCAGGTCGGAGACAGCGTCGAATTGCCGCTTGCCGACGGCGCTTTCGGCGTCGCCGCTCCAACGGTGACCGCAACGGTGACGCAGGTCAGACGCCGCGTGCCCGCAACCGTCCATCTCGTCATCACCGAGTCGGGAGACGCCGATGAGTAACCCGTGGGTTGTGCTCGCGGTCACGGTCGTGTTGATCGCGGCGAGCGCGTTTTTCGTCGCCGTCGAATTCGCGTTGATCGCGGCTCGTCGCCACCGTATCGAGGATGCCGCACAGACCAGTCGTGCCGCGCGGGCCGCGCTACGCAGTTCGTCGGAACTGTCTGTGCTGCTTGCCGGTTCGCAGTTGGGTATCACCGTGTGCACGCTTGCGCTCGGCGCGGTGACCAAACCCGCTGTGCATCACTGGATCACGCCGGGAATCGAAGCACTCGGCGCGCCGCTGTGGATCGCCGACGTCGTGGGATTCATACTCGCGCTGATCATCGTGACATTCCTTCACCTGGTGGTCGGCGAGATGGCACCCAAGTCGTGGGCGATAGCCCACCCGGAGAGATCGGCTGTGCTGCTGGCGATTCCGATGCGCGCCTTCATGTGGGTGGTGCGCCCGGTGCTCGTCGTGCTCAACCAACTCGCCAACTGGTGCCTGCGTCGCGTTGGTGTGCAACCCGTCGATCAGGTGTCGTCCGGGCAGGATTCGGCGACTTTGCGACAGTTGGTCGACCACTCCGCCGAGACCGGAGTGCTCGACGACGAGTATCACCACAGGCTCAGCGCGGCGTTGGCCACGGAGGCGCTCGCGGTGGGCGACGTCGTCGGCGACGGCGCACTCGACGGTGTTCCCGCGGATGCTTCTCCCGCTGGGATTCAAGAGGTTTCGCGTCAGACGGGGCACTCTCGGTTGCTCGTCGTGCGCGGTGGGGCTGATGAGAACCTCACCCGCGACTCGGTGATCGGCGTGGTGCACGTCCGCGACAGTCTCAATGCCGCAGCCGATGTCACGGCTGCCGACCTTGCCCGAGATGTGTTGATCCTGCCTGCCGAACTACCCGCGTACGAAGGTATGGCGCGCATGCGAGACCAGCGTGCACATATCGCGCTGGTCTCCGCCGGTGATGAGATTCTCGGCGTGCTGACGCTCGACGATCTGCTCGACAGACTGCTGACCACCGCGTCCTGAGCGGATGCGACTGCCTCAGATCCATTCGTCGTCGGTGAGAATCCACGGCTGCGTCGGGAGCTTCGTCGGATCGAATCGTTGAGCGAGGTCGGCGAGGGTGACATGTTCGCCGGGCTCGGCCAGCCGTAACGACGCCGCGATGTGGTCGAGAACGGTCGCGGTGTCGACGCCGCGGGCGGCGAGGTCGGCGAGTGTGACTGCTCCGTCGCGCTTCGACAAACGAATCTGCTTGTCGTTGAGCACCATCGGGACATGCGCGTAGACCGGCGGTGTGTGTCCGAGCAGCGTCGTCAGATATGACTGGCGTGGCGCCGACGGCAGGAGGTCGTCGCCACGGACCACCTGGTCGATACCCTGCTCGGCGTCGTCGATGACCACCGCGAGGTTGTAGGCGGGCGTGCCGTCGCCGCGTTGGATGACGAAATCGTCGACGGCTCCGGTGTATTCGCCGTGCAGGACGTCGACGACGCTGAACTCGTCGACGTCCGACACGATCCGGATCGCGGGAGGACGCCCGGCTGCGCGCTTACTCTCGCGCTCCTCTGCGGTGAGGTGTCGGCACGTCCCGGGGTACGCGCCCGGTGGGGAGTGCGGCGCCGACGGGGCTTCGAGGATCTCGCGTCTGGTGCAGAAGCACTCGAAGGTGCGGCCGCGCCTGGTCAGGTCGTCGATCAGCGCGCGGTACCGATCGAGCCGGTCGGTCTGGTACACGACCGGCGGCTCCCAGTCGATCCCGAGGGCGTGCAGGTCGTCGATCTGTCGCTGATCGGATCCCACCGCGGTGCGGTCGAGGTTCTCCATGCGCAGCAGAAACCGGCGGCCCGAGGTGCGGGCGAAGAGCCACGCCAGCACGGCCGTGCGCAGGTTGCCGACGTGCAGGTCGCCCGACGGCGACGGCGCGTACCGCCCGGCAGGAAGCGCCGACTGCGCAGCGGGTTCGTGTGCGGACATCGGTCACGACACTACCGCCGCCGGTGGTCTCGACAAGCTCGACCAGCGGGGGAGGCTCGCCAAGCGGGTGGGCCCTTTCCGCTGATTGAGCGGCCGCGAGCGCAGCGAGCTGCCGAACCCTACCGCTGATTGAGCCGGCCGCGAGCGGAGCGAGTTGCCGAGTCGAAATCACTTGGGGTGGTCTCGACAGGCTCGACCAGCGGTGGGCGCTTGACCAGCGGGGGGAGGCTCGACCAGGGGTGGCGCCTTTTCCGCTGATTGAGCCGGCCGCGAGCGCAGCGAGCTGCCGAGTCGAAATCACCAGCGGGGGACGCTCGACCAGCGGCCGACCGCGCGGCTCATTGCGGGATCGTCGTGCAATGGGGAGTATGGGGTGGTGGACCTACCGGTCATGCCTCCCGTCGCGCCGATGCTCGCCAAGGCTGTCTCAGCGGTGCCGGAACAACCAGACGG
Source organism: Gordonia sputi NBRC 100414 (assembly GCF_000248055.1). Classification (GTDB taxonomy): domain Bacteria; phylum Actinomycetota; class Actinomycetes; order Mycobacteriales; family Mycobacteriaceae; genus Gordonia; species Gordonia sputi. The sequence goes on along the minus strand of NZ_BAFC01000116.1, from coordinate 32,717 downwards.
CGAGCCGTCGTGGTCCTACGAACCCAAGTGGGATGGCTTTCGTGCGTTGGTCTTTCGCGACGGCGACGAGGTCTACATCGGTTCTCGCGGAGGCAAAGACCTGGCGCGCTACTTCCCCGAAATCGTCGACGCCGCGCGCGCCGAACTCCCCGACAAGGTGGTCCTCGACGGCGAGATCGGCGTCCCGTCCGTCATCGACGGCGTGCACCGCCTCGACTGGGACTCGCTCGCGCAGCGGATTCACCCCGCCGACTCACGCGTGCGGATGCTCGCCGAGAAGACGCCCGCGATCTTCATCGGATTCGACGCGCTCGCACTCGGCGACCTCAGCGTCGTCGACGAACCCTTCGCCGTACGTCGCGACACGCTCGTGAAGGCGGTGGGCCCACACGAGACCGGCAGGCGGTTCAACGTCAGTCGCGTCACCGCCGACGCCGACACCGCGCGCACCTGGTTCTCCGCATTCGAGGGCGCGGGCCTCGACGGCGTGGTCGCCAAGCGGATCGGCTCGCCGTACGTCGAGGGCAAGCGCGAGATGCTGAAGGTCAAACACAAGCGCACGGCCGACTGTGTGGTCATCGGCTACCGAGTGCACAAGAGCGGAACCGGTCTGGGTTCGATGTTGTTGGGCCTCTACACCGATTCGGGAGATCTCCACATGGTCGGCGGCGCAGGAGCATTCACCGACAAGAAGCGAATCGAACTCGAAGAGATGTTTGCGCCGATGCGCACCGATCCCGACAAGCCCGCACCGGGCGAGCCGACGCGGTGGCGATCGGAGAAGTCGGGGGAGTGGATTCCGATCAGGCCGGAACTGGTCGCCGAGGTCGCCTACGACCAGATGGAGAATCACCGATTCCGGCACACCGTCAAGTTCCTACGGTGGCGTCCCGACCGCGATCCCGAGAGCTGCGGCTACGACCAACTCGACGTCCCGCTGACCTACGACCTCCACGATGTGCTGGAAGGGGAAGGCTGACATGGCATCCCGCTCGCCTGCTGAGGAACTCGACGTCGAGGGTGTTGCCGTCCGAATGAGCAACCCCGACAAGATCTATTTCCCCGAGCTCGGTGAAAACGGTGGTCGCAAAAGAGATCTCGTCGGCTACTACCAGCGCATGGCGCAGGCGCGCGACGACGGCGCCGACGGCCCGTTCCTCGTCGCCCTCCGCGATCGCCCGACATTCCTGCAGCGCTTCCCCGACGGCATCGACGGCGACGAGATCTACCAGAAGCACCTACCGAAGAAGCGACCCGACTTCATCGACTCGACGCGCATCACGTTCCCCTCGGGCAGAACCGGGGATGCACTCCGTCCGACGAGCCCGGCGTCGATCGTCTGGGCGGCCAACCTCGGGACCGTCACCTTCCATACCTGGCCGACGGTCGCGGCCGACAACGAGCATCCCGATCAACTGCGCATCGATCTCGACCCACAGCCCGGCACCGACTTCGACGACGTTCGACGCGTCGCCGTCGACCTCCTCGCGCCGCTCCTCGACGAGCTCGGCTACGTCGGATATCTAAAGACGTCCGGCGGCAGGGGGATTCACGTGTTCATTCCCATCGAGCCGCGGTGGGACTTCATCGCGACCCGACGCTGTGGCATCGCGCTCGCCCGCGAATTGGAGCGTCGAGACCCTGACGCCGTGACCACCTCGTGGTGGAAAGAGGATCGCGGCGAGCGGATCTTCATCGACTTCAACCAGAATGCGCGTGACCGGACCATGGCTGCGCCGTATTCGGTGCGACGCAACGCAATCGCGCGCGTGTCGACTCCCGTGACCTGGGCCGAGCTCGCCGACGTCGATCCCGACGACTGCACCATGCGTAGCGTTCCGGAACTCGTTGCGCAACGGGGTGATCCGATGGCCGACATCTCGACGCATCGTCGTGGCCTCGAACCACTGCTGGAGATGGTCGAGCGCGACGACGCGCAAGGTCTCGGCGACATGCCCTACCCGCCGAGCTACCCGAAGATGCCGGGTGAGCCTCCGCGCGTGCAGCCGAGCAAGAAGGTGGGTGCCCACTGGGATGAGGAAGGAAACAGGATCGGTCCGAACTGAGCGTCGAATCGGCGTCGTGCAGTCGAAACACGTCGTCGCACAAGGGAATGAGTAGCGAATGACCACAACCGCAACGTTCGAATCATGGCCGGAGCTCCGTGTGTCCGACTGGGAGCAGACCCGCGACACGGTGCACATGTGGAGTCAGATCGTCGGAAAGACCCGAATGGCGTTGGCCCCGAATGAGAATCATTGGTGGCAGGTCGCGCTGTATGTGAACTCGGTGGGCCTCACGACCTCGTTGATGCCCTACGACGGCTACGGCGTCGAGATCGTCTTCGACTTCGCCGACCACGTCCTCGACATCACCACGACGAAAGGCGAACGGCGACAGGTGCGTCTCGAGCCACGCACCACCGCCGACTTCTACGCGGATTATCTGGCACAGCTGGAATCGCTCGGCATCAGCGTGCCCATCTACGACCGCCCCGTCGAAGTGGCCGAGTCGATCCCGTTCGCGCAGGACACGACGCACGCCTCGTACGACGCCGACGCCGTGAAGCTCTTCTGGCACCAATTGGTCAGCGCGCAGCGCGTTTTCGCGGAGTTCCGTGGAAAGTGGCGCGGCAAGTGCAGCCCCGTTCACTTCTTCTGGGGCTCATTCGATCTCGCGGTCACCAGATTCTCCGGCCGTCCCGCTCCGCTGTTCTCCGGCGTCGTGCCGAACTGTCCGGAGCGAGTGATGGTCGAATCCTATTGCGAGGAGGTCTCCAGCGCCGGGTTCTGGCCCGGTGGCGCCGACGAGGGGGCCTTCTACTCCTATTCGTATCCCGTCTACGAGGGCTACCCCGACGCGAAGGTGCACCCGGCGGCGGCGTCGTACGACACGACGCTCGGCGAATTCCTGCTGCCCTACACCGCCGTTCGAACCGCCGACGACTCAGACGCAAGCCTTCGGGAGTTCCTGCAGTCGACGTTCGACGTCGAATCCAGTCTGGGGGAGTGGCCGTAGAAAGTGAATGTGTGTCGTATCGAAGGATGTGTGTGTTGCAGCGCCCACATCCTTCGATACGACACACATTCTCCGGTCAGCCGAGAGCGTGCTGCGCCCAGTCCGCGAACGACTCCCACTCGATCTGCGGGTAGGCCGCGTGCAGCGCTGCGACGTCGACGCTGTACCCCTTGGTCGCCAGGAACGTGAACATCGCCTGCATATCCGGCGACGAAATACGTTCGGGGTCATACGATTCCGCGTGCACCTCCTGGCCGGTCGCGGCAGTCAGCGCGGCGGCCATCGCGTTCGGGGTGATCTCGTCTGAGGCCAGGTCGATGCGTCGGCCCGTGAAGTCGGCAGGGGCATCGAACAGCATCGCGACGAATCGGCCGAAGTCCCGACGCGAGAGTTGTTGCAGCGCCTTCTCCGCGGGCAGGGCGAGCGGCATCACGCCGGCTTTGAGTGCGTCGAGGCTGCCGAGCAGGTTGTCGTAGAAGTAGGTCGGGCCGACGATCGTGTGCGGGATGCTCGACGCCGCGAGCTTCTTCTCCACCTCGTACTTCGAATCGAAGTGCGAGATACCGGTGTTGTGATCGGCATCGGCGACCGACGAGAACACCAGATACGGCACGGATGCGGCTTCGGCCGCCGCGATGATGTTCTCGCCCTGCCCGACCTCGGCGTCGGCTCCCGACTCGAACGGCGTCGTCAGCGCGAAGACCCCGGCGGCCCCGGCGAAGGCGTCGGCAAGGCCATTTCCGGTCGCGATGTCGGCGACGGCCAGCGGGATGCTGCGGTCCGCGAGCTCCAGCGACCTGTCCGAATCGAGAAACCGTACGACGCCGCGCACGGGTTTTCCAGCGTCACGCAGCGCGTGCAACACCACGCCGCCCTGATTACCGGTCGCGCCGAGAACGACGTAGGGAGATTCGGATGTGGGCATGGCGTCGACCTTTCCGTGGCGGGGGAGCACCTTCGACGCTACCGATCGACGCCCGGTGCCGACCGCACGAATTTGGGTCTGGGGTGGATTGGCCGTTATTATCGCCAAGCCTGGAGGATTCGCCTAGTGGCCTATGGCGCTCGCCTGGAACGCGGGTTGGGTTAATAGCCCTCAGGAGTTCGAATCTCCTATCCTCCGCAGCAGAAACGAGCCCGACGCGTATGTGAGCGTCGGGCTCGTTTCGTTTCCGCAGGTCACTGCCCTGAACCGGCTGTCGTTCACTCCGAGGACACCTGCGCCTGGGATGGTTACGCGCGTTCAGCCGGAACGCTGCTCGCGGCGGAGGTCGAACGTACCCCACCCCGTCCACGGCAGGAGCGACACGATGGCAGCGTGCAGAGCGACCAACCGTCCTCATCCGCATCGTCCGCGGCCGGCACGCCCGCTGCAGCCGAGTCGCCGGTTGGCCCTCGCGGCGTCGACGATCGCACTGGCCCTGATGGCGTCGTTGGCCGCTTTCGCCCCAGCGCATGCGTCGCCGCAGCGCGGAGTTGACCCCGTGCACATTCCGACGCGTGCCGCGAAGGACTTCAGTCTGCTCATCGCATATAGCTTCGGGAACCGCATCGCGCCCGGCGTCGACGCCACCCGCACGGTCGGCGAACCGGGTCCGGTCAACGAAGCGCTGGCCGAGTCCGCAATCCGCACGCGCGGCAACCGCACCATCCCGATCTACGCCCAGACCGAGATCGCCCGCGTATTGCATGCGAAGTTCCATGCCGCGGGCGTCGTCGAGATCCCGCCGAATCGCAAGCCCGACGGCACGCTCGTCTACCTCTCCACCGACGGTGTCGCCGCCAAGGTCGCACAACTACGCGGACCGTCGGCACGCGTCGACGTCGCCGGGATCATCGCGTTCTCCGACCATCAATGGCGCGCGGTCTACACGACGCGCGCCAACGGACTCGACGCCTATGCGCCCGCGGGCATCGCGATGCCGTCGACCTACGACCCACTCTCCGGGCAGGACTGGACCCGCAGCCGCTCCGCCTACCTGCCACGCGACTACGCGGCCCGACTCGCTCTGCTCCCGCGACTCCTGCGCTGATCGACCTCCGGGCGACAACCACGCCGACCCCCTGACGCATCGCGACAAAGGCTCGCTACAATTGACGACGGATCCCGCGCGGCGTGCATCCTGTGAACTCCCCCAGGGCCGGAAGGCAGCAAGGGTCAACGGGCTCTCTCGGGTGCGCGGGGTCCTCTAACTTTTGTTCAGATCCGCAAGCGTGCCGAAAGCCGCCATCGAGCCTGGCGCCGGTTCGGCGAGAGGTTTCCGTTGAACTACCACTCGATGAGTGCAGACGAACTTCGCGCCACCCAAGACGACCTGCGAAAACTCTACGAGGGTTTGCTGTCCGCTGGGCTGAAGCTGGATCTCACCCGCGGTAAGCCCGCGCCGGAACAACTCGACCTCTCCAACGAGCTGCTGTCGTTGCCCGGCCTCGGCGACTACCGTGACGCCTCCGGCACCGACTGCCGCAACTACGGCGGCGTCAGTGGGCTGCCGGAGCTGCGCGCGATCTTCGCCGAGCTGCTCGCCGTCGACGCCGACAACCTGATCGCCTTCGGCAATGCCAGCCTCGACCTGATGCACCAGGTGGTGGTGTCCTCACTGCTCAAGGGCACTCCCGACTCTCCGGAGTCTTGGTCGTCGACCGGCGAGACCGTCAAGTTCCTGTGCCCGTCGCCCGGCTATGACCGCCACTTCGCGATCACCGAGCACTACGGCATCGAGATGATCCCGGTGCCGATGCTCCCGAACGGCCCCGACGTCGACGTCTGCGCGCAGTTGGTTGCCGACGATCCGTCGATCAAGGGTCTGTGGGCCGTGCCCACCTACTCCAACCCCACGGGCGCCACCTACAGCGAAGACGTCGCACGCGCCCTGATGGCGATGCCCGCGGCGCCGGACTTCCGTGTCTTCTGGGACAACGCCTACGCCGTCCACACGCTTGTCGACGCCCCGCCCACCCCGCTGCCGATCGTCGACATCGCCGCGCAGGAGGGCCACCCCAACCGCGTCTACGTGTTCGGCTCGACGTCGAAGATCACCTTCGCGGGAGCGGGTGTTGCCTTCTTCGGGTCGTCGGCGACCAACGTCAAGTGGCTGACCGACAACCTCGCGTTCACGACGATCGGTCCGGACAAGATCAACCAGCTTCGTCACCTGAGGTTCTTCGGTGATGCCGACGGCGTGCGCGCGCACATGGCCAAGCACCGCGAGATCCTCGCCCCCAAGTTCCGCCTGGTGCTCGAGATCCTCCAAGACCGGCTCGCCGACTCCAAGGTCGCGGCTTGGTCGGAGCCCGAGGGCGGCTACTTCATCAGCCTCGACGTCCTCGACGGCGCCGCCAAGCGGACCATCGCGCTCGCGAAGGAGGCCGGGATCGCGCTGACGGCCGCCGGGTCAACCTACCCGTACAAGCACGATCCGTACGACCGCAACATCCGGCTCGCACCGACCTTCCCCAGCACCGACGACCTGCGCGTCGCGATGGACGGCGTTGCGACCTGTGCACTTCTTGCCGCGACGGAGAAGCTCCTCGCCGACGTCGAATCCTGACGAGACGGCACACGTGTGACAGTCCGGCAATGGTGAGGGCCTCACGACGTTGGGTCGTGGCTGTCGGCTTCCTGCTCGTCGCCGCCGTGGCCGTGTGGTTGCAGGATGTGATCGTTCCCTTCACGACGCCGTTCTGGGGACTCTTCGACAACCAACTCGACCTCGACGTGTACCGCGCCGGAACGCAAACCGTGCTCGACGGTGGCAGCCTGTACGACGCCAAACTACTCGGCCAGATGGACTACACGTACGCGCCCATCTCGGCGATCATCTTCATCCCGTTCGCGCTGATGTCGTTCGAAGTGGCCCGAATCGTCTGGACCGCAGGCATTTTCATCGCGCTGTACCTGGTGATCATGTTGTGCTTCCGCTCGCTCGGCAGACAGGCGACGTGGCCGCTGCGGATCATCGCGCTCTCGCTGATTGCCGTCGCGCTGCTGCTCGAACCGGTCCGCACGACGGTCTGGTACGGCCAGATCAACGTTTTTCTGTTGCTCATCATCCTGGCCGACCTGCTGCGTGTCGACAGACCCAAGGGCGACAACAGCCGCGGTATGGGCATCGGCACCGGAATCGCCGCGGGTATCAAACTGACCCCGTTGATCTTCATCCTGTACCTGGCAATTCTGCGGCGCTGGCGCGCGATGTTCGGGGTCATCGCTGGCTTCGTCGGCACCATCGTCGTCGGATTCATCGTGCTGCCAAGCGAATCCTGGGCCTACTGGACCGACAAGCTCTTCGACTCCAACCGAGTCGGCGCACCGCAAACCGTTGGTAACCAGTCGATCCGCGGGTGGTTGGCCAACCTCATCCACACCGACGCGCCGAACTCGTTGCTATGGGGTGTCCTTGCCCTCGCGGCGCTCGCGTTGGGTATGTACGCGGCCGTACTCGCGCACCGCCACGGTCAGGAACTGCTGGCGCTGAGCCTCGTCGGCATGACGGCATGCGCGATCTCGCCCATGTCGTGGGGACATCACTGGGTGTGGTTCGTGCCGATCCTGGTGATCTGCGTGAATCTGGTGTTGCGCGTTGATCTGTCGCCGCTGCGTCGAACATTGGCGGGCGTGGCCTGCGTAAGTCTGATTCTGGTGTCGTTCTCGTGGCGCACCTATCTCGCGCATCCGATCTGGTTTGTCAACAAGACAGTTCCCGACGCCTATCTCATCGGACTGTTTTTCAAACATGGAATCAGTTGGCTCGAATGGTTCACGGTATATCCCTACAACGCGGTGTTCCTCGGCACGGCAATCGCGACAATCGTCGTCTATCGGACATCGAATGCCGCGGCTGTGACCGGCGCCGATAACGTTCGCGACACGGTCGGCTAGTCGCGCTAACGAGTTGTCGCTGCAATTCGACGTGAATCATGACGGGGCCGACGTCCACGGCCCCGCATTCTCGAGGAGGCGCACCATGATTCGACGTTCGATGGCACGCAAAATGACCACAGGGCTCGTCGGTGCCTGCGCGGTAGCCGCAGCCACGATCGGAGCCGGTCACGCAGCGGCTGATCAATCGGTCTACGGCGAGGTCGGTATGGGGTGTTCCAGCCTCAACCCCAACATCATCGATATTCCCTCGTATGCGGGCATACACGTCCAGCGGCGAGAGGGCGACAACACATTCACCTTGTGGGGCGACAGCAAGAGCTTCTTTCGCTATTACTCCGACACGAGAGTCGTCGTAACCCAACTCTCCAATGGAGCGACGCACACCTACAACACGCACTGGGTCCACACGATCGCCGACGACAGCGGCTATCGGATCGACGACATCCCGGGCCGCGGCAAGGTGAAGATCACGATCAATGCCGTCAACCGCGGACTGCTGACGCTGCGCGCACCCGAATGCTCCGGCGTCACCGATCTGCAGTAGCACTACTCGGTTATTGACAATTCACTGAACTCGGACACGGGTGGGCAATAAGCTGTCGCCAACTTCGGCGGAGTCTCGAGCATGCTCCGCCCTCGATGGCGGGAGTCAGTGATGGCAGGACGAGTGGTGGTACCCGATTCGATGGATCTCGGTTCGTGGATTGCGCGGCGTGCAGCGATCATCCCGGATCACCCGGCACTGACCTTCGACGGCGAGACGCTGACGTTCGCCGAGCTCCAGCGTCGAATTGACCTGCTGGCCGAGCGACTGGTCGACGGCGGAGTCGCGCAGGGCGATCGCGTTGCCTATCTCGGACCGAATCACTCGGCATTCCTGGTCGCGCTGTTCGCCTGCGCGCGAGCGGGCGCGACATTCGTCCCGCTCAACTTCCGGCTCACCGGACCAGAGCTCGCGTACATCCTCGGTGACTGCGGCGCAACAACTCTCATCGCCGACGCCACGCTGACCGGTGTCGTCGACGACGTGCGCGCAGACATCGACGTGCAACGGTTCATCGCGGTCGGCGGCGCCGACGGTTGGGAGAACTTCGACGACGTGCTGGCCGCCGGTGAGCCGATCGCCGGTCCGGTGTTCGCCGACGCCGAGGACGTCGCGGTCATCATGTACACCTCGGGGACCACCGGTCGTCCCAAAGGCGCCATGCTCACGCACGGAAACCTGTTCTGGAACAACATCAATGCGCTGCTCAGCTTCGACACCGTCTCCACCGACATCACCTACACCGCGGCGCCGCTGTTCCACATCGGCGGCCTCAACGTCACCACTCTCGTCACGCTCCAGAAGGGTGGCCACGTGATCCTGTCGGGTGCGTTCGATCCGACACAGACACTGGCCGACATCGAAAAATACCGTGTCACAACGATGTTCGGCGTCCCCGCGATGTTTCTGTTCATGAGCCAGGTTCCTGCTTTCGCCACCGCAGACCTCTCTTCGCTGCGATACCTCATCTGCGGCGGCGCCCCAGTGCCCGAGCCGTTGATGCGCACCTACGCCGACCGCGGAGTCACGTTCGCGCAGGGCTACGGCCTCACCGAAACAGCTCCGCTCGCACTCGTCATGGGCATCGACGAGTCGGAGAAGAAGATCGGAGCCGCGGGGAACAGGGTGTTGCCGCTCTCGGACGTGCGACTCGTCGACGCCACCAACGCCGAGGTGGCGCCGGGGCAGCCGGGCGAGATCTGTGTGCGTGGACCCCAGGTGATGGTGGGCTACTGGGACAATCCCGGCGCCACCGACGCCGCGATCGACGACGACGGGTGGTTCCACACCGGCGACGTCGGACGTGAGGACGACGAGGGATATGTCTACGTCATCGACCGCGTGAAGGACATGGTCATCAGCGGCGGCGAGAACGTCTATCCCGCCGAGGTCGAGAGCGTGCTCTACAGCCACCCCGCGGTCGCCGAGGTCGCGATCGTCGGACTCCCCGATGCGAAGTGGGGAGAGGCCGTCACGGCGGTCGTCGCGACGGCGCCCGGCGAGACCGTGACCCTGAAAGAACTGCGCGAATTCGCGGCCGACCGCCTTGCCCGCTACAAGCTCCCGCTGCGTCTGGAGTTCATTGACGCGCTGCCGCGCAATCCGTCCGGCAAGGTGCTCAAGTTCGCGCTGCGCGACCGGTTCGGTGCGGAAGCTCCCGCCGCGAGCCCGGCGGTCTGACCTGCCGGGGAAGGTCGCTGTGCACAGCCGTAGGGCAGGCGGCTGCGCTGTCGGTGATCGCCGGTAGTCTCGACGCGTGGCTCTGTATCGCACCTATCGTCCGGCAACGTTCGCCGAAGTCGTCGGTCAGGAGCACGTCACCGATCCGCTCAGCCGCGCCCTCGACGGAAACCGCATCAATCACGCGTACCTGTTCTCCGGGCCGCGTGGGTGTGGCAAGACGTCGTCGGCCCGCATCCTCGCGCGTTCACTGAACTGCGAGCAGGGCCCGACGTCGACCCCGTGCGGCGTCTGCTCGTCGTGCGTAGCCCTCGCGCCGGGCGGGCCGGGCAACCTCGACGTGATCGAACTCGACGCCGCCAGCCACGGAGGCGTCGACGACACACGTGAACTGCGCGACCGCGCCTTCTACGCGCCGTCGGAGTCGCGGTATCGGGTGTTCATCGTCGACGAGGCGCACATGGTCACCAACGCGGGGTTCAATGCGTTGCTGAAGATCGTCGAGGAGCCGCCGGAGCACCTCATCTTCGTCTTCGCCACCACCGAGCCCGAGAAGGTCTTGCCGACCATCCGCTCGCGCACGCACCACTACCCGTTCCGCCTCCTCGCGCCGCCGGTCATGCGCGGGCTGCTCGAGAACATCTGCGCCAAAGAGGGCGTCGTCGTGGCACCGGATGTCTACCCGTTGGTCATCCGCGCCGGCGGCGGCTCGCCCCGCGACTCGCTGTCGATCCTCGACCAGCTACTCGCGGGTGCGTCCGACGAGGGCGTCACCTACGACCGCGCCCTCGCGCTGCTCGGCGTCACCGACATCGCACTCATCGACGACGCCATCGACGCCCTTGCCGCCTCCGACGGCGCAGCGCTGTTCGCGACGGTCGAGAAGGTCGTCGACGCCGGGCATGATCCTCGACGTTTCGCCGTCGACCTTCTCGAGCGGTTGCGCGATCTCATTCTGCTGCAAGCAGTTCCGGACGCTGCCGAACGTGGACTCGTCGAAGCGCCTGGCGATCAACTCGCGCGCATGCAAGGTCAGATCGAGCATCTCGGACCGGGCGGACTCACCCGCTTCGCCGAGATCGTGCACGAAGCGCTCGGCGAGATGCGCGGCACCACGTCGCCGCGCCTGCTGCTCGAGGTGATGTGCGCGCGGATGCTGCTGCCATCGGTCTCCGCCGCCGACGCCGCGCTGCTCCAGCGTCTCGAACGACTCGAGTCAGGCGTCGCTCCGGCCGGAGGGAACGCCGGCGGTGCAACGCCCTCGCCTTCCGCGCGCGCCGAGGGTGCTCCCACCGCGGCCCCCGCCCCGCCGCCCGTCGACCCGCCCAAGTACGTCCGCCCCTCGCAGCGCAAGACGGACGAGCCGCCAGCCGTCGCCTCGGCGGCCAGCGCCGGCGATTCCTCCGCTGGTCGAGCAGACCGGAGCGCTAGCGCCGGCGATCCCCCCGCTGGTCGAGCAGACCGGAGCGCCAGCGGAGGTGAGTCTTCCGCTGGTCGAGCAGACCGGAGCGCCAGCGGAGGCGATCCCACCGCTGGTCGAGCAGACCGGAGCGCCAGCGGAGGTCGTGTCGAGACCACCCCGCCCGATCCCACGCGCGGCGATGCTCCTGCTGCCGCGCCTGCGGGCGATTCCTCCGCTGCCGCGCCCGCAGGCGATCCCTCCGCTGGTCGAGCAGACCGGAGCGCTAGCGCAGGCGATCCCACCGCTGGTCGAGCAGACCGGAGCGCTAGCGGAGGTCGTGTCGAGACCACCCCCGCCGAGACCACCACGCCCGCCGAGCCCACGCGCCCGATGCCGGTGGCGCCTGCGAAGCCCGCCGCACCACCGACGCCCGAACCTGCCCCGACACCGGAACCGGCCGCAGTAGTTGCCGCAGACGACGACATCCCGCTACCCGACGAGCCCGTCGACGACTACGACGCGCCCGTCCCCGACGACGGCAGACCGTCCACGCCACGCAGCGTCGAACCCGAACCGCAACCAGAACCAGAACCCGAACCGCAGGCCGGCCTCGACGTCGAGACCGCGCGCAAGCGCTTCCAGGAAGTCCGCGCCGCGGTCCGTGAGCGGTCGAAGAGTCTCGAACCGATGCTGTCGAACGCCGTCGTCGACGAGATCCGCGACAACGTCGTGATCCTGGCGCATCCCGTTGAAGTGTTGGTCGGCAGATTGTCGGCGCCGCATGCGGTCAACATCATGCGCGAGGCGCTGCACGAGGTCTTCGGAACCGAACTCGACGTGCAGACCATCCATAAGGTCGTCGACGTGACCGCGCCTACGAAAAACGCAGCGGGACAACCAGATCGGCAGCAGCGTCGTGCTCAGACCTTCTCGCGGCCGAGCCGCGCTCGAGGCACCTCGGGCGAGCAATCCGACGCCGCCGCAGCACCGGAGGCTCCCGCCGAGCCCGAGGAGCCTGAACCGCCGCGCCAAGACGACGACATCCCCGACGCTGAGCGTGCGGAGATGGTCGCCGAGGTGCAGAACGCGGCTCCCGAGGGTCGCTTCGACCCGAACAAGGTCGCGATGGAACTGCTACAGACCGAGCTGGGCGCCCGGCCGCTGGAGTAGCGCGCACCGCGCGCCGCTACCAGCGGGTCCGAGTCGCCGCTATGCGTCCCACCACGGGCGTAGTGGGAGATCGCTCTGGCCGTAGTCGTCGAGCTTGGTCGCCAGGACGTGGTGAAGCTGAACGATGTTGCGCTCGAAGCCGATTCGGCATCCGGCCATGTACAGGCCCCACAGCCTCGCGGTGCCCTCGGTGACCTCTTCGACGGCCTCGTCCCAATGCTCGACGAGGTTGCGGTTCCAGTCACGCAGCGTCATGGCGTAGTGCGGACGGAAGTTCTCCTCGTGCAGCACCTCGAGTCCGCCGATGTCCTGGATCTTCGAGATGATCTTGCCGGAGCCGGTGAGCTCCCCGTCGGGGAAGACGTAGCGGTCGATGAACGATCCGGCGCGTGCGTTCTTGAAGTTGTCAGGTCGAGTGATGCAGTGGTTCAACATCATTCCGCCGCCCCGCAGCTTGTCGCGGATGAACGAGAAGTACGCCGGATAGTTGTGGACGCCGATGTGCTCGGTCAGTCCGATCGACGAGACGGCGTCGAAGTCGCTCTCGGTCACGTCGCGGTAGTCGCTGAAGCGCACCTCGGCGAGGTCGCTGAGCCCCTCGTCGACGATCTTCTTCTGCGCCCACTCGGCCTGCTCCGCGGAGAGCGTGACACCGAGTACCTTGACTCCGCGAGACGCTGCGTAGCGCACCATTCCGCCCCAGCCGCAACCGATGTCGAGGAGACGATCGCCAGGCTTGAGTCGCAGCTTGTCGAAGATCAGGCGGTACTTGTTCTCCTGGGCCGTCTCCAGCGACGCCTCGAGGTCGGGGTAGACGGCGCAGGTGTAGGTCATCGACGGTCCGAGAACCCACTCGTAGAAGGTGTTCGACACGTCGTAGTGATGATGAATCACCTCGGCGTCGCGGGTTTTGCTGTGCCGCAATCCTTCTGCGAAGCGACGCCAGCGTGGCAGCGCTTCCTGGGGCGGCGGCGCGATCGGCTTGAAATGCTCGATGCCCAGCGAGCGGGCCACATTCGCCAACGTCAAGGGAGACGGACGCTTGAATTCGAGGTCGGCGGCAAGAGCGCGCAGCGCCTCGTAGGGGTCGCCGGGGTGGGCCCCGATCAACTCGAGGTCGCCAGACACGTACGCGCGCGCCAGTCCGAGGTCGCCGGGTGCGGTGACGAGATACGTTGTGCCACGAGAGTTCTTGAGGTTCAGCCCATACTCGGCGTCGGCGGGGCCTGCCGAGCTGCCGTCGTACGCGGTGATCCTGATGCTGAGATTGCCGCCGACGAGCGACTCGAAGATCTGCGCCAGCGTCATCTTACCCGGCGAGGCTTCCGGGGGAGATGCGGGTCCGTTGTCCTGGAACGTCGTCATTGCCGTTTCACCGCTTTCGCATAGAGGTCGAGAAGCCGGCCGCGAGGGTCGTACCGCTTCTTCAGGAGTCGATAGTGTTCGCCACCGTAGAGTTCGTCGAACTCTTCGGGGGAGTAGAAGGATTCCGAATACAGGGACTTGTGGCCGTCGAGATCGGCCACCTCGCGCTCGATGAGCTTGTTGGCGTGGCCGGGATCGCCGGGAGTCACCGGCACTGCCGACCAGAACCCGACGTTGACGTAGGTGCGCTTGGGCTCGAGCGGGTAGAGCGGCCACGGCCGCGCGGCGTCGGCAACTGGTAGTGCCGGCTCACGTAAACGCAACGGGCACAACCACACCGGCTCGATCGGAATGTTCTCGAGGAACCACTCGAGGTACGCGGTGGTGTTCTCGATCGGAACCTCGATGTCTTGCACCACCCGCTCATTGGCGGGCAAACCCTTGCGCTTGTTGAGCCTGTCGGCGATGTCGAAGCGCTGGTCGTAGCCGATCAACTTCCAGTAGAAGCTGCTGCGCAGCAACTTCTTTGGCCAGAGGCGTCGAATCTTCGGGTTCTGGGCACCGAAGGCTCGTGAACACCAGAACCAGTCGGTGTCCCAGCGCCAGAGGTAGTCGTGGATGGTCAGGCGGTCGCGCTTGATTCCGGAATCGTGCTGGATGGACCGGTAGTAGATGTCCATCCCGGTGTAGTCGCTGACCGGACCGGCGTCGTCGGTTTGGCGGCCGACGGTCAGGTACGCCTCGTCGGCGGTGAAGACCACACCGTCGAGGTAGTCGACGCGCTCGCCGTCGTAGGTACGCTCGTCGGCGATGGTGTTCATCGTCGACTGCAGTGTCGCAAGATCGTGAAAACGTATGTGGCGCAACGCAACGTACGGCTGCACTGATTCGAGTTCGATCTTCAGTCTGACCGAATATCCCAGCGTCCCATACGAATTGGGGAAACCGAAGAAGAGGTCGGAGTTCTCGTTGGTCGGCGTCGCGGTGACGATGGAGCCGTCGCCGGTCAGAATGTCGATCTCGAGCACCGACTCGTGCGGCAGGCCGTTACGGAACGAGGTGCTCTCGATACCAAGGCCAGTCACCGCACCGCCGAGGGTGATGGTCTTGAGCTGCGGCACCACCAGCGGCGCCAGTCCGTAGGGCAGCGTTGCGGCGACCAGATTCTCGTAGGTGCACATTCCCGCGACGTCGGCGGTCTTGGCAACAGGATCGACGGAGATCACCCGATCGAGACCCGATACATCGAGGCCGGGATGCGGATTCTTGGCGCGCGCACGAAACAGGTTCGACGTCTTTTTCGCGAGACGGACCGTTGCTCCTGGCGGAATCGCCCGATAGCTGGCCAGAAGGGTGGCAACCCCGTCGTCGAAAGCCTGTGCCCCCATCTCCAACCGTCCAGAAGTCACTTGGCTAGCCTAGGACCTGATCAGCACGCCCGCCAATCTGCCATGAAGGAGTGCCCGTCGTGGGTGAGATTTCCGCCAGTCAAACGATCGACATCGCCGCAAGTCCCGACCAGGTGATCGGGGTGCTCGCCGACTACGTCGACGCACGTCCGGCGATCCTTCCCGAGCAGTACCGCGACTACAAGGTCATCAGCGGCGGCCAGGGCGACGGAACGGTGGTGCACTGGATTCTGCAGGCGACCTCCAAGCGTCAGCGCGACGTGAAGGCGACAGTCAGCGTCGTGCCGGACACCATCACCGAACGCGATGAGAACTCGTCGATGGTGACCACCTACAAGGTCACCCCGGCCGGTAGCGGTTCCAAGGTCACCACGACCACCACGTGGAACTCCAACGCCAGCGGCATCGGCGGCTTCTTCGAGAAGACGTTCGCGCCCAAGGGTCTCGCGAAGATCCAGGCTCAGCTGCTCGCGAATCTCAAGGCGCGGGTCGAGAAGTAGCCCACTTCTGCGGACCGGTTCGCACTATGAGTCCGCAGGACGATACCCGGACACCTCGACGTCGCGGCCGCGCTCGGCCCTCGCCACTGCCGGTGCGTGACGGCGTCGACGCGACGCGCGTCGTGGTGCGCCACGGCGAGGAGCTGACGGTCGGGGAGTCGCTGCTGGCCAGCCCGTCACTGGCCGACCTGACCCTCGACGACCTGCGGGAGCGGACAGCCGCCGGTGACGTCGTCGACGCAGACGGCAACCGCGCCGACCTCGACGCTCCTGCCCGGGCCAATACGTCGTATTACCTGTATCGGGATCTGCCCGACGAGATCGAGATCCCCTTCGACCTGCCGATCCTGTACCGCGACGAGAACATCGTCGTCGTCGACAAACCGCCGTTTTTCGCGACCATGCCGCGCGGGCGGCACGTCACCCAGACCGCGTTGGTGCGGCTGCGGCGTGAACTCGGCAACGACGCACTTGCACCCGCTCACCGGCTCGACCGCCTGACGTCGGGGGTGCTTTTGTTCACTGCCCGCCCGCAGGTCCGCGCGGCGTATCAGGGTCTGTTCGCCCGACGACTCGCACGCAAGGAATACCGTGCGCTGGCACCGCTCGACGACGCGCTGCGCACCCCGGCAACCGTGCGCAATCGCATCGAGAAGACGGCCGGTGACCTGCGGGCGTTGGTCGTCGACGGCGAGGTCAACGCGGTCAGCGAGATCACTCTGATCGAGGAAGCCGGGCCTGGCCACGGCCTCTACCGCTTGCGCCCGCACACCGGACGCACCCACCAACTCCGCCTGCATATGGCGTTGCTCGGGGTGCCCATCGTGGACGATCCGCTGTACCCCGACGTACGCCCCGACCTCGCCGAACTGCCCGATCGAGGCGACTTCACCCGGCCGCTGCGCTTACTCGCACACAGCCTGGAGTTCGATGACCCGCTCACCGGCGAACCGCGCAGATTCGTCAGCGGTCGGCAGCCGGAACACTCGCCCGTTCCGAGCGAGTGAGCGAGTGCGTACACAATCGTGACGTCAGCGAGGAGCCATCGAAATTATTGTCGCGGCCCCTCGCTCAGGTACGAGTTGTGTACGTAGCGGCGGTCGGACTTGGGCTCGATCGGCCGCGAATGCATCGCTAGGCTGAGATTTGTGACCATCCACGCCTCCTACGAGCGACACCCCGATCTCGGGTGCGAGGCCGTCGTCTTCATCGACGACGAATCGATGGGTTGCTTCCAGATTCAGCGCGACCTGGTCAGTGACGCCAAAGCGGGTGGCCGTGAAGGCTATTGCGTCACCACGGGAGCCAGCGCGCCCGTCTACGGCGGGGTGGTCGAGTGGCGGCGCGTCGACGACGACAGGATCGAGTTCGCGCTCACACCGAAGGCAGGCAGGCTTTTCGGCGACAACGTGCTCTCGTTCCAGATCACGCCGGTCGGTGACGAGAGCGTCGACGAGATCATCGAGCATGTCGAGCGACTGCTGCGGTGAGCGCACCGACTACCCTGGTGAACGTGACTCAACCTTTTGACCCTAGTTCCCTGTTCGGCGGCGGTGACGGCGGCGAGAATCCGATGGCGGGCCTGCTCGCCCAGGCGCAGCAGATGCAGGAGAAGTTGCTCGCGGCGCAGGAGGAGATTGCGGCAACCGAGGTCACCGGTTCGGCGGGCAACGGGCTGGTCACCGTGACCGGAACGGGTACCGGCGAGGTCACCGCGGTGACCATCGATCCCAAGGTCGTCGACGCAGACGACGTCGAGACGCTGCAAGATCTGGTCCTCGGTGCGCTGTCGGATCTCGCGTCCAAGCGTGACGAGCTGACGAGCGCGAAGATGGGACCGCTCGCCGGCGGACTCGGCGGCGGACTTCCCGGCCTCGGCTGACACTTCATGTACGAGGGCCCCATCCAGGATCTGATCGACGAGCTGGCCAAACAGCCAGGGCTCGGCCCCAAGGGTGCGCAGCGGATCGCCTTCCACCTGCTCGCCGGTGAGAAGTCCGACATCGACCGACTCATCGCTGCCCTCGGCCACGTCCGCGACGATGTCACCTTCTGCGCGGAGTGCGGAAATGTCTCCGCGGATCGGCTCTGCCGTATCTGCTCCGACGCGCGTCGCGACGCCACCAAGATCTGCGTCGTCGAAGAACCCAAGGACGTCCACGCGATCGAGCGGACCAAGGAGTTCCACGGCCGCTATCACGTGCTCGGCGGTGCGCTCGATCCGCTGTCGGGGATCGGACCCGATCAACTGCGCATCCGTGAGCTGCTTCGACGCCTCGCCAATCAGCCCGACGGGGTCGACGTCAGCGAGATCATCGTCGCAACCGACCCCAACACCGAGGGTGAGGCCACCGCGACCTACCTCCTGCGCATGCTCAAAGACTTCCCGGGGCTGTCGGTGACTCGCCTGGCGTCGGGCCTCCCGATGGGTGGCGACCTTGAATTCGCCGACGAACTCACACTCGGCCGGGCGTTGTCGGGGCGGCGGGTCCTTGCCTGACACCAGCGCGCTGGTGGGAGACGGTGCACGCTCGATGGGCTCGCTCTCGCCTGAGCTCGATGCCCAACTCGACGAGCTGGCCGCGGAGATGGTGTCGGGGATCGTCGCCATCGACGGGCCGTCCGGATCGGGCAAGACGACCGTCGCCGACACCCTGGTGGACAAACTTCACGCCCGCGGTACCGGCGTGGTGCTGGTGCGTACCGACCACTTCGCCACCTGGGACGATCCCGTTGCATGGTGGCCAGAGATGGAATCCGATGTGTTGCATGCCTTTGTCCGACGCCGCGACTACCGATATCGCCCACGCGAGTGGGTCGACGGCGAGCCGCGCGTCGGCAAGAGGGTCTGGTACCGCTGGGAGCCGCTACTCATCATCGAAGGGGTGTCGGCGGCGCGGCGTCGGATCGCCGACCGCTTGACCTATTCGCTGTGGCTCGACGGCGGCGCACCCGATGAGCGACTCGAACGCGCGGTAGCGCGCGATGGCGAGTCGTCGCGGGTCCACCTCGAGAAGTGGCAGCAGTTCGAGCGTGGCTGGTTCGCCGTCGACCGGACCCGCGAGCGGTGCCGGGTGCTGGATTAGGTTGTACGGCAACCGTAGTCAGCGTGAGGCCTTCTTGGTGGCTTTGACGAGTAGGTCGTCGAACTGGTTCATGTCGACGGTGTTGCCGCGGCCATCGGTCTCTGCGTTGAGGGACACGAGCAGACGATCTGGGAGCCAAGCGTATCCGTTGACGACTTCGCGGTGGTCGGTCGTATTCGCGGGTGGGTTGGCGATATCGCTAACCGATTTGACGATCAAATGCCTCGGTCCCGGATAGCGCGCCGGGCACCGGCAGTTCAGTGGTGTGGATCGTGTAGAAGCCGCTCTTGTGGGCGTCGATTGTGCGCGTCAAGCATTGCGGGTAGAGAACAGCATCACGCATCTGCGCAGGACCGTAGTCGTTACGGATGAGGTACTGAGTGTAGGCCGTTTTCGCATCCGGGCTTTCGGCAGCAAACCCAACGCGTGTGGTGTGATCGGTTCTGTCTGCCCTTGCGTCCAGAACCGGAGTGCATGCCGCTGGCTCATCCGTGTACCAGGGTTCGGAGCGCAGGGCTTTTGCAATCTCCCATGTCGTACCCGCACTGCCCTCGACGTAACCGTCGGGAAAATCGCTGAGGGTCAACAGGAGTGGCTGGTCGGGATTGGTTGGTGTGCTGGGGGAGGTTGTCGGATTGGCCGCGTTCCCAGGCTTGAAGGTGATGGCGATGACCACGATGATCGCCGCGACGACGATGAGTGCGACGGCAGCGGCGAGGTAGGTGCGGGTGCGATTCATCGGTTGGTTGCAAGGGGTGGTAGCGGGAGCTGTCGGGCGGAAAGTGCCACCTTTATGCTCCTTGCACATCGATCCCTGCCTGGTCTTTCGGCAGGATAACAGAACGCTGTCGAAGGTAGTCGCGGCGTACGGTGAACCCATGGCTTACCGCAGCATCGCAGCCCTCGATGCCGCACTGATCGAGTGCCGCGCGTGCCCAAGGCTGGTGGCCTGGCGCGAACAGGTTGCGCGCGAGAAGCGCGCAGCATTTGCCGACCAATCATACTGGGGTAGGCCGATTCCCGGATTCGGTCCGGCCGACGCCGCCATGCTCATCCTCGGGCTGGCACCCGCGGCGCACGGCGCCAACCGGACCGGCCGAATGTTCACCGGCGACCAGAGCGGCGACGTGCTCTACCGTGCTCTCTACGACGTAGGGCTGGCCAACAAGCCGACTGCGGTCTCCATCGACGACGGCTTGGAACTGACCGGTGTGCGGATCACCGCGCCCGTGCATTGCGCGCCTCCGCAGAACAAGCCGACGCCGGCCGAGCGAGATCAGTGCGCGCACTGGCTACACAACGAAATCGACCTTCTCGCACCGACTTTGCGATCGGTGTTCGTGCTCGGCGCATTCGGTTGGCAAGCGGCGCTGACCGGGTTCGCCGGTCTCGGGTGGGAGGTTGCGCGGCCAAGACCGAAGTTCGGTCACGGTGCGCAGACCGTGATCCGACGCGGCGACCGCGAACTCACGCTTTTCGCGAGTTATCACGTGAGCCAACACAATACGTTCACCGGACGCCTGACGCCCGCGATGCTGCGCGGGGTCCTGCGCGCCGCCGGCCGCCACGCGGGGTTACCTGTGGTCGACGACGCGGGCGCGTGACTGATCGAGCCGCTGAGGTGAACCTTCATATCGGAGCCGGCGATGGAGTGGATACGATCTGCCTGATAACGGTGTCCGCGTCGTAGCGGTGTGCAGCAGAACGGAATTGACGGCGTCCATGAGCGAGAAGATGCGACGGCTCGCAGGGCGCGATCCCGACCCGACGTGCCGCTGCGGTCATCCCCGCACAGCGCATGAGCACTTCCGATCGGGCACCGACTGCGCCATCTGCGGGCCGGAGAAGTGCTCGCGTTTCCGGCGGGCGTGGTGGTCTCGACAGGCTCGACCAACGGAGTAAGCCGCTCGACCGGCGGGTGGTCTCGACACGCTCGACCGGCGGGGTAGGCGCTCGACCGGCGGGTGGTCTCGACGGGCTCGACCAGCGGGGTGGGCGCTCGGCCGGCGGTGGTCTCGACAAGCTCGACCAGCGGAGTAGACGCTCGACCGGCGAAGGTAGAGCTCAGCCTCGACGCCCGGCGGCGAGCCGTTCGCGGCGCAGCCGGTCCACTTCGGGCAGGTCCAGCGGCGCGAGCGATTCGACGCCCATCGCGCGCGCCAGGAGCAGGTCGGCGAGCTGCGGATTCCTAGCCAGCGCCGGACCGTGCATGTACGTCCCGAGCACCGAGCCCTGCACCACGCCCTCGGTTCCGTCGCCGACACCGTTGCCGACGCCGTGGCGCACCTTCGCGAGCGGCGCGGCGTCGGACCCCAGCGTTGTACCCCCGCGGTGGTTCTCGAATCCGGTGAGCTGATCGGTCAGTCCGGGCATCACCGGGTCGGTGACCACCTCGCCGATACTGCGTGTGGCCTGCGGGGATGTGGTGAGGTCGAAGAGTGAGATGCCGTCGACGCGTTCGCCTGCCGATGTCTCGTACCAGTGGCCGAGTACCTGGATTGCGGCGCAGATGGCGAGCACGGGACGTCCGGCGGCCGCGGCCCGCTGCAGACCGGGGTACCGCGTGAGATGCCGTGTGGCCAGCCGCTGCGCGTAGTCTTCAGCGCCGCCGAGGGTGTAGACGTCGAGCGAGTCGGGCACCTCGTCGTCGAGGGTGATCTGCACGATCTCGGCGTCGACACCACGCATGCGCGCCCGCTGACGCAGGATCAATGCGTTGCCGCCGTCGCCGTAGGTGCCCATGACGTCGGGCAGAACAAGGCCGATGCGCAGCGTCGAAGTACTCATCACTGTCCCTTCCGTGCGCGCTCGGCGCGTTCGATTGCGACGCCGAGATCGCGGAACGCGGTGTAGTTGGCCAGTACCTCGACGCGTCCGGGCGGGCAGGAGGCGATGGCTTCCATGGTGTCGGGGATGGTGGTGTGCTCGGCGCCTGCGTAGAGGAGTCGGACCGACAAGTCGGCGGCGCGTTCGCCGGCCGCGACCACCTGCATCGTCTCGAACGCCTCGAACCGCACGTCCCAGAGCCACGAGAGATCCTCGCCGTCGGGGACCTGACCGTTGACGGCGATGACCAGGCCGTCGGCGTCCTGATCGATCATCGAGAGCGCTTCCTGCCACCCCGCGGGGTTCTTGGCGAGCAGCGTGCGCACGGAATGGTTGCCCACCTGGTGGATACCGTAGCGTCCGGCCACCTCGCCGACGGTGCTGACGGCGGCAACAGCCTTCGCGGGATCGGCACCCATCGCGACGGCAGCGGCAATGGCCTGCGCGGCGTTGCCACGGTTGGCGCGGCCGGGCACGCTCAACGTCATGGACGCCTCGAATCCGTCAGGGCCATAGATCTTTTCGTCGTCGACCCACCACTGGGGCGTTGGACGACGGAACGTCGGATCGCCGGTGGAATACCAGTCGACGCCGCTCTGAATCGACGGGTCGGTGGGGTCGCCGGAGGTGCGCGCGATCGGCTCGCCGGTGCGCGGGCAGCTCACCGAGTCGCCGACCCAACTCGCGCCCGCAGCGACCCACACGACCTTCGGAGCGTCGAACGCGGCCGAGGTGATCAGGACGTCGTCGCAATTGGCGATCACGGTCGTATCGGGGTGTCGCGCGAGGCCCTCGCGGAGCCGTCGTTCGATCATGTTGATCTCGCCGACGCGGTCGAGTTGGTCCCGTGAGAGGTTGAGCATCACCACGACCTCGGGGTCGACGGCGTCGCTCACATGCGGAACGTGCAACTCGTCGACCTCGAGTGCCGCGACCGGCGCCGACCGCTGCAGGCTGAGCGTCGCGATGATGCCCGCGTCCATGTTGGCGCCGTCGGCCTGGGTGGCGACCTCGCCGAGTTCGGCCAGGGCGGCGGCGGTCATGCGCGTGGTCGTCGACTTTCCGTTCGTCCCGGTGATCAGCGCGGTCCGCTTTCCGGCGGCGAGACGGCCCATGATGTTCGGGTCGATCTTCTCGGCGACCAGGCCGCCGATCATCGATCCCTTGCCGCGCCCCGCGGTGCGCGACGCCCAGCGGGCAGCCGACGCAGCTCCGAGGGCTAGCGACGTACGAACGGGGACACGGGTGGTCGAGCCACCCGGAGCGGGGACGCGGTCGGGCATGGGGAGAGTCTGTCACAGCGCCCCACGGCCCGCCGTCGGGGCGCAGCGCGCGGCGGGGTCGCGCTGGCCCCTCGCTGGTCGAGCCGCCCTCGCTGGTCGAGCTTGTCGAGACCACCTCGCTGGTCGAGCCGCCCTCGCTGGTCGAGCTTGTCGAGACCACCTCGCTGGTCGAGCCGCCCCCGCTGGTCGAGCTTGTCGAGACCACGTCCCTGCGCCGGGTACTCTCGCGGCCGTGAGCCGCGCCACCAACCCCACGCTGTCCCCGCCGCTACGACCCGTCCGCTCGCTCTTGCGAGTCATCGGCCACGTGCCACCGCAGGTATTCGGTGCAGTGTCGCGGTGGTGTCCGGTCAACGCAGACGGCGACCACGTCAGCGTTGAGATGCTGGCCGCCGCGGCTGTGACAGCAGTTCTCCCGAACGCCGACATGGGCGGGCCGACGATCGGCAAGGCGCGCAGTGGACTCGCGCGGATCACCGCGCTCACCGCAGAGAAACTCCCGGTGCTGGCCGTCGAGGAGGACCTCGAGTTCGACGGCCCGGCAGGCCCTATCCCGGTGACGCGCTATCGCGCGGGCGTCGAGAGCCGTGGGTTGATCCTGTTCTTCCATGGCGGCGGTTTCACCACGGGCAGTCGCAGGAGTCACGACCCGCTGGCGCGCAGGCTCGCCGTCGACACCGGCGCCGACGTCGTGTCCGTCGAGTATCGACTCGCGCCGGAGAACCCCTTCCCGGCAGCGGTCGACGACGCCCTCGCGGCCTGGCGCGGTGCGGTCGACTCCGCCGCGGGCTGGGGTATCCCGAGCGACCGGATCGTCGTGGCAGGCGACAGTGCTGGCGGCAATCTCGCAGCGGTCGTCGCGCAGGAGGTCCGTGGTGAGCCAATCACTCCGATGCTGCAGCTCTTGATCTATCCCAAGACCGATTCCGTCGGCGAACACGGCTCGGCCCACGAGTTCGCGAAGGGCTACTTCTTGACCCGCGAACGCATCGCTGATTTCACAGACGCGTACGTGCCCGATCCTGCCCAGCGAGCCGATCCGCGCGTCTCTCCGCTACTCGCACAGGACCTTTCAGGCCTACCTCCCGCACACGTCGTGGTCGCCGGCTTCGATCCCCTGCGTGACGAAGGGATCGCATACGCCGATGCCCTCGGTGCCGCTGGAGTGCCTGTCACGTTGCAGCGAGAGGGGTCGCTGATCCACGGTTTCGCCAACATGGCGGCGTTCAGTTCCGTTGCGGATCAAGCAATCTCGCGGTTCACCGA
This sequence comes from Gordonia sputi NBRC 100414, assembly GCF_000248055.1. Taxonomy (GTDB): domain Bacteria; phylum Actinomycetota; class Actinomycetes; order Mycobacteriales; family Mycobacteriaceae; genus Gordonia; species Gordonia sputi. The sequence continues at coordinate 8,283 of NZ_BAFC01000116.1, read as the reverse complement.
CGTGGTGTCCGACGCCCTGCGCTGACTGGCGTCGCGCATCAGTAGAGTGGTCGACGGTTCGGGGCTTGATCAGACCTTTCTACACATGGGGGAGTGGCATGACGATGCCGAAAAGTAGACGCTCGATCGTCAGGGCGATGATGGTCCCGGCGATGGCCGTGGTGGTTGTCGGGCTTGCTGGATGTGGCGGCGGCGACAGCGATTCGGCGCAGCCGACTTCGGCTTCTTCGACACCTGACGCCGCGAAAGCGCTACCGCAGCAGGGTGATCAGTTCTATCTGCAAGGGCTCAAACAACTCAACATCCACTTTCCCGACGATTCGGCCGCGGTGACGGCGGGCAAGCAGGTGTGCGCGAATCTCAAGGCGGGCGACGGACTTCTCGACGCCATCCGCAAGGTGGGGAACGGACTCAACGAGGCCGAGTCCGGTCAGGTCCTCGGCCTCGCGGCGCAGAGCTACTGTCCCGATGAACTCGGAAAGCTCAGCGGCGCCCAGTCGTAGAGTCGCTCAGAACCTCTCGTCGGCTGGGGGGATCGATTCCTGTGCCGCTGGTTCGTAATGGCTTTGCGGCGCAGCCGGATACGACTGCGGCGGGGTGTCGGACTGTCCGGTCGGATACCCCTGAGCGCCCGTCGGAGTGCCCTGGTAACCCGGCGGTGGCCCCTGATACCCGACCGGAGGTGCTTCGTGCCCCACCGAAGGTGCCTGGTAGCCAGGCGGAGGTGCCTGGTACCCAGGCGGAGGGCCCTGGTAGCCGGGTGGGGGTTGGAACCCGGGCGGCGGACCCTGGTAGCCAGCCGGCGGCACCTGGTAGCCAGGCGCAGGTGCTTGGTACTCGGGCGCCGGCGCCTGGAACCCGGGTTGAGGACCTTGGTACCCGGTCGGCGGACCCTGGAATCCGGGCGGAGGTCCTTGGAACCCGGGTACGCCGAGCGGCCCTTGGAGTCCTTGCACGCCGGCACCTGAGTCCGGCATTCCCGGATTGAATGAATCCGACACTGTCGCAGCAAGTTCCAGGAATGCATTGCGGGTGTCGCGGTTCATGTGATCGAGGTCGATCTGCGCGCCAGTCGCGAGATGGTCATCGAATGGGATGATTTGCACCGCCCGTGTCCGACCGAGGAAATGCTCGGTCAGCATGTCCAGATCGATCGGCGCACCTCCCGGCTTTGACGCTGAGATCACCACGACGGCCTGCTGTACCAGTCGCTGATAGCCGTGAGCGTTGAGCCAATCCAGTGTCGCTGCGGCACTTTCGGCGCCGTCGACGGCCGGTGACGTGACGAGGACGATAGCGGTTGCCGAACTCAGGACGCCCTCCATCGCCGAATGCAAGAGACCGGTACCGCAGTCGGTCATGATGATGTTGTAGTAGTTCTCCAGGATTCCGATGACGTCAAGGTAGTCGTCGGCGCTGAAGGATTCTGATATCGCTGGATCACGTTCGGATGCAAGTACTTCCAGATGGCTCGCGGATTGGGACGTGTGGCGTCGAACGTCGGCGTACCGCGTGACGTTCGGGTCGTTGAGCAGCGAGCGCACCGTCGAGCCGGTTTGCTGCGGGACACGGCGGCCGAGTGTTCCGAAGTCTGGGTTTGCATCGACCGCGATCACCCGGTCCCCGCGTAGCGATGCGAACGCGGATCCGAGTCCGATTGTCGTCGTGGTCTTTCCGACGCCACCCTTGAGGGAGAGCACTGCCAGACGGAAATCGCCGGCGATCGGCCGACGGATGCGTGCGATCATCTCGTCGAGTTGTTGTTGCGACTTGCTCTCGCCCAGATTGATCAGACCGCCCGACACGGTGCGCAGTGCTCGCCGCCACCCGGCTCCGCGCGCCGAAAACGGTGTCGCCGGTTGCTGATTCGGGTTCGCGGCACCGGGAGCTCCGGGGACTTGGGCACCTGGCTGCATTCCCGGCTGTTGTGGTCCCCCCTCGTAGGGGCCGCCGTAATAAGTGGGGTCGGGGAAGTTCGGCTCGGGGTAGTGAGGCCAGGGAGGTCCTGGTTGCTGCATAGGCGCAGGCGGGTAGGGCGCGCCGGGAGCTACCTGGTGGGGATCGGCCGGATAACCAGCTGGCGGCTGCGGTGCGGGATGCTGATCGTTCGGGAGGTACGCAGCGACCTGAATCTCGGGTGTTTGCGGCGCCTCGCCCGACTTACCCGTGTACCAGTTGACCTGCGCCACGGGCGGCGGGGCGAACTGTGCGGGCGAGGGTTGCGGCGGTTGGGGAGCGTCCGACGGGGGCTGGCCCGCACCGAACGACGTGTCGATCCGACCCTCGTCGTCCTCGCGGCCATCCGATTTCGGCCACGATGACGGCTGCGAGCCTTCGGCGTGCGACATCTCGTTGATCATCCCCTCGTGTGCCCCAGGTGGGCCTATCGCACCCAACCCTGATGCTGGTTCGACCCTGAATACTAGGGCGTCTAACAGTAGAGGTCGTGGCGACGCCCTCCGACGACTCGTTGAGCAGTACGGATGGTCTATCGATGGCGACTTATCGATCGCGACGAGCATTTCGGATTGGCAGATTGTTGCCGTATCCCGTTTTCAGTCATTTTCGGCGGCGCTGCCAGCGCCGACCTGGGCTTTTGTGGTGGGCTCGGCGCTCGAATGACTGAAATCGGGAGACGGTGTGGTGCGGGCCCGCGAGCGTGGCGCGGCGAGTACTCCTGCTGCGCATCCGGCGATCACCAGCGCGGCTCCGCCGATCTCGACGTAGGTGGGTTGCTCGCCGAGGAAGAGCCAGGCAGCGGTGATCCCGACGACGGGAACCAAGAGCGACATCGGCGCGACTCGGCTGGCCGGGTAGCGCTGCATCAGTGACGTCCACAAACCAGATCCTGCGATGGTTCCGAGCAGCACCACATACGCCAGTCCGGCCAGCGCGATCAGGCCTGAGGTCGAGCCGAGCGTGGCCATGGCGTGGAAACCTGCCGACGGTCCGTCGACAGCGAGGCTCAGCAGGTACAGCGGGATCGGCGGCACCACCGACATCCACAGCGTCATCCGCAGTGCGTCACCGGAGTTCGGGGGCAATGCGAGGCGGTTGCCGATATTGCCGAATGCCCAGGACAGTCCCGCCAGAACGGTGAGCAGGATCGGCACCACGACGCCGACACCGAGCGAACTGTGGCCCGCGCGGTCGACTCCGATCAGAACGATTCCGCCCACTGCGACTGCGATTCCGACGACCTGAGCCGGCACGAGTCGCTCCCGCAGGAACACGACGCCGAGCAGCACCGTGAACGGTGCCGATATCTGGAGCACGAGCGATGCCAGGCCGGTTGGCATGCCGATGTTCATCGCGAGGAAGAGAAACGCGAACTGCCCGACGCCGAAACCGAACGCGTACAACAGGAACCACTTGATCTGCATCTGGGGGAAACGGACGAACAGCACCACCGGAACCGCCATCACGGCGAAGCGGAGCGCGGCGAAGAAGAACGGCGGGAAGTGGTCGAGGCCGAGGCGAATCGCGATGAAGTTCAGACCCCATAGGACGACGACGGTCAGTGCCAGCATGCGGTCGCGCGTTGTCATGTAGTCATGGTCAGGGCTCTGGGAGTGAAGCACAATCGAAATAAAGTGCATAGAAGATGTAGTAATGCTTCATGAAAGCCATGTCGGCTGCGCCGAGCCGGCCACCGGGTGCAGACGAACTGCCCAGGGCACCACACACCGCCGACCAACACCGACCCAACATCCCCACCGACACGACAACGCCGACGGCACCGCAAGTCGGTGCCGTCGGCGTTGGGCTAGAAGGTGTTACCGCCAGCCGAGTGCGGGAGCGACGTCGTTGAGAATCGACTCCATCACGTGGGCGTTGTATTCGACGCCGAGCTGGTTGGGGATCGTCAGCAGCAGCGTGTCGGCGGCCGCGATGGCCTCGTCTTCGCGCAGCTCCTCGATGAGCTTGTCGGGCTCTGCGGCGTAGCTACGCCCGAACCGTGCAAGCCCGCCTTCGAGGTGGCCGACCTGATCCTGGTCGTTGCGATCGCGTCCGAAGTAGGCGCGGTCCATGTCGGTGGTCAGCGGGAAGATGCTGCGGCTCACCGAGACTCGCGGCTCGCGAGAGTGGCCGGCCTTTTCCCACGCATCGCGGAAGCGCTCGATCTGCTCGGCCTGCAACTTGTGGAATGGGATGCCCGTGTCCTCGGTCAGCAGCGTCGAACTCATGAGGTTCATGCCCTTCTCGGCAGTCCACTCGGCGGTTGCCCGACTGCCGGCACCCCACCAGATGCGGTCGCGCAGGCCCTCTGAATAGGGCTCGATGCGCAGCATGCCCGGCGGGTTCGGGAACATCGGTCGCGGGTTTGGCTGCGCGAACTCCGCGCCCTCGATCACCTTCAAGAACACCTCGGTGTGCTGGCGTGCCATGTCGGCGTCGGTTTCACCCTCGGCCGGGACGTACCCGAAGTACTTGTACCCCTCGATCACCTGCTCGGGGGATCCCCTGCTGATGCCGAGCTGGAGTCGACCGTCGGAGATGAGGTCGGCCGCACCCGCGTCCTCAGCCATGTACATGGGATTCTCGTAGCGCATGTCGATCACGCCGGTGCCGATCTCAATGCTGTTGGTCTTTGCGCCGACCGCCGCGAGCAGCGGAAATGGCGAGCCGAGCTGACGGGCAAAGTGATGCACGCGGAAGTAGGCGCCGTCCGCGCCGAGCTCTTCGGCGGCAACGGCGAGGTCGATGGATTGATGCAAGACATCTGACGCCGTCTGGGCTTGCGAACCCGGAGACGCCGACCAGTGTCCAAAGGACAGGAAGCCGATTTTCTTGGTCATGTGAGATATAACCGGACCGTGGTCCATTTATTCCGCGGTGGAGGGTTGGAACTGTGGTGCTGCGTGTCGCGGGATAGTTAAGCATCAAGGCCGCACGACCACGCGTCGTCGTAGCATCGCTTCATGGACGTGAAGCGCCTGCGGCTGCTGAGGGAGTTCGCCGACCGGGGCTCCGTGGGGGCGGTCGCCGACGCGATGCACATGACGCCGTCGGCCGTCTCGCAGCAGTTCAAGGTGCTCACCAAGGAGGCGGGCGTCGAACTGCTGGAGGCCGACGGTCGGCGGGTGCGACTGACTTCGGCTGGGCAGGCTCTTGTGCTGCGCGCCGACGAGGTGATCGCCGCGGTCGAGCGGGCGCAGGAAGAGATGGCCGCGTACCGCTCCGGGCGATCACGGGTCCGGCTCGCAATGTTCCCATCCGGAGCGACACTCCTCCTGCCGACGGTCCTCGATCGCGCTGCCTCCGAAGCGATCGAGATCGACGCGTCGCACCTCGACGTCGGCTATCCCGACGCTCCGCCGGCCCTCGCCGACTTCGACGTCGTGGTGACGCACCGCGACGAGCGGACGCCACCTGTCAGTTCGCCACGTGTGCGCGTCACCGAACTGATGCGTGAGCCACTCGACGTCGTCGTATCACGCAATTCAACTCTTGCAGAGCGTGATTCGGTGTCGGTCACCGAGCTGGCCGACCATGATTGGATCAGTGTCGAGGGCGGGTTCCCGGTCGACGATGTGCTGCTGTCGATCTCGGCCATCACAGGTGTCGCACCGAGGGTGACGCAGCGAATGCTCGACTTCACGACGATCGAGGCGCTCGTCGCGGCTGGTCACGGAATCGCACTGATGCCGCGTCACGCGTCCCGTCATCCGGGGGTGAAACCGCTTGAATTGCAGGGTGTTCGAGCAGCGCGCGTCTACGAGGCGTTGACCAGACCGCGGCCGCGTCGAGCGGTGACATCGGTGGTCGACGCCCTCGCCGCTGCAGCTGCCCGGTATGGCGCCTGAGCGGGCTACCCTGCCGAACGTCGACGCCGCGGAAGCGCCGCGAGCAGAACCCCTGCGGCAGTGAGCGTTCCGACGTACGCCGCGACCCCCGCCCAGCCGAATGCCGAATACGTCAGACCGCCGAGCGCACCCACCACGGAACTGCCGAGATAGTAGTGGAAGAGATACAACGACGACGCCTCGGCCCGATGCTCGGTCGCCCGTGCGGAGACCCAACCGCTCGCCACCGAGTGCGCGGCGAAAAAGCCTGCGGTGAAGAGGAACAGCCCGATGATCACGGACCACAGATGGTCCGGAATCGTGATCAACAATCCCACGAGCATGATCGACGTCGCACTCACGAGAACCCGGCGTCGGCCCAGGCGGTCGGCCAGCCTGCCGCCCCACGCCGACGACACCGTGCCCGCCAGGTACATGAAGAAGATTGCTGCGACGATTCCCACCGGGAGTCCGAAAGGCTCCCCCAGGAGCCGATAGCCGATGAAGTTGTAGACGGTGACAAAGCCACCCATCAGCACGAAGGCCAGGGCGAAGAGTGACAGCAGACCCGGATCACGAAGGTGCGCAACCAGATTGCGTCCGGTCGTGCGTAGCGAGACAGGCTGTGGCTCGAAGAACTGCGAGCCGGGCACCATGCGCCAGAACGCAATCGCGAACACCAGGGACACCAGCGCGGCGATCTCGAGTGCCCACTGCCAGGACACAAAGTCGACAGCAAAGCCAGGAATGAGCCGTCCGACCAGACCGCCGATCGTCGTACCCGCGACATAGCGGCCCATCGCTCCGCCGAGCGACATGCCGTCGACTTCCTCGGCCAGATACGCCATGGCGACGGCGGGCACTCCGGCGCAGAGCAGTCCCTGCAGGGCGCGTCCGGCCAGGAGCAACTCGATCGACGGCGCCCACGGAAGCAGTAGTCCGATGACCGAGGCGGCAACCGCGGACCCGACCATGAGGCGCACCCGGCCATACCGCTCCGACAGTGCGCTCGCCGGGATGATTGCGACGGCGAGCAGGCCAGTGGTGAGCGAGACCGCCAGAGCCGACGTCGTCGGCGAGACGTCGAAGTGTGACGACAGTTGGGGCAACAGACCCTGCACGTAATACAGCGCCATGAACGTCGTCATCCCGGCTGCGAACAGCGAGAGTGTGGCACGCCGATACCCGGGCGAGCCGGGTGAGTGCTTGACGGGCGCGAGGTCGGTGGTCGCTGGGAGGACGGTTGCTGTCACTCCATCTATCCTGAGCTGCGCCGCCGTCATTAGGAAATGAATGTTTAGCTGATGCATCATTCAAAAATGAATAACTACAGCTAGAATGGCGTGATGCACGACGACCTGCGGTGGTTCATCGCCATCGCCGAGGCAGAGAACCTCACCACGGCCGCAGACCGGGTCCATTCGTCGCAGCCGACGCTCTCGCGCTTCCTCGGCCGTCTCGAACGCGACCTCGGGGTGCCGCTCTTCGACCGCGATGGTCGACGCCTCGTGCTGAACCGGTTCGGACGCGCCTACCTCGACAGGGCGCGTCGCGCGGCGTCGCAGTTGGAAGCCGGGCGTCGGGAGATCGAGGAGATGCGCGCTCCGGCGCGCGGGGCAGTGCGATTGGCGTTCCTACACTCGTTCGGGCTGGGGTTGGTGCCCGACCTCATCAGCCGGTTCCGGGTGGAGAACCCATCGGCGCGTTTCACGCTGACCCAAGATGCGGCGGCGACCGTCGTCGGGCATGTCGTCGACGGCGACGCCGACCTCGCGATCGTCGCGCCCCGCCCGATGCGCACCGACATGGCGTGGGCCCGCGTCGCCGAACAAGAACTCGCGCTCGTGGTGCCCCGCGAGCATCGCTTCTCGGGCCGGGAGACGATAGGCCTCGCCGAGGCCGCCGACGAGGAGTTCATCGTGATGCAACACGGCTACGGCATGCGACGGATCTTCGACGAGATCTGTGCCGCACACGATCTCACGCCCGCGATCGCCTTCGAATCGTCGGAGCTCGCGACCGTATCCGGCCTCGTCGCCGCGGGCCTCGGCGTCGGAGTGGTGCCGGTCGAGGAGTCGGCGCGCCATCCCGGCGTCGAACTCATTCCGCTCGCGGGTGAAACGCGCGAGATCAGGCTGACGTGGTTTCGCGGTCGGCCGCTGAGCGACGTCGCGTCGCGCTTTCGAGACTTCGTGCTCGCTGGGAGTTCGGCCGACGGCTGAGGCGCGCAGGCTTGCTGAGGCCGCGCGCCCGCTCCCCCTCACCCTTCTCCCGCGGCCGCGCCCGCTCCCGCTCCCTCGTTTCCTTCCCGCTTATTGGATTCAATCAGCGGGAAGTAAACCCGTGAGCGCGAACCGTGGTCGGCCGGGATGATCTCGAAGGTGACCAGCCATGGGCGCAGCAGGCCGGCGAGCTGCCGTCGCTCGAGCGTCGCCCAGACCCAGCGGAGCACCATCGTGTCGAGTCCCCGTAGTTCGTCCTCGCGTAGCTTCTCCCG
>NZ_BAFC01000117.1 GCF_000248055.1 Gordonia sputi NBRC 100414 | reverse complement strand
CTCGCCACCTTCATCGACCACGTCCGTCGCGCGACCGGGGCGCACACCGTCGACCTCGTCGGACACTCGCAGGGCGCAGCGGTTGCGCAGTCGGTCACGCAGTTGCCCGGCAGGGCCGCACAGATCGGCACCATCGTCGACGTCTCGGGGGCGAATCGCGGGTACTCGTTCGGCGGGAAACCCACGCCGAACGGCGAGGGCGATAACGGACCCAACCACCCGAAGATCCGGTACGTCAACCTCGCCACCACGCACGACGAGGTGGTGTTCCCGCTGCGTAACGCACTGATGGAGCCCGCGCCGAACGTCACGAACGTCGTCGTGCAGAACGTGTGCCCGGCGTCGAAGGTCGGGCATCTGGGCATGATCTACTCGCCGACCGTGGCCGCGCTGGTACAGAACGCACTGGACCCGAGCTCGCCGGTCGCGGTCCCGTGCGGCCGCGACTTCCCATTCTGAGCGCGTGCCCCTTGCCCATCTCGGTGCCGGTTTTGGTTCCACAGACGCGGCTCGCTACACTCGTGAGCGCTGCCTCGCGCAGCACGCCGCCTTAGCTCAGTCGGTAGAGCGATTCACTCGTAATGAATAGGTCAGGAGTTCGATTCTCCTAGGCGGCTCCAGTGCCCTCTGGCCACACCAACGGCTACGATTCTTCGGACGCGGTGACCTTCTGGTGGTCATCACGACCGGAAGGGCAGACGCTGACGCTACCACCGGGACCGCAGCCTATCGGCGGTCCAGGCAGGCAAGACGGACAGGCTGCCGCTCGTGTCCTCGACGCCGAGTATGCCTCCGACGCAGCAATTCTCGACGATGAGAGTCGGCACATAATCTCCCTCTGGCAGCGCGACGACCGCACGTACCAAGAATTTCCACGTGTCGCCCGCGGGGAGTCCGACGACGCGCTCATGGTCGAACGGGCCGACATTCTCGATGTACTGATCGAGCGACATCGGTTGGCGCAAAGAGTGCTCGTTTACCGGGGCGTTCGCAGCGCTCCGAAGGTATTCGGGTTGGATACGAGCGCCCTCAGTGACCTGATTGGCCAGACCGTTCCTCTATCGGGCTACTTCGCAACGTCGGTTCACCGGGCCGTCGCCGCCAACGAGTTCACTCGTCCACCTTCTAGTCCCGGACCGGCGTTGCTTGAGCTCGAGGTGCCCGCTGGAACACCAGCGCTATGGATACCTCCGCTGGGCGACGGTGCGCTCGCATACCAAGGCGAGTTACTGCTCTCGTCGTACGTTGTTCTTCAGATTCTAGGCGTCGACGAAGCGGGATCGCTTCCCACGATTCGCGCCGTCATAGTGACGCACTGATTCGTGTAGCCGTACACTCGGTATGGATCAACGAGAACATGGGTTTGATCTGAAATCTGTGTCGAACCGCGGGATGGAATCATGGGTATTGCGAATCGTCTTTGGGACGACAGCGTCTATGTCCCTGTCGACGTCGATCTCCCGCAGCCCGCAATGGCAGGTCAACTGCTGACCATTCTCCACTTGCTCGATGCGCCCCGCGAGCAGCAGGTCGAAGGTGTTCGAACATGGCTGCAAACAAATGAGCCGAGCAAGGGCCTGCAAATCAGTCTGGAGCGACGCGGACTGGGTGCCCCGCTGAGCCAGCCGTAAACCGCGAACACCAGCGCAACAGTGCTGGCGCCTGATCACCCGTAGTACGCGAACTCGCAGGTCGGGTTGGGCTCGGTCTTGTAGGCGACCAGGCTGCTGCCCATCATGATCGTGCAGCTCACCTCGCCGCCGCCGGTCACGCTGACGCTCGACGAGACCTTGTCGTACACCGGGTAGTCCTTGCTCCACGGCAGCGTCACCGCGGTCTCGGTGGTCTCCGGTCCGCCGTTGATGCGATAGCGGATCGTGACGGGCGTCGAACCGCCGATCACTTTCATCGTCGCGGTGCCCACCGACGGTCCCGTCGGCTGAGCCGCGGAGGACTCAGCAGCGCTAGTCGCAACGTCTGTGGCACTCGAATTCGATTGCGCCACCGGCTCACCCGACGATGAGCAACCAGCAAGTGACAGCACGAGGGCTGCACCACAACAGATTCCGACCTTCGTCCTCTTCGACATGCGAGGAGTGTAATGCGCTGAGCGCCCTATGCCACGCGAGTCATCCACAGGCTCGACGGACAACAACGCACGATGCGGCCGGACCCAGCCCGTGGTCCGACCGCGTCGTGCACTCTTCAGATGATCTCCGGCGAGCAGGATCAGGCAGCGAACACCGCCAGACGTCGGGGCTGTTCCACCGACGAGTAATGCGACGCGTCGCCCTGGATGATCTGACTCTGCTGGCCGTTGACGTCGACGGGCACGTCTCCGGCCAGGGTGATCCGATGCAGCTGACGCTTCTGGTTGCCGAAGTCGGCGATGCCGTAGTGCTGGGTGGCGCGATTGTCCCAGATCACCAGGTCTCCGTAGCTCCAATTCCAGCGGAAGGTGTTCTCCAGCTTGGTGATCCGGGCCTGCAGCAGCTGATAGAGATTCGCGAACTCCGACGCCTTCAGGCCACGGAACTCCTTGGCGAAGTGGCCGAGCAGCAGGCTGCGCTCTCCGGTCTCCGGGTGCACGCGGACGACGGGATGCAACGTCTCGTACTCGGAGCTGGTGAACTCGGCGTAGTGCTCCTCCTTCTGCACAACGTCGACGCCGCCGGACGGCTCCTTCTGTCCCACATAGTCGTACAGGTTGGAGTGCGTGGCCCACAGTTCCTCGACGAGCGAACGCAGCGGCTTGGGCAACTGCTCGTAGGCGGCGACGGTCGATGCCCAGGTGGTCGCACCGCCATAGGCAGGCAACACAATTGGCCGCAGCAACGACGCCTTGGGGATGCGATCGACAAAGGTCACGTCCGTGTGCCAACTGTTCGCGGCGCCTTCGATGGTGAGCAGCTGATCACCACGCGACGTCACGGTCGGATGCGGTGCAGTCGGCTCACCGAGCAACGACGCGAACGCGTACTGGGTCTCGTCGTCGAGGTGGTCCTGCCCGGTGAAGGCGATGACCTTGTTGACGGCGAGCGCGGTGCGGATCGCCTCGACCTGCTCGGCGGACAGATCACCGCCGAGACGGACGCCCTCGACCTTGGCGCCGATGTTCTCGCCGAGCTTGGTCACGGTGATCGACGCGTCGTCGTAGAGAGCTTGGGCAGCGGAATCGCTGTCGGTGCGTTGTTCGATGTCGGTCAGTGTCACTGGTGTACTCCTTGGCTGATTTCTTGGCTGATGTCGTCGTTACTTCGATTTCTCCACTGATCGGCGCGCGGCGAAAGGTTCTCGCCCACACCGATTACAACCTTGTGCCGCTGCGGTACTCAGTCGGCGCGATACTCGGTCGACGTAATACTCAGTCGGCGTGATACTCGGCGCTCTCATCGATCTCGCGGCGGACATCGGCCGGAACCCGTACGGCGCCCGGTCGGTAGGTCACCGCGCGCAGTGCGCGGCCGAAGCGGAACACGCCGCGCCGCTCCCGCAGTTCCAGATCGACGGGACCGCGCGCGTCGAGCCCCACGGAGATCCCCGTCCACGGGGCCATGCCCACGAGTTGGAACTGGTTGTCCAACTTGGCGATTACCTCGACTTGCCCGCCGACCGACGCCTCGAGAACGAAGTCCCATCGCACCTGTGGTGTCGCGACGGCACCGAGCGCAAGGGTGTCCACGCCGTCGGGTAGCTCGCCGGACACACGCGCGATGCGGCCGTAGCTGTTGAACACGAAATGCGCTGTGCCGTCTTCGATGTAGAGCAGATAGCCGCCCTGCGGATCACCGTGGGCGACCAGCACACCTTCGTCGGCGCGCGTCCAGTCGCGCAACTCGATCTCGATGTCGAAGTCGCGGTACGCGATGAGCTTGCTCGAACGGTACCGCTCGAGCGTCGGAGTGCCGGCGAGTATGCGCACCGGGTCGCTGTAGCGTTCTTCGTCGGGTCGTCGACGTCCCTGGTCGGCGGGCGAATCGTACAGCGGGAACACAGTATTGCGCCATGCGGCTTCGTCCCACGCGCGAGCGAGTTCTGCAACGACGTCCGGGTGTTCCGCGGCGACGTCGTGCGTCTCCGCGGGATCGGTTGTCACGTCGTAGAGTTCCCACTCCGGGTCGTCGACGCGATCGGGGTCCCTGTGCAGCGACAGCAGTTTCCACCCGTCCCGATAGAACCCGCGGTGTCCGCCGAACTCGGCGTACTGCTCGGTGTGGTCCGAACTCGCTGCCTGATCGCGCAAAAACCCTGCGGCACTGACACCGTCGCGCGATTGCGCGGGTTTACCGTGCCGTTCGGTCGGCGCCTCGACGCCCGCCAACTCGAGCAGCGTCGGCACAAGATCTGTCACGTAGGCATACTGTCGGCGAACACCGCTGTCGTCCGCGTCGCGCGGCAGGCCGTCGGGCCACGACAGCACGAACGGCACCCGCACACCTCCGGCAAAGGTCTGCCCCTTGTAGAAGCGGAAGGGCGTGTTCGACGCCTGGCCCCACCCGCGCGGATAGTGCACACCGAGAGCCGCGCTGCCGATCAGATTCTCGTCATGGGGGACGTCGCGCTCCCAGTCCGACGGCACCGGTCCGTGCACGAATTGGCTGAAGTACGAACGGGTTCCGACCGGACCACCCTCGGCGGTACCACCGTTGTCGGACGTGAACACGATGATCGTGTTGTCGAGTTCGCCGAGCTCGGTCAGGGTGTCGACGATGCGTCCGACGCTCTGATCGACCGAATCAACCATGGCCGCATAGACCTCCTGGTACTTCGCGAAGCGTTCCTGCTCGGCAACGTCGAGCTCATCCCACGGTGGAGCGTCGTAGCCGGGCTCGGTGTTGCGCTCGGCGATCGGAGTGCCCTCGTCGAACAGACCTTGCTCGACCTGTCGGTCGAATCGTCTCTGGCGCACAGCATCCCACCCGTCCGCGTACTTTCCGCGATACTTCTCGAGGTCGGACTCCTTGACCTGGTGCGGACCGTGCATGGCGATATGCGCGAAGTAGAGGAAGAAGGGCTTCTCGGCATCGTGCGCGCGCAGCGACTTGATCTGCGCGACAGCACGATCGGTGAGATCGTCGGTGACGTAGTAGTCATCGGGGTACTCGTCGACGTCGACGACCGAATTGTCGGCGATGAGCTGGTTGGGATAGAAGAACGAGTTCAGCCCTTCGAGCGAACCGTAATAGGAGTCGAACCCGCGCTGCAGCGGCCACGAATCGCGCGTACGGCCGGGGCTCATGTTGGCGTCGCGGGCGAGGTGCCACTTACCGACCGCATACGTCGCATAGCCGTTGGCGCGCAGTATCTCCGGAAGCGAGAGCACGTCGTCGGCGAGTTCGAGGCGCAGACCGGGGAAGCCCGGATCGGAGTTCGCCACACTGCCGTAGCCGGCACGGTGCGGGTTGAGCCTCGTCAGCAGAGCGGCCCGAGCCGGCGAACAGACCGGCGTCGTGTGGTAATTCGACAGTCGAAATCCACGCTCTGCGAGCGCCGCGATGTTGGGGGTATCGATCTCCGCGCCGAACGGCGAGATATCGGAGTAGCCCATGTCGTCGATGAGCACGACGACGATGTTCGGAGCACCCACCGGCGCGCTCGGTTCGGGCTTCCACCAGGGCGTCGACTGCGACGACGTACGACCGACCCGACCCTCGAAACCTTCGTAACCCCGTGCGTAGTCGGGTATTTCGCTGTTTCCGTCTGCCATCGTCACTCCTCCACGATCGTGCGACCACCGCTGTCCGCGGTTGCGCATCACACACCATTCGCACGGCCGGCCGGTCTGTCAACCCTTTCTCCGACGTTGCCGAGAAAGGCGTCATCAGCTTGAAGTCGCCACCCGAATGCCCTCACAGTTGCTCGTATTCGACAACGCACACCGACCCGCGGCCGTGCGTCGTGTGGCCGATGTCGGGATCGGCTACTGCCGCATCACCGACTACCGCCAGCGTCGCAGCTCCCATCCCATCGGACGGAAGAGAATCCGAAGACCATGCCCACTCGCACACGAGCCGCGCTGCTCGCGCTCGTCGCACTGCTGACGATGGCCACGGCCACCGCGTGCACCTCCGCCGTCGCGCAGCAGCAGAACTCCACAGCGACCGCCCTTCCTCCGGGCCACAAACCGCCGCAGGGCGGCACCCTGCGGGTCGGTGTGCTCAATGACCTGAGCCCGAAGACCTTCCTGCAGATCGGCACCGGCAGCATGAACGGCCACGTGGTGTCGAACGTCTTCGACACCCTGATCCGCTACTCGCGCGACGATCTGACCGTCCGACCGTCGCTGGCCACACGCTGGCAACTCGCCTCCGACGGCCGTTCCCTCGCGCTCGATCTGCGCGACGACGTGCGCTATCACGACGGGCGCGCGTTCACCTCGGCCGACGTCGAGAGCTCACTGAAGGCGTACACCGCTGGGCCGTGGACACCGCAGTTCAAGCGGACCGCCGCGGCCATCACCGGCTACGACACCAGCAATCCGCACCGCGTGGTGCTGACCTTCGATCATCCGCTCAGCAACATCTTCGACCTGCTCGACTCTGCGCCGATCATCGACGGCAACACCCTCGACGGGCTGCGCGCGGGCAAGGTGTTCAACGGAACCGGCCCGTTCCGATTCTCGTCGTGGCAACCGAATTCGGATGTCCGCCTGGTGCGCAACGACTCCTACTGGGGTCCGCGCGCCAATCTCGACGCCATCGACCTCGACATCATCACCGACCAGCAGGCGCTCTACACCCGACTACGCACGGGCCAGATCGACCTCGCCTACGGACTCAACAACCACGACCAGGAATTGGCAACGCGCAGATACGGATTCAACAACATCACCTACACCGGCGCCGAGCAGCAGGAGTACGTGGGAATCAACGTAGCCAATCCAGCGCTCGGCGACGTCCGCCTGCGCAAGGCGATCGCCTTCGCCATCGACCGCGAACGCATCATCAACGACGTCTTCCGCAAGAGTGGCTACGTCGTCAACCTGCCCTGGCCCAAGTGGTCTCCCGCATACGACGCGTCGAAGAACACGACGTACACGCGCGATGTGAAGCGGGCGCGCGAGCTCGTCGCCGAACACGGGCAGGTTGCACCGATCACCCTCGACTACTCCACCCAGGGCGTTGACCGGGTGTTGGCGCAGATCGTGCAGTCGAACCTCAAGGACGTCGGTATCCCGGTCGAGTTGCGCCCCAACGACAACACCGTGCAGTCGTCCAAGCTGATCGGCGGCAAGTTCGACGGAATCTGGTTGCTGCAGCACGCCTTTGCACAGTTCACGCCCTCGACCCTCGCCGTCTCGGCGTACCCGTTCAACGCGGCGAAGAACTCCTCCAACTACGTCAACCCCGACTACACGAAGGCCGCCAACGCGGCCTGGAACGCACCCGATCCGACATCGCCCGCTGCGCTCGCCGCGTATCGACAGCTCGACGACATCTGGTTGAACGATCTGTTCCTCGTCGAGATCGGTGTGGTGTTCCAGCAATCCGCGGCGTCGCCCGCCGTCGGCAATGTCGACTGGGACCGGCGTGCCCAACTGCACCTCGGCGAGACCTACCTCAACACGCAAGGACGGAACTCCTGATGGCCGGATATCTGTTGCGCCGCATACCGACGGCGATCCTGGTGCTGTTCGTGGCCTCGGTGCTGATCTTCGCGATCGTCCGATTGATCCCCGGAGGACCGGAATCAGCGCTCGCAGGACCCGACGCCACGCCCGAACAGTTGGCGGCGATACGCCACGACCTCGGTCTCGACCGCGGCTTCATCGCACAGTACGCCTCCTGGATCGCAGGCATTTTCACCTTCGATCTCGGTAAGAGCTACCAGGTCGGTGGCGAGATCAGCTCACTCGTCTCGTTCGGACTCGTCCACACCATTCTGCTCACCGTCACCGCGCTGATCCTCGCCGTCCTCCTGGCGCTGGCATTGAGTCTGTCGGCGACGATCTTCGACAACCGCATCGTGAACTCCGTTGTCACCGGGGTGAATGCGGTGGCGATCGCGGTTCCGACCTTCGTCGTCAGCACGCTGTTGATCCTGCTGTTCGGCGTCCGCTGGCGCATTCTCCCCTCGGGCGGCACCCCGCCAGACGGACTCTTCAGCCAACCCGGCATCACCACGCAGTACCTCCTGCTGCCTGCCGTCGCCCTGGCGCTCCCGGCCGGCGCCACACTCGCCCGCTTCCTGACCGAAGCGCTGCGCACCGAACTCCGGCAACCGTATGCGACCACCGCACGAGCACTGGGAGTATCGAAGCGCGACATCGTCATTCACAGCGCACTACGCAATGCGCTACCACCGAGCCTGACCGCGCTCGGACTGGTCACCGGAGGGCTCCTCGGCGGCGCGATCCTCGTCGAGGCCATCTTCGGTTGGCCGGGACTCGGCCTCCTGACCGAGCAGGGCATCTTCGCCCGCGACTATCCGCTCGTAGAGGTGCTCGTGCTGCTCTCGGTCGCGGTGTTCGTCGTGCTCCAACTGCTCGCCGACGTACTGCACGCGTGGCTCGATCCCCGAATCCGATTGGCAGGTAACTGATGTCGACCTCACTGACCACCTCGTCCGGCTCGACGTCCGCGACCGGGTCGTCCGCCGCAGACATCGAACCGGGTCTGATCCCGGAGTCGCCCACCGACAAAGAGCGGCGTCGAATCCGGAAGCCGTTGTGGCGCAGTCTCTTCACCGGGGGCGGCCTCGTCGGAAGCGTCCTGGTGCTCGGCATCGTCGCACTCGCGCTGCTCGCACCACTGCTGACGTCGTACGGACCGGACCAGCAGATCGACGGCGCGTACCTGTTGCCGCCGGGTGCCGACCACTGGTTCGGCACCGACGACCTCAACCGCGACGTCGCGACACGGGTGCTCTACGGCATCCGGGTGGATCTGCTGATCATCTTCATCGCCGTACCCATCGGCGCCCTTCTCGGTACCGCGATCGGCGTGCTCTCGGTGTCGCACCCCATCTCAGATGTCATCGCACAGCGCACGTTCGACGTCATCCTCGCCTTTCCCGCTCTCGTCCTCGGCATCGCCCTGACCGCCGTATTGTCGCCCGGCGCAACCACAATCGGAATCGTCATCGTGCTCGCAGAGATTCCCATCTTCGGCCGACTGGCTCGCACGTCGGTGCTACGCGTCAGAGAACTGCCCTACGTGGAGGCGGCGCGTGAGAGCGGCGCGCGCAACAGCTACGTCCTCCGCCGCCACGTACTGCCCAATTCGATCGAGTCACTCGGCGTCCAGTTCGCACTCTCGTTATCGCTCGCCGTCTTCGTCGAAGGGGCACTGAGCTTCCTCGGCATCGGAGTGACTCCCCCGACACCGTCTCTCGGCGGCATTCTGTCGCCCGGGAACAGCTACCTCGAGACCAATCCGTGGTTCTCGGTGGCACCGCTCATCGTGATCACGGCACTCGTCCTCGGTTTCTACCTTATTTCCCAGTCCATTTCGCGCAGCAGGAGGCAGTGAGATGACCAACGCTGCAGAGAACGACCACACAGCAGTTGATCCCGCACCCGCACTGGAGGTCGACTCCCTTCGAGTCACCTTCGACTACCCGCGTCCGGCCGTCTCCGACATCAGCCTGCGCGTCAATCGACGCGAGATCGTCGCCCTGGTAGGCGAATCCGGCTCCGGCAAGACCATGACCGCACGCGCGGCGATCGGCCTGCTCCCCGAGCACGCGGTCGCGACCGGCTCGGTCAAGGTCGACGGCGTCGAGGTGTTGAACGCCTCCGAACGCGACCTCAACGCGATCCGCGGCACCGGTGTCGCCATGATCTTCCAGGAGCCGCAGACCGCACTCAACCCCGCCCAGACCGTGGGATGGCAACTGCGCCAGGCGCTGCGGACACATCAATCGATCTCACGACGCGATGCTCGACGCCGCGCCGTCGAATTGCTGTCGCTAGTCGAGATACCCGACCCCGAGCAGCGCGTCGACTACTACCCCCACCAACTCTCCGGCGGTCAGAAGCAGCGCGTGGTGATCGCCCTCGCACTCGCGAACGACCCGGCACTACTCCTCGCCGACGAGCCGACGACGGCGCTCGACGTCTCGGTGCAACGTGAGATCCTTGACCTGCTGCTGCGTCTGCGCGGCAGGATCGACGCCGGAATCCTGCTCATCACACACAATCTCGGCGTCGTCGCCGACATCGCCGACCGCGTCGTCGTCGTCCAGCTCGGCGAGGTCGTCGAACGCGGAACGGTCTTCGACATCTTCGCTCGGCCAACACAGCCGTACACACGTCAACTTCTCGCCGCGGTTCCCAAGCTGCCGACCGTCGACTCCACGGACGACGAGAGTGCCGGGGCGGCATCAGATTTCGACACCGCTGAGGGCGAGGGACCCGTTCCCATCGTGGCCGTCGAGCATGTCACCGCGGTGCATCGTGGCGGTTTCGGACGCAAGCCCGTCGTCGCGCTCGACGACGTCTCGCTGCACGTCGATCCCGGCGAGGTCGTCGGGGTGGTTGGCGAATCAGGCTCGGGCAAGACAACTCTCGGCCGGTCTATCGGCGGGCTCACCCATCTCAGTGGTGGCAAGATCCTGGTCGACGGACACGACCTCGACGCCGTCGACCGTGCACAGTTGCGCTCGCTGCGCCACACCATCGCGTTCGTGCCGCAGGACCCGACGGCGTCGCTCGACCCGCGCTTCACCGTCGCCGAGTCGATTCGCGAACCGCTCGACATCCAGCACATCGGAACGCGCGCAGAGCAATCGACCCGCGTCGAGGAGTTGCTCGACGCGGTGCATCTGCCTCGCTCGTTCGCCGACCGACTTCCGCATGAGCTCTCCGGCGGTCAGCGTCAGCGTGTCGCGCTGGCGCGGGCGCTGTCGGTGCGGCCCAAGCTCCTCATCGCCGACGAGCCGACCAGCGCGCTGGACGTGTCGGTGCAGGCACGCGTGCTCGAACTGTTCGCAGAACTACAGCACGAGCTGGGCTTCGCGGCGCTGTTCATCAGCCACGACCTCGCAGTCATCGAGCAGGTGTCTGATCGCGTGTACGTGCTGCGCAACGGGCAGGTCGTCGGACACGGGTCTGCGCGAGACGTGCTGACCCGGCCGCGCGACGAGTACACGCGCGCACTGCTCGACGCCGTGCCGTACCCCGACCCGCAGCGGCGTCGAGAGTCGAGCGCCGCGTTGGCGTGAGGTCCGAGACCCTAGGAATTCTTCGGCTCAGCCTCAGGCGTGTCGGCCGCGCTCTCGTCCCCGGCGCTCTCGCCGCCCGCGGAATCGTCGTCGGCCAGCGGGTCGTAGCCGGGAACGCCTTCGAGCACGGTCAGCTCGTTGTCGATGGCGGCACCGACGGCCTTTGCGTCGTCTTTGATCTTCTTGATGAAGTCCGACATCTCGCTCCCTCGTCAGTGGTCGGGAATCCTACGCACCGCACGACCCCACTGCAGGCCGCGCAGTAACCACCCTACAAGGCCACAGATCATGCTTGTGACCAGACGAGGCGTTGCCTAACGTCATCGCCATGCCCGCACGCCGACTTCCCGACATCACAGCGCTGGAGGTCGTCGTCGCGGTCGGCAGACTCGGCAGCATGGGCGCCGCCGCCCGCGACCTCGGACTCAGCCAGCAGGCCGTCAGCTCGCGCGTGCGCGGCGTCGAGCACGAACTCGGCGTCGAGATCTTCGTACGCTCCCCCGCGGGCGTCGAACCGACCGAGAACGGTCGCCTGGTCCTCGAGTGGGCCAACGCGCTCGTCGAACGGGCAGCCGAGTTCGTCGCAGGCGTCGACACACTGATCGGCAACAGGCACGCGACGCTCGTCGTCGCAGCGTCGATGACCGTCGCCGAGTATTTGGTACCGGGCTGGCTCACCACGCTCACCTCGCGCACCGGAGCACGAATCTCGGTGCGCCCCATGAATTCCGCCGAGGTCATAGAGACGGTGCGGTCCGGCGACGCCGACCTCGGGTTCGTCGAAAGTCCCGGCGAGACAGCCGACCTCGACGCCGCGCTCGTTGCCACCGACGAGTTGTACGTGGTCGCCGCTCCCGGCCATCGGTGGTCACGCACGGGCACGGTGTCGGCAGACGAACTGGCGTCGACGCCGCTGATCCAGCGCGAACCCGGCTCCGGAACACGGATCACCTACGAGAAGGCGCTCTCGGAACTCGGACTCGTCGCCGCCGACCCACTCATCGAACTGCGGTCGGTCACCGCGATCCGGTCGTCGGTGTTGACGTCGAACGGGGTGACGGTGTTGTCGCGACTGTCGATCGCCGACGACATCGCGGCCGGACGCCTCGTGCGCATCAACGTCGACGGGTTGTCGATGGTGCGTCCACTCCGTGCCGTGTGGACGTCGCACATCACCGTGCGCGGACCTGCGCGAGAGCTTCTCGACGTCGCGCTGGCGTCCGCCACCTGATTGTGTGATCACACAGTCCGACTCCGCATATTGAGTGAATAGCACGGTGATTGTGATCCAGAACGCGTGGATTCTGACAACAGTTCAGAAATACAGCCCGTGTTCAGGAGGTACATCATGGCACTCGAGGCCACCGGCACCGTTGCCGAAGGAAGCACCGCAAGGTGGCGTGATCGCAAGCGCTATCTGTGGTTGATCGGTCTGATCGTCCCGTCGTTCGCATTCATCGCCATCGGTGGGTACGAACTAACCGGGTGGGGTGTCTTCCTGTGGGTCGGTCCGATCATCGTGCTCGGCGTGGTCCCGCTGATCGACTTCGTCGCCGGTTTCGACCCGACCAACCCGCCCGACGACGTGATCGAGGAACTCGAGAACGACAAGTACTACCGCTACATCACCTTCGCGTTCCTGCCGATCCAGTACGCGGGCTTCATCCTCTCGATGTATCTCATCGCCACCGCGGACTGGCCGATCATCAACCGCATCGGACTCGCCGTGACACTCGGTTTCATCGGCGGTATCGGGATCAACACCGCGCATGAGCTCGGCCACAAGAAGGAGAGCCACGAGCGGTGGCTGTCGAAGATCGCACTGGCACAGAGCTTTTACGGCCACTTCTACATCGAGCACAATCGCGGACATCACGTGCGGGTCGCCACCCCTGAAGACCCTGCGTCGTCGCGACTCGGTGAGAGCTTCTACCGGTTCTGGTTCCGCACCGTGTCGGGCTCGCTCCGCAGCGCATGGCAGGTCGAGGCAAAGCGATACCGCCGCAAGGACACTCATCCGTTCCATATCGGCAACGACGTACTCAACGCCTGGCTGATGACCGTCGTGCTGTGGGCCGCGCTGACCATCTGGCTCGGCGTCGGGATTCTGCCCTACCTCGTGCTGCAGGCTGTCGTCGGCTTCTCGCTACTCGAAATCGTCAACTACCTCGAGCACTACGGCATGCTGCGGCAGCAGACCAAAGCCGGACGCTACGAGCGCGTGCTTCCCATGCACTCGTGGAACTCCAACAACATCGCGACCAACGTGCTGCTGTATCACCTGCAGCGCCACAGCGATCACCATGCGAACCCCACTCGCCGCTACCAGACCCTGCGCGACTATCGCGAATCACCCGCACTACCAACCGGTTACGCCGGAATGATCGTCCTCGCACTGTTCCCACCCCTGTGGCGCAGGGTCATGGACCACCGCGTCGTCGACCACTTCGACGGCGACGTCCGACTCGCCAACGTCGCTCCCGGAAAGCTCGACCGTCTCACCCGCAGGTTCCCCATTCCCAGCGAGACGACGCTCGACGAGTCGCTCCTCGACGACACCACGCCCGGCGCAATCAACGACGACATCGCCGCGGCCCGCTGCCCCGGTTGCGGTTACACCTACGAGGTCGCGGTGGGCAACGAACTCGAGGGATTCGCCGCGGGTACCGCGTGGAAGGAGATCCCCGACGATTGGACCTGCCCGGACTGCGGTGTGCGCGAGAAGGTCGACTTCATCCCCCTGAAGGAGACCAGCGCATAGTCACCCCGCGACCCGCCTCAGCCGAGGAAGGCGTCGAAATAGTCCAGCGCCAACACCAGATCGCCTGCTCGCTCCCGAATGGGATGTCCGAGCAGGCGTTCTGCTTGCTGTATCCGGTAGCGCACCGTGTTCTTGTGGATACCAAGTGATGTCGCGACCTGGTCTGCACTGTCGGCGGTGGTCAACACGTAGCGGACGGTGCCGCGCAGTTCGTCGAGTTCCGGTGCGGCGAGTCCACGCAGCACCGCACGCGCGAAACGCCCTGCGGCGTCGGGATCTCCGGTCAGGAGAGTCAGCGCGGCGACGTCCTCGTACACGGTCAGCGCGATATGTCGACGCGGCGACAGCGCGACACGTTGCGCCGCACGAGCATCGCGATGCGAACGGACGAATCCCTCGATACCCTCGGCCGCCTCTCCGATCGCAAAGCGAATCTGCGCGGGATCGACGCCACGCGAATCCCACTGTGCCGCAGTGCTTGGCGCCGCATTCAGTGCGAGCCATCCCCACAGTTCGCGGCCTCCCGGCCGTACAACGGCCAGCCGTGCTCCGGGAATCGACGACGCGAGGCGGACGAGTGACGGTTCGAGTCGCTCGATGGAGTCGGCGTCCATCGCGTGCGCGATGACCGCGACCTGTGTGACGCCGGCGATCGGGTGGCCGCCCAGCTCCGCCGAGAGTTCCGTCGAGCCAACGCTTTTCCCATCGAGGACATCGGCGACCAACTCGTAGCGTCGCGCATCGCCGCGTCGTCGAATCCGCTCCACCTCGTCCTGATACAACGCCACGGAGAGTTCGACCGAGGTGGCGAACCAGCGGTTGGCCTTGGTCCAGAACCACACGAGGAGCGACTCGTGATCGAGGTCCTGTGGCGCATGCCCGACAACGTCGACGGCGAAATCCCACGACGCCTCCTGCGCGCTCTGATAGACCTTCAACAGCACCGGCAGTCCGAGATGGTGCCGCGCGATCTGGATCGACAGGTCTCCCGCTGCCGGTACGAGTTCGGTGGCCCCGTCCGCGTCGACGGCCACGCCGCCGAGGAACGCAAGCCAGTGCTCCTCGACCGCGGACACCAGCACCGGACGGATGTCGGCGGGCAGGTCGACGTCGGCGGTAATCGCGTCGACGGTCGTCGAGACCCAGTCGTCGAGCGCAGTCGGGTTCTGCTGGTCGGCGACGAACATCTCCAGCCACTCGGCGATCTCGGTCATCACCCCAAACTGTCAGAGACTGTGTGATTGCACAGTCGAATGCGTCGGATTGGGTGCGATGACCAGTGATTGTGACGCATCTCCCGGTCAAGATGACAACAGATGGTCGTTCACCAGCCCGCTATCGAAGGAGAGAATGATGAGTCACATCCAGGTCGACCGCCCCACCTGCGAGGGCATCGGAATGTGCGAAACACAGGCCAACGAGTACTTCCAGATCGGCGACGACGGCATCGTCGAGGTAGCGACCTCCGACGTTCCCGATAGCGACAGGACGTACGTGCGCGCGGCCGTCGACTCCTGCCCGGTGTCCGCTCTGCGGATGCTCGACTGAGGTGCGCCGTGACTGAACCACGCACGTCATCTGACACGCGGCCGCTCGTCATCGTCGGCGCGTCCTTGTCCGGGGTACGCGCCGCCGAGGGCGCCCGCGCCGAAGGGTGGACCGGCGACATCGTCATGATCGGCGACGAACCGCACCTCCCCTACGACCGCCCACCGCTGTCGAAAGCGATGCTCGACGCCGACAAGCAACCCGAATTGCCCACCCTGCGACGGGCAGAGAGTTGGGAAGCACTCGACATCGACCTTCGGATATCCACCACGGCAACGGGAATCGACGTCGCGCACCGAAGGCTGCTGACCGATGCCGGCCCGATCGAATACCTCTCGCTCGTACTCGCCACCGGACATCGTGCCCGCACGATCGGCGCACTCGACGGATTCGACAACGTCGACACGCTACGTGACTTCGACGACGCGATCGCAGTCCGCGAAACACTCCGCGACGCAACACGTCTGGCGGTCCTCGGTACCGGCTTCATCGGCTCGGAGATCGCATCGGCCGCTGCCGCGCGAGGCATCGACGTCACCCTGATCGGGACGTCGTCGTTCCCGCTCGCGCGCAGCGTCGGCCCGCTCGCCGGGCGCATGCTCGCAGCACTGCACGAGGACGCGGGCCTGACACTCCTGCCCGACTCGGGTCTGGCGGATATTTCCGCGCGCGACAACAGGATCGACTCGATCCGCACATCCTGCGGGCGTGACGTCCCGGTCGACGCAGTCGTCGTCGGTACTGGGTCGACGCCCGCCACCGACTGGCTCGCGGCGAGCACCGTCGAACTCGATCCCGCATCGGGCGCCGTGGTCTGTGATTCGACGATGGCGACCAGCGCGCCAGCGGTGTGGGCGGCGGGCGATGTGGCATCGGTCGACGGCGCTCCCGGCGGCCACTGGACCTCGGCGACCGCACAGGGATTCGTCGCCGGAGCGAATGCGGTTGGCGCGCAGCAGACATATGCGGGAGTGCCGTTCGCCTGGTCGTCGTGGCACGGTCACCGCATCCAGATCGTCGGCGCCACCGAGGCCGACCTGTCGGGAACGGTCACCGAGACCATGGACGACGGCGGCGTCGTGCTCTACTCCGACGGCGACCGCGTGGTCGGAGCAGTGGCCGTGGACGCGCCCGGGCGGATCGCCAAGCTGCGTCGAGCACTGTCGGCGGAGCTCACCGCTACGCGATCCTGACCTGCCCCACGGCCCACTCGACGCCAACAGATCAGCAGGATCGCCACCGCCGCAACGGCATACACGATATGGCTCACAAGCAGGACCATGGGAGTCGACGGCACCACCCCGGTAGAGAAGAAGGCATGCCACGTGTAGGTGAGGAGCATGGCCGACGCCGCAGCCAGCACGTGACGTTGCGACCACCCGTCGCTGCGTGACCACCACCCCAACGACCCCAGCGCCACGACGATCGCCACCACCACCGTCGTATCGGCAATCCATGTGGTGTCGATCGCCGAATCGAGCTGAAAAGCACCCGCGCACAGAAAGATCACCGCGAACACCCACCACAGCGACGGCGCCGATCCACGTCGAGTCCTACCGCGGCTGATCCACACCGGACGGCAGAGCGCGACGACGACACACGATGCCGCGATGATGAAACACGCGAGCAGCTGAGCCGGAGACGCAAGGAAGTGACCGAACTGCGGATAGTTGGTAGCGAAGGTGAACACCGCGCCGAGCACGACGCAGACCCCGGTCACGATCAGCCCACGCCGGCCGAGCCACGGAATGTTCCCCCGTTGTCCCGCAGCCGCTTCGGCCAACGCGATGGGTGTCGCAATACTCCATCCGACGTGTAGGCAAAGGACGTACACCGTCCAGGTGGTCCCGATACCCAGTGCCGGGATGTACCCCTTGTCGAGGAGATGCGCACCGGCGTAGTCGGGATTGAACAGCGACATCGTCAACAGTCCCTCCTCGACGACAGCAAAAGCACTGCCCAGCAGGAGAATTGACGGCCAACACAACCCGCGACGCCGCACGACCTCTCGGATGAGTACGGCGCTTCCGCCGTACCACAACGCCAACGGGATGATCGCGAAGATCATGGTCAGGGGGAAGTCACCGAGAAAGAACTCGGCGACGAGCGGGGCGAGGAAGAAGAGACCGAGCGCCGGATTCCGTAGCCAACTGGGGACAGCGACGCGCCGTGAGGATGTGTCGGTGAGAGTGGACATACAGCGATCATCTCGCCGGGTGATCGGCAGCACCCATGCCATTCGTCATCGAATCCGGTGACATATGTCAGGGGCGGCGAACGCATCGCGCGCTCGCCGCCCCCAGGGGGAGATCAGGCCTTGATCAGATCCGGGTTCTCCTTGTAGACCTCGTTGATCAGCGACATGTCGAAGATCTGCGCGGGCTTGAGGGTGTAGCCCGCCTTGCCCAGCGCCTCGATGTTCTGTGCGATCAGGGCGTCGGTCATCGTCAGCAGACCGTTCTTCTTCGTGTCCTCCGACACGACGAGCGTGTTCTGGGCAGTCGCTTCCTTGATCTGCTCATCGAGGTTGAGATTCAGGTCCTTGCCGTACTTCTCGACGGCGAGCTTCGCCGAACCCGCGGGATCGGCGACGGCGTCGTTCCAACCCTGCACCTCGGCCTTGAGGAACGCCTTGAGCTTGTCGCGCTCGTTGTCGATGGTCTCCTGCTTCACCACGAGTGTCTCGGCGACCAGTGGGAGTCCGAAGTCGGCGAAGAGGAAGTTGGTGTTGGCAAAACCGCTCTCGGCCAACGTGATCGGCTCGTTGGTCACGTAGGCGACCCAGCCGTCGACCTCGCCCTTGGTGAGCGGCGTCGGGTCGTATTGCACCGAGATCTTCTGGACGTCGGACTCTTTCATCCCGTTGGCGGTGAGCAGTGCCTTGAACACATTCTCGTTGGACGCCTGCACGCCGATCTTCTTGCCCGCCATGTCCTGTGGTGTTTTGATCGGCTTCTCGGCCGACGACACGATGCAGAACGGATTCTTCTGGTAGGTGGCCGCGACAGTCATCAGTTTGGCGCCCTGCAGGATCACCGGCGCGGTGAGCTGCGGTGCGGTGGTACCGATCCACACCTTGTTCGACGTCAGGCCGGTCTCGACACCGGTACCCGCGCCGCCACCGGTGATCAACTCAGGCGTGCCCAGACCACCCGCCTTGTAGTACCCCTTCTCCAAAGCCCAGTATTCCCCGGCGAACTCGATGTTCTTCTGCCACGAGAGCTGCACCTTGGGATTGTCCGACGACGCCCCGCCGGACGAGCTACTGCCACTACTGCAGGCCGCGAGCGCCCCGGACACGCCCAGTGCACCCGCGGCACCGCCCGCAAGGAGCGAGTACCGAAGAAATGCGCGACGATCGAGTCCGCCGCTACGCACGGAATTACTCATTGGGTGTTCTTCCTTTCAGGTGGATCGGGCGAGGATCACCCGACCGGGCTGGCCACGATCAGCAGCCTCAGTTCTGCTGCATACCCATCTGGGCCAGGACAATTGATTCGATGACGCCGACGATCGCGTAGAGGATGATCGACGCAACGGTGATGACGAGCACCGATGCCCACAACTCGTTGTATGCCGCCGCGGGGAGCGCTTGCTGCAGCGTTGCACCGAGTCCCTTGTTGGTTCCGAGCCATTCGGCGACGGTCGCACCGACGAGCGCACCGGGAACCGAGATCTTGGCGGCACTGAACAACGAGGGAACCGCCGACGGAATCGCGGAGCGTCGCAACGCAGTCCATCGATTACCGCCGTACACGGCGATCACGTCGTTGATCTGTGTGGGCGCGTTCGCCAGGCCGGTCATGATCATGACGAGCGCGGGAAAGAACACCACGATCCCACCCATCACGGCGACCACCCCGATCCCCCGCCCGACGACGAGTGTGATCAGCGGTGTCATCGCGACCAACGGCACCGAGCGAAGGAGCATCGCTATCGGCATGAATGTCTGTGCGGCAGGCCGTGATACGACGAACAGTGCCGCAACGAGCAGCGCAGCGGTCATTCCCACGACGAAGCCGATCGCGGCGTCGGTCAGGGTGATCGCAAGATTGTCGAAGATCTCCGACCTCGCGTCCGCAGCGCCCGGCTCGGTGAACAGATACTGGAACACCTGAACCGGGGTGCGGCCGATGATCGGCCCGATGTCGGGGAAGGCGAGCAGGAACAGCCACCAGATCACCAGAATCAACACGAACGACGTGACAAGCGATCCGAGGAACTTGGTGATCTGCCAGAGCAGCGCTCCGATGTTCGGGCCTGTCGCAACGCTTTCCGGAAGTCCGTCCGACGATGTAGGTGCGTCGGCGACCACCACGTCGGCCGTCGAATCGGTTGTGGGAGCGCTCATCCGAACACCTCCTTGCCCGCGGCCCACCGCGTCGCGAATCGGGCGACGACTGCGACGATCGCGTAGCCGACGCCGGCGACGGCACCACAGATCAGCGCTATCGCCCACACCTGCGGGATGTCGCCGCGCTGCTGCGCCACGATCATCGCAGGACCGGCGCCCTTGTCCGGCATCGCGAGGAACTCTCCGAGAACCGCACCGAGAATCGCAGCCGGTGCCGCTATCTTGATGGCGGCCAACGTGTTCGGGAGCGCAGCCTCGATCCGCACGCGCCGCAACTGCGACCATCGACCGCCGCCGTAGACGCGGATCAGGTCGAGGCTCGCCTTGTTCGGAGAACGCAGCCCGCTGAGCGTTCCGATCATCGTCGTGAAGAACACCGAGATGGCCGCGAGAAAGATGATCATCGTCTGCACCTGCGCGAAGGCGACCTGGATGATCGGCGCGACGGCGATGATGGGTGTGCAGTAGGAGATGATCGCGAGTTGAGTGGCCAAGCCCTCGATCGGGGGTATCACGATCACCAGAAGTGCCAGTAGGATCGCGAGCAGGTTGCCCCAGAAGAAGCCGCGTAACGCCAATTCGATTGTGGACGAGAAGTTCTCGGCGTAGTAGCTCCACCCGGTGTCGGCGATGGTCTGGACGACAGCCCACGGTGTCGGGATCGTTCCGTGGAACCATTCCAACGCTCCGGCGAGCGACCAGAGTACTAGCACGCCGACGATGCCGACGAGTCCCGCGGCCCATCGGTCGGCGCCTGCGACCGTTCGCGCCGACGACGTCCGTTCCACCACGGCGCTAGCCACTCGTGGCCTCGGAGATCGCGTCGGCGTCTGCTGTATCGGGAACGTCCCTGTCGGGTTCGGGCTCTGCGGACTTCGCAGGACCGTCGGCTGCCTTGCCTCCGAACAGCAAGCCAGACAGATGGTCATGCAGCGCATGGAATTCCGGTGTGCGCATCATCTCGGGGACACGCGGTCGGGGCAGGTCGACGGGGACCATCTCCACGACGCGACCGGGCCGCGGACTCATCACCGCGACGACGTCGGAGAGAAACACCGCCTCGGCGATCCCATGGGTCACCATGAGTGTGGTGGCGGGCTTCTCGGTCCAGATGCGGAGGAGTTCGATGTTGAGACGCTGACGGGTCATGTCGTCGAGGGCGCCGAACGGCTCGTCGAGCAGCAGCGCGGTGGGGCGCACGACGAGTGCCCGTGCGATCGAAACACGTTGCCGCATACCGCCGGACAGCATGGCAGGCTTGGCCTTCTCGAATCCGGTGAGACCGACGAGTTCGATGAGATCCGACACCAACGCGTCGTCGGACGGCATGTGTCCGACCTGAAGCGGCAACCTGATGTTGGATTCGACGGTCCGCCACGGCAACAGGGCAGAATCCTGAAAGGCGATGCCCAACGAGTGATCTCGCTGCAGCTCGGTCGGCGACTGGCCGTTCATCAACGCGGTGCCCGACGTCGGTTCCTCGAGTCCCGCGAGGATGCGCAGCACCGTTGACTTACCGCATCCGGACGGGCCGAGCAGCGACAGGAACGAACCCTCCGAGGTCTTCAACGACACGTCGGAGAGCGCGGTGACCGTGTTGGTCCCGCGCACCGATCGACTGGTGAAGGTCTTGGTCAAGCCGGAGATGTCGATGCCGGTACCCGGTGGCCGCTCAGACGCGCGTGACGTCGCCCCCTGTGCAGATGTCATGGATTGCCACGCTAGAAGCGTTGTGTTTCACCGTGATTACCCGGCGGTTACTCCGGGCGCCGAGCGCGACACGTGGCGCTCCGGCGATCAGTTCGAGCGCATGACCTGTCCGATGGTGGCAACCATCGCGTCGACGGCGAACTTCGGCTTCACGTTCTGGTCAAGGACTTCACGACATTCCAGGACGGCTTCGACACAGCGGAGCAATTGTTCCGGAGACGCGTACGCGGCCATCGGAATAGCGATGTCGGCGGCCTTGTCCGGGTGCATCGCGGTGACCTGTGCGCCCATCGAGACGACGAGGGCGTCGCGGTAGAGAGCTGCGAGGTCGACGAGTGCACGGTCGAGGGTGTCGCGTCCGACGCGGGTGGCGCGCGACTTCTGCCGCTTCTCGAGCTCCTTGAGCGCGCCCGCCGTTCCGCGTGGAGGTCGGGCGGTGCCCTTACCCGTGCCGCCGGCGCCGAGGGCGGTCTTCATCTCCTCGGTCTCGGCTTCGTCGCGTTCGGCACTGATCGCCTTCGCCGCGGCGTCGGCCGACTTCACCAATTCCTCCGCGGCCGCGTAGGCCGTCGAATCACGGGTGGCCGCGCGTGCGAGCGCCAGCGCCTTGTCGCGTTGCTCGCGAGCCTCGGGGTCGGTGGCGAGACGTCGGGCACGTCCGATGTGCCCGCCGCAGACCGATGCCGCCCACCGCGCGGCGTCGGCGTCGAGTCCGTCGCGGTCGATCAGGACGCGCTCGATGTCGGCGACGGTCGGCGTTGCGAGCGGGACATGCCTGCATCGCGAGCGAAGCGTGACGGAGATGTCTTCGGGATCGACAGACGGTGCGCACAGCAGGAAGACCGTGCGAGACGGCGGCTCCTCGACGACCTTCAGCAGCGCGTTGGCCGCCTGCTCGGTCAGCCGATCGGCATCTTCGACGACGACGATCTGCCACCGACCGGTACCCGGTCGACGCGCGGCAGCCTGCACGATCTCGCGCATCGAATCGACTGAGAGACTCAGCCCCTGCGGCACGATGTGCCGGACGTCGGCATGCGTTTGAGCCATGACCGTCACGCACGCTCGACACTCACCGCATCCGACGACGTCGGGATGCTGGCACTGCAGCGCGGCCGCAAAGCACGTGGCGGCGACCGATCGACCGCTTCCGGGCGGCCCGGTGAACAGCCAGGCGTGTGTCATCGACGCCCGCGGCACGACGACGGGCGACGGCGTGGGGCCGTCGAAGATCGGGTCGTCGAAGCCTGGGCTGTCGAAGTCTGGGGCGTCGAAGTCTGGGCTGTCGAAGTCGGCAGCGTCCAGGACCGATGCGTCGAGCTCAGCGTCGTCGTGCTCGGCGACGTCGAAGTCAGCGGCAGCGGGGGCGGGAGGTCCCGCGTCGAGGCGTGAGGCGAGGACTCTGGCGGCCGTCGCGGCGTCGGTCAGCTCCTGCGCCACTGCCCGCTGCCCGGTCAGCCGGTCGAAGACATTTGTCACATCACCAGCGTAATCCGCAGTTCGGACACCTCAGCTTGTGGATGAACGTTTAACAATTGCAAGCAGCCAGCTACCGTAAAGGGCGTGGTTGAACGTCGATCCAGGCTGTTTTACGGCTTGCACCTGGCCAGATGGCTTGCGCGCACGCCGTGGCCGATCCTCGCTCTCGACCTGTTGCGCGCAAATCTCGTTGGCGCGCTGTTCACCTTCGCGTTTCTTCGGTTCGGTATGCCGTCGCAGGATTCGTTCAAGTTCAACGACATCACCGCACTCAATCAGGGCATCTTCCTCGCCTATCTCCTCTTGGCGATGATCGTGGGCGGCGCGCTGAGTATCAAGGTGTCGCTGCCGGTGCTCGTGTGGCACCGACGTCGAACTCGACTCGACAACGACATGGCCCGCAAGCGGGCGCTGCGCCTGCCGGTGACGCTGTCGCTGGTCAACCTGGGTCTGTGGGTCATCGGCGGTGTGCTGTTCACCGCGGTCAACCTGACCGTCTCGCACAAAGATGCGTTCATCGTTGCCGTCGCCAGCGCGATCGGCGCACTCGTCACCTGCGTGCTCAGCTTCCTCCAGTCCGAGAAGGTGCTGCGCCCCATCACCGTCGCCGCGATGGCCAACAATCCCGACGACGCGATCGCGCCGGGCGTGACCACACGCATCGCCGTCTTCTGGGTGATCAGCGTCGTCGCGCCGATGGTCGTGATCGTCGGACTGATCCTGCTGCAGCGCATCCACTTCATCGAGACCGACGCTGTCGGGTTGCTACGCCCCATCCTGTGGATGTGTCTGGCGTCGCTGGCGTTCAGTCTGCTGGCCATCGTGCGCGTCGTTCGCGCCATCAACGACCCCATCAAGCAACTCCGCGCCGCCCAGACCCGAGTGAGCGAAGGCGACCTGAACATCGCCGTCAAGATCTACGACGGCTCCGACCTGGGGCTTCTGCAGGCGGGCTTCAACGACATGGTCGCCGACCTGCGTGAGCGGCAGCAGTTGCGCAACCTGTTCGGCCGGTACGTCGGCGAGGACGTCGCGCGCAAGGCCATCGAGACCGGAACAGAACTCGGCGGCGAGGAACGCTACGTCGGCGTATTGTTCGTCGACATCGTCGGCTCGACGCGGCTGGCCGTGAATCGGCCACCGCGAGAGGTCGTCGACCTGCTGAACGAGTTCTTCCGGGTGGTGGTGGCCGTCGTCGGACGCCACGGCGGATTCGTGAACAAATTCCAGGGCGACGCCGCGCTCGCCATCTTCGGTGCACCGCTGAACCTCGACGACTTCGCCGGTCAGGCACTCGCCGCGGCGCGGGAGATGCGCCAGGAGTTGTGGGAGACACTCGGCGACACCGACATCGGTATCGGGGTCTCCGCGGGCAAAGCCATCGCCGGCCACATCGGCTCGGAGCAGCGGCTGGAGTACACGGTGATCGGCGACCCGGTCAACGAAGCGGCCCGGCTCACCGAACTGGCCAAGGACGAACCGACCCGCGTGCTGGGCTCGGCCCGCGCGGTGTTCCTCGCCTCGAGCGAGGAGGCGAAGAACTGGGACATCGGCGAAGGTGTCGAGCTGCGCGGCCGCGGCATCGAGACGCTGCTCGCCCGCCCACACCTGTCGCCGTATCGGCGGTAGGGTGCCACCCGCTGATCGAGCGCCCACCCGCTGATCGAGCCCCCACCCGCTGATCGAGCTTGTCGAGATCACCCAACGTGGTTTCGACACGGCAGCTCGCTACGCTCGCGGCCTGCTCAACCAGCGGAGATGCACCCGCTGATCGAGCGCCCCACCGCTGATCGAGCTTGTCGAGATCAACGCGGTTTCGACACCGGCAGCTCGCTGCGCGCCGCCCGACGGCCCTTCCGCGAGTTTCTGCCGCACCCACCGCGCCTCCGCGAGCCTCGGCCGCACCCGGCCACTCTTCCGCGAGATTCTGCCGCACCCGACCGCACTTCCGCGAACCTCGGCCGCACCCGGCGACTCTTCCGCGAGATTCTGCGGACCCGGCATCGACCTTGTCGTCGAACCAGGCCACCGGTCGACACCGCGCGACGTTCGACGCCGCGCAGGTCCCCGCGCCACCCCGGCCCGCCCGCAGAAACTAGGGGAAAGATCCCTTCCCCCACTCTCTGACCCTTACCCGCGAAACAACCCGGGGAAACGTACACAACCCACGGAAGGATTCCTTCCCCTACTTCCTGCGCCCGCCCGATGACCCTTCCGCGGGCTTCTGCCGCACCCGGCCTGCTCAACCAGCGGAAATGCACCGCTGATTCAGCGCCCACCCGCTGATCGAGCTTGTCGAGATCACTCCTCGGCCGGCGGCGCGCTCTTCTTTCCTGCGGTCTTCTTCGCGGTCGTCTTCTTGGCCGCAGTCTTCTTGGCCGCGGTCTTCTTCGCGGCCGTCTTGGTGGCGGTCTTCTTCGCCGGCGTCTTCTTCGCGGTGGCCTTCTTCTTCGTGGCCTTCTTCGCCGGGCCGCGGGCGCGGCGGTCGGCGAGGAGTTCCATCGCCCGCTCGGGGGTGATGGTCGCGACGTCGTCGCCCTTGCGCAGGCTGGCGTTGGTCTCGCCGTCGGTGACGTACGGGCCGAAGCGGCCGTCCTTGATCACCATCGGCTTGTCGCTGACCTCGTCGTTCTTCTCGAGATCGCGCAGCGGGGGTGCTGCGGCCTGCCGGCCACGACGCTTGGGCTCGGAGTAGATCTTGAGCGCCTCGTCGAGCGTGATCCCGAAGATCTGGTCTTCGTTGGCCAGCGACCGCGAGTCGGTACCCTTCTTCAGATACGGGCCGTAGCGGCCGTTCTGCGCGGTGATCTCGTCGCCGGACTCCGGGTCGGCGCCGACGACCCGCGGCAGCGAGAGCAGTTTGAGCGCGTCGTCGAGCGTGACCGTCGAGATGTCCATCGACTTGAACAGCGACCCCGTCCGCGGCTTGGGTCCGGCCTTCTTCGCGGCCTTCTTGGCCGTCTTCTTCGCGACCGTCTTGGTGGCCGTGCCACCGCCCGCGTGCGCGTCGTCGAGCGGCACCACACCACCCTCGCCACCATCACGAGGGGTCGGACCTGCGGGGATCGTGGACGGGGCAGCGCCGCCACCCGAGCCGTCCTCGTCGTCGTCGGGCGGCAGGATCTCGGTGACGTACGGCCCGAATCGTCCTTCCTTCGCGACGATCTCGTGCCCGCTGACCGGGTCGACGCCGAGCGAACGACCCTCCTGCGGCGTCGAGAACAGCTTCTCTGCCACCTCGAGCGTCAGCTCGTCGGGAGTCATATCCGCAGGTAGATTGGCGCGCTGCAGATCCGGTTCCGCGTCGGGCGACGTCGCAACATTGCGTTCGAGGTACGGCCCGAACCGGCCGACACGCACATAGACCGGGCGGCCCTGCTCGTCGTCGAACAGCTTGATCGAGTTGACCTCGCGGGCGTCGATCTCCTCGAGGTTCACCCCGACGAGCTTCTTCAATCCGCCGTGCTTGGCAATGTCGGAGCCTGCGATCTCGGGCACCTCACCCTGATCACCGCTCGACGACTCGTCGGCCGCCTTGTCGCCGAAGTAGAACTCGGTCAGCCAGCGGGTGCGGTTCTCGTTGCCGTTGGCGATCTGGTCGAGATCGTCTTCGAGCGACGCCGTGAAGTCGTAGTCGACGAGGTTCTCGAAGTACGCCTCCATCAACCCGACGACAGCGAACGCGATCCACGACGGGACGAGCGCGCTGCCCTTCTTCACCACGTAGCCGCGGTCCTGGATGGTCCCGATGATCGACGCGTAGGTCGACGGCCTGCCGATGCCCAGCTCCTCGAGCACCTTGACCAGCGACGCCTCGGTGTAGCGCGCGGGCGGGTTGGTCGAGTGACCGTCGGCCTCGAGGTCGGTGGCCGTGAGGTGCTGCCCCTCGGTGAGCTGCGGCAGCCGCGTCTCGGCGTTGTCGGCCTGGCCACCGGCCTGCTCGTCGACCGTCTCGACGTACGCCGACAGGAAGCCAGGGAACGTGATGGTCCGACCCAATGCCGCGAACGTGCATCGCTCGCCGTTGCCGCCTTGTCCGCTCGCGGTGCCGGCGATACGCAGGCTCAGCGTGGTGCCGCGCGCGTCGGCCATCTGCGACGCGACGGTCCGCTGCCAGATCAACTCGTAGAGCCGGAATTCGTCGGCTTCGAGCTGACCGGCCACCTGGCCGGGAGTCCGGAACATCTCGCCCGACGGGCGGATCGCCTCGTGCGCCTCCTGCGCGTTCTTGACCTTGCGGGTGTACTGACGCGGAGTGGCATGCACGAAGTCGGCACCGTACAGATCACGAGCCTGTGCCCGCGCAGCGTTGATCGCCGACTCGCTCAGCGTCGTCGAGTCGGTACGCATGTAGGTGATGTAGCCGTTTTCGTACAGCCGCTGCGCGATGCGCATCGTGCGATCGGAGGTGAACCGCAGTTTGCGGCCCGCCTCCTGCTGCAGCGTCGACGTCATGAACGGCGCATACGGCTTACGCGTGTAGGGCTTCTCCTCCACCGAGGTGACCGTCATGTCGGCACCGTCGAGAGCTGTGGCCAGGGCCGTCGCCCGCTCGCGATCAAGTACGACGACGCCGTCGGCGCGCTTCAGGTTGCCGCGTGAATCGAAGTCACGACCGGCGGCGACCCGCGCGTCGTCGACCGATACCAACCGCGACGAGAAGCTGCGCGGGGTCGTCGACTCACCGGCGTCGAGCGTGGCGTCGACGTCCCAGTACTCGGCCGACACGAACGCCATGCGCTCACGTTCACGTTCGACGATGATCCGCGTCGCCACCGACTGCACACGGCCCGCCGACAACTTCGGCATGACCTTCTTCCACAGCACGGGCGAGACCTCGTAGCCGTAGAGACGGTCGAGGATGCGTCGGGTTTCCTGCGCGTCGACCAGGTCGATGTCGAGGTCGCGCGGGTTCTCGGCCGCCGCGCGGATCGCAGGCTCGGTGATCTCATGGAACACCATGCGCTTGACCGGGATCTTCGGCTTGAGCGTCTCGAGCAGGTGCCAGGCGATCGCCTCACCCTCGCGGTCGCCGTCCGTCGCGAGATAGAGCTCGTCGACATCCTTCATCAACGACTTCAGCTCGGAGACCGTCGACTTCTTGTCTGCCGAGACCACGTACAGCGGCTCGAAGTTGTCGTCGACGTTGACACCGAGCCGCGCCCAGGGCTGGCCCTTGTACTTCGCCGGAACGTCGGCGGCGCCGCGCGGCAGGTCACGAATGTGACCGCGCGACGACTCCACGACGTAGTTGCCCCCCAGATACCCCGCAATCTTGCGCGCCTTGGTCGGCGACTCGACGATCACCAGTCGTCGGATCGCTTCTCCTTTTGCGGGCGCGGTGGTGCTGGTCTCGGCCAACGGGTGTCCTTCGGTTTGGACCCGCCCGCCGCGTGCCGGTTGGCTGACGGATGGGGTCTCGTCTCGTTTGAGGTTTGTACCTTATGTATAGCGCCATTTGCACATCCGAATTCACGATGGGCGGGTATCCACCACGCAATTCGACGACGCTGCCGCCCATAACGCCTGGTCAACGCTGAATATGCCGAGCGCGAAACGAAGTGTGTCGTTCGTCAGTCGCCGACGTCCGGCCAGTCCGCACGCGCTCCCGCGAAGTGCGGCGCCTCGCCGACGTACTCGCAGAGACGAGCGAGTCGACGACGACCCGAGATCCGCAATGCGGGCGAATGGATTCGCGTGCCAACAAGAGTAGGTGCAATCCCGGTCCGCATCAGCGCAGTCGCGAGTTGGGCATGGGTATCGGGAGCATGTGGATCGAGTCCGAGCTGGTAGTGCCCGGCATCCGACGATCCCGCGGCGATCGTCCAGAGTCGCAGCGCACGAGGACCGGGAACCCAGCCTGCGGGAACAGCCTTGACCGCACCACGCGACCAGGTGGCGTGCAGGGCGTCGAGCAGCGGTGTGAGTGCGCTGCGTGCGAGCGGATTACCCTCGTCGGACTCGGTGAGCTCGGTGTCGACGCCGCAGGCCTTCATCTCCTCGACCACTGCCGCCGCGCGCCACGGCGCGGTCAGCACGATCGATACGCGCGTACCACCCGCAGCCGACCCGCTACCTGCGACGCGCGACGATTGTCCGTGCGCTGCGAGAAGGCCGCCGAGGTCGTCGAGCGACGGCTCGTCGAGTTCGGCAGAGAAGAACGCCAGTTGGCCCACGCACCAGACAATACTGGTGCCTTGCCTACTGGGACATCGAACAGAGGGACGTCGAACACCAGGACGTCGAACAGAGGGACACCGAACAGAGGGACGCCGAACGCCGGGTCACCGATTGGCGTCGACGGCAAAGGAAGGCTGACAGACGAACGCTCCCGCCCTCGAAAGAGGACGGGAGCGTTGCATCGATCAAGCTCGTCTGTTGAGCCGAAGTCTCAGACGGCGCGGACGCCGGTCGCCTGCGGACCCTTGGTGCCCTGTCCGACCTCGAACTCCACGCGCTGGTTCTCCTCGAGGGTACGGAAGCCGTTGCCCTGGATCTCCGAGTAGTGGACGAACACGTCGTCATTGCCCTCATCGGGAGCAATAAAGCCGAAGCCCTTCTCCGCGTTGAACCACTTCACAGTCCCCTGTGCCATTCCTGCAATCCTTTACATACATTCAAACTGTCCCGACACGCTGGTCACGTGTCGCGGCCGGTCGTACCGCCATACCTCGGAGAACGCCGATGGGAGAGTTCGTGGACGAACACCATTCGGCCTGACAACTTCAGTACCACGGCTGCAACCCGATCCCGCGCGATCACCGCAATCAGCGATGGCCGCCCGGGAGCTGCGGCCAAACTCAGTCAATCATGTTCGAGGCGACTTGGATAGTCGTCGCAATCACTCTGAGCCAAAACCACCCGATTTTTCGACGTTCGAGACCGAAAGGTAACATCGTATGCAAGGAAAACCTGCTGGCTATAGGACATAATCACGCACTCGCACCGATTGGGGCCTCGCGCGCCGAGATCGCCCGGTCACCACGACATTTCGTCTATGCACCACTCCACGTTCGGCACCGAACTTCTTCGTCGCTCACTGGCCGGAACAGATCCGGACTCCAGTCCGGTAACTCATCTCTCGGTAATCGATTCCCGCTCAGCAACTTTCGCGTCCTGGCCCGATTGGATTTCGAACGAGGTCCGTGCCGCTCTCGTCGATAGTGGAATCGAACGACCGTGGATTCATCAGACCGAGGCCGCCGACCACGCATTCGCAGGCCGACATGTATCGATTGCCACCGGAACCGCATCTGGCAAATCGTTGTCGTACCAAATGCCAATTCTGACGACGCTTCTCGCCGAACCACACTCGACCGCACTGTATCTCAGCCCGACTAAAGCTCTCGGTGCCGATCAACTCAAGGCGCTCACGTCGATCATCTCCGGACGCCGCGACTTTTCTCACCTCCAGCCGTGCGCGTACGACGGCGACACCGATTCCGAGATCCGACAGTGGGCTCGAGCACATTCGCGGTGGATCTTCACGAATCCCGACATGTTGCATTTGGGAATACTGACCGGTGTCGCCACGCCCGGCACACACGCCGGCGGCCCGTCGCGCGGCCAATGGCGACAATTCTTCGCGCACCTGCGATACATCGTCGTCGACGAATGTCACCACTACCGTGGGGTGTTCGGCTCCAACACCGCGATGGTGCTGCGTCGACTCTTACGTCTGGCACGTGCGTGCGGTTCGGAGCCGACGGTGATCGCGGCCAGTGCGACAGTCGCCGATCCCGCCGCCGCGCTCGAACGACTCATCGGCGAACCCGCGGTCGGGGTCACACACGACGGGTCGCCGCGTGGCGAGCGGACCGTCGCCCTATGGGAACCCGATTTCGTACCGGGCGTAACCGGCGAGAACGACGCTCCGGTACGGCGATCCGCGGATGCAGAGGCGTCCCGTCTGTTGGCCGACTTCGTCGTCGAGGGCGCTCGCACACTGTGTTTCGGACGCAGCAGACGCGGCGTCGAGATTGCGGCACTGCGGGCTCGTGATCTGTTGTCGCACAGCGCTCCCGACCTCGTCGACAAAGTGGCCGCGTATCGCGCGGGGTATCTCGCCGATGATCGGCGTCGACTCGAGGCCGCCATCTCCGATGGCAGGCTCGTCGGGGTGACGACGACCAACGCACTCGAACTCGGCGTCGACATCACCGGACTCGACGCGGTGATCATCGCGGGCTACCCCGGAACCATCGCCTCGTTCTGGCAGCAGGCGGGACGTGCTGGGCGCCAACGTGAATCCGGCGATGCGCTCGTCGTACTGATCGCACGCGACGACCCGCTCGACACCTATCTGGTCCACCATCCAGACGCGCTGCTCGCCACGCCGGTCGAGGCGCCGGTCATCGATCCGACCAACCCGTACATCCTCGCGCCGCATCTGCTGTGCGCGGCGACCGAGTACCCGTTGGGGGACAACGAGATCGAGCGCTGGGGCGCGCGCGACGCCGTGCAGCAACTCGCCGCCGACGGCCTACTCCGCAAACGGAAGGCGGGCTGGTATCCGGCCGCGGGCGTAGAACCCCACGGCGACATAGACATTCGCGGCGGAATCGGCGGGCAGGTGCTCATCGTCGACGCAACGACGTCGGAACTACTCGGGACCGTCGACGCCGGTCGCGCCCCCGCGACGGTGCATCCCGGAGCGGTACACATCCACCAGGGCGAGAGCTACGTCGTCGACGAACTCGATCTCGACGAGGGACTCGCGCTGGCTCATCCCGAGGAGCCGGATTGGACGACGTCTGCGCGTGAGACCACAGACGTATCGGTGACGTCGGTCGTCTCGTCGAACACCTACGGGCCGCTG
Organism: Gordonia sputi NBRC 100414; assembly: GCF_000248055.1. Taxonomy (GTDB): domain Bacteria; phylum Actinomycetota; class Actinomycetes; order Mycobacteriales; family Mycobacteriaceae; genus Gordonia; species Gordonia sputi. The sequence continues at coordinate 48,555 of NZ_BAFC01000117.1, read as the reverse complement.
TCAGTGGCGTTCGTCGATGTCGACGTCAGCCATCAGGTCGTCGGATATCTTCGATCACTCCCGTCGGGCGAAGTGCTCGACGCCGTCGAACTCGACATGCCGCGTCAGACACTGCACACGCGCGCGGTCATGTACACGCTGACTCCGGAGTCGCTGGCCGAGGTGGGTATTGACGCCACGCGCCTGCCCGGTGCCCTGCACGCCGCGGAGCACGCGGCGATCGGCATGCTGCCCCTCGTCGCGACGTGCGACCGGTGGGACATCGGAGGACTCTCGACCAACCTGCACCCCGACACCGGACTTCCGACCGTCTTCGTCTACGACGGCTATCTCGGAGGCGCCGGATTCGCCGAGCGTGGGTACGCGCAGTTCACGACGTGGATCGCAGCGACCGCGGACGCCATCTCCGAGTGCGGCTGTGAGCTGGGATGTCCGTCGTGCGTGCAGTCACCGAAGTGCGGCAACGGCAATGAGCCGCTCGACAAGGCGGGAGCCCTGAGCGTGCTGCGATCTATCACACACCTCATGCGAGATATGACGCACCTCGCAAACTGAGTCATTTGTCCACGCCGTTGCGGCGATTTGTCTCTTTTGTCGATCCGACGTGCACAGTCATCGGCGGTGCCGCCGGCGAGTGGCGACGGCGTCCACCTCCGGGGTCCACCTGGCGACCCCGACTACTCACGACTGCTCGCCACCGGTTTCTAGGAGTGACAATGATGAACGCTGCCGTTCGCCCGCGGGCGAGCATGATGGCCCTTGCCGGGTTCTCCGTGGCGAGTGCCGCGGTGATCGGGGCCGTCCCGTCGATGAGCCAGGCAGCCACGTATGCCGCCGCCACGCCCACCGCTGTGACGCAGGACGCTGCTGTAGCGGCCACCGCAGCCCTGGCGGCACCACTCGCCGCAACATTTTCTGCCGCAACACCTTCCGCTGCCGACACCGACCCGCTGGCGATCTACCAGCAGGTGCTCACCAAGGCACAGGCTGCCATCGAGAAGCTGAAGAAGTCGGCGTCGAAGACCGAGTACCCGATCCTCAACCAGCTGCTGGCGAACCAGACCGCGCTGGTCAACGGCATCATCAACGGGGCCGTCGCCGGTGAGTGGAAAGAAGGCAAGGCAGCCGACTTCTCGCCGATCTGGGCCCAGATCCAGGCCGCACTCGACGGCTTGGACTCCGCGGGCATCGAAGCCAACGTCACCGCGGCACTCTCCGACCAGCTCCCCAAGCTGCTCGAAGCCGTCTCGACGTCGCTTTCGTCCGGCGACATCGAAGGCGCGATGAACAACCTGCTGCTCGCCGTGGTCACGCCGGTGTACTCCGTGATCAAGCCGACCAAGGCAGGCGGCGTGGTCCCGACGCTCGTCAAGCTGCTCAACGTTCCGCTGAACGCCGGCCTCATCGCTGCGGGTGCGATCCCGAACGCCGACCTCGCCGCCGCCATCTCGACACCGATCAGCAACGCCATCAAGGTGAACAACGTGATCGGCTCCGACTTCGCCTACATCGGGATGGGGATCATCAGCCCGGTCGCAGGCGGGATCGGCGGCTTCGGTCGCGGCGTGCAGAACGTGATCGACGCCCTGGGCACCAACGATCTCGAAGGCGCGCTGACCGCACTCGTCCAGGCGCCTGCCATCACGCTCGACGGCTTCCTGAACGGCGGCTACGGACCGAGCGTCGGCGGACTGGTGGGCGTCGGCGGACTGCGTGTCGTCAGCGGCGGCTTGCTCGGAGGCGCGCTGCAGCTCATCGGAAAGGACGCCGACGGCAACCGCGCCACCATCATTCCGGGCACCGGCTGGGTGCTTCAGCGCCTTCAGTCGGACATCATCAAGGCCATCACGCCGGTGCCGCCGAAGACCGTGAGCGTCGACATGGCGACGCTGGTCGCGGCCCAGACCGACTCGACCGTGACTGCTTCCGACGCGGCTACCACTGCTTCCGATGCGGCTACGACTGCTTCCGATGCGGCTGCGCCGACGACAACGGTCGCAGATGACACAGAGGCACCCGCCCAGCCTTCCGGCGGCGATACGTCGGGCAGCGTCGAATCATCGGGCACCGCAGATGATTCGAAGTCCGCCACCGACTCGACGTCGAGCAGCACGGGTTCGAGCACCGCGGGCTCGAGCACTAAGGGATCGAGCAGCAAGGGATCGAGCACTGCGAGTTCGAAGGGAACCGGCTCGGCTACCGACGCTGACGCGGCAGACACAAAGAAGTCTGCGGACTCTGCAGCGTCGAAGTCCGGAGCGGACTCGGCAGGAAGCTCAGCGTCGAAGTCCGGAGCGGACTCGGCAGGAAGCTCAGCGTCGAGCGACAACTGATCGACACCCCTCACGACGCCTCGGCGCCCGCGGACACGTTCTCCGCAGGCGTCGGGGCGTTTTTGTGCGTCGTGTTCCGCTTCACAAGCTGAGTCACGCGGCTACCGGCTTGCGCGCATCCCGTCATTTTGCAGTGCGAACGAGGCACCCTCGACGACGGCGCGTCGGGTGGTGGCGGCGCGCTGCAATCGGGTCGCTCGGGGGCGGACGAGGTTCTGGTGCCGCCACTGACAAGGAGTGACCATGAAGAACGCTGTCGTTCGCCCGAGGGTGGGCGCGTTGGCCCTCACGGGAATGTCCATCGCGAGTGCCGCAGTGATCGCAGCCGTCCCGGCGATGAGTCAGGCCGCAACGGTGGCCGCAACCGAGGGGGCAGCGTCGACGACGCAGCTCGTCGCGGACACCGCAACCGTCGGCGCACATGCGGTGACCACCCTGGCCGCCGACGCCGACCCGACGCAGATCTACGCGGACGCCATCCAGCGCGCACTCACGAGCATCAAAGCGCTGCAGGCCAATTCGCCCGATAAAGCACTCCCGATTCTGAGTCAGGTGTTGGAGAACCAGCTCAATCTCGTCAAGGGCGTCGCCGACGGCGCTGTGAACGGCGAGTGGAAGTCGGGCACCAGCCCCGATTTCGCTGCGCTGTGGAAGCAGGCGTCCGAGGCCGCGAGCGGCGTCGGTCCGGGGCTGTCCGGCGCGGTCAAGGACGTTGCCGAAGCACTGCGCAACGACGTTCCGCAGTTGCTCGCCGCCGCCACGGCTGCCCTGAAGGCGGGCGACATCGAGTCGGCGATGAACAACATCCTGTTGGTCGCCAGCGCGCCGATCTACGCGGCAATCAATCCGTCCACCGGATCAGTGATGCCCGCACTGATGAAGATCCTCGACGTGCCGCTCGACGCCGGTCTGGCGCTTGCCGGAGCGATCCCGAACGATCGAATCAGCGCTGCGCTGTCGGAGCCGTTCGCTGCGGGTAAGCGCCTGGTCTATCAGGTACCGGACGTCGTACTCTTCGCCGGAATGGGCATCATCAGTCCGCTGGCCGGTGGCCTCGGGGCGGTCGGGAATGCTGTCCAGACCGTGGTCGACGGCGCCGAAGCCGGTGACATCGGGCAGGTCGCGACCGCGCTGATGCAAGCGCCGGGCGTCATGCTCGACGGCCTCCTCAATGGCGGCTATGGCCCGAGCGTCGGCAACATCATCGGTCTCGGCGACTTCCCGGTCATCAATGGTGGCCTACTGCATCCCGCGCTCGACAGCAGCTTCGACGAGGACGGTCAGCTCAACATCCTCCTGCCGGGCACGCTCGGCGCACTGCAGCACATCGTGACGTCAATCGCGACTGCGCTCGCTCCGCTACCTCCGAAGACGTCGTACACCGTCGATGCGTCGCCGGTCGCGAGCGCGCCGATCGTCAGGGCCGCGACGCCGGTAGCCGCCGAAGCCCAGGGCGCAACGGCCGCAACGGATCTCGCGACGACTACCACCTCGCCGGAAACCACAGACTCCGGTTCGTCCGACGCCGGTGCGGTCACGCCGAGCGAGAGCGTGACGGGGTCGGGTGGCACGGAGGATGGCGTAACGGGGTCGGGCGGCGCCTCTGCACCTGCCACCGTCGGCGACGACGCGACCGGAGCGACCGGAGCGACCGGAGCGACCGACAACTCCCCCGCAGCCGACCCCGGCACGACAATCGGCGCCGACACTGCCGGCACGGGTTCTCCCAGCACGGGTTCTGCGGGCAACGGTTCTGCGGGCACGGGCTCTGCGGGCGCCGGCACCGGAGGAGCTTCGAGCTCCGACGCCACCGCCTCGGCGGACTCCGACGCCACGTCCTCACCGTCGTCGTCACAGGCATCGAGCAGCAACGCGTCGAGCGCGTCATCGACGAGCGGTTCCGCCTCGAAGTAGCAGCTCCACGAACAACGCGGCGCCCACGACCACCTCGGTCGTGGGCGTCGCTGTGTTCTGCCGGCCGGGCACGGCTTGAAGTGCCGACTCCAGCTTCCGGCAACCCGGACATCTGGGCGCCTCCGAGGTGAGCTACATTGTTGTTTGTACTTGCAAGTAACTTAGCTCACAGGGGAGGTGCAGCAGCGGTGGTGTCACACACCCTGACGGCGCGCGACCGACTCCTCGGATCACTGGGCGCATTCGTCTCGTCGCCGACCGACCATTCGATAGCGCTCGTCGGCGAACCGGGAACCGGGCGCACCGCGCTGCTCGCCGCGGCCGAACGTATGGCGTCGGACGCCGGATACCGACTCGCACGACTGAACACGCGCGCAGGCTCCGAGTCGGTTCTATCCGAACTGGCAGCCCACCTCCGCGAATCCGCCACCTCCGAGCACCATTCGGGCATCGCCACGGACGACAACGCCAACGATCTGCGACAGACGTTGCTCAGCCTTGCTCGCCTGCCGCGATCCCACTCGCTTCTCATCGGACTCGACGACGCCGATCGGCTCGACGACGATGCCGCACAAACACTCTCGTACCTGAGTCGACGGCTGACCGGCAGCAGCGTCAAGCTCGTCACCACCTGCGTGCCCGGCGTCGCGGGTCTTCCCAGCCATGCGGTCGACGTCGCGCTCGCGGTCCATCCGCTCGACGCAGCGGCGTCTGATCACTTTCTGCGCCTGCACTTTCCGAGTCTCGATTCCGATGATCGTCGTCGAATCGTGCGTCGCGGAGACGGCCGTCCTCGCGAACTGGTCCGCGCGGGCTATCTCGCCATCGCGTCGACCGAGGCCCCACCATCGACGAGCGACCACACCTCACTCGGGCTCGACCACGACGACGTCGCAGATCTCCTACAGCGATCCGCTGCTCAGGCCCTTCGCCATGGCGACTCCCATACGGCGGCACACACATTCCGCCTCAGCGCCGCACACACCACAGAGCCGTCTGCCAAGGCTCGACGACTCGCCGCGGCGTCGGCTCTGGTATCCGCGGTGAGCGCCGATATCCCCACGGCCAGCGCACTTCTCGACGAAGCGGTGAGCATCGACGCCACGGCGACACGCTCACTCGAGGCGGTCGTCGCGCGCTCGTATCTGTCTGCAAAGGCCCCGGAGTCGATCCGCGAAGCGCAACGGACTTTTGCACGAGCGATTCGCGCACATCCTTCGGAACCGGGCGATCGTATTCTCGACGATGCGCTCTGGTCGCACTACCAACTCTGCCATCTCGACGACCGGCCGGAGCACTGGTCAGAATTCGCGTCTCTGGTGGAACAACACGACACGATCGCACCGGAGTGGGCACTCATTGCGGCGCAGACACTTTCGCCCGATCGCGCGTCCCATGAGTACCTCGACGCCAGACTTGACCGACTGATCGACACCCTGCAGCACTCAGCCGATTCCGCGGACGTGGTGCGCAGCGCGTTTGTCGCGACCTCCCGCAGCAGCAGCTATTGGTGGCGGGCCGCATTGCATCGGGTGTGGACCGACCCACGCACGTCGGTCACCTCCTCGGCTTGTGCCGCATGGATGCTCGGCTCCCACTATCTGGGCGCGGGACGCTGGGACGAGGCGCAGCGGACTCTCGACGGCGGCATGGCTCTCTGCCGGGAGTCGGGCCTGCAACTCTACGCGCTGGCCTATCTGGTCAGAGCACGAAAACTGTTGTCCGCGTATCGCGGAGAGCGCGTCCCGTCCACCTCACTCTCGGCGCCCCAATGGATTTCCAAGGGCGTGGGCGTCACACGACACGACAGCCACCTCCAGGCCGTCACGGCTCTCGGTGCGGGTAATCCGCGAACCGCACTCCGCGTCTTCCGCGCCTCCAAAGACGGACCTGCCGACGTCATCACCCGCGGCGACCGCGCCATCATCGACCTTGCCGAAGCCGCCGCTGAATGCGAATCGCCGTCGGCAACAGCGTCGGTGGCACGGGCGCTCGCCGACGTCGGCTTCGGACCCGACGTCCGGCTCGCATTCCTGCGTGCAGGTTCGTACGCGATCGTCACCGACGATGTCGAGGCGTATCGCTCTGCGATCGCAACGCCCGGCGCCGACCGATGGCCGTTCGACGTGGCGCGAGTGCGCTTGCATTTCGGGCGTCGGTTGCGCATGAACGGCCTCGGTCGCGCCGCGAGAGAGGAACTCTACCAAGCTCTCTCGACGTTCACCGTGCTCGGCGCCGACCACTGGTCTGCTCGAACCGCCGATGAACTACGGTTGCTCGGCGAGTCGGTCACCACCTTCACGCCGCCACGTCGATCCCCACAGATTTCCGCCACGGCACATCGCATCGCCGAGATGGCCGCCTCGGGGATGTCCAACCGTGCCATCGCATCTCGGATGGGTATCGCGCCGAGTACGGTGGGCAGTCATCTCTCGCACGTATACCGGACCGTCGGAGTGAGATCCCGTACGGCGCTACGTGACTGCGCGCTCTTCACCTGACCTGTCGGCCGCGCGACCACCGGGCACTGATCTCGGGACTGCGAGCACGTCGCGCAGCTCCACTCGCGACGTCACTCCCAACTTGGCGTAGATCCGATACAGATGATTGCCAACGGTGCGATGCGAGATGTCGAGTCGTTCCGCGACGGCCTTGTTGGTCAGGCCCGACGCCGCCATGTCTGCGATACGTCGTTCATAGGCGGTCAGTTCCGAGTCTGCCGCCGTGACGTTGCGAGTCGGTGCTGTGGCGTCGAGCTCCGCCTCGGCGCGCGCGGCCCACGGCGTGGCGCCGAGGTCGACGAACGTCGAGAGTGCCGCTCGCAGTTGGGTCCTGGCCGCGACGAGCTCCTGCTTGCGTCGCAGTTCCATGCCGTAGGTGTACTGGATACGCGCATACTCGTACACCCACTGGTCGGCGCCCGGCACTGCCAGCGCCTCCTCGAACAAGGCGTCCGAGTCGTCCGGACTGATCACTGCCCGGCATGCCAGCGCAATCATGTTCAGCCGCGGTGAGATTCGGTCGAGCCGGGCTTCTTCGATGGCTGCGACATGCGCTCGCGCATCGTCGCCTCGACCGGTGCGTGTCGCCGATCGGACCAGATCCAATGCGATCATTCCCGACATCGAGACGTACGGTCCGAGCTGACCCACCGGACTGACCGCCGTCGCGTGGATGTACACCGAACCCACATCTCCGCGCCCACCGGCGACCATCGTCCACAGATGTTCGGCGAACCGGACGAGCACGAAGGCACGCCGCGGTAGAGCCCACGCACGCATGCGCGCCGCGAGTTGCTCCACCACGTCGACCTCACCACGAACCGCGGCCACCATGCCGAGTAGATAGTCGGCGAGCCAGCCGAGGTGATCGTGGCCGTCGACGTCGCAGACCACCTTGGCCCGCTGAGCCAATTCTGTTGTTGTCGACCATCTCCCACGGTGGAACGCTTCCTGAGCCAGCTGCAGCATCGCCCACACCGCCGCGATCGACGGCCTGCTCGCTACGTCGCGGCGGGTGTCTACGCCGTCGATCAGTTCATCGAGTACCACACGACACTCATCGATCCGGTCGAATGTCGCAGCCATCTCGGCGATCTCACCGATCCACAGCGGAGAATGGTCGACCGACAACCCGGTGATCAGCGCGTCCAGAGTTGTCTGCTGGACGACCGACAACGTCGACGGCCCCTTCCAGAGTGCCGCCACAAGTCCCAGTGCCGACGACGCTTCGGGCGCCACCTCGTCGACGATCCGCCGATACCCCTCCCACAACTCCGCACGCCCACCGAGCCAACACAACTCGCGCAACGCCTCGACGGCTTCGACGACCACCGGATCGTCGGGGTCGTGCGGCGCAGTGCGTTCGAACGCATCCATCAGCATCCGATAGGCAGTGTCGACGTCGCCATTGTCGTCGATGACGATGACCGCCGACGCGGCGAGTGCGTCGGTGATCGAGTTCTCGAAATGTCGCTGCCCTGTCTGCATTCCGACGAACATCTCCCGCGCTGCGTCACGATCGACGCGTGCGGCAACCTGCGTTGCACGGGCCAGTCGTCGGTGACGCTCCCGGGGATCACCACTGAGCTCGACGGCCCGCCGGAGCCGGGCCAGCCCCGAACGCCACTCGCCTGTGCACAGATCGGCCTCCGCGGCCACTTCGAGTTGAGCTGCCAGCGCGTCGTCGAATGTGGTTCTTCCCGTTGACATATCGGGTGTGATCCCAGCCGAGCACTGCGGAACTCGCGCGAGTGATCGATACGCCGACGATCGCTCGTCATCGGTTGCCGCACTCATCAGCGCCGATCCGATGAGCGCTGGGGTGAAGCGGATTCGTGGGGGATCTGCCGACGGTGACTCGCCGTCGACGACGCTCAGTTCGATGAGTCCCGCCGTGATCGCCGGGGCGACGACGTCGGAACATGTGCGACTGCCGAGCGTCGCGAGGAGATCCGCGACCGGAGTGTCGGGAGCCAGCGCGTGCATCAACAGCAGGCGTCGTGTCGCGGCCGGAAGGTCGGGAATCTCGGGAACCAGCCTGTCGCGCAACACAGTTGACATCGGAAGTACCGGCGGCAACGACGCCGAGCCGTCGATCTGGTCGTAGCGTAGTTCGGTGGGCAGCGCACGCAGTGCGAGCGGATTGCCTTCGGCGGGTGCCAGGACACGGCGCCGCACGTCGAGCGCCATACTCGGATGGTTCAGAGGTAGCAGCGTCGACGCGGCGTCGCCATCGAGCGGCCCGACGTCGATGATCGTGCTCGGGCCGAACCCGCACCGCATGTGCGTCGGAGCGGTTGCCACGATGGCGACACGTGGCAACCGCGCGATCACGAGCGCCTCGAGCACCGCCGCCGAGCTCTGATCCGCATGATGGAGATCGTCGACGACGATGACGACCGGTGCGCGAGTGGACATCTCGTCAACCAGGGAGACGGCCGCGCCCGCCAACGCTGCGGGCGTTGGTGTTTCTCCGGCGTCGAGTCCGAGAGCGAGACGTAGCGTCGAGACATGCTGCGACGCAACATGTGCCGGATCATCGACGAGATGCAGCAGCAGCACCTGCAGAAGCGCATTGGGGAGGGACTGCTCGAAGGCGACCGCACGTCCGAGCAACACCGACGCTCCGGCTTTGCCTGCACCATCTGCGACGGCAGTCACCAGCGCCGTCTTGCCGACGCCCGGTTCGCCGCGCACCAGCAAGACTCCGGTGCCACCTGCGAACACGGAGTCGATGACATCGGCGAGTTCACGTTGCTCACGTTCGCGGCCGAGCAACGTGCCGCGACGCACTGGCCCAGAGGGCTCTGCGCGGTCGTCGGAACGCTCCGCGACACATTCGGCCGACACCCGATCATCTCCCGTGGGCAACACTGCCCGTAACGAACTCAACAGACGAGAGCGGACCGGACAGGCACTCCCCGCAGAGCGCCCAACCGCTGGTCACGATTTTATCGTCAGGCCGCTGCACCGGCGTCGGCGGGCGTGGAATCTGTGGACGTGGAGTCTTTGGACGCCGAGTCGGCGGACGTGCCGTCTGCCGGTGCGGGATCCGTGGGTGTCGCTTCTGCGGACACGGGGCCTGTCGACGGCTCGGACCCTTCGGCGCTCGGCGTCGGATCGGATTGTGTTCCGGTTCCCGGGTTCTCGACGCCGCTGGGTGCGGGATTCGTCGTCGCCTCGTGCTGTGGCGGGGTGGTTGGGGTCGAATCAGCGCTCGGCGTCGACGGCGTACCAGGAGCGTCGACATCATCGCGGTCGACGTCCGGTGTCGCGTGGGTCGAGGATGCACCGGAACTCGCGGCGACGGAGTCTTGCTCAGCAGCAGAATCCGCTACGACAGGGGCGTCGAGGGTCGCTTCGTCCGGGGCGTTCACAGCCTTGGGCGTCACGGCGCGCGAGGTGGATTGCGGCGGGGCGATCGCGTAGGAGATCGTCTGCGCGATGAGTTGCAGCGCAGGGATCGTGCCGGGCATCTTGATGCCGTCGTCGGAGATCTCGGCATGTCCGAGCAGCCCTCCGGTGGTGATGGACACTCCCGGGAGGTCGAGGCCGATAAAGCCCGCGACGTTCGGTTCGTAGCCCCCGTTGAGCACCCCGTCGACCACGATGGCGGGGGCTTTGAGGAGTGCGGTCACGGTCGCGTCCAGATCGCCTGTCGACAGGCCGTCGACGATCCCCTGGATCGCGGCACCAAGTCCGCCGTACGCACCGACCGCCGGGCCGATCAGTGCGAGGCTACCGAGCAACACGAGGTTGGATCCCTGCGTGTTGATCACATTGACCAGGTTCTGCATCGGAACAGTGATGATGTTGGTAATCGATTGCAGCAGTTCGGGAGTCGTGAGCAGACCGCTTCCGCTGATGATCGGCACGATGGCCGCGAGGAAGACACTGTTCAACGCGCCCTGAATGTTCCCCTCCCGCAACGCTGTACTCGCCTCGCCCAGATATCGCGGAAGCTGCGTCTGCAGTGCCGCAACGATTCCCTCGCCCGCGTTCCCGAGTGCACCACCGAGATTCGACAGCGCCGTCGTCTGGTTACGGACGACCTGGGTGAGGATCGGAGTGAGTCCCTGCTGATCGAAGGTGCCACCTATCTGGGTGATGTTGTCGATGACGCTGTTGATCACCTGCTCGTAGAACTCCGCGGCGCCTCCGCTGACCGCGGTGGGCGCGGTGGGCGCTGCCTGTGCGCTGAGGGCGGCGCGGTCGGCCGCGACCACCGCCGCCGCGGCGTGCGCAGACGGTGCTGTTGCGATCGCGACGGCACTGGCCACTGCGCCTGCCGCCACGATTCCCGCGCCGATTCGATTCCGTGTGTGAGAGCGACTCATGACGTCCATGTGCGTGACTTCTCCTAGACCCTGGATTCGAACGGCTGTGGATTCGAACGGCTGTGGATTCGAACGGCTGTGGATTCGAGCGGTGTCGGCTCGACCTGTCGAACGGATGCCGACGACACTCATCGCAGAAGTCTCAGCGAACTCTCAGGCAACGTCGGGCGAATGGCGAAAGCTGTGGCAAAACTACTCAGCTTGGACGTGTGACCAGTGGCGTCTCGATGGGTACTCGACCCAGGTCAGGTGCGGGCCACGCGGATCCGTGACACGTCGAATTCGACGAATCCGGCCACTACCGCCTGTCACAGACTGTTCTCAGGGATACTTGAACGATGCATGAGGGGACCCCCGATCGTGTGACTCCGTCGCCACTCATTACCCGTGCGCGTCCAGCGTTCTTCCTACTGGCGCGTCCGACGGGATCGGCTGACACTCTGCCCGCGTCGATCGGCGAGCCGGACGTGTTCTACTCCGAGGCACAGGCGCTCGATGCACTCGACATCCACTTCGCCTGGTGTGCCGCCCGTTTCGACGCCCACGTCGTCGACAATGCGCAGTGGTACCTGCAGAGCGCGATGGTCGGGCCACGCATCGCCACCGCGCTCGGCGAGGTCTACCTCGCGGCCGACACCGAGACCGGCGAGGTCCACGCCGCCGCAGGCGCATTCCTCACCGAGAGCGAGGTGGTGCACTGGGCGCCGTTCGTCGACGCGGTGGCACCACGCATCCCGAACAGCCGCATCTCGAGCGCCGGCATTCCCGACGGACCCACGCCCAAGGGAGGTCCTGGCCGACTCCGACTCGCCTACCGCGGCGACGCCGAGGTCTCGTTCTCCCAGGTCTGGTTCGCTCCGATGGATTCGACACGCGTGTACCCCAAACGCATCCACATCGGCGACGACGCTCTCTGAGTTTCACACCCGCACCGACGCCAAGCTCTCGGCAGCCGTTCGGCCGAATGACTCGGTGTCGCATCGCGGCTTCTCGCTGCGATAGTCGGTCAGAGGCCCGCGCTTCGTCCGATTGAGTCATGATCGCGTGTTCACGTCACCGTCGGATCGAGTACCCATCGGGTCCAGTCATCGAGAGGAACGGTCATGTGCATCGATCTACCCGAGACCAGACGACAACGGACACGGCTCGCGAACGCGTGCGTACTCGGTTCTGCCGCAATCGCGTTGGCACTGACAGCGACCGGATGTGGCACGCACCAAAATGCATCCGCGACGCCCACCACGCCATCGGTGGTCATCACGTCGACCGTCACCGCATCTGCGACCGCCCCCGGCACCGAATCTCGCACCGCCCCCGGCAACACGGACCAGACCGACGTCGACTCTGCCGCGCCAGTGAACACCGTAACGGCATCAGCGAACCCGAAAGCACTATCGGGCGCTGGCGCTTTCACCGGGGCGTGGGAGGGTCACACGCGGGACATGAACCTCAAGGCCGACGGCACCGGCGACATGTCGGTATCGATCGGTGTCGCCGACGGCGAGAAGTGGGCGCTCACCTGGAGCGCCCACTCCGACAGTGTCACCATGACGCTCGGCGACCGGATCTGGCAGCACGGCGAAGGGCTGGGCGACAACTCGATGCACGCCGGCGCCGTGTATCACGGTGTCCTGGTGAAGGATTCAGAATCGAAAACCTACATGCAGATGGCCGGCTTCACCTCCGCCGAGCACTCGCTGACCTGGTGCAACCCGGACAAGTACGGGTACTCGCGGGAGTGCGGAGCCTGATCAGGCCCCGCAACATCAAAGACCCTTAAGGTAATAGCGAACTATGCGCCGCATTCGCTGGCGTAATCGTTGGTGCGGCAGAACGGAATCGAGTCCTGGCCGGGATGCAGCGACATCAACAGGACCGTGTGTCCTTCTCGTTTACCCAGCGCGCCCTCGAACTGCTTCCCGGCGCCCAGTATTCCGTAGCTGCCCTGACCCAGCTTCTTGGTCTGCGTCTTGACCTCAGTCAGGATGCCGCAGTCGGGGAACACCGTGGTCTTCTGCGCCTTCCAGGCCAACGTCCACGTTTCGCTATTCGACGCACCGCTGCCGAGTGTGATGGTTCCGGAACCGTTGTCGCGCAGATCAATCGATCGCCCGTGCCCAACCCACTGCCCCGCATACGGCGCGCGATCCGAGCATGCCTCGGCCGGGGCCGACGATGCAGGCGGTGCCGCGTACCGCGGGTCCTTGGTCCCTCCTGCGTGTGCGGCAGCGGGCATCGACAGGACCACCGCGGCAGCACAGAGTGCAGCAGCGCCGGCGGAACGGGAGAACTTCATGGACGACCTCCGAGATTCGGACGAACGAGACAGTAGTGCGCCATTGGACGGTACCCAGCCCGATGCTGCATCGATGTAACTCGATCGGGTGAAAGCCGTCATTTGAGTACGAACGGACCACATGGCCCGGCACCTGACGGTGTCACGGGTCGGGAAGGCGTCACGGATCCTCGGCCGGGCCGGCTCGTGCCCGCGCCGACGCTGCTCGGATCCCCAACGTCCCCAACGACACCGAAACGCGCACGCCGACCACGACGTCCTCACCGACGACCGCGCACTCGAACACCTCCGCCCGTGGCCGCTGCTCGGCGGTGAGCGACCTGGCCGTGGCACACGGATCACCCCGCGCCGCAACATGATCGGCCGCCGCGGCCAACGCGGCGAGATCGGCGGCCGACTGCGCCCGATGACGAGCCAGCGTCGCCGCACCCACATAGATGACCAACACGATCAGCGCTGCGATACCCGCGATTGCCCCGGCCGCGGCCACGGTGGCGTAGCCGCCCTCGTCGCGGAGAAGTCGAGTGAAGCGTGAATCCCGCTGCGCCCGCGCCCCACCCGACCGGCGACAGGTCACCGCCCCACCCCGGGCGCGACGTCGACCTGGTCGGCACCGTCGGGCTCAGGGACGGCGACGGCCCGCGCAGACAGTGTCAGACCCGGCACCATCGGCGCACCGCGACGGACCTCGACGACGATCCGATCCGCCTGCGCCGCAACAGAGATCTGTGCACCCGGCACGATCTGCTCGCCTACGGCACGGGCGTTATCGTCACCAGCGGCCGTCAGCCGAGCGACTTCGCGGGCGGCGTCGGCACAACGGACCTGAGTGGTTACCGCCATGACCACGCCAACCGCGAGAATCACCACGATCACGACAGCCGAAATCGCATACGCTCCCTCGATCGTGACCATTCCCGACTCGTCGTCGACAATCCGTCGCGGCCGCATCTCAACCCACCGACGTGTTGAGCGCCTTGGTGATGATCCCGGTCAGAGCGCTGACAATGTTGTCGCCACTGACCACCGTGTACAAGATCGCCCCGAACGCGGCTGCGGCAATCGTGCCGATCGCGTACTCCGCGGTGCTCATGCCTTCGTCGTCGGTCATCAATCTGGTCAGGTTCGCGTTGGTACGACCCGTGATTCGTTCGATTCCGCTTCTGGTCGCGTGAAGGATCTTCATGATGTGCCTTTCGGTTGAGGTGAAACTCATTGGTGCTGCAATGCTTTGACGTTGGGAACCCACGAAGAGATCCATCGGGTTTTCTACAGACCGGAGAGTGTTGAGCCCGCGAGGCCGATCACGACCGGGACGATGCCGAGACACACGAACGCGGGGAGAAAACACAGGCCGAGCGGACCGCTCACCAGCACCCCTGCCCGCTCGGCACGAGCATGCGCGTCGTCGTGCGCTCGACGTCGGGTTTCGGTGGCAAGCTCACCCACCTGGGCCGACAGCGCCGACCCCGCACGAGCTGATCGCCGAGCTAGCATCGACAACTGCTCGAAATAGTCGGTGCCGGAGTGTTTTCGGCGTGCTGGTCGAACTCCGAGCGGCGTCGACCACGCACGCTCGGGCTCGGCGCCGAGCTCGAGTAGCTCCGCCGTAGCGGTCAGCGGCTCCGCCAACGTCGCCGGTGCTGTCTGCGCCACGGCGAGTGCGGAGGCGGGAACCGTGAGACCTGCACGCAGACACACCGCGAACAGGTCGAGGCCTGCGGCGATGGCAAACGGATCGTCGACCTCACGGTTCTTTCCGAGCCACCGCGCTTCGCCCGATGGACGATCAGGCGGCTCGACGACCCGATACAGCAGCCACCGGCGCGGTGGCAGGATCAACACCGCTGCAGCGAGTAGCAACATCGACATCGTCATCCGCGCACCACCTTGTCGGTGATGCGTTCGGTCCACACCATGCCCGCGGCGACCAGCGCCGTGCCGATCACCAGCAACATGCCGCCGAGACCCCCGCCGAGCAATACCTGGATCGGGCGCGCGCCCGTCGCCTGACCCAGCCCTATCCCGAGGAGCGGAAGTCCCGCCAGCACAACGGCAGTCGCGCGCGGCCCCGCAAGGCCCGCTCGCGTGCGCTCGGTGAATGCGCGTCGCGCGGAGAGGTCGGCGCGCAACGACTCGAGCAACTCCCCCATCGGGACGCCCGAGTGCTCCGCGGTTCGCCACGCGACGGCGATCCGCCGCCACGACTGACCCGAAGAATCCGAACCAGATCCCTGTCCCCGACTCTCAGACGCCCCATCGACGACGACGTTCCCACCGAGTTCGGCTCGTGCGGCCAACACGGTCAGCCCTTCGGCCACCTCCGATGGACTCTCCCCTCCCTCCGAGATCTCCCGCGCTGCAACGGCACATGCGCGGGCGGGCGGAGCTCCCACCGACAGCTCGGCGATCATCAGCGCCAGAGCGGTCAACATCTCGTCGCGCTGAATCTCGTGCTCGGCCGCACGACGTCTTCGCCGACGGAGCCAGACGACCAGTGCCACCACGATCGACGCCGCCAGCGCACCCGCGATCCCTCCGACGAGCATTGCCACCAGCGGCGCGCAGACCAACCCAAAAGCGCTCGGCTGCAACCGGGTCCACCGCGTCGCCGCCGTCCCGGCCAACATCGACACCCGATGCTCGGCCCGACTCGTCGGCCACCACATCACCGCAATCGCAAGCGCCGCCAACACGATGCTCATGTGCGCTCCTCGACCAACGCGTCGAACTCCGCGCGGTGCTCGGTGAATCCACTGTTGCGCAGCCAAACCGGCAGGATCGTCACCCATCCATCGGCGTTCCGGGACACCAGCCCGACTTCGACAATCCCCCGCGCTCCACCGGCCGTGCGGCTGACGCCGACGACGATTCGGACGGCGGCCGCGAGCTGTGAGTGCAAAGCCTCCCGGTTCATTCCCCCCAGTGCCGCAAGCGCTTCCATACGGGCAGGAACCTCCGACGTCGAGTTGGCATGCAACGTCCCACCGCTCCCTTCATGGCCGGTGTTGAGCGCGGTGAGGAGGTCGATGACCTCGGCACCGCGAACCTCCCCGACGATGATGCGGTCGGGTCGCATCCGCAGCGCTTGTCGAACCAGGACACGTACCGGAACCTCGCCCATCCCTTCGACATTCGACGTTCGTGCGACAAGACGCACCACATGTGGGTGCGCAGGGGCGAGTTCCAACGCGTCCTCGACGCACAGCACCCGATCAGTCGGGGCCATGGCACCGATCAACGCGTTCAGCAGAGTCGTCTTGCCCGACCCGGTTCCGCCGACGATAAGGAAGGCGAGACGTGCGGCGACCATCGCTTCGAGCACCTCGACCAACTCGGGCGGGACCGCCTCCGACGCGATCAGTCCCGCCATATCCATTCCGGCCGTGCGCAATACCCGCAGAGAGATACATGTACCGTCCGCGGCGAGCGGAGGGATGACCGCGTGGAGCCGCACGGTGAGCCCGCGTCTGCCGAGCGACGTGAGCTGGGCGTCGACCCACGGTTGCGCGTCGTCGAGACGTCTACCGGCGCCGAGAGCCAGCCGACTAGCGAGTCGTCGGACGGCCGCATCGTCGTCGAAGGTGATACCAGTCGGTTCGAGACCACTGCCGCGATCGACCCAGACCCGCTGCGGTCCGACGACGAGCACGTCGGCGACACCGGGCTCGGCGAGCAGTACCTCGAGTCGGCCCGCGCCGGTCAGTTCGGTCTGCAGATGCCGCAGTGCCGCAAGCAGATCGGTGTCGCCGAGAACACCACCCGACTCCGCGCGAATCGCCTCCGCGATGACCGCTGCCGTCGGTTCGGCCGACTCCTTGGCGAGGCGCTCACGCACCCTGTCGATCAGAGCGTCGTCGGATAATTCGGTCGCCGCCTGCACGCGTGAACTTCGCTGCGTCGCAGCACTACTCATGATGCAGCCACTCGAGCGTCGGTGAATCGGGAGTACACGGCCGACGCCGCGCGCCCCAACGGACTGCGCGGCGCGACCCGCAGACGTCCTGCTTCGAGACGCGTGGCCAGGCGCGGGTCGGGCCGGCACGCGGCGATCAACGGCACACCGACCGCATCGGCAACCTGCGCTGCCCGCAACCCGCCGGGAGACGGCCCGCGGATCACGAGTTCGACACGCGGGCACGCCGTCAGCAATCGAGCGATCAGGAGACGTGCGGCTGCGGTACCTGCGACGGTCGGAGTGGTCACCACCACCACCAATTCGGCCGACTCGGCCACTGCGCGCACCACCGGGGTGTCGGCGCGCGGGAGATCCGCGATCACCAGGTCGCCGTGCGCACGACCGGCATCTACCGCTGCGAGCACAGGTCCACGCGAGAGCGGCCGGATGTCGTCACGCCTCCCGGTGACCAACGCGAGCCTGTCGTTGTAGCGCGGCAACGCATTTCGGAGCGACGCACCGCTGACCGCACCCTCGTCGAAGGAAAGGTCTTGCCAGCGGAGTCCTTCACGCGCTTCTACGCCGAGCGTGAGATCCAATCCGGCCCCGAGTTCGTCGAGGTCGAGCAGCAACACCCGCTCGCCGCTGTCGACGGCAGCCAGCGCGCTCGCCACGGCGAGCGTCGACGCTCCCGCCCCGCCGTGCGCCGGAATGAACGCCAATGCTCCTGCTTGGCGCGACGCCGGCAGCCTCAGTTCGGTGAGAGTCCGCACCAAATGGGACTCATCGTCGGGAAGTACAGCCGAATCGACGGCCCCGAGATCGAGCGCACCACGCCATGTCGCAGAAGCGGGTTCGACATCGGAGATCAGCACGACTCCGCCGCGCCGTGGCAGCGAGCTCTGCGCGAGCGTGGCGACAGCGGGCGGATCGAGCACGACTGCACGAGTTCTCAACCACTCCCGCCGGCACTCACGCGCGTCACCGGAGATCAGGCGATATCCCGCTGCGGCAGCGCACCGGGCAACGTCGTCGTGCAAATGTTCGGCCACGAGGGCGAGGAGGTCGTCGGACATGAACTGAGCATGCGTCGAACCGCCGACCGGTACGCTCCACCGTCACGATGGGTGGCGCATCTGGGGACAGAGACTTGCCTGTGGATGAGCGCGCACGCCCAGCGCAGCTCAACCCGTAAGGGTCGACGCAGCGCAATTCACAATAGTGAATTGTTGATACGGCGGTGTACGCTGATGTCGAACGCAGCCGGATTGACGAGACGAGACCGCCTTGACGCGGCCAGACCGTCCAGCCCAGAGAGCAACCCAGCCCGGTTGCTGACAAAGAAAAGACCCCCAGACAGAGGACAACCCCGGCCAGGGGGGGAGGGGGCCGGGGTTGTCGCGTTTCAGCCCCGGGGGGTCGGGCTGAAAGGCGCCGGTTCAATAGAGAACCGGGTAGCACTGGCTATACACACTCGAACGCCAGGTGAGAATACTGATTGCAGCATTTGCGATAGTTCGCCGAGCGGTCGTTCGTCCCAAACGGCCTTCGTGATGCGCGAGGCCTGGAACTGCGGATACGTCGATCCATCCCTCCGCGAGACGGGTGCAGTTAAAGATGTCTAACCAAATCCGCACGAGTGATGTGTGGGCCAGACGGCCGGCAGGCATCTTTCGGGCCCGATCCTGATCACCTCGTTTCTCGCCCCGGGACCCGTCGGTCGAGCTCGCTTGCGAGAGTTTCCAGGGCGGCCCGCCAAGGGGCTTGATGTGACGCCGATCACGGTGTAGAACGTAAATCACGGAAACCTCGTCGAGCAAAGTCCGATCCGGAAGAGAAGGACCGAACCCCCCGGCGAGCACTCCCAGCACGGGCGGCAAGCACCCACGCGGAGCACGCCGCATGAGGCACAAGTGTTGTGCGCCTGCGACATCGCGGCTTCGAGCAACAACTCCGACAACTGCAGCGCCACGCCTGGCCCGAGAGTTCGTCCGGCACCGACATCGACGGATGCCGTGAGCGGGCCAGAGAGCAAGGGCAGCGCGACGGAGGAGACCTGTTCTCGCAGAACGTGATCCCTCGCCGAGGCGGTGACCACAACCCACCGCAGCACGCTTGGTAACTTGGGTCCGTGCTACGCGGGCGGCAACCTGTCGAGAGACAGGTGGGCCGCCCGCAGTGCTGTCTGGGGCAAGTCTTCGCCCGCTGGCAGCGTCCGGCTCCCCGGCACCAATCAGACAGCCATCATCCCGCGCGAGCGGCGTCGGCGATCGACTTCGCCTCGGTCGCTCCGGTCACCATCGCCTCGCAGCAGAACACGATCCACGCGCCGAGTGCATCTGGCTGACCGGTACCGAATCCCGTTGCCAGCGAGTGATATTCGTCGACTTTCTTGAACCAGGTCACCTCGGGTACGCCGAGGTTGTGTGGATCGAGACCACTCGACGTCGACGTCAGGCGCGACGCCGCGCGGGCGACGACACCGCTGGCACTCCCGAAGGCGTCGAGCGTCAACAGTTCGCCGTGCACCACCGCGGCCAACACCGGCGCAGGTGCCGACGTCGCTCCGGTGATCAACTGGCCGAGGAGTTCGAGTCGCGTCGCGACGTCGGCTCCCGGTCGCGGACGGCCGAGCAGGTCGGGGTCGTCGACGAGGTCGGCGGCGGCCAGCATATGCAGCCGCGCGAACGCCTGCGCGGGCGCGCGTCGATACACCGACGTCAACGCATCGAGCGAATCACCGTCGAGCGCCTGGGCCACCCGCATCGCGCCGGCCAGGATCGGGTCGTCGAAGTCTCCGTCACGCCTCAGTTCGACGCTCCCCCCGTCGATCGCCGCAGACGATCGGCCGGCTCGCCACGACGCCTCGGTCGCGGTGTTGTTCCAGCCACGCAGATTGGCCGGATGCCGGTGCACAGCGCCGAGCGCATCACGCGCACGGTCGGCGGCCTCGCGCACGCCGGGCAGCTCCACAAGCGGCGCGAGAGGGTCGGTAGTCACAGTCGGCCACGGTAATCGATGCCTGCGCTGCCAGATTGTGTGCCCCGCGGACGCTCACCCAACGA
Source organism: Gordonia sputi NBRC 100414 (assembly GCF_000248055.1). GTDB lineage: Bacteria > Actinomycetota > Actinomycetes > Mycobacteriales > Mycobacteriaceae > Gordonia > Gordonia sputi. Next base: position 28,211 of record NZ_BAFC01000117.1, on the reverse strand, counting down.
ACGCCCGGTCGGAGCCACGCAACTGTGACACCGTCGGTCTATGTCCATCCTCACGCAGCACCCACAGATCACCACCGTCGACGCCGAGCAGCTGGCGCTGATCCGCGCGACGGTACCCTTTGACGCGCTGCGCGGCCTTTACGACGACGCGTTCAGCAGACTGCCTGCGGCGATCGCGTCGTCGGGGCTGGCGATCACCGGACCGCCACGTGGGCTGACCTTCGGACTCCCTACCGACACCATTGATGTCGGTGTCGGCTTCCCCGTCGAAGGAGTCGTCGAAGCGACCGATGACGTGACGCCGTTCCAGACCCCGGGAGGTCGCGCGGTCACCTACGACCACCGCGGCAACTACGACCACCTGTCCGACGTCTACGCGACGTTGTTCGCGTGGATTGCCGATCACTCCCTGGTTCGCGGGGATGTTGTGTGGGAGATCTATCTGACTCAGCCGACTCCCGACGCCGATCCGGAGGACATGGTCACACAGATCGTTGTCCCGGTGACAGACGCCGTGTGAACCGTTCGTCGCGCCCCATCGACAGCTCGGCGCGCGAGCTGTGCCGCCAGTCCCCCGGCGCCTGCAACGCCACCCCAACGTGACTACCCTCACAATGAGACCCCGGCACGCCCCACCTCACCGCGGGTGGAGTCGCGTGAATGCACACCGAGAGTGAAAGGCCCTGCTCAGAGATGTCCACAGCTGCACACCCCACCGCACAGGTGTATCCGCCGACGCCCGAGTTCGCCGCGCAGGCGAACGGCACCGCCGCGCTCTACGACCACCCCGACGCCGACCGCCTCGAGTTCTGGGCGGAGCAGGGCAGGCGCCTGGACTGGGACACCGATTTCGACCAGGTCCTCGACTGGTCGGATGCACCGTTCGCGAAGTGGTTCGTCGGAGGCAAACTCAACGTTGCGGTCAACTGCGTCGACCGCCACGTCGCCGCGGGCAAGGGCGACCGCGTCGCGATCCACTGGGTCGGCGAGCCCGGCGATTCGCGTGACCTCACCTACAGCCAGCTCAAGGACGAGGTGTCCAAGGCTGCCAACTACTTCTCCTCGATCGGCCTGGTCCCCGGCGACCGCGTGGCCATCTACATGCCGATGGTCCCCGAGGCGCTCGTCTCGATGCTCGCGTGCGCACGCCTCGGCCTGACCCACTCGGTCGTGTTCGCCGGGTTCTCCGCAGGCGCGCTGCGCTCCCGCGTCGACGACGCCGAGGCCAAACTCGTCATCACCACCGACGGCCAGTTCCGCCGCGGCAAGCCCGCACCTCTCAAGACCGCCGTCGACGAAGCACTCGGCACCGGCGACGACGCCGCGAAGTCCGTCGAGAAGGTCCTCGTCGTGCGTCGTACCAATCACGATCCCGATCTGAACTGGGTCGAAGGTCGCGACGTGTGGTGGGAGGACACCGTCGACGAGTCGTCGACTCATCACGAACCCGAAGCCTTCGACGCCGAGCACCCGCTGTTCCTGCTTTACACGTCGGGCACCACCGGTAAGCCCAAGGGCATCGTGCACACCTCGGGCGGCTACCTCACCCAGGCCAGCTACACCTTCCACTACGTCTTCGACCACAAGGAAGGCCGCGACGTCTTCTGGTGCGGCGCCGACATCGGCTGGGTCACCGGCCACTCGTACCTCGTCTACGGGCCGCTCTCCAACGGAGCGACCGAAGTGGTCTACGAGGGCACCCCCAACTCCCCCAACGAGCACCGTCACTTCGAGATCATCGAAAAGTACGGTGTCACAACGTATTACATCGCTCCCACGCTGATTCGTACGTTCATGAAGTGGGGTCGCCAGATCCCCGACGCCCACGATCTGAGCTCCATCCGACTGCTCGGCAGCGTCGGCGAACCGATCAACCCCGAGGCGTGGAAGTGGTTCCGCGAGGTCATCGGAGCCGACTCGGCACCCATCGTCGACACCTGGTGGCAGACCGAGACCGGCGCCATCATGATCTCGCCGCTACCCGGCGTCACCGCGACCAAGCCCGGCTCGGCCATGGGACCGCTGCCCGGCATCTCGGCGAAGATCGTCGACGACAACGGCCAACCCGTCAGCGCGGGCGAGCAGGGCTACCTGGTCCTCGACCAGCCGTGGCCGTCGATGCTGCGCGGAATCTGGGGCGACGACGAGCGCTACCGCGACACCTACTGGTCGCGGTTCGCCGAACAGGGTTGGTACTTCGCCGGCGACGGCGCCCGCTACGACGACGACGGCGCGCTCTGGGTCCTCGGCCGTGTCGACGACGTCATGAACATCTCCGGCCACCGCATCTCCACCGCGGAGGTCGAATCGGCCCTCGTCGGGCACTCCGGTGTCGCCGAGGCCGCCGTGATCGGGGCTGCCGACGAGACCACCGGGCAGGGCATCGTCGCGTTCGTGATCCTGCGCGAAGGCGTAGAGAACACCGGAGATCAGCTGATCAAGGAACTACGTGAGCAGGTATCGGTGGAGATCTCCCCGATCGCCAAGCCGCGTGAGATCAATGTCGTGCCCGAACTGCCCAAGACCCGATCGGGCAAGATCATGCGACGTCTCCTCAAGGACGTCGCCGAGGGCCGTGAGCTCGGCGACACCTCGACACTGGTCGATCCCTCGGTGTTCGAGGCGATTCGCAGCCGAAAGGGCTGATCCGCACCATAGTGCTCGCCCGTTTTCAGTCATTCGGCGCGGCGCCGGCCGGCAAAAGCCCAGGTCGGTGTCGACGGTCGTCGCAAAAATGACTGAAAACGGGTGAGCTGCGTCTGGAGACTCGTTGTCCCGGCGGCCTTGCTCTTGACCCTGACACGGTGACAGGGTTTTGACTCCGGTCGCGGAGGTGATCACGATGACTCAGACACTGATCGACGCGCTGTCGGCGCCGGATTCGTCGATTCGGCTGCGGGCAGCACTGGCGGCGGGGACCGAACCCGAGCCAGCGCTGGTCGACGCGCTGGTGCACCGGAGCGGCGTTGAACCCGACTTCTTCGTCCGCGACATGCTGACCTGGGCACTCACTCGGACGCCGCACGCAGCGACGGTGCCGCGAGTGGTCGCGGAGTTGGATTCGACGTCGGCGCAGGCTCGCAGTCAGGCGTTGCACACGCTGTCGAAGATCGGCGATCGCAGTGTCTATCCGCACGTCATGGGCCTACTGCACGATCCAGACGACGACGTGGCCCGGACCGCGTGGCGGACGGCGGTGGCGCTCGTTTCCGATGAGGACGTCTCCGATCTCGCAGCCGCCCTGGCCGCCGAACTCGGCCGCGGCAACCGGGAGGTGCAGCGCAGTCTCAGTCGTGCGCTGAGCGCGCTCGGCGAGGCCGCAACCGGCGTTCTCGACGCGGCGAGCACAAGCGGCCCCGAAGCAGTGCGCCTTCACGCCGACGCCACCCGGCACCTGATGAACGACCCGGACGGCGACTTCGCCGACGCGGTCGAACAGGCAAGGCGCGCACTGACACTGCGCGGTGCACCCGTCCGCATCGACGATGCTGATCGGTGAGGTGTCGCGGCATTCGGGCGTCAGCGTCCGGATGCTGCGGCACTACGACCGGCTCGGGCTGGTGCGGCCGGCGACCCGCACCGCGGGCGGTTACCGCGACTACTCCCCCGACGACATCGCGCGACTGTTCCGCGTCGTCGGACTGCGCGCGCTCGGAGTGCCGTTGGCAGGCATCAAGACACTGCTGGACACCCCGGGGACTGCCGAGCCCGCAGACATGGTCGACGAGCTCATCGCGCAGACGCGCCAACGACTCTCGCGCGAGACCGAGTTGCTCACGCTCCTGACCCGCATCGCCGACGCCGCGCCGACCGACTGGGAAGACGTGCTGAACTCGGTGAAACTCCTCCACGACCTCGACTCCGACTCCGCGGCGCTCCGCCAACGAGCCGCACTGACCGCGCACGACGGTCGACTCTCGCCGGAGGCGCTCGCGAAAGCCGTTCTGGCCGAGCCCGATACGAATGTCGCCGGCACCCTCGTCTGGGCGCTCGCCAACTCCGCGGATCCGGCCGCCGAGGCCGCACTCGCTACGGGTCTCGACTCCGCAGACCCCGAGATCCGACGCCGTGCGGTCTCGGCGATCACGAAGCTGAGCACCGACACGTCCGTCGAATTGCTGCGGCGCGCACTCCACGACTCCGACCGCGCCGTCGCCGATGCCGCGTCGCTCGCCCTCGCACTGCGGGGTGACACAGCCATGCTTCCGCGGTTGATCGACATGGTCGTCGACGGCGGTCATGACGTCGACGCCGCCGATGCGATCCGCGACCTCGCTCACACCTCAGCAACCGCCGACGAGATCGCGACAGAACTCGGCCGACTCCTCGACAGCGACCACGTCGATCCGCAGGCCCGCAGCAGACTCGCCCAGGCACTCGTCGACCTGCCGGGCGAGGTGGCCGCGCACATCCTCGACGCGCACACCGATGACCGCGATCCTGCGGTGGCCGCACTCGCCACGCTGCGACAACACCGCTCCTGACCGGGTCGACCCGCCGCCACACCACGTCGTCGTGGCGGCGGGCACAACCGCGAAGACCCGCGCATGGCAACATATGGCAGGAGAACGCCAAAGACGGAGGATGCTGTGAGTGGAAACGAGTCCGGCCGGTCCGACTACCGCAACGCAGGGGGCAAGACACCGTCGATTCCGCTGAGCGACGCCGACCGCGATTCGTCCGGCGAAGCCAGCGTCGGAAGCCTGGTCAAGAACGCCACCGCGAGTGTCTCGACGCTGTTCCGGTCCGAGGTCGCGCTGGCCAAGGCGGAGCTTGTCGACGACGCGAAGAAGGCGGGGACGGGCACCGCTCTGCTGATCGTGGCGGGCGTGATGGCTCTGTACGCGAGCTTCTTTTTCTTCTTCTTCCTCGCCGAACTGCTCGACGAGTGGGTCTCGCGCTGGCTCGCGTTCCTGATCGTGTTCGCGATCCTCGTTGTCATCACGCTGATCGCAGCGTTCGTCGGCTACCTAGTGTTCAAGCGAGTCCGCGGTCCGAAGAAGACGATCAGCAGCGTCAAGGAAGTGCAGACCGTGTTGCCGGGCCGCCACGAGGACGGCCCCGGCTCGTCGCTCGGACACGGCGGCAGTCATCCTGCGATACCGCCCGCACGCGAGGCCTGAGATTTGGCCGCAGCCCCCGACCCGTCCAGTGTCCGGTTCGCCGGGCCCTGGCGTCATCTCGACGTTCGCGCCAACGGGGTGCGGTTCCACGCGGTCGAGGCCGACGGTCCGGGTACGTCGTCGGAAGATCCAGACCGCCCACTCGCCTTGCTGCTTCACGGTTTCGGTGAGTTCTGGTGGAGTTGGCGGCACCAACTGGCCGACCTGACCGAGGCCGGTTACCGAGCTGTCGCGGTGGATCTGCGCGGCTACGGCGACAGCGACAAACCTCCTCGCGGTTACGACGGTTGGACCCTGGCAGGCGACACCAACGGCCTCGTGCGCGCGCTCGGGCATACGTCCGCGACGCTCATCGGCCACGCCGACGGCGGGCTGGCATGCTGGGCGACCGCCACGCTGCACCCACGTGCGGTGAGCGCGATCGCGGTCATCTCCTCACCTCATCCGCGGGTTTTGCGGCGCGACGTGTTGCGCGACGCCGAGCAGCGGTCGTCGTTTCTCGGAAACTTCTTGAGCAACCAGGTGCCGCGCATGGCCGAGCGACGACTGACCCGACACAACGGCGCATTCATCGGCGAATACTTCGCCGAGCGGTCGGGGCTCGCATGGCAGGACACCGACGACTACACCGACGCCGTCGACAAGAACCGATCCGCGATCCAGATTCCCGGCGCCGCACACTGCAGCCTGGAGTACCAGCGCTGGGTGTTCCGGTCGCAATTTCGACCCGACGGCGTCCGGTTCATGGACCTCATGGAGAAGCGGCTGTCCATCCCGGTCCTCGCGGTGCGCGGCGTCGACGATCCCTACATCACCGACGAATCAGTTGGTGCCAGTGCCGAATGGGCCTCGGACTTCGACTACCGCCCCATCCCCGGCAGCGGCCACTTCGCCCACCAGGAGCGGCCGAGCGAGGTCAGCAAGCTGCTCGGCGACCTCCTCGCCGGCACCGGCCGCGACAACTAGCGCACGTTCGACGTTCCGCGGCGCACCGTCGGCAGACTCGAGCGCACAGTCGGCAGGCTCGGGCGCACAGTCGACCGCACACCCTCGCCGACAGTGCGCTTCCTGCGGCCGAGCGTGCGTCAGGAGTGCACGCACTCGCCCGTGCTCACGCGCGCGGTGCGGCGCTCGGAGGCGTCGAGGTCGGACTTCACCTGCTTGGCGGTGAGCACGAAGCCGGTGTTGTCGGCAGTGTCCTCGGCGGCACCGAATACGACGCCGAGCACGTCGCCGTCCGGGTCGATCATAGGCCCGCCGGAGTTGCCCTGGCGGATGGTGCCACGCACCGTGTACACCTCGCGCAGCACCTGGTTGGTCCGATAGATGTCGGGTCCCGACAGGTTGATCGTCTCGCGCACCCGCACCGCGGTCGACGTGAACGGGCCGGCCTCGGGATAGCCGAGCACGATGGCGTCGGCTCCCGGCTTCGCCGACGAGTCGTCGAATTGCAGTGCCTTGGCGCGTAATCCGGGAACGTCGAGGACCGCGATGTCAGTGCGGCTGTCGAAGAGCACCACCTTGGCGGCCAGCGAGTCGCCGCCCTCGGTCTGCACCGTCAGTCGGCGGGTTCCGGCGACGACGTGCGCGTTGGTCATGACCCGCTCGGGCGACACGACGAATCCGCTGCCCTCCAACGCCTGCTGGCAACTCGGGGCAACACCCTCGATCTTCACCACGCTCGGCTGTACCCGCGACACCACCGCGGAATTCTCCAGCGACGTGTCGGGTGGGTCGACGTTCGCCACCGGAGTCTGCACGAAGGGGCCGATCACCTCGGGCAGACCCGAATCGTCGAGCATCGGTCCGAGTTCGCGGGTCGGGAAATCGCGCAGCCACGTCGGGGCGACGGAATCGACACCGCGCAGAATCGTGGATCCGCGCACCGCGCTTGCGATTTCGGGCGACGACGCACGTCCGAGCGGAATCGCCAGCAGCCAGGCCGCAACCAACACCGCGATGACCTGCAGCATCAGTCCGATCACGCTGTCGACGTGCCGCAGCGCCGTCGACCTGATACCGCCGCGGGCCGCTCGTCCGAGCACCATGCCCGACGTCTCGCCTATGATGACCAGCACCACGAGCAGCGCAACCCCGACGACGAGCCGCATACTTCGGTCGTCGATACGTGAAAGTATGTGGGGCGCAATCAAAATGCCTGCCACCGCGCCCAGAATCACGCCGACGACCGCCAGTCCCGACGCCACCGCGCCCTGCCGCCACCCACTGAGCGCGGCCAGCAGTGCGAGCACGATGACGATCACGTCAACCCATGTCGATCCGCTCACCGGGCGGCATCCTCGGACGCATCGGTATCGCCGTCGCCGGGATCAGCCGCGCGGCGCAGCGTCGGAAATCCGCTCAGCTGAGGCGATCCCGCGCGCGCGATCGCCTCCTCGAGCGGGCGGACGTCGTCGTGGTTCCACGGGACGTCCCACCCCGACGCATCGCTGATCGCCGCGAGGAGCCCGCCGGTGAAACCCCACACCAGAAGTCCGTCGACGAAGAATGCGGGACCGCGGTAAGCGCGGGCACCGAGCACCGAACGCTGCACCTGAAAACGGTTCTGCGGTGCCAACATCTCGCGCAGATTCACGCGCACAACACGCGACGTCTCGCCGGCGTCGACGACGCCGACCGGTCCCGGTTCACGCCAGTGCGCGACAACCGGGGTCACTTCGAAGTTCGAGACGGGCACGGGAAAGCTCGGCAGATTGGCGAGGACGTCGACGCTGCTCGCCTCGAGTCCGGTCTCCTCGGTGGCTTCGCGCAGCGCAGTGCCGACCGGATAGTCGTCGCCCGGATCGAACGAGCCGCCGGGGAAAGCCACCTGCCCGCTGTGCTGGCGCAACGTCGGGGCACGCTCGGTGAGCAGCACCTGTGCGTCGGCGGGCAGACCACCCGGATAGTCGGGATCGACGTCCCACGAGCCGGAGAACAAGATCAGCACCGACGCCGCGCGCCGGTCGCGCCGCAGCATCGACGCCCAGCGGGAGCGGTCACCACCGCGATCGAGCACGCTGTCGGTCACGGCCGAGACATTGCCGGTGAGCTGCCGCAGCCACGGCGGGATCTGCGCTGTGTCGACCAGCTGCCCGACGTGCGGCTCCTGCGACGGCTGTTCGGTGCGCGTCACGTGGCGACACCGGTGGCGTCGCGCACGGCGTCGGCGACCTCGTCGACGCTGCCGAACTCCTTGGGAAGTGTTGTGGCAATGGTTCCGTCGGCGCGGAGCAGGATGGTCGACGGGAAGACCCTCGGTGCCCGAAGTGCCGCCGCGACCTTGCCGTCGACGTCGAGGACCGTCGGGAGATGGACGCCGACCTCGCGCAGGAACGTCAAGACCGCGAACGGATTCCCCGCGCCCTGTTCGGCATGCACGGTGAGCACCGTAACCCGATCGCCCGCGCGCCGCGCGTACTCGGCGAGTACCGGCAGTTCGCGCCGACACGGCAGGCACCACACCGCCCACATATTGATGAGCACAGGCTTCCCGGCGGTTCCGGCCCCGAGGTTGTAGGCGTTGCCGGTTGCCAGACACGGCGCGACGACCCCCGCCAGTGCCCCTCCAGACGATTCCGGCAACCCGCTGTTCGGGCACGGTTCGACGGTGGCGTCGGCGCGGGCCTTGGCGAGCGTGGCGTCGTCGACATTCGCGTCGGGGACCGCCGCGACACCGGAGCTGTCGGTCGGCGAGCCGAGGTTGTTCGACGATCCCGAATCGCGCGGCCAGATGGCGACGATCAACGCGACCATGACGACGAAGAACACCAGCGTCCAGCGCAACGACGCCGGAAAACGGCTGCGTCGACGCTGCGGTGGCGGGTCGTCGTGCGGGGTCGGTGCGTCTGGGCCCGACGTCGTCGCGGATGTGCCCACTACGCGGAGATCCCTGCGAGCTCGAGGATGTGGTCGGTTTCCGGACCCTTCACGAGCTTTGCCGCCTCAGCTTTGGCCATCGGACCGAGTCCGACGGACGGACAGTCGTGCGCGAGCACACAGACACCACACGCAGGCTTGCGCGCATGACACACGCGCCTGCCGTGGAAGATCACGCGATGCGAGAGGTTGGTCCACTCCTTGCGCTCGAAGAGCTCTCCGACGGCGTGCTCGATCTTGACCGGATCGGTTTCGGTGGTCCATCCCCATCGCTGCACGAGACGCGAGAAGTGGGTGTCGACGGTGATGCCCGGGATGTCGAAGGCGTTGCCGAGTATGACGTTGGCGGTCTTGCGACCGAACCCGGGCAGGCTGACCAGCTCTTTCAGGGTGTGCGGCACCGTGGAGTCGAAACGTTCGACGAGCGCCTGCCCCAGCCCGATGATCGAGTTGGCCTTGTTCCGGTAGAAGCCCGTCGAGCGAATCATCTCCTCGAGTTCGGTGCGATCGGCCCCCGCGTAGTCGGCGGCGGTGCGGTATTTGGCGAACAGCGCGGGCGTCACCTGGTTCACGCGGACGTCGGTGCACTGCGCCGACAGGATGGTCGCGACGGACAATTCGAGCGGGTTGGTGAAGTCCAACTCGCAGTACACGTGTGGGAACGCGACCTTGAGTTCACGGTTCATGCGGCGTGCACGGCGAACCAGACCGAGATGGGTTTCCGTCCTGGCTCCCGCTGCCGACTTACGTGCACTCACACGCTTCAGGTTAGCGATCGACTCCGACCAGGTCGGTGGCGACGGCTTGATAACAAGTCAGTGAAGGCGACGATTCCAGTTATGAGCCTCGTCGGCGGTCGGTGTTTACTGATCGGTATGCAAGGACTCGCCGCACTGCTCTTCCCTGCTGTGTTGATGCTTTTCGCACTCGCGATGGAGAAGGTTCAGCACCACACGGACCGGCTCAGCGTCTCCCGCGACAACGTCGAGGAGTTTCTGCAATCGGCCGAGTCCCAGCACGTGGACACGCTGGCCAGGGACGGTTTTCCCGCAGCGCTCGACGAGCTGCGCGAGCGTCGCGCGAGCTGAGCGCGACCGCCGTCCGACTCTCGTGGGCAACCACGTCGACGTCGTCGAACTCTCGGTGAGCACGCGCTCCCCAGGTGATCCCGAACAATTCACACTGCCGCGCCGGAACATCAATTCAGCACGCGCAACACGGCCCCAAAGTGGCGCTAGTGACCCATCCAACACATATGCTTCAGGGCGAGAGTAGCGTTGCTGAGTGCGTGTGTCGTTCACGCGGCTGATGAGAAAGGTTCCTTAGGTGGAGGAAGTACTGGCGCGGGCGGGAATTTTCCAGGGTGTGGAGCCCTCCGCTGTCGCGGCGCTGACCAAGCAACTACAGCCCGTGGATTTTCCGCGCGGACACGTGATCTTCCATGAGGGAGAGCCGGGAGACCGCCTCTACATCATCCTGTCGGGCAAGGTGAAGGTCGGACGACGCTCACCCGACGGACGCGAGAACCTGCTGACCATCATGGGACCGTCCGACATGTTCGGCGAACTCTCCATCTTCGACCCGGGCCCGCGCACGTCGTCGGCCACCACGGTCACCGAGGTCCGTGCCGTGTCGATGGACCGCGACGCGCTGCGCGCCTGGATCAAGGATCGCCCCGAGATCGCCGAGCAGTTGCTGCGCGTGTTGGCCCGACGCCTGCGTCGTACCAACAACAACCTCGCCGACCTGATCTTCACCGACGTCCCCGGACGCGTTGCCAAGCAGCTCCTGCAGCTCGCACAGCGCTTCGGCACCCAGGAGGGCGGCGCACTGCGCGTCACCCACGACCTGACGCAGGAAGAGATCGCCCAGCTCGTCGGCGCATCCCGCGAAACCGTGAACAAGGCGCTCGCCGACTTCGCACAGCGCGGCTGGCTGCGCCTCGAAGGCAAGAGCGTCCTGATCGCCGACTCCGAGCGACTCGCGCGCCGCGCGCGCTAGTTCGGCTCTCCTACGCTTCAGTTCCTCCTAGGTCGCCTTCAGGTAGTCCAACTGCGCCTTGACCGACATACGGGCGGCAGGCCAGAGCTTCTTGTCGACGTCGGCGTAGACCTTGCGGACCACCTTCATGGGCTTCGCATTCTTCGCCGAGACACCCATGTCGTCGAGCGCGGCGACGATCTGGTCGAGCCGATCCTCGCGGTGCTTCTTGTAGTACCGCGCGACAGGGCCGAGGTCGGGATGGTCGGGGCCATGCGCGGGCAGTAGCGTCGCACCCTCACCCTCGACGATCAACCGGTTCAACGAGTTCAGGTAGTCGCGCAGCGTGCCGTCGCTGGGATCCAGCACGGTGGTGCCACTTCCGAGGATCGTGTCGCCGGTGAGAACCGCGCGCTGGTCCTCCCACTCGACGAGAAAGCTCACCGAATCGCCGGTGTGCCCCGGCGTGTGCAGCACCGTGATCTTCAGCCCGGCGACCTCGATGACCTCGCGGTCGGCGAGAGGTGCTGCGCCACGCGAGTGTTCGGCAAGCCGCGCCCGCGTCGGCCCGCCGGTGTACTTGTGCAGCGCCTTGATCGCGCCGGTGTGGTCACCGTGCCGGTGCGTGATCAGCGTCAACGCGATTCCCGGTTGCTCGGCGATGCGCTTGACGTGCTTCTTACGCTTACGCGGCCCGGGGTCGACGACGACGCACTCGGCACTTCCCGGAGCACGCAGCACCCAGGTGTTGGTGCCGTCGAGCTCCATCATTCCGGGGTTGTCGCACAACAGAACCGACGCGAACGGCGTCACCTCGCGCAGCACCCCGTACGCGGGATGCTGCGCGGCAGAGGCGTCGGATGCCGTGGGAGTTTCGGATTCTGCGGCGTCGGATTCTGCGGCGTCGGATTCAGCGGCGTCGGATTCACCGGCGGCAGGGGCGTCGCGATCGCCTGGAGTCGTCATGCACACAGCGTAATGCGGCTCACACCGACCGAACCCGACAGCCCTCCCCCGGCTCACTCACGCCGCACCAACCCATAGTTTCCGCTACTGGCCGGAACCGTTCTGACTCTGTTCGACGGCCGGCCCCACCTGCAGCTGGTCCTGCAGGCTGCGCAGCAACCCGGCGCCCTGGGTGATCACGCCGGTCATGATCTCGTTGACCCCCTCGGCGCCGTTGTACACGGTCAGGTTGGCCGAGCCGAGCCCCTTGGCGACCTCGGCGACGAGGTCGGGCAACTGCTCGATCAATTGCTGGTCGAGTGCGATCCGGTTGTTCTTCGCCGCCGCCTCCGAGGAGATCTCGACGGCCTTCGCCTCGGCCTCGGCGAGAATCTGGGTGCGTCGAGCCTCGGCCTCCGCAGGCTTCACGACCTCCGAGATCAGTTGCTGCTCACGGAGATCGGCTTGCGCCTGCGCCAACACCGACTGTTCGCGGATGATCTCTTGATTCACGCGCGCCTCTGCGAGCGGACCCGCCTGCGCCGCCTCGGCATTGGCCTTGTCGGTCTCCGACTTGATCTGCGCGCGCTTGATCGACGTCTCACGCTCGTAGTCGGCCTGGTTGCGCAGTGATTCCTGCTGCGCCTTGGCGGCCTCCTGATCGGCGCGGGCACGCTCGACGGCGGCCTCACGCTGCACCTTGGCGATGTTCGGTGCCGCGAGGGCGTTGATGTACCCCGAGTCCATGTCGTCGATCGACTGGATCTGGAAGGAGTCGACGACCAAACCGATCGAGCCCATCTCGCGCTTCGACGCCTCGAGCACCTGCCGGGCGAGCGTGTCGCGCTCACGGATGATCTGCTCGACGGTCATCGAGCCGACGATCGAACGCAGGTGGCCCGAAAAGACTTGTCCGGTGAGCTGATTCATCTCGGCCTCCTGCTCCGAGATGAAACGCTGACCGGCGTTCACGATGGACACGACGTCGCCGCCGACCTTGTGCGCGATCACGGCGCGCACATTCAACTGAATGCCCTGCGTCGTCACACACACCTCGCGAATCGACGCCTCGTGCAACGCCATTGACAGGTAGCGCACCTTACGGAAGAAGGGCATCACCCATTTGCCGTGTCCGACAACGACAACGAACGGCGCGCCTTCGTCACCGGACTTCTTGCCCGAGATCAACATCGCCTCGTCCGGTTCGGGAACGTGGTAGCCGAGCATGAACACTCCTCTGCGTTGGGTCGGGTACAGCATGCCGTAACCGACGCGGCGACCATCCACCGCGTCGTTCCTTTTGTCCGACGCCCCGCACGCTGCAGCCCGGGATCACATTGCGGCCCGGCATACGGCAGCGCCTGAAGACGGCGATGCCTCTACACGCCGTCGGGCGGGGCGATCCACCGTTCGACGTCGACGACGCGCCCGGGCAGCACACCGATCACGAGGATGTTCTCGCCCTCGTCGATGGCCTCGCGCGCCTGCGCGAGGTACCGCTCGGTGCCTCCGGCGATGCGCAACTCGACCTCACCGAGCGAGTCGCCACCGCCGATACCGAGCGTCACGATGCCGATCGCACCGACCATGGCTTCACCCCCGACTTCGATCCGGTGTGCCGACCATATCGAAGCCGAGCTTCGCGACCATCACGACGACCACCACGAGCAGCACCCACCGCACGAACGAGCTCCCTCGCCCCAGCGCCATATGCGATCCCAGTTGGGCGCCTGCGATGTTCCCGACGGCCAGCGCCAGTCCGAGGAGCCACATCACGTGCCCCTGCGCCGCGAACACCGCGAGCGCACCAAGGTTGGTTCCCGTGTTGATGACCTTGGCCATCGCCGAGCTCTCCAGAAAGCTCGTGCCGACGAGCGCTGTCAGCGTGATGATCAGGAACGTGCCGGTACCGGGACCGAGCACGCCGTCGTAGAAGGCTATGACGACACCGCAGATCACCAACCCGAGAATGATGGACCGGCGCGACTTTCCCGTCACGTCGTGGGAGCCGAAACGCGGGTTGAGTGCGACGAACAGGCCCACCGCGACCAGCAAGACCAGCACGATCGGGGTGAACACGTCGGCGGGCAGCAGACCCGCGACGAGCGCACCCAGCGCCGAGAAGACGACCGCACAGGCGAAGACCGGGGCGAGGCGTCGAACATCCATCGGTACCCGACGCGAGTAACGCCACGCGGCAGACGACGTCCCGAAGATCGCCATCAGCTTGTTGGTGCCCAGCGCCGTCGCAGGAACCAGACCGGGGTTGGTGATCAGCAGCGCCGGAATCATGATCAGCCCGCCGCCGCCGACGACGGCGTCGACCCAACCCGCGGCGACGGCCGCGACGAGGAGGACTACGACGTCGATACTCACCAGTTGGTGGGCATCACGACTCGGGCGTGACCTCGACGATCAGCTCGACCTCGACCGGCGACGCCAGCGGGAGTTCGGCGACGCCGACTGCCGAGCGCGCGTGGACGCCGGCTTCGCCGAAGATGTCGGCGAGCAGATCCGACGCCCCGTTGAGCACCTGCGGCTGGCCGGAGAAGCCCGGACCGGAGGAGACGTATCCGGTCACCTTCACGATGCGAGTGATCGAGTCGAGTCCGACGAGCGCGTCGATCGCCGACAGCGCATTGAGTGTGCACTGCCTGGCAGCACTGACCGCCTGCTCCGGCGTGACGGTGCCGTCTGCACCCTCGTGGACCTTGCCCCGAAACTCGAGTTTGCCCGACACGAAGGGCAACTGCCCCGACGTGTAGACCAGGTCACCGATGCGCACGGCCGGAACGTAGTTGGCCACCGGCTTGGCCGCCGGAGGCAGGGTGATGCCGATCTGCGGAAGTCGCTCACTCCAGCTCATGGATCGCTCCTCAGCCCTTGGGTCGCTTGAGATATGCCACGTGTTGTTCGCCGGTCGGGCCGGGCAGCACGCTGACCAGTTCCCATCCGTCGGCACCCCAGGTGTCGAGGATCTGTTTCGTGGCGTGCGTCAGCAGCGGCACCGTCGCGTACTCCCAGGCGGTCACTTCAGTCATGGACCCACCCTAACCCGAGAGACCCAGCATCTAAGGTGAACCTGTGGCCGACAAAACAGCCGACGGGCAGACACTGCCAGGCACCGCCGACGAAGCGGAGAACACCTGGCCCGACAGCGCTTCGCGGGCCCGCCTGCACTTCGTCTCCGGCAAGGGCGGGACGGGTAAGACAACCGTCGCCGCAGCACTGGCGTTGGCGCTGGCCGCCGACGGTAAACGGGTGCTGCTCGTCGAGTGCGAGGGGCGTCAGGGAATCGCGCAGCTCTTCGACATCCCGCCCCTCCCGCCGAACGACACCCGCATCGCCACCGCCGAAGGGGGCGGCGAGGTGTGGGCGCTGGCCATCGACATCGAACACGCCCTGCTCGAATACCTCGACATGTTCTACAACCTGGGGTTCGCCGGGCGCGCGATGAAGCGCATCGGCGCAATCGATTTCGTTACGACGGTCGCGCCCGGCCTTCGCGACGTGCTGCTCACCGGCAAGATCAAAGAGCGCATCATCCACACCGACAAGGCGGGCAACCGCGTGTACGACGCCGTGGTCGTCGACGCCCCGCCGACCGGCCGGATCGGCAACTTCCTCGACGTCACCACCGCGATGGCCGATCTCGCGAAGACCGGACCGATCCGCAATCAGAGCGACGGCGTCGCCCGGCTGCTGCACTCCGACGAGACCGTCGTCCACCTGGTGACACTCCTCGAGGCGATGCCCATCCAGGAAACCGTCGAGGCCGTCGACGACCTGCGGTCCAAGGACGTCAACGTCGGAACGCTCATCATCAACAAGGTCAGCCCCGTCTACCTGCCCGCCGACCAGATCGACGCGATCGCCGAGGGAGTCATCGACGCCCCAAGGATCGCGTCGAGTCTCGCCGACGCACAGATGCCGGTCTCCGAGACCGACCTCGCGGGTCTGCTCACCGAGAGCATCGAGCACGCGACGCGCCTGCAGGCCCAGCAGGTCGCCAAGGCCCAGCTCGACGAGGTCGAGGTGCCGACACTCGAGCTACCACTGCTCAACGAGGGCATCGACCTCGGCTCGCTCTACGAATTGGCCAACCTGCTGCAGAAAGCCGGTGCGTGATGCCGCTCGACCTCAAGATGGGCTCGGTCCTCACCGATCCGGAAACCCGCGTCGTAATCTGTTGTGGCGCAGGCGGTGTCGGCAAGACGACGACTGCCGCCGCGATGGCCGTCTACGCCGCGGAGCACGGCCGCAACGTCGCGGTTCTCACCATCGACCCCGCTCGACGGCTCGCACAGTCGCTCGGCATGACCGAGCTGACCAACGACCCCCAGCCGGTCAGCGTCTCACCGCTCACCGCCGACGGTTCCGGCTCGCTCGACGCGATGATGCTCGACATGCGGCGCACGTTCGACGACATGGTGCTCGAACATTCGACGCCCGAGCGCGCGGCGGCGATCATGGAGAACTCCTTCTATCAGACCGTCGCGTCGTCGTTCTCCGGCACGCAGGAGTACATGGCGATGGAGAAGCTCGGCAAGCTGCTCGAGCAGGATCGCTGGGACCTCATCGTCGTCGACACCCCGCCGTCGCGGAATGCACTCGACTTCCTCGACGCCCCGCAACGCCTCGGGTCGTTCTTGTCGGGGCGCCTGATGAAGGTGCTCGTCGGCGGCGGGCGCGGCGTCGGGCGCATGGTCACCGGCGCGATGAGCCTCGCGATGCGCGGTGTGTCGACGATCATCGGCGGCGACATGCTGCGCGACGTCGCGACATTCGTGCAATCGCTGGATTCGATGTTCGGCGGATTCCAGGAGCGCGCACTGCGCACCTATGAGCTGCTCAAACAACCCGGCACCCGGTTTGCGGTGGTCGCGGCGGCCGAGCCCGACGCCCTGCGCGAGGCGGCGTTCTTCGTCGACCGACTCAGCGAGGAGTCGATGCCGTTGGCGGGCTTGATCCTCAACCGCACACATCCCAACCTGACGAGCATCTCCGAAGAGGCCGCCCACGTCGCACTGGAGAGAGTTTCCGACGACCTCACCGAAGGCGTGCTGAGACTGCACGCCGCGCGCGCGGCAGCCGGCAAACGCGAACTGCATCTCCTGCAACGGTTTACCGCGTCGCACCCGACAGTTCCGATCGTCGGCGTTCCGTCGCTGCCGTTCGAGGTCGCCGACCTCGACGCCCTGCACGCCGTCGCGGAAGAGATCACCGGCAGGGGCTGAGTATCTGATGGCGCAACGTCGGCGGGCACGCACGCAGCCGACCCCGACGCTCCGCGGATTCGAAGGGTCCTACGTCGACGTCGCGGGCCATCGCGAATGGCACGAGGTCGCGGGGAGCGGACCGCCCGTCGTCCTGCTGCACGGCGGGTACGGCGGGGCTACGTCGTGGGCGCTCACCGCGCCGGTGTTGGTCGAGGCCGGATTCCGCGTGCACGTCCCCGAACGTCGGGGGCACGCGCGGACGCCCGACGTCGACGGCCCGATCACATATCAGGCGATGGCCGACGACACGATCGCGTATCTCGAGAATCACGTCGAGGGTCCGGCACATCTCGTCGGCTGGAGCGACGGTGCCGCTGTGGCCGTGCTGGCCGCGCGCGAGCGCGCCGAGAAGATCACGCGCATGGTGTTGATCGGCCAGTACTACAACGACGACGGCAAGGTTGCCGACAGCGCGTTGACCGAACTGCTCGATTCCGGGAGTGCGATGGCGGGCCTGCGGTCGCAGTACGCGGCACTGTCGCCCGATGGCGCCGACCATTTCACGACGTTCGACGCAAAGATGAAGCACCTGTTCGCCACTGAACCGCAGATAGATCTGGATTCGTTGGCGCCGATCACGACTCCGACGATGGTTCTGCAGGGCGATCACGACGAGGTCACCCTCGAGCACAGTTCGGCGGTCGTGGCCGCGCTCCCGCACGCGCGTCTGGCGGTACTGCCGGGCAGTCACATGGTGCCGGCGGAGCAACCCGACGCACTCAACGCGTTGCTGATCTCGTTCTTGCGCAACGGGTTTCCCCGTTCACCCTGGGGTTGAACCCGGGGCGGGATCAACCGACGGCGAAATCAACCGACAGATACCTCACGGCGTCGACGCTGAGCCGCGAAGAACTCTGCCCACGAGGTCACCTCGGGATGCTGACGCAACAACGCACGACGCTGACGTTCGGTCATGCCACCCCACACACCGAATTCGACGCGGTTGTCGAGGGCGTCGGCTCCACATTCGAGTTGCACCGGGCAGTGACGGCAGATGACTGCGGCCTTACGTTGAGCCGCTCCACGAACGAAGAGCTCGTCGGGGTCCTCACCGCGGCAGCGTGCCCGTGCCACCCACGTCAGTCGAGTTTCGTTGGTCGATACCGCCGATGTCGCCATGAGCCGACCCCTGTCTTTTGTCGTTGCGCGCTGTGCGCGACCCGTGCCCGGCACAACGACCCTGCGTCGTTGCCGGCGAATGCTCGCCTCCAACACCACGTCACCGATTTCTGAGGTGGTCGAACGATTCAGAGATGCTCGTGCCACTTCTCGTCACTGTTGTTATGTGAGTCACATTCTGCACTCAATCTAAGGATCTGTGCATGTGACCGCAACCCCTGAGCCGGAGAAAAATGGCACAACCGTGCAAACTCGCAGGGAAACCGACAAAAGCGTCCCGACAAACCCCCGTCGGATCGGCGCCGAGCGTCGATTCATGCAGACGGAGCGTTCGATCTGAGACCATCGGGCACCTCACCGGCGGGCCAAACGGTTGTCTCAGAAATCACACGTATCCTGTCCGAGTGCCGAAGTCGAAGAAGCTGTGGTCGCTCGCAGGGGCATGCGTGCTGGCCGGCGTGCTCGTAGCCGGATTGCTCTATCCCGTGGCCAGCGGCGTGGGTATCGCGTCGAATCGCGCGGCGTCGGCAGTGGAGAACGTCTCGTCGGAGTTGCTCAGCGGAACACTGCCCGAGGTCACCACGATGACCGACGCGGCGGGGACACCCATCGCACGACTCTTCGATCAGTACAGGTACCAGGTCGGATACAACGACATCTCCCCCGACATGATCCGCGCGATCATCTCGATCGAGGACAGACGCTTCCTCGAGCACGACGGCGTCGACTGGAAGGGCACGATCCGCGCCTTCCTCAAGAACTCGTCGTCGGGCGAGGTCCAGCAGGGCGCGTCGACGCTCGATCAGCAGTACATCAAGAACTAC
This sequence comes from Gordonia sputi NBRC 100414, assembly GCF_000248055.1. Lineage (GTDB taxonomy): Bacteria > Actinomycetota > Actinomycetes > Mycobacteriales > Mycobacteriaceae > Gordonia > Gordonia sputi. Next base: position 9,062 of record NZ_BAFC01000117.1, on the reverse strand, counting down.
CAACTCCTCGTGCTGGCCCGCACCGAGGCCGACCGCCAGGCCGCCATCGAGACGACCCCCGCCCGCAAGCTGCGTGAGGTGCGCATGGCGCTCACGATGGAGCAGTCGCTGCGCGACGAGGCAAAACGAAAGGGACTCGACGACGCCGCGGCCAAGCAGGAGGCGAAGAAGCAGATCGTCACCCGCTACCTCAATGTCGTGCCCTTCGGCAATAACGCCTACGGCATCGAGGCCGCGGCACAGACATACTTCGGCAAGAGCGCCAAGGATCTGACCGTAGGCGAATCGGCGCTGCTCGCGGGCATGGTGCAGTCGAGTTCCGCGCTCAACCCCTACAGCAATCCCGAAGCGGCGACCGTCCGACGCAACACCGTCCTCGACACGATGATCGCCAACTTCCCCGACCGACGCGTCGAGCTCGAAGCTGCCAAGAAGGCCCCACTCGGAGTCCTTCCCCAGCCGCGGACGCCGGTGCAGGGCTGCATCGGCGCCGACAACAACGGCTTCTTCTGCGACTACGCACTGCAGTTCCTGGCCGAGAACGGCATGTCGCGATCGTCTGTGACCCGCGGCGGCTACATCATCCAGACCACTCTCGAGCCCGAGGTGCAGCGCAACAGCGTGCGGTCCGCACAGGCCAATGTCAGCCCCGACGCCGACGGTGTCGCCGCGGTCATGAGCGTGATCCGGCCGGGCACCAAGTCGCACGACGTTCTGTCGATGGCATCGAGCCGCAACTACGGACTCAATGCCAACGCAATGCAGACCGTGCAGCCACAGCCCTTCTCGCTGGTCGGCGACGGCGCGGGCTCGGTCTTCAAGATCTTCACCGTCGCCGCGGGCCTCGAGAAGGGGTTGCCGGGAAACTCCAACATCCCCGTTCCCGGCAGCATCGCGGTTGAGGGCATGGGCGACAGCGGCGGTGCCTTCGGCTGCCCGGTCAACTATTACTGCGTCAAGAACGACGGTAAGTATCCGGCGTCGATGTCGATCACGCAGGCGCTCGCGCAGTCGCCCAACACGGCGTTCGTGAAGTTGTTGCAGCAGGTCGGCGTGAAGCCCGCGGTCGATATGGCCGTTCGCCTCGGCATGCGTTCATACACGGTGCCCGGCTCGTCGGGTTTCGGCGACAAGAGCATCGCGCAGTACGTCAAGGACGGCAATCTCGGTTCGTTCACCCTCGGCCCCTGGCCGGTCAACGCCATCGAGCTCTCGAACGTGGCCGCGACGCTCGGCTCCGGCGGCATGTGGTGTCCGCCGAACCCGGTCAAGTCGATCAGCAAGATCAAGCGTGACCAGTACGGCAACCCGGTCCTCGACCCCGACGGCAAGCCCGCGACCACTCCGGTCGCGTTCAATCCGCCCGCATGCGAGCGGGTCGTCGAACCCGGTATGGCCAACACGATGGCCAATCTGATGAGCCAGGACGACAGGGGCGGCGGCACGTCCGCGGGCGCAGCAGGCGCAGCGGGCTGGAACCTTCCGGTATCGGGCAAGACCGGTACGACGGAAGCGCACCGCTCGGCGGCGTTCGTCGGATTCACCAACCAGATGGCCGCGGCCACCTACGTGTACTCCGACGGCCCCAACCCGTCGGGTGTGTGTTCCGGACCCGCACGACTGTGCGGCGAGGGCGACATCTACGGCGGCATGGAACCCGCTCGGACGTGGTATTCAGCGCTCACCCCGATCGCGACGAAGTTCGGTCCTGTCAGCCTCCCGCCCGCCGACCCGCGCTACATGAACGGCAACAACAGCGGTCGAATACCGCAGGTCACGGGACTGCCTGCCAGCGACGCGACGTCGCGTCTGCAAGAAGCGGGCTTCAAGGTCAACCAGCTCGAGGTCGACAGCAGCAGGCAGCAGGGCACAGTGGTGTTCACAGCGCCGTCCGACTCTGCGATGCCGGGCAGCACCGTCACGATCTACGTCAGCAACGGCAGAAAGAACGACAGCGGCGACAGCCCGGGCCCGACTCAGACCACAGTCCAGGTGCCCGGCGTCGGCCCGGTGGTGATCCAGCTCCCCGGCTGACACCGAACGGTGAGTTGATCCCGGCTGACGCCGACCGGTGAGCTCATCCGGCTGACGCCGACCGGTGAGCCCGCTGGCGTGAGCTCATCGAAGCGTGCCGTTGAGGTGGTTGGCCTACCATGGTGGCGCGTATCCTGGGTGAATGTCTGATGTCCACACGGATGCCGCATCACGCGTGCGGGCCGCACTCTCGTCTATCGCGTCCTCTTCTGTCGCGTCGTCGTCTATCGGTTCGTTGTCTCCGTCTGGGTTTGTCCGCGAACAATTGTCGTCGCATCGCACCGCGCGTGCCCTCGGCGCGGCGGCGGGCCTCGCCGCGGGCGGGCTCTTCTATTCGACAGTGATCGAGCGCAACGCCTTCACGTTGCGGCACGCCACCATGTCGGTCCTCGAACCGGGCGCCGCGCCACTGCGCGTCCTGCACATCAGCGATCTCCACATGATGCCGAACCAACGTCTCAAGCAGGCGTGGGTATCTGAACTCGAGTCGTTCGAACCCGACCTCGTCGTCAACACCGGCGACAACCTCGCCCACCCCGGCGCGGTACCTGCCGTGATTCAGTCGCTCGGCGGATTGCTCTCGCGCCCAGGGCTTTTCGTGTTCGGTTCCAACGACTACTTCGGGCCGAGCCCCAAGAACCCGCTCAAGTACTTCAAAACCGATCACGAGCGCACCCACGGCACCCCGCTGCCCTGGCAGGATCTGCGTGCGGCGTTCATCGAGCGTGGCTGGCTCGACGCGACGCACTCCGTGCGTGAGCTCGAGGTGTCCGGTGTCCGCGTCGTCGCATCGGGCGTCGACGACCCGCACATCGAGCGCGACCGCTACGACACGATCGCAGGCCGGCCCAACCCGCTCGCGCATCTGCGCCTGGGATTGACGCACTCGCCCGAGCCACGCGTCCTCGACCGCTTCGCCGACGACGGCTACGACCTCGTGATGGCGGGCCACACGCACGGCGGACAGCTCTGCCTGCCCGGCATCGGGGCGATCGTCACCAACTGCCACCTCGACCGTTCCCGCGTCAAGGGACCGTCGAATTGGGGCACGTCGATGAAGTTGCACGTCAGTGCCGGACTCGGCACCTCGCCGTGGGCGCCCGCGCGGTTCTGCTGCCGCCCAGAGGCCAGCCTGCTGACCCTCACACCGGTCTCGCACGGCGACGCCGAGTTCGACGAAGACCACTCGCTGCCGCAGCTGGCCTCCGAGACGAGCTGACGGCTCGATACGGACAGGCGGCTCGATACGGACGTCCCAACAGGAACACGGGATAGCCCCAGAAACGAGGAGGCCCTGACCTGGATCACTCCGGGTCAGGGCCTGCTACTACTTCTCAACCACAAGAAGCTTTGTCGGATCCGGTTCAACCAGATCCGTTGTCGGGGTGGCGGGATTCGAACCCACGACCTCTTCGTCCCGAACGAAGCGCGCTACCAAGCTGCGCCACACCCCGTGTGCAACCTGCGATAGCTTACCCCCGCGACCGCCCAGCTACTAAATCGCCTGGTCAGAGTGCCGATTGCAGCCAGCACGAACAGGCGGCCGCGCGGCGCGAATCCAGACGCGGACAACGCGAAGCACGGAGCACAATCCGACCTCGCATGGTCACCCAAGGACTCAGAACAACGCATTCTGAGACAAGGTTTGGCATCACTACCACACAAAAAGGACACATCTGTCCCTGTGGTCACTAGTGTCCACACCAGACAATCACCTCTCGACCAGCGCGACCAATTCATCAGAATCGACAATGCGAAAGGTACGGGCACATGAGTAGTGAGTTCGAGAAGTATGAGGCGAAACAAGGCACCGCATTCGGAATCACCGTCGTGGCCGCTGCACTTCTGTTCGTGGCAGGCATCGTCGGAGTATTCGCCGGAATCTCCGCGATCGCAGGCGACAACCTCTATGTCGCCACTCCCGACTACATCTACAAATTCAACCTCACCACGTGGGGCTGGATTCATCTGATCATCGGCATCATCGCGATCATCGTCGCGGGCGGCCTGGCGGTCGGATCCGGATGGGCGCGGGTCTCGGCGATCATCATCGCGTCCCTCTCGATCATCGCGCAGTTCCTCTGGCTGCCCTACAACCCGTGGTGGGCGATCCTGATCATCGTCCTCGACATCGTTGTCATCTGGGCCGTGTCCACCTGGGAACCCGACGTCGTCTGACGCTGATCTCCTGACCTGCCAGTTCACACCAGAAAGCGGGCGAGCCCTGGACAAGGGCTCGCCCGTTTCATTCATTCCCGTTGTCAGTCATTCCCGTTTTCGGTCATTCTGCGCGGTGCCGACCAGGAAAAGCCCAGGTCGGCGTCGACGGTCGGCAAGAAAATGACTGAAAACGGGAGAGCGCTGACCGGCCGCCGGCTCCTCGTATGACAGACCCGGCTTCTTGCGTGACAAATGCGGCGCGCGAACCCATCCACCGTGTCGTCGGTGTCGAATCCTGCAACGTTCCCAGAACACCACCCGACCCCAGGAGTCGTCCGATGCACACGCAGCGTCCCGTCCGGATTCTCGTCGTACTCGCCACAGCACTGCTCGCCGCCATGACAGCGCTGCTGTCGATACCCGCGCCCGCTCGCGCCGACACCACGCTCCAGCCGGTCAAGAATCTCGACGTCGAGCGCTACCTCGGCACCTGGTGGCAGCAGGCAACCATCCCGGCGTTCTACGGAGTCCGCTGCGCCAAGGACACCAACGCCACGTACACACTGATCAATCCGACGACGGTCGGCGTCGACAACAAATGCACCAGCTTCACCGGGCAACCCGACGGCATCAAGGGAAAAGCGACAGTCGTCGACCCGAAGAAGAGCAATGCCGCGCTGGCGGTGTCCTTTCCGGGAATCCCCAACACGATCAACACCGGCTCGTTCCCCAATTACGTGATCGCGTGGGTCGCAGATGGCAAGAATCCGAAGGGCCCGTATGAGTACGCCATCGTCGGTGACCCGTACCGGCTGTCGGGTTTCGTGCTGAGCCGACAAAAGGTCGTGAGCAACGAGGAGCTTCACATGCTGCGGCTCAAGACGGAGTCGCTGGGCTTCAACTCGTGCACCTTCCTGATCTCCCCCATCACGGGTGGCCGCTCGGACTACTCGCCGCTCTGCACCGTGTGATCGACCGGCCAGGCGGTGGACTCGGCTCGAGTTCACCGCCGGGCCGATTACCCTGAACGCGTGGACACCGCGCCAAGCCCCACCGCACTCATCGCCGCCGCGTACCGCATCGCCGACGACCTCCTCTTTCCCGACGCCGCAGAAGTCGACCGCACCGGTGAGGTCCCCGCCACCCACTGGACGGCACTCGCCGACGCCGGGCTGTACGGCATCGCAGCACCGCAAGCAGTAGGCGGGCCGGGGCTCGAACTCACCCAGGTCATCGAGATCATCGAGGTCCTCACCAGCGGCTGTCTCTCCACGGCCTTCACCTGGCTACAGCATCACGGTGTCGTCATCTCGCTGGCAGGCACCACCAACGACGCCCTGCGCGACGAACTCCTCGACGACGCCGTGACCGGCCGCGCCCGCGCAGGCGTCGCCTACGCGGGCGCCGTTCCGACACCCCCACGGATGAGTGCGTCGCGGACCGACGGCGGCTGGGTCTTCTCGGGATACGCGCCGTTCGTCAGCGGGTGGGGCCACATCGACCTGCTGCAGATCTCGGCGCGCGACGTCGACTCCGACGACATCGCCGCAATCGTTCCCACACACCCGATGTCGGCAGCCATCACGGTCTCGCCGATGCGACTCACCGCGGGCAACGCATCGCACACCGTCAGCCTGCGCGTGGATTCGCTCCCTGTTCCCGACGCCCTTGTGGTCAGCAGGGTCGCGCTCGACGACTTCTTCGCCACCCAGAACATCGGCATCCGACTCAACGGCGCGCTGCCGTTCGGCATCCTCCGCCGCTGCACAGCGCTGCTCGACCGTGGCGGCGCAACCGCGCAGGCGCGACGACTCCGCGAGCGCGGCAGCGAGATCCGCACCCGTCTCGACACCTCACTCGCCGACGCCGACGCACTGCTCGCCGCGCGCGCCGACGGGGCACAGCTGGCCGTCGACGCCGCCGCGGCGCTGGTGGCGGCAGACGGCGGCCGCGCGCTGGTCGTCGGAAGCGACGCCGACCGCCTCTCCCGCGAGGCGACGTTCACCCTCGTCGCCGCGAGTCGCCCCGAATTGAAAGGCTTACTGCTGCAACGCTTCAGCGGAGAGAACGAGTAATAGTCGACTACTCGGGCCGCACGTAGTCGCGCAGGAACAATGCCTCGGCGATGGCGAGATTCTCGATCTCCGACGGGTCGACGCTCTCGTTGGGCGCGTGGATCAGACACGACGGCTCTTCGACGCCGAGCAGCATGATCTCGGCGTCGGGAAAGGTCTGCTGCAGCACGGTACACAGCGGAATCGATCCACCTTGCCCCTGCATCACCACGTCGCGCCCGTAGGCGGAACTCATCGCGTCGACCAACGCGTCGAAAGCAGGCCCCTCGGTCGATCCGGAGAACGGCGCCCCGACGGCCTCGCGCTCGATCGACATCTTCACATGCCAGGGCGCGACCTCTTCGAGATGCGCGATCAGCGCGTCCTGAGCGACCTTCGCGTCCATGCCGGGCGGCACCCGCAGGTTGATGCGTGCACGTGCACGCGGGGTCACCGCAGCCGACGACCCGACGACCGGCGAACAGTCGATACCGAGCACCGTTGCGGCCGGGCGAGCCCACACCATGTCCGAAATACGGCCGGAGCCAACGACATCCACGCCGTCGAGCACAGTGGCGTCGCGCCGGAAGTTCTCCGCGGGGTAGTCGATGCCGTCGAATTCCTGTGTGGCATCCAGCCCGCGAACAGTGGTGTTGCCGTGCTCGTCACGCAGGCTCGCGAGCATCGAGATCAACGCCGCCAATGCGTCGGGAGCCGCACCACCGAACATGCCCGAATGCATTGCGGATTCCAGTGTTTCGACGCTCACGACCACATTGGCGACACCACGAAGACTCGTCGTCAAGGTCGGTTGTCCCACAGTACAGTTGCCGGAGTCGCAGATGAGAATGGCGTCGGCGTCGAGCAATTCGGGATGTTTCGGCACAAAGTCCTCGATGCCTCCCGAGCCCTGCTCTTCCGACCCTTCGCCGATGATCTTGATGTTCACTCCCGCCTCGCCCGCGAGAGCGCGCAGCGCGGTGAGGTGGACGGCGATGTTGCCCTTGCAATCTGCTGCACCGCGCCCGTACCAGCGGCCGTCGCGTTCGGTGAGTTCCCATGCGGGAGACTTCCACGCGTCGGGATCCATCGGCGGTTGCACGTCGTGGTGAAAGTAGAGCAGCACGGTCGGGGCGCCTGCCGGACCCGGGATGTGCCCGGTCACGGCCGTGCTTCCGTCGGCGGTCACATGCGCTTCGACGTCGCGCACCCCGACCTCGGTGAACGTCGCGATCAGCCACTCGACCATCGCGTCGCAGTCGGGCGGCGGCTCGCCCGCGGGATCGTAGACGGATTTGAAGGCAACCATCTCGGCGAGGTCGCTGCGGGCCTGCGGCATCAGCTCGTGGACTCGAGCACGAATGGGGTCGACGGCCGTGGAATCGGTCATGCTTCGAGTAACTCACATCGCGGGGACCCTGTCACGTCGACGGCGCCGTGCCGCGGTCGGCTTGTGGTCGCGCCCTGGTCACCGCGGCGCGATACTCGTTGGGAGTCATCTTGAACTCGTCACGAAAATGCTTGCGCAGCAATGCTGCTGACGTGAAGCCCGATTTCGCGGCAACGACGTCGAGCGCCGACGAATCGTGTTGGTCGAGCAGTTCACGGACGTAGGCGACCCGTCGTGCCACGATGAGCTCTGCAGGCGACTGTTCCGAATCGACGAAATGTCGGTAGAGCTGTCGCCGACCGATCCCCAGTAGTTCGGCCATCACGTCTGCGGTGAACTCCGGATCGGCGAAGTGCCGCTCGGTTGCCTCCCGTGCGGCAGCGATGACCAGTCGTGTGTTGTCGACGCGGTGAGCGCCGACGTAGCCGATGGTGCTACGAATCAAGCTGATCGCGGCGAGCTCGTCCTCTTCGGACACGGGCCGATTGCGCACCGCGGCGTCGACGGCAAACGCTCGCACAAATCCCGCCGTCGCCAGACCCAACGTCGTCTCCTCGATCGTCGGCAACATGCCGCTGCGCGCGGACGTGAGGCCGTCGTCGATCTTGTGAGCCGGGATCATCAGCATCGCCGATTCGCACACAGCGTCGAACTCGCCCACGAACGGGCTGGCCGTCGTGATCAGTGCCAGTTGGTTCGAGAGGTAGCGTTTCGTCCTCCCGAACTGGCGAAGGCGCAGTGTTCCCGCCAGGCGATGTACCGCGGCAATCACCAGCGGCGGCCCCTCCTGCGCCGCTACGTCGTCAGCTGTACGTTCCGTGTGCCGTGGCGTCGACAATGCGCAGAGCGCGTGCACTACCGACAACGGCCGGTAGAACACCGACGCGACGAACGAGGCCGGCTCCGAGACGGTGACCCTTCCGAACCCGGCCGAATAGGCCGCGATTCCCGACTCCCCGCGCATCAGCATCGAGCTATCAGGGCGCGCGGCCTTCAGTTCATGTTTCCACGCCTCGACCGCCCTGTCGTCGAGTCGCGTCGACGTAGCCTCAGCCACTCACGCCACCATCGTCGCGAATGAGGCCCGCGATGTCGTCGTTCGCCTGCAGACGACGTCGGAACTCCTGCGGCGTGACGCCGTATCGGGACCGAAACCTGTTGCGCAGCGCGTTGGCCGACGGAAAGCCGGAGAATTGCGCAAGGCGGGCGATGCTGATGTCGGCCTCGCCGCTCAACAGCTCTCGCGCACACTCGAGTCGACGTTCGACGATCATCTCCGCGGGAGATTGTCCCGACGGCGTGAGGTACCGGTAGAGCTGACGCCTGCTCAGATACAGCCGGCGCGCAAGTACATCAACGTCGAAATCGGAATCCCAATAGTTCCGATCGGTCACCCTTCGCGCTGCGACCTGCGCGAATAGGGG
>NZ_BAFC01000118.1 GCF_000248055.1 Gordonia sputi NBRC 100414 | reverse complement strand
CCTACTTTCTGCGCGGGTGGGGGCGGTCCGCCCCGACGCCGCCGCCCCGACGCCGCCGCGCTAGTCCGTGTACCCGAAGAGCTTTTTGCCGTACCAGTCGCCGATCTTCGACAGTCCCGGTGGGATGGCGAACAGTGAGCTCGAGATGGGTGCGATGTACTCGTTGAGCCCGTCCTGGGCGAGGTTGTTCTGGATGCGGACGAACTGCTCGTGCGCGTTCTTCTGGTACGCGATGAAGAACAGTCCGGCGGCGAGAGTTCCTGTGCGCGTGTCGATTCCGTCAGTGTAGTTGTATCCCCGACGCAGGATCTGCGCGCCACCGTTGTTATCGGGGTGTGCGAGTCGCACGTGCGAGAACCGGTCGACCGCGTACTTGCCGGTGTCGAGTCGTTTGTGGAAGTCGATCGTGGTGAACTCACTGCCGCCCGACAGGGGAGCGCCGACGTCCTTGGTGCGCCCGAAGATCAACTCCTGGTTGCCGATGTCGTCGGAGTCCCACGCCTCGATGTGCATGCGGATCTTGCGCGACACCAGATACGAGCCGCCCTTCATCCACGGCTGATCCGTCTCGTCGCCGACCCAGACCCATTCTTTGGCGACGCTCGGGTCCTCGGCCTTGATGTTGGCCGTTCCGTCCTTGAAACCCAACAGATTTCGTGGTGTCACCTGCGACGTCGACGTGGCAGACGCGCGGCCGAAACCCTCCTGGAGCCAGCGCAGCGTGACAACGCTGCGGCCGATGCGGGCAAGGTTGCGGACGGCGTGAAAGGCGACCTGTGGGTCTTCGGAGCAGGCTTGCACGCAGATGTCGCCGCCGCTGATCGACGGATCGATCGTCGTGTCGACTGCCAACTGTCCCAACGGTTTCAGCGCGGCGGGCATCTTGTCGCGCAGGCCGAATCGGTCGTCGAACAGGCTCGGGCCGAAGCCGACGGTGATCGTGAGTTTGTTCGGCCCGAGGTCGAATGCCTCCCCGGTATCCGCGGGAGGCGAGCCCGGACGAGTCTCCACCGGTCCGACGGGCTTGCCCTGCGTGAGCAGGCTGGAAGCGGCGGCCCACCGTGCGAGCATCACCTCGAGTTGCTGCGTTGTCACCGAGTCGGCAACGTCGAATGCGGCGAACACGAGCGAATTCTGTTGGGGTGTAATGATTCCGGCTTGGTGCTCGCCGTAGAATTCGACGGCCTCCGACGCGGTGTCGGTCGGTTTCGGTGCGGCGGCATAGCCGATGGCGCCGCCCGCAGCGCCGCCGACGACAACTCCGGCGAGCCCGGCGGCACCAAGAAATCCCCTACGTCCCAAGCGCGGTCCACGTCCACTGCTGGACGTCTCGGCGGTCTGGTCGGATGGGCTGGCGTCATCCGGTTGCTGCGTCGAATTGTTGTCGTCGGCGGACATCACATCAGCTCGCTGCGGCGATCTTTCCGCCGGCCTGCGCCAGCGGATCCTTGACGGCGACGATGGCCGCTGCCATCTCGCGCTTCTGCTCGGCGGTCACCTGGGTGAAGTTCTTGAAGCCGCCGGGCTCGTTGGGGTCGCGGAAGGTGTCGATGAGTGAGTCGACCCTCGCGAACGCGTCGGTGATGGTCTGCGTGAGCTGCGGATCGATCTCCTTCAGCGCAGGCTTGACCATGGCGAAGGCCTGCTCGGAGCCCTCGATGTTCGCCTGCATGTCGAGGATGTCGATGTGCGAGTACGCCTCTTCCTCACCGGTGAGCTTGGTCGTCGAGACCTCGTCGAGCAGATCGCCTGCGCCGTTGACGATTTCAGCGGGAGCGAAGGTGAATTCCGGCTTGTTGACGACGCTCTGGAGTAGTTCGACGTTCTTCTGCAGTTCCGCTGCGACAGGGCCCATGTTCGCGAGGTTCTTGTCCTGGTAGATCGCCTTCTCCAGGACGTGGAAGCCCTCCCACTTGTCGCCGGGGCTGACTGCGTCCGGACGGGCGTCGATCGCGAAATCGAGGCTGACAGAAGCGTTGTCGGAGCAGTCCGTCGAACCGTCGGTGCAGAATGCGCCGGCGATGGGCTCGATGCGCTCGTAGTACGGGCGGGCCTTGGGATACGCCTCCCGTGCGGCCTCGAGGTTGTTGGCCTTCACGGCGTCGGTCAGCGTCCTGGTGTTCTCGACGAGGCTGTTGACCTGAGTGATCACGTAGGCCTTGTAGTCGGCGGACGCGGTCTTCAGCTTGTCCGCGACGGTTCCGGTTGCCTCCGTTGCCTTGCCGGTGACCGTGAACTGAGTCTTTTCGTTGGTGGCGCCGGGGCAGTACAGCTCGTATGTGCCGCCATCGAGCTTGTGGGAGAACGACACCGACGCCATACCGGGAGCAATGTTCTCCCGCTCGGCGAGAATGCGGTTGTCCTTGATCAGCTCGACCTCGCTGACCGCCGCCGCATTCGTGTTGGTGATCTCGAAGGTGATCGGCCCCGCGTCGACCTTGTCCGGGGTGGCCTTGCAGCCCTGATCGGTGATCTCGACCTTGACGGTCTTCACATCCGACGACGAGTTCGACGAGTCGGAGCTGTCCGAACAGCCCGCGATCCCGACGACGGCGACGGCTGCCGCGCCGACGGCCACCAGTGGTCGCACCCTCATGTGGTTTTCTCCTTTGTGTGAGCGGGGCCTGTCAGGGTCCCTGTCTGCAAATCCTCATGTTCAGGTGGCGGCGTCGGACGCCTGCGTCGTACCAGCAGCACTCCGGCCAGAATCGCGGCGACGACCGCGCCGCCCGCAAGCCACAGGGGCACGACGACGGACCGGGTGTGATGTGCCGACCGTTGGTCGATGGCGTGTTGCAGCGCACCGAGTTCGGCGGCATCAGCGGTGTGCTCGGCGTCGAAGGTCGCGACCTTCCCGAGCACCACGGCCGCTCCAGAATCGGGTGTGGCCGTCGCGGTTACGACGTAGTGGACATCCGCGGCGACCGGCGAGTGGAACGTCGGGTCGACGCTGGTCGTCACCGTTGCGGTGACCGTGTAGATCACCGGTGCGTCGGCTCCGAACGTCTGCGTGTTCAGGCCGACCGGCAGGCGTCCGTTGTTGCCCGCGGCGACCTGTGCGGGCGTGACGCGCGCGGGAGCGTCGGGAACCAGCGAGGCGATATCGAGGTTCGGCGAGGCAAGCTGCTGATAGGTCGGGTAGCTCGTCGAGCCGATCTGCGCGTCGTCGGTGGGAGTGAGCTTGGGCAGCGGCGTCGACACAGATCCTGAGGTGAGTGTGCCCGATGCCTGCGTGGCGTCGGCGGACTCGACGTGTACTGCGACGGGGTCGGGGACCCGAATGGTCTTGCCCGTCAGCACACCGGACGTCGACGGCGTGCCGGAGACGCTGGCGCGCATCGTGTCCGACGGCGCGTCAGGTTCTGCCGGTGCCGTGGAGAAGACGACGACGGCCGCGATCGCGAGCACTCCGGCGAGAGCGCCGCACGCCAGCCCTGCGGCGCGTCGGGGGAATGCCTTGCCCGCGGGCCAGAGCACGATGGTGCCGACGATGAGCAGATACACCGCCCAGCCGACGACCTCGATGAGCACAGGCTTCGGCTGAATCCCGAGAACGCCGGTCAGCAGCGAGGATTGGATGGAGCCGGGTTGGACCAGCCAGGTCAGGTCGACGACCTGTTGCTGGCCGACATTGAGCCAGCCCGCCTCGTGCGCGGTGCGGAAGGCGGTCATCACGAGTCCTGCGGCGACCAGGGCGAGCAGCAGGCCGGTGACCTTGAAGAAGCGGGCGAGGTTGATGTGGACGCCACCGCGATAGATGCCGTAGCCCAGGAGCACGGCTATGCCGATTCCGAGGATCGCGCCCAATGCCGACGGCACGGCGTTGTTGCTGGCGTTGAAAGCCGCGACGAGGAAAACCGACGTTTCGAGTCCCTCGCGGAGCACCGCGAGGAATGCCATCATCACGAACGCGATCGCCGAACCCTCGTTGACCGCGTCGGTGGCCGCGGCCTCCAGGTCGCCCTTGAGATCGCGTGCGTGCTGACGCATCCACACAATCATGTACGTGACCATCGCGACGGCGATGACGCCGATGACGGTTTCGAGGCCTTCTTGCTGGCGCTGCGGCAGGTCGCGCGACAGCACCTCGAGTCCAATGGCAACAGCGACGCAGATGGCGACGGCGACGCCGACCCCGACCCACATCCAGCGCAGAGCGTCGGTGCGGCCCTGGCGTCGGAGGAAGGCCGCGATGATGCCCACGATGAGCGCCGCCTCGAGCCCCTCGCGGAGGCCGATGATGAGGGTCGCGAACACGTATCTCTCCGGTTTGTCCGATTTGCTGTGTTGTGGCTGGTCAGCACAGCCTTACTTACGGTAAGCGAGCTAAGGCTACGCTGCGCGATGCGAGATCACCAAGGGACCAATGGCACGATGGTGAATCGATGACCACCCTTCGACGGGCACTCGCCTCGATATCCGCTCTCAGCTGCGTCGCAATTCTGACGTCGGCGTGCCTTGACCTGCCCTCCCTGAAGCGTCCCGACATTCCCGACGGCATCCCGCCCGGCCTCGGGACGCCGGTACCTTTCGTCGACATCAACGCACCCGGACGCACTGCCGAGCAGCTACGCGACTGGGCCAAGCCGATCTCCGACGCCACGGGTATCCCGTTCGTCGCGCTGGAGTCCTACGGCAACGCCGCCGAAATCCAAAGGCAGCAACACCCCGAGTGCGGGATCGGGTGGACAACGCTCGCAGGCATCGGGGGCGTCGAGAGCAAACACGGTCGGTACCGAGGCTCCGAGATCGCGCCGAACGGCGATGTCCGCCCACCGATCCGGGGCGTGCCGCTCGACGGGACGCGCGGAAACATGGAGATCCCCGACACCGACGGCGGGAAGCTCGACGGCGACGCCACCCACGACCGCGCGATGGGGCCGTTCCAGTTCATCCCCGAGACATGGCGACGCTACGGCGTCGACGCCAACGGTGACGGCAAGGCCGATCCGGACAACATCGACGACGCCGCGCTGTCAGCGGCCCGCTACCTCTGCGTGTCAGCGGGCGGCGACATGACCACACCGCAGGGTTGGGAGAAGGCGGTCAAGGTCTACAACAATTCGATGGCGTACGTCATCGACGTGCGCGATCACGCCAACGCGTACTCGATCAACGTCCGCTACTGAACGCCGCACCGACCTCGAGACCCCCGCCTTGCGCGCTTGATGCGTGACTGTTGACTTCACCGACTAGGCTTTGATCCCGTACCCGTCGGCTGCGCGAGGCGCCGACATGTTCACCGATAGGGGCAACACCGTGGCAATCATCGAACAGGTTGGTGCACGCGAAATTCTGGACTCGCGAGGCAACCCGACTGTCGAGGTCGAGGTCGTCCTCGACGACGGCACGTTCACCCGTGCCGCTGTGCCATCCGGCGCGTCGACGGGTGAGCACGAGGCCGTCGAACTGCGTGACGGCGGCAAGCGTTACGGCGGAAAGGGCGTCACCAAGGCTGTCGAGGGCGTGTTGAGCGAACTCGCACCCGCGGTCATCGGTATCGAGGCCGAAGAGCAGCGGCTCGTCGACCAGGCCCTCATCGACGCCGACGGCACTCCCGACAAGAGCAGGCTCGGCGCCAACGCCATTCTCGGCGTGTCGCTTGCGGTGGCCAAGGGTGCCGCAGAGTCGGCAGGACTGCCGCTGTTCCGCTACATCGGCGGCCCCAACGCCCACATCCTCCCGGTCCCGATGATGAACATCATCAACGGCGGCGAGCACGCCGACAACGGCATCGACTTCCAGGAGTTCATGATCGCTCCGATCGGCGCGCCGACCTTCAAGGAGGCGCTGCGCTGGGGTGCTGAGGTCTACCACTCGCTCAAGTCGGTGCTGCACAAGCGCGGCCTGAACACGGCGCTCGGCGACGAGGGTGGCTTCGCCCCCGACCTACCCGACACCGCGTCTGCCATCGCTGTCATCGGTGAAGCCGTCGAGGCTGCTGGCTACAAGTTCGGCCGCGACATCGCGATCGCTCTCGACGCCGCGGCGACCGAGTTCTACAGCGACGGCGTGTACAACCTCGAGGGTAAGAAGCTCTCCAGCGACGAGATGATCAGCTACTACGAGAAGCTCGTCGACGAGTTCCCGATCGTGTCGATCGAGGACGGCCTGTCCGAGGACGACTGGGACGGCTGGGTCAAGCTGACCGACGCGCTCGGCGACAAGGTACAGCTCGTCGGCGACGACCTGTTCGTCACCAACCCCGAGCGTCTTGAAGAGGGCATCTCCAAGGGTGCGGCAAATGCGTTGCTGGTCAAGGTCAATCAGATCGGAACGCTCACCGAGACCCTCGACGCCGTCACGCTCGCCCACAACAACGGCTACAAGACGATGATGAGCCACCGTTCGGGCGAGACCGAGGACACCACGATCGCCGACCTCGCCGTCGCATGCGGCTGCGGTCAGATCAAGTCCGGCGCACCCGCGCGTAGCGAGCGTGTCGCCAAGTACAACCAGTTGCTCCGTATCGAGGAGGGCCTCGGCGACGCGGCACGCTACGCGGGAGACCTCGCCTTCCCCCGATATACGTACGGTTCGTGATTAGCTAGAGCCCATGGCACAGGGCTCAGGACGTCGACGCACGCGTGCGTCGACGAGCGACCCCCGCTCCCGGGAGCGTGCCCGCAAGACGCCCCGGCGTGAGCGATCGACGTCTCGCCGTTCGCCGGTCTCGGTCATCGAGACCGGCGAACAGGAGATCTACGACGACGCGGTCATCGATTTCGAGGCCGAGGTCGCCGACGAACACTCTGACGATCTCCCCGACATCGAGAGCGACGCGGGCGACGGATTCTCCGACGTTCGGCGTGAACGCGAGCAGCTGCGGGCACAGCGTCGACGACGGGCGGGTTTCACCGAACGGATTGCGCAGCGACTCCACCACATCGACGCGAAGCGTGCCGTGGTGTTGTCGTTGGTGGTCGGGATCGTCGCGCTCACGTTGGCGATGCCGCTGCGCACCTACTTTTCGCAGCACTCCGAGTTCTCCCAACTCGAGGAGTCCAACGCGCAGTTGCGCGACCAGGTCGCCGACTACCAGCAAAAGGTCAACGAGCAGAACGACCCCGCCTACATCGAGGCCAAGGCACGAGAACGACTCAAGCTGGTCAAGCCGGGCGAGACGCCGTTCGTCATGCTCTATCCCGACGAGGCTGCCCGAAGCGCTGAGCGTCAGCGCGAAGCGGCACACGAAGCCAACCCCTGGTACGGCAATTTGTGGCAGTCCGTATCGACCCCGCCCGGAGCCGACGCCCCGGGGTCGCACTGAGTTCGCCACACCGAACTGGTAGCAAAGAAGCGTGAGTACATCCGACGGCAACCACTCTGCCGGCCAGCAGGTGAGCGACGACGACCTCGCCACCATCGCCACACAACTCGGTCGTGAGCCCCGCGGCGTGATCGAGGTCAGTTATCGCACTCCAGACGGTGTGCCCGCCGTCGTCAAGACCGCCCCGCGGCTGCCCGACGGCACGCCATTTCCGACGCTCTACTACCTCACCGATCCCCGCTTGACCGCGGAGGCGAGTCGACTCGAGTCGGCAGGTGTGATGAAGGAGATGACCGCACGCCTGGCCGTCGACGACGATCTCGCCGCCGCCTACCGTCGCGCACACGAGTCGTTCCTCGCCGAACGCGACGCCATCGAATCGCTCGGCACCGACTTCTCCGGCGGCGGCATGCCGGATCGGGTCAAGTGCCTGCATGTCCTGATCGCCCACTCGCTCGCCAAGGGGCCCGGTGTCAATCCCCTCGGCGACGAGGCCGTGGCGCTCGCCGCCGCAAATGGCATGCGCGGCACGGCGATTCCGGCCGACTGGCCCGAAATCCCCGCAACCACAGACGACGCGGAGTCCGACCAGTGACCGTGGTCGCCGCCGTCGACTGCGGCACCAACTCCATCCGACTTCTCGTCGCCCAAGAGGCCGCGCCACCTCTCGGTGGCCTGCGCGATCTGCACCGCGAGATGCGGGTTGTGCGCCTCGGGCAGGGGGTCGACGCCACGAAACAGTTCGCCGACGAGGCGATCGAGAGAACTCGCGTAGCGCTCTCCGACTACGTCGACGTGATGCGCTCGCTCGGCGTCGAACGCGTTCGTATGGTCGCCACTTCGGCAACCCGCGACGCGCGCAACCGCGACGTCTTCTTCGCGATGACCGCGGAGCTGCTCGGTTGCGTCGTCGAGGGTGCGCAGGCGGAGGTGATCACCGGTGACGAGGAGGCGCGGCTGTCGTTCCGCGGTGCCGTCGGCGAACTCGATCCTGCCGAAGGGCCGTTCGTGGTGACCGATCTCGGCGGCGGCTCGACCGAAGTCGTGCTCGGCGGTGCGGAGGGGGTGTCGGCTGCGTACTCTGCCGATGTCGGATGCGTGCGCACCACCGAGCGCGCTCTGCACTCCGACCCGCCCACCGCAGACGAGGTTCGCGACGCCACGCAGTTCATTCACGACAGACTCGCCGTCGCATTCGACGCCGTGCCGGTCGAGGGTGCACACACCTGGGTCGGGGTGGCGGGAACACTCACCACCATCGCGGCCGTGAATGCGGGGATGGACGTCTACGACTCCGACGCAATCCACTTGTCGCGCATCGGAATCAACGACCTCGACCGCGTCTGTCACGACCTCGTCGCGATGACACGCGACGCCCGCGCAGCGCTCGGACCGATGCATCCCGGTCGCGTCGATGTGATCGGCGGTGGGGCGCTGGTGACGCTCGAGCTCGCTCGGGTCCTGTCCGAACGCGCAGGCATCTCCGAACTCGTCGTCAGCGAGCACGACATCCTCGATGGCATTGCCCTGGGCTTGCTGGACTAGGCCCTCACTGGTTGGGCCGCGAAAAGTCCTGTCACAACACGACCTTCATCGACGCCGCGCCATCAGGTGTAGCTCGGCGAAACGATGGGTGCCGTCGGCCTGCGCGATCATCCGCCACGCTTCGTCGAAGCCCGCCTCGAAGAGCAGGCGCGCGAGCGCATCTGGATGCCAGCGCCACGCGGGCGCGACTCGGTGATCGAACGCGATGGTGTCGGCACTCCGCGACGCCTGCGCGCCGATCAGCACCGGTGCTCCGCCGGCCAACCGAGTTGCCCAGGCCGCCAGAACATCGGGCAGTTCTTCTGGGGGCACGTGAATCAGACTGAACCGAGCCAGGATTGCGCCGCATTCGATGTCCGCCGCCGCTCGCGCGAGGAGAGCATCGTCGTCGATGAAATGACATTCGGGATGTGTACGCATCGCGATGCTGCGCATCCCGTTGCTGGGTTCGAGGCCGACCGTCCGTACACCCCATCGGACGAGATCGGCTGTCACATGGCCGATTCCACTCCCGACGTCGAAGACGGTCGCGGACGGATCATGCTCGCGCACCTCGTCGACAAATGCCTCGACGGCGCGTCGTTCGACGGCACACTGGTACGGCGCTGGAAAGGAGTCGGCGTAGAGCTGCGCCAGTGCGTCGTATCCGGGCTGTTCCACCGTGCCAGTGTTACATCGGCGTCGGGGTAACTCAGTGAGTATCGGCCGGCGCCTGCTCCGGGTTGCGCAGCCAGATGTTGTTGCAGGCCTCGCACACGTCTTCGGGGATCACGCCGCGCTGCTGCAGGAACCCGAAGATCACGCAGCCGAGGCAGAATCCGAATACCGATTCCAGCACCGCCGCGACAATCAGCAGGCCGACGACGATCTGTGCTGCCAGCCCGTAGCCGAGCAGGCTCAGAACCAGCGCGGTGGTGGAGAAGGCGAGTCCGATCGCTTGCGCGAAGCGCTTGGGCGGTCCGGGGACGAGCTTGCTCTTGCGCCAGATCTTGGGCGCGATGACCCGGACGGAGAGCTGGCCGAATGGCGACAGCTTGGGGCCTGCCATCACGCGCAGCAGGAATCCGAGAGCCAGCAACGCGTAGACGATGGGGTGATTCACCACGTTGGCAACGATTGCCAGGATGACGACCAGACCCGCCGTCGACCGGGCGGCATACTCGTTGACCGGGTTGGGGAAGGTGAGGATGGCTGGTGCGGACACGGGACTCCAAGGCAGACGAGGCTAGCGAAACACCACAACATTACGGCGCGGCCGATTGCTGCCGCCAACCTTGGCGTCACGATGATCGGAACCCCGCCGACCAGCGGAGATGGCTCCGAATGCACAACAGCGGGGCCTGATCGGATCAGGCCCCGCCGTGAATGTGCGACGAACTATGCGCGGTCGTGCTCCTCGGGCGCATCCCTGCGGTCGGTCTCGATGGCACGGATCGCCGTCTCGGTGGCGTCGGCATCGTCGATCGCGTCGACCAACTCTGCGTCGACGACCTCACGATGGTCGTCGGCCTTGGCCTTTCGAGCCGCATCACGCATCTCGAAGCCGTCGGTGACGATGTCGCCGACCTCGCGCGCAACGTCGGCGACCGCAGTCGTGATGATCGTCGCGATCCGTCCGACGTGCGTTGCGGTGGATTCGACGATCTCCTGGACGATGTCCTTGTTGCGTTCGTAGCGATCGATCATGTGCGTCAGGCTACCCCGGCCGACTTCTCTCGCTCGACGATGACGGTGAGGTCGTTGTCGTCGGAGGTCATGAAGTTGGGCAGGGAGAGCTTCGCGATCTTCGACCATGTCGACGCCAACTGCTGGTGCAGAGGGCCGGTGTTGTACGGCAGGCCGTACTTCTCGCAGATCTCCTGGACGTCCTTGGCGATGGTCGGGTAGCGGCTCGCGGGGATGTCGGGGAAGAGGTGGTGCTCGATCTGGTGCGAGAGGTTACCGCTCATGATGTGGAACAGGCTGCTCCCGGTGATGTTGGCTGAGCCGAGCATCTGTCGCAGATACCACTGCCCGCGCGTCTCGTCCTTGCATTCGTCGGCGCTGAACGTCTGTGCCCCGGTGGGGAAGTGGCCGCAGAAGATGATCGAGTACGTCCAGATGTTGCGCACCAGGTTCGCGCTGGCATTGCCGAGCAGCGTCGGGAGGAAGAACGGACCCGACAGCGCGGGGAAGACGATGTAGTCCTTGAGGACCTGCTTGCTCGCCTTACGCCACATGCCCTTGACCAGGCCCTTGATGTCGGTCCACTTGCGCTTGCCCGCCACGATGTTCTCGGCCTCGAGGTCGTGGAGCATCACACCCCACTCGAACAGCAGCATCAGCGCTGTCGCGTATCCGAGATTGCCGAGATAGTAGGGGTTCCACTTCTGGTCGCGGGCCATCCGGAGGATGCCGTAGCCGATGTCACGGTCCTCACCGATGATGTTGGTGAAGGTATGGTGCATGTAGTTGTGGCTGTGCTTCCACTGGTCGGCGGGACACACTGTGTCCCACTCGAATTCGCGCGAGTTGTAGGTGTCCTCGCGCATCCAGTCGTACTGGCCGTGCATGACGTTGTGCCCGATCTCCATGTTGTCGAGGATCTTGGACACACTCAGTGCGCCGACACCGGCGACCCAGGCAGGGGGGAACCAACCGAAGAACAGCAGCCCGCGGCCAGCGATCTCGAAACCACGCTGCGCGCGGATGATCGAGTACAGGTATTCGCGGTCCTTCGTGCCGAGGTCGGCGACGACGCGCGCGCGCACCTCGTCGAGGTCGCGACCGAGCGCTTCGACCTGCTCGTAGCTCAGATGAAGGGTGTTGGGGTCCGACGATCCGCGCAGCGCAGGCGGAACGTTGGTGTGCTCGGACGGGGTGATGGTGGTGACAGTCATTGTTAAACCTCGATTTCCACGTCGCCGACAGGTGCGTTGATACAGAGCTGAATCTGCTTGTCGGCTTCGCTGTCGATGTCGCCGGTCAGCACGTTGCGGGTGCAGCCGGATTTCTTTACTGCGGTGCAGGAGAAGCAGATTCCCATTCGGCAGCCCGACTTGGGAGATAGTCCTGCGGATTCCGCCTGATCGAGAATGGTGCGGCCGTCGTTGGCTGCGACCTTGCCGGACGTCGTGAATGCGACGTCGCCGGAGATCGGTTCGTCGGGATCGATGATCGCCGCCGGAGTCGGGCGGAAGGATTCACTGTGTACTCGCGCCGTGGGGTGGGCGTCGGTGAGGTGGTCGATGACAGCATCCATCAGCGCGGACGGCCCGCAGACGAAGACGTCCGCGTCGTCGAGAGCGATGCCATCGAGATGTGCAGGTGCGAAGTGTCCTGCATTGGAATCTCCGTGGGACCCGCGGGTGTACCGCAGGCGCACATCGACGTTCGAGTGCGCGGCTGCGAGCGCATTGAGTTCTGTGGCGTACGCGACGCCGTCGGACGTCCGTGCGTAATGGACGAACGTGACGGGACCACCGTGCGCTGAGGCTACAAGTGTTCTCAGCATCGACAGCGTCGGCGTTACGCCGCTGCCTCCGCTGACGAACACCACGGGACCCGTCGGACTCTGCGGTAGGACGAAATCGCCGTCGGCTTGTTCGAGGCCGTAGACGTCGCCGACTTTCGCATTGTCGCGGAGGTACGTCGAGACGAACCCGTCGTCGTGAGCGGTGATGGTCAACTCGATGACGTCGGAGTGCCCCTGCGCGTTGGCAGGCGAGAAGCAACGGACGTGTCTGACGCCGTCGATAACCACCTTGAGCTGGATGAACTGTCCTGCGCGGTGGCCGCGCCACTGCCTGGTGGGGGCCAAGGTGATGCGGACGGTTCGTGAGGTCGGACGTGTGACGTCGACAACCTTTGCGCGCAGATCGCGCCAGGTGATCATGGGGTCGAGCAGTTCGAGGTACCGGTCGACCGGATGCGGCGAGAGGCCTGCTTCGACGACCGATCCGATCACCTCGGGAAGACGGATACTCATGCAGTGCTCCGTTCGGAAGCGATGATTCGTGAGGCTGTCACAACCGTTCAGTGAACGACTGTGCTCTGAATAGTGTTGCACGTCTTCTCTCAGTTGTGCACCCCTCTATGGATCTGAAGGCCAGCTCTCTTTCGGGCTGGGTGATGATTCACATCACTTCAATTTGTCTTAAGTGATTGACATCACTAACTTCGTCTCTGAATATGAACTCAGATTCAGTTCAATCTGCTGAAGCCGAATGAGGAGTGATCGATGACATCAGAAGTAGTTGCCCAGGGCGACGAGGTCGCGCAGGGAAGAAGGCGAGCGCATCGGAAGTTGCTCGCCGCGGGGCTCGTCGGTAGCTCGATCGAGTGGTACGACTTCTTCCTCTACGGAACTGCTGCGGCACTGGTGTTCCCGCACATCTTCTTTCCCGACTCATCGCCGTTGATGGGGACGTTGCTGTCGTTCAGCACCTTCTGGGCCGGCTTCGTCGCGCGACCGATCGGCGGGATCATTGCGGGCCACTACGGTGACAAGTTCGGCCGAAAGCCAGTCGTGGTGGTCTGCCTGTTCGTGATGGGGTTGGCGACGTTCCTGATCGGGTGTCTGCCGACCGCCGGAACGATCGGAGTCGCGGCACCGATCCTGTTGGTCGCATTGCGATTCCTACAGGGCTTGGCTTGTGGCGGCCAATGGGGCGGAATCGTGCTGTTGCTGACGGAGTCGGCAAGTCCCAAGCGGCGTGGCTTCGCGGGCACCTTCGGTCAGATGGGTGTGGCGTGCGGTGTTCTGCTGGGCAACATGATCTTTTTGGGATCGAGTTCCGCGGTGTCGAATTCGGCGTTCCTGGAATGGGGTTGGCGTATTCCGTTCCTGCTCAGCGTCGTGCTGTTCCCGGTGGTCTACTTCATCCAGACGCGCGTCGAGGACAGTGACGAGTTCAAGGAGCTGGAACAGGAAGTCTCTGCAGGTAGGCAGGAGGTCACACAGGCGCCGCTGGTGGAGGCCGTCAAGAAGCACTGGCGGACGATCCTGCTGGGCTGTGGTCTGCTCGCTGCGACCAACTCCATCTTCTATATCTCGATTGCGGGCGTATTGAGTTATGCGACAGCCGAACTCGGCATGGATCGAGACGAATTGCTGATCGGGTCCATGCTCAGTTGCCTTGTCTCGCTTCCGGTCACGATCTGGGCGGGCTCGTTGTCGGACAGAGTCGGACGCCGACCGCTCATCATGATCGGCGGCGTGGGGATTCTGCTGTGGGCGTTCCCGTACTTCATGCTCGTCAATACGGCGTCGTTGCCGATGTTCATGATCGCGGTCACGGTGGCTGCCGTGTTCCAGTCGATGACCTACGGGCCGATCGCCGCGTACATGGGTGAACTGTTCGAGCCGCACGTCCGCTACTCGGGCGCCTCGCTGGCCTACCAGCTCGCTGCCATCCTGATCAGCGGATCGACGCCGTTCATCATGACCTGGCTGATCTCCGCTACCGGAACCACGACGCTGGTCGCAGCCTTCGTCGCGGTGATGGGATTGATCACTTTTGCGTCGGCATGGCGTTTGCGGGAGACGAATCCCGCATCGGTTCGGGAGGACCCGAACGCAGTTCCTGGTGTCGCGGTCACGAAGTGACCAACGCCGGCTGACCAATGGGAGAACTGCCCACCTCTGTGAGGTGGGCAGCTCTCCCATTTGCAACGTGTTGTGTGTTACAAATTGAATATGAGGTCAAGTTCAACTATGCGATCAAGTTCCACTACGCGATCAGCTGTGCTCATCGATTTCGGGGGAGTGGTGACCACCAGCGTGCTCGACGCCTTCCGGGCCTTCGGCGCGGAGATCGGCGACCGTGAGCTGCCGCTGCGTCTACTCGGACACGACGGGCAATCCCGCACGCTGCTCGCAGATCATGAGGCAGGACGGATCGACGCCGAAACCTTCGACAAGGGTTTCGCCGCCCGACTCGGGGCACACGGCGTAAGCGTGCCGTCCGATGGACTCTCCGCGAGGATGCAGCATCGACTCGAGCGTGACGACGAGACGATTGCCATGCTGGGTCGGCTGCGCGCCGCGTCGGTTCCAGTTGCCCTGGTGTCCAACGCGTTCGGACGAGACACCTATGCGGGCTTCGAGCTCAGCGAGCTCGCGGATGTTGTCGTCATCTCCGCTGAGGTGGGTATACGCAAGCCATCGCGTCGGATCTTCGAGATCGCGTGCGAACGGCTCGGTGTGGCGCCGCAGGATTCGGTGATGATCGACGACCTCCAACAGAACCTCGACGGTGCAGCGAAGCTCGGGATCGCGGGCATCCTCCATACCGACGGCGCCGACACGGCGAGGCAACTGACCGAAACGTTCGGACTACCCGCAACCGCGTGAGATCCGTACCGCAGATGTCCACCCGCGTGGACGAATGATCGAGAACCGAGGAGAAGCACTGTGAACGCCTCATCGACGACTACCTCGCCGTCAAGCACCACCTCCCCGTCTACATGCGCCGCCAACGCGCTCGAGACCGCGTTGGCGGAGGTCAGCCGCATCCAGCAGGAGAACTGGCCCGTGGACGTACCGCGGACCGTCGAATCCTCGGTCGAGGCGCAGGGCATCGTCGGTTACCTGCGGCACTGGGCACGTGAGACCCCAGCTGCAGTGGCGATCGCCTTCTATGGCCGCGAGATCACCTATGCCGAATACGACGCACTTTCCGACAGTGTGGCGGGCTGGCTCCGCGCACAGGGGATTGGCGTCGGCGACAGCGTCGGCCTGTACCTGGGCAACTGTCCGCAGTTCCACATCGCGATGATGGCGATACTGAAACTCGGTGCCGTTCATGTGCCCGTGAATCCGATGCTCCGCGAGCACGAACTCGCTCACGAACTCGCCGACGCCGAGGTGAGCGTGGTGATCACCCAGCCAACGCTCGCCGCCCTCGTCGAGACGGTTCGTGATCGCACGCAGGTGCGCGTCATCGCGACAACAGATCTCTCCGACATGCTGCTCGCGGACAGCCCCGCCGCACCGTTCGAGCGGACCGGGGAGTCAACGGACTGGGCTCGGATCGTCGGGACGCCCGCGCCTACCGACTTTCCACCGGTCGACCCGGATCGTCTTGCCGCGCTGAACTATACGGGCGGGACGACCGGAATGCCCAAGGGATGCCGGCACACTCAGGGGCACATGCTCTACACCGCGGTCACGGCGACTGCGGCGCATGGCCGTCGGGTCGGGGCTGTACATGGTGCGTCGCTGGTCTTCATGCCGGTGTTCTGGATCGCCGGGGAGGACACCGGAATCCTGGTCCCACTGGTGAACGGCGACACCGTCGTCTTGCTGACGCGATGGGATGCGGGCGTCGTACTCGACGGCATCGAGAACTATCGCGTGGATTCGATGATCGGCACCGTCGACAACTACATCGAATTGATGGAGCGCGAAGACTTCTCGACGCACGACCTCACCTCGTTGACCAATCCGCTCGCAGTGTCTTTTGTGTCGAAACTCGACCCGACGGTCCGCGCTCGCTGGCGTGAGGCGACGGGGAACACGTTGCGCGAAGGCAGCTACGGGATGACCGAAACGCACACCGCGGACACCATCACACTCGGCTACTCCGCCGGAGACTACGACCTGTTGGGCGACCCGGTGTTCTGCGGGGTACCCGTTCCCGGCACGGACATCCTGATCGTCGACGCCGACGGCAATCCGGTCCCGATTGGCAGCGAGGGCCAGATCATCGTGCGCAGTCCGTCGGTGATGGGCGGCTACCATCGCAATCCCGAGGCGACCGCCGACGCCTTGCGCGACGGTTGGCTCCAGACAGGCGATTTCGGCAAGTTCAGTGAGCGCGGCGCGCTGCACTACCTGGCGCGCAACAAGGAGATGATCAAGACCAACGGCATGAGCGTCTTCCCCTCGGAGGTCGAGTCGCTGCTGATGCTTCATCCGGCCGTCGACAAAGCTGCGGTGGTACCCAAACCGGATCGACGACGAGGTCAGATCGCCTTCGCCTTCGTGCAACTGCGCGACGGCGAAGAGCTCTCGGCCGACGACATCATCGCCTGGGCGCGACAGAACATGGCAGGTTACAAGGTGCCGGAGATCGAGATCATCGAACAACTTCCGATGACCGCAACGGGCAAGGTACGCAAGGGCGACCTCTTCGCGAAGGTAGGAAAAGCATGAGTTCAGCAACCGTACTCGTCGCCAACCGTGGGGAGATCGCTCTCCGTATCATCCGCACCGCCCGCGAGACCGGGCATCGCGTCGTCGCGGTGTATGCCGCGGACGACGCCGAGGCACCA
Source organism: Gordonia sputi NBRC 100414 (assembly GCF_000248055.1). Lineage (GTDB taxonomy): Bacteria > Actinomycetota > Actinomycetes > Mycobacteriales > Mycobacteriaceae > Gordonia > Gordonia sputi. The sequence continues at coordinate 7,493 of NZ_BAFC01000118.1, read as the reverse complement.
CACGTCAGTGCCGCCGACGAGGCCCTCGCGCTCGAGGGCGTCGGACCGCAGGCGTACCTCGACGTCGACGCGATCGTCGACGCCGCGCAGCGCACCGGCGCCACCTTTGTCCATCCCGGATACGGATTCCTCAGCGAGGAGCCACGTTTGGCGCGCGCCTGTGCTGTCGCCGGTCTGCGGTTCGTTGGTCCGTCGGCACAAGCCCTCGAGACGTTCGGCGACAAGGCGTCGGCACGACGAGCAGCGATCGCCGCAGAGGTGCCGGTCCTCGACGCCACCGAGAGCGGGGTCGACGAGGCGCAGGTCGCCCAACTGCTCGCCGCGCACCCGTCGGGCGTGATGATCAAAGCGGTGGCAGGCGGTGGCGGTCGCGGCATGCGCGAGGTCACCTCGGCCGACCAGATCGGCGACGCGATGAAGACGTGTGCCGCCGAGGCACTGGCGGGATTCGGCAACGCGGACCTGTTTGCCGAGGAGCTGTGCGGCTCGGCGCGGCACATCGAGGTGCAGATCATCTCGGCTGAGTCCAGCTCGGGGACAACGACATCTGGAACTACGGCACTGGCGCTCGGTGATCGCGACTGCAGTGTGCAGCGCAGACATCAAAAGCTCATCGAGATCGCACCGGCACAACACGTCTCCGACGAGATGCGTGCCGGGCTGCACGCGTGCGCGGCACGGCTGTGTGCCGCCAACGGATATCGCGGGCTGGCGACGGTCGAGTTCCTCGTCGCGGGAGATCGATTCGTCTTCCTCGAGGTCAATCCGCGAATTCAGGTGGAGCACACCATCACCGAAGAGGTGACCGGTTGCGACCTCGTCGAGATCGGGTTGGCCATCGCCGCAGACCGGCGCTTCGGAGAGTTGGGGCTACCCGCGGGCATCACCTCCGACGGTGAAGCCGTGACCGGAACACCCGTGGATACGGCGGGTGTCGCGATCCAGGCGCGCGTGAACATGGAGACCACAACCCCGGATGGCACGACGGTGCCGCAATCGGGCACGTTGCGGTCGTTCTTAGCGCCAACGGGACCCGGGGTCCGGGTGGACACGTTCGGGCGGCCGGGCCTCACAACGAGCCCGCGCTACGATTCGTTGCTCGCCAAGGTGATCGGCCACACAGCGCGGGGTGATTTCACCATCGCGACGCGCAAGACCGCCGATGCGTTGGGCGAATTCGTCATCGACGGCGTCGCGACCAACGTCGGCCTGCTACGCGCGATACTCGGCGACAAGGCATTCGGCGCAGGCTCGGTCACGACGGGGTACCTCGGCGAGCACATCGACGAACTCGTCGCGCGTGCAACCGAATTCGACACCGCAGGCGCGGCCAAGCCGATCGCCGACGACGCCGAGGCGCCGGTCCTCGACGTCGAACTCGCCGACGGCGAGGACGTGCTGGTGGCCCCGATGTCCGGGGTGGTCGTCGAGGTGGCGGAGGCGGGCGTCGCCGCAGCGCCCGGTACGGCACTCGTCGTGCTGGAAGCGATGAAGATGCAGCACACCGTGTCGGTGCCCACCGCGGCAACACTGATCCGGGCGCTGGTCGAACCGGGTCAGGCCGTCGCAACCGGTCGACCGTTGGCGGTCGTCGGAGCTGCTGGCGGTGATGCAGATGTCGAGACTCGCGCCGAGATCGACCCGGGCCACATCCGGCCCGATCTCGCCGAGATCAACGCGCGGCACGAGGTGACGCTCGACGCCGCGCGTCCCGACGCGGTTGCCAAGCGCCACCGAATCGGTCGACGTACCGCTCGCGAGAACATCACCGACCTCGTCGATGACGACAGCTTTGTCGAATACGGGGCGTTGACACTTGCCGCTCAGCGCACGCGCCGCACCGAAGAAGACCTCGTTGCGAACACTCCCGCCGACGGACTGGTTGGCGGCGTGGCGACGATCGGTGCCGACCGGTTCGGTGCCAAAGCTGCTGAAGCTGTGGTTATCTCGTACGACTACACGGTGCTGGCGGGCACGCAGGGACTGCGTAACCACGCCAAGACCGATCGGCTGATCGAGTTGGCCAAGCGCAAGAATGTTCCGCTGGTGCTTTTCGCCGAGGGCGGTGGAGGCCGGCCGGGTGATACCGATGCCAACGGTGCGGCGGGCCTGGAGCTCAACACGTTCCGAGAAATGGCCTCGTTGCGCGGCCGGGTGCCGACGATCGCTGTTGTCTCGGGTCGGTGTTTCGCGGGCAATGCCGCACTCGCCGGAGCGTGTGACGTCCTCATCGCCACACCCGAAGCCAACATAGGCATGGGCGGTCCGGCGATGGTCGAGGGCGGTGGTCTCGGCGTGTTCCGTCCCGAGGACATCGGGCCGGTCGAGCTTCAGCGTCGCAACGGCGTCGTGCATATCGCGGCGCGCGACGAAGCCGACGCCGTCGATCTGGCACGGCGATACCTCGCGTACTTCCAGGGCGACGTCGTCGACTGGGACGCGCCGGACACCAGGCTCTCCCGACACGTGGTACCCGAGAATCGCCTGCGCGCCTACGACGTTCGCGAGGCGATCGACTCCATTGCGGATCCCGCCTCAACGCTCGAGGTGCGGGCCGACTACGGCATGGGAGTCGTCACCGCGCTGATCCGAGTCGAAGGCGTGGCATACGGAGTGGTCGCGAACTCGAGTGCGCACCTCGGTGGCGCGATCGACGCGGAGGCCGCCGACAAGACTGCCGACTTCCTGGAAATGTGCGAAGCACACAGGCTCCCAGTGGTGACCCTCTGTGACACACCGGGATTCATGGTGGGGCCGGATTCGGAGGAGCATGCAACCGTGCGCCGGTTCTCACGGTTGTTCGTCGCCGGCGCGCGGCTGACTGTGCCGTTGGGAACGATCATCCTGCGCAAGGGCTACGGTCTCGGTGCGATGGCAATGGCGGGCGGCTCGTTCCACGCACCGCAGTTCACCGTCGCGTGGCCGACGGGCGAGATCGGACCGATGGGACTGGAGGGTTCGGTACGACTCGGATTCCGAAAGGAGCTCGAGGCGATCGATGATCCTGCCGAGCGGGACGCGTTGTTCGCCGAGTTGGTGGCGAAAGCGTACGAGCACGGCAAGGCGCTGCACTCCGCCACGACCTTCGAACTCGACGATGTGATCGATCCCGCCGACTCACGGGCGTGGATTCGTCAGCTCGGTCGTCAGCGACACCAGTAAGAGCGGAACAACAGAACAGCGTGAGAAACCCAGAGCGGGGGAGGAAATCTCCTCCCCCGCTCTGGGTTTCGTACGAAAGGGTTACGTCCCTTGGGGCCCGATCGGGCTAACGGATCTGCAACACCAGCTTGCCCGTGTTGGCTCCGGAGAACAGCATGGCGAGAGTGTCGCCGAACGCCGTGATGTCGCCCTTCTCGACCTGCTCGGCCGCGGTGATCTGACCCGACCGAATCCAGGCTTGCAATGCGGCTTGAGCCTCCGGGTAGCGACGCCGGTAGTCGAAGATGATGAATCCGGCCATCGACGCGCGGTTGATCAACAGCGATAGGTAGCGCGACGGCCCGGGCGGGGGCGTCGTGGCGTTGTACCCCGAGATCGCTCCGCAGATCGCCACGCGTGCGTGTGTACGCAACTGTGCCAGAGCCGAATTGAGCACATCGCCACCGACATTGTCGAAGTACACGTCGATGCCCCTGGGAGCGGCCGCACGCAGCGGTCTGCCGATGGAACCCTGCTTGTAGTCGATGGCGGCGTCGAATCCGAGTTCGTCGGTCAGCCATGAGCACTTGCGCTCGCCACCGGCCACCCCGATCACCCTGCAGCCCATCAGTTTTGCGATCTGCCCGGCGACGCTGCCGACGGCACCCGCCGCGCCCGAGATCAGCACGGTGTCGCCCGGCTTCGTCTGTGCGACGTCGAGCAGCCCGAAATACGCTGTCATTCCGGGGAATCCGAGCGCGCCGAGCCAGGTCGGTGCGGGCGCGAGATCGGTATCGACCACCATGATGTCGTGGCCGTCGGACACAGCGTACTCCTGCGCACCGAACGGTCCGGACACCACGGTGTCCACGGGGTACTTGTCATTCTCCGACGCCACGACGGTGCCGACGGCGTGTGCGCGCATGACCTCGCCGATACCCACCGGAGGGATGTACGACGGCACGTCGTCGAGCCAACCGCGCATGGCGGGATCGACCGAGACATAGTCGACGGCGACAACGAACTCGCCCGCCGACGGTTGTGGGATCGGTTCTTCGGTGACGGTGAAAGTGTTCTCGTCGATCTCACCCGTGGGTCGAGCTGCGAGTCTGATCTGGCGGTTGACTGCGCTCATGCGGTGGTCCTCCTCAGTGACGTGCGATCGATGTTGCGTTTGAGGATCTTTCCGGTAGATCCCTTGGGTAGCTCGTCGACGAACAAGACCATGCGGGGAATCTTGTAGGCGGACAACCGCTCTCGACACCACGACTCGATGTCGTCGTGGGTGGCTGTTGCTCCCGACGTCAGTACGACGACCGCCGCGACTTCTTCGCCGTAGTGGCTGTCGGGGACGCCGACGACTGCCGCTTCGACCACATCCGGGTGCTGGTAGAGGATCTCCTCGACCTCGCCGGGATAGACGTTGTAGCCACCACGGATGATCAGATCCTTCACGCGGTCGACGATCCGTAGATCACCGTCGACGTCGATCTCGCCGAGATCGCCTGTGCGGAACCAACCGTTGTGCGACAGTGCCGCGGCGGTCGCCTCGTCATTGCGCCAGTAACCCTTGAACACCATGTCGCCCGCGATGAACACCTCACCGACGACGCCCGGTGCGCACACGGCTCCGTCGGCGTCGCGTACCTCGACGCGCATGCGCGGCACCACGGCGCCGGTGCTACCGATCTTTCCGCCGCGGTCGATGTCGTTGAACGTCGCCATCGCGGTGGTCTCGGTCAACCCGTAGCCCTCGAGCAGGGTGCACCCGAAGCGCTCCTCGAAGGCGCGTGCGATCTCCCCGGGCAGCGACGCTCCGCCGGAGACGGCAACGCGCAGATGTGCAAAACCTTCGCCGTCCGCTTCCGTCGCCTCGTGCAGCATCGCGTTCCACATGGTCGGGACGCCGCACATCACTGTCAGCCGATCGCGTGCGAGCATGTCGATCATTGCGCGCGGGGTGAACCGGCTCAGCAGCGACATCGATGCGCCCGTGGTGAAGGCTGCCATCATCACCGACGCCTGACCGAAGACGTGGAACAGCGGCAGTCCGGTACCCAACCTGTCGTCTGCGGTGCCCCTGCTGACCTCGCCTGCCACTTCTCCGGCCGACAGCAGATTCTTGACCGTCAGCTCGGCGCCTTTGGGCTTTCCTGTGGTGCCAGAGGTGTAGAGCAGGGCGGCGGTCTCGTCGGGTGCGCGGTCGACGGGGGTCTCCAGTGGTGTTGCGGTCGCGTTACCCGGACTCGCCGCAGCGGCGTCGAGTTGCCACGAGGGAACACCGGCCTGCGCTGCGGCATCGACGACCGCTGGGCCGAGCGTGACGTGCCCGATGGCCAGTGACGCCTGTGAGTTGCTGAGGAAGTAGCCGACCTCTGCGGCGGTGGACATCGTGTTGACGGTGATCACGGTGGCGCCGAGCGCCTGAATGCCCATGTAGGCAATCGCGAACTCGGGGACCGAAGGTGCCGCGAGCAGCACACGATCTCCGCGTCGGATGCCCGCATCGCGCAGCGCCCCGGCATAGGCCAACGCCGCGTCGTAGAACTCTCCGTAGGTCAGTGACGTCGAGCCACCGAGAAGAGCGGTCGCATCGGGCCGTGTCGTCGCGTGACGCACGACGGGATCGATGAGATTGACCATGGGAATGCCTTTCAGATCGAGGTGGTGGACACGTCGTTGTGCGTCAAGAAGCGGCGACGACCCGGGCGATCGACTCGGCGACCATCACCGGCTTGTCGGAGCCCTCACGCTCCATGACCTGCGACGTCACCACCTGGATGCCACCGGAGACCTCGTCGGCGGATACGACGGTGACGCGCATACGCACGCGCGAACCCACGGGTACGGGAGCGGGGAAACGGACCTTGTTGTAGCCGTAGTTGAGGCTGTGCGCGAAACCGTCGAACTTGATCAACTGGCTCGACAGGTGGGGTCCGAGGGACAGGGTGAGCAGGCCGTGTGCGATCGTCCCGCCGAGGTCGCTGGCGGCGGCGCGCTCGGTGTCGAGGTGGATCCACTGGTGGTCATCGGTGGCGTCGGCGAAGGCATTCACCCGGTCCTGCTCGACGGAGTACCACGGTGTCGGCCCGAGTTCGGTTCCGACCAGCTCGGTGAGATCGGCGGCCGTGGTCGGGCGGACGGGCTGTGTTGCGGTGGTCAAGGTTCCTCCTGTGCTCAGATCGCCACGGGGCGATGTTGAATCTGAAATCACCTTCAACTATAGATGGTTGTCGAGACTGCGATCACGTTATGGGTCAGTTTGTGAGGGGGCGCTCTGCCTCGCAAACAAATTCTCAACGACGACGTCGACGACGACCCGACGGGACGTCGGCCTGCTCACCACCGAAAGGATCTCTGCGCCATGACATCTCACGAACTCGCCGGACGGACGGCACTGGTGTCCGGGGCCTCGCGCGGTATCGGCCTCGCCGCCGCGGTTGCACTGGCTGACGCCGGCGCCAACGTCGTCGTCACCTCGCGCAAGCAGGAGTCGGCCGACGCGGCGGCGGCTCAGATCGGACCTCGCGCGCTCGGCGTCGCGGCCCACGCTGTCGACGAGGATGCCGCGCAACGCTGCGTCGAACTCACGCTGGAACGTTTCGGCAGCATCGATATTCTGGTCAACAACGCCGGGACCAACCCTGCCGCGGGCCCGCTCATCACCCAGGACCACGCACGATTCGCCAAGACCGTCGACGTGAACCTCTGGGCGCCCCTGCTGTGGACGAAGCTCGCCGTGCAGGCGTGGATGGGTGAGCGCGGGGGATCGGTCATCAACACCGCGTCGATCGGCGGGATGGTTCACGAGGCGAACATCGGCGTGTACAACACCACGAAATCGGCGCTGATCTACCTCACCGAGCAACTGTCGCTCGAGTTGTCTCCGCGCATCCGGGTGAACGGCGTCGCGCCCGGCGTCGTCCGCACCAAGCTCGCCGAGGCGCTGTGGCGAGAGCACGAGCCGCAGGTTGCCGCCGCCACGCCGCTCGGCCGAATCGGCGAGCCCGAGGACATCGCGTCGGCCATCGTCTTTCTCGCCTCCGACGCGTCGTCGTGGATGACGGGCGAGGTGATGGTGATCGACGGCGGCCAACGACTCGGCGACGCCTCGCAGTACCGATAGTCCGCTCGGGGCACGACCACACATCAACGCTCACAACCACATTCACATACAGCACATTCTGAGATCGACCTCAATACCGAACAACGGAGGAAACACCATGAAGCAGAAGGTAGCGATCGTCACCGGAGCAGCGCGCGGAATCGGCGCCGCGATCGCGAAAAGGCTTGCCGACGACGGGCTTGCCGTCGCGGTGCTCGATCTCGACGCCGCGGCATGCGCCGACACC
>NZ_BAFC01000119.1 GCF_000248055.1 Gordonia sputi NBRC 100414 | reverse complement strand
GTGGTGGTGTTGCTGATGGGCTTGCCGATGGTGACGTTGTCGCTTCCCGTCACGTCGACGTCCGTCACGTCGACCGCGGCTTCGGTGGGACCGTACAGATTGTGAATCCTGGTGTCCGGCAACTGTGCGTGTGCCTCGAGTGCCACCGCGGTGGGCAACGCCTCACCGGACGTCAGCAGCCATCGCAACGACCGGAGTTGTGTAAAGCTCTGTGCC
>NZ_BAFC01000120.1 GCF_000248055.1 Gordonia sputi NBRC 100414 | reverse complement strand
CAGCGATCGAAGGCCGCGACCAGGTGCTGCCCCGCGTGACAGCGGTGGCACGACCGGCGCGGGTACCCCTGTCCGCGGCGCAGTCACGCATGTGGTTCATCAACCGATTCGAACCGGCGTCGGCGTCTTACAACATTCCACTTGTGTTGCGCCTCAAGGGAAGTCTCGACCTCGACGCTCTCTTGGCGGCAGTCGGCGACGTCATGGAACGTCACGAGGTGCTGCGTACGATCTACCCGGATGCCGGTGACGGCCCCGTGCAGCACATCGTCGTCGCCGCGCAGGCACGCGACGAGGTGGATTGGGGTATCGCCTCTCATCGTGATGAGCTGATCGCTTCTGCCACAACGGGATTCGATGTCACGCGTGAACTCCCGATCCGGGGTCGGGTACTGCGGGTCTCCGACGGTGAGCACGAACTGGCACTCACGGTGCATCACATCGCGTTCGACGGGGGATCGGTTCCGGTACTCGTCGGCGATCTTCTCGCCGCCTACCTTCACCGCACCAGCGAGGCCGTGCCCGCGCAGGCCCCGCTGTCCGTGCAGTACGCCGACTATGCGCTCTGGCAGCAGGCTGCCCTCGGCAGCGTGCACGATCCGTCGAGCCCGATCGGTAGCCAGATGGACTACTGGCGAACGAAACTCGCGGCACTCCCGATCGTCACAGACCTGCCGCGTGATCGGCAGCGGCCATCGGTGCGCGACAGCGACGCAGGTGTGGTCTCGCTGACCGTCGACGACGCGTTGGCAACCCGTATCGAGGCCTTCGCCCGGGAACACGAGATCACCGGCTTCATGGTCCTCCATGCGGCGCTGGCGATCATGGTGTCGCGCGAGGCCGCCACCGACGACGTCGTCATCGGAACCCCGATCACGGGCCGCACCGACTCCGCCCTCGCCGATCTCGTCGGGATGTTCGTCAACACGTTGGTGCTACGCACCGAGGTCGATCCGGGGCTGACCGTCGAGGATTTCCTCGCGTCGGTACGCACCACCGATATCGATGCTTTTGCGCATGCCGACGTGAACTTCGAAGATCTCATCGACGAGTTGTCGCCCGCGCGTTCCACCGCATTCGAGCCGCTCGTGCAGATCGCCTTCACCCATGTGTCGGGCGACGTCGATCCGCGGGCCGAGATAGAAGCGGCGGGACTCGTCGCCGAACCGCTGGACATCGCTGCGCCAACAGCCAAGTTCGACCTCACGGTCGGCGTGGCAGACCGACGTGCCGACTCTCCCATGACGACCGAATTCATCTATGCCAGTGCACTATTCGACGAATCGACGGTGCGCGGTTTCGCCGATCGCTGGCTGACGGTGCTGGAAGCGATGGTGGCAAACCCCCGGATCGCCGTCGGTGACATCGACTTCGCGGTCGATGACGACACGGTGATGTCACTCGGGGTGCGGAGTCGGAACTCTCTGGGCACCAATGGTGTTGCCGCCGATGGCGGTGTCTCGACGCCGCGTGTACTCGTCGACATCCTCGACGACCGCGTCATCGATATGGACCGTCCCGCGCTGATCTGTGATGACCAGCAGTTCACCTACGACGAATTCGAGAAGGCGGTCAATCGAGTGGCCCGCAGGCTGATAGCCGCGGGTGTCGGACCCGGCGACGTGATCGCCGTCGGCATGAACCGCTCGATCAACTCGGTTGTCGCCGTCTTCGGTGTGCTCCGAACCGGGGCAGCGTACGTGCCCATCGCGCCGTCGTATCCTGAGGACCGCATCGCCTTCATGCTGGCCGATTGCGGTGCAACCCGTGGGATCAGCGATCGCGATACGATTCCCGGCTTCGGAGAGTCGCCGTGCACCTGGATGGATATCGACGCCCTGATCGCACCCGGGGTCGCAGACGATCCCGTCACGAACGACGAGCGCCGTGCGCCGGTGAGACTCGACGATCTCGCATACCTCATCTACACCTCCGGGTCGACCGGTCGCCCCAAGGCGGTCGGCGTCGCCCAGCGAGGCATCGCCAATCTCGTCGACGCACTCGCGGAGATCTCCGGGACCTCGGCAACGGCATCCGACGTCCGGGTGCTGCACGTCGCATCGCCGAGCTTTGACGCCTCTGTACTCGAAATGCTCTGGGGCATCGGCCTCGGCCACACACTGGTGATCGCAAGCGCCGATGAGTACGCGTCGGACGCACTCGGCCGTGTCCTCGAGCGCGGCGGTGTCACCGACGCGATCATCACTCCGACGGTGCTCGCCACCGTCGACCCGCATTTCGGTGCGAGCCTGAGGAATCTCGCATCGGCGGGCGAGGCGTGCCCACCCGAACTCATCGACAGGTGGGCGTCGGCTCATCCCGATCTCCGGACGCTCAACCTCTACGGGCCTTCGGAGATGACGGTGTGGGCAACCGCGGCCGTGGTCGAGCGAGGGCTGCCGGTGACCATCGGACGCCCGATTCGCGGGTTCGCCGCGTATGTTCTCGATTCGCGACTGCACCGCGTGCCGCAGGGCGTGACGGGGGCGCTGTATCTCAGCGCCGACGACTCGCTCGCGCGCGGTTACCTCGGACGTCCCGGACTGACCGCGAAGGCGTTCGTCGCGAATCCGTTCAGCTCGACACCGGGCGCGCGTCTGTATGCGACGGGTGATCTCGTCAGGGTCACCGCCACAGGCGAATTGGAGTACGCCGGCCGCATCGACACACAGGTCAAGTTGCGCGGGCTGAGGATCGAACTCGGTGAGATCGAGGCGGCACTCACCTCCCACCCCGACGTCGACGCCGCGGTGGTCATCGGTGTCGGGGGAGCTGTCGCGAGCGCGTTGGCAGCGTACGTGGTGGCATCACCTGACGTCGATGTCGCGGCCATCCGCGACCACATCGCCACGCGGCTTCCGTCGCACATGGTTCCCGCGAGTCTGACCGTGCTCGATGTACTACCGCACACGCCCGGAGGCAAGATCGACGTCGCCGCCCTGCCTGCGCCTGCCGAAGAGGCACAGCAGCACAGCAGCGTCGCGCCGGCGACCGACGCGGAGGAGCGTGTCGCCGCCGTCTACGCCGAGGTGCTCGGTAGCGAGACCATCGGCGTCACGGAGAGCTACTTCGACCTCGGCGGCAACTCGTTGTCGGCCACTCGCGTTGCTGCGCGGATCTCCGAACTCTTCGACGCCGACATCACCGTGCGCGACGTGTTCGAGCAGCCAACCGTGCGCGGTCTCGCCGCGCTTGCCGCGCAACGGGAACCGGGCCTCGCCCCGGTCGTGCCGGTCGTTCCCCGCCCGGCAAGCATCCCGCTGTCGTTCGCGCAGGCCAGGATGTGGGTCATCAACCAGTTCGATCCCACGTTGAGTACCTACAACGTCCCGGTGCTGCTTCGGCTCAGTGGCGACGTCGACGTGGCTGCGCTGCGGGCAGCCGTCGTCGACGTCGTCGAGCGACACGAGGTGCTACGGACGGTGTTCCCCGCGGTCGACGGTGTTCCCGTGCAGATGGTCGGTGCCGTCGACACCGTGTCGGATCGGCTCGATTGGGGCGTCGTCGACTCCGCGGCGAAGCTCGAGGTCGCGGTGACCGACGGCTTCGACGTCAGTGTCGAGGAGCCGTTGCGGTGCCGTGTCTGGCAGTCCGCACAGGACGAGTACGTGTTCGCGCTGGTGGCTCATCACATCGCCGCCGACGGCGAATCGATGGGCCCGTTGGTCAGCGACATGATGGCGGCGTACGCGGCGCGCGCGACCGGTGCGGTACCGCACTTCGCGCCGATGCCGGTGCAGTTCGCCGATGTGGCGATCTGGCAGCACGAGGTCCTCGGGCGGCCCGACGACCCAACATCGGTGGTCGCGCGTCAACTGTCCTACTGGGAGGACTCGCTGGCAGGCGTACCGGATGTGCTGGAACTGCCGACCGACCGCCCGCGACCCCTCGTCGCGTCCGAGCGGGGCGCGCAGGTCGGGTTCGCGATACCGGCCGCCATCGCAAGCCGTGTGTCGGCGGTGGCACGCGAGCACGGTGTGACGCCGTTCATGGTCGTACATGCGACCCTCGCTGCGCTCCTGTCCCGACTGGCCGCCACGACCGATGTCACGGTGGGCACCCCGATCGCCGGTCGCGGACAACGTGATCTCGACGCGCTGGTCGGCATGTTCGTCAACACGCTCGTGCTCCGCAGCGACGTGGACCCCGGCGAGTCGTTCGCCGATCTGCTCGTGTCGGTTCGGATCACCGACCTCGATGCGTTCGCGCACGCCGACGTGCCGTTCGAAGCGGTGATCGATCGTCTCGACCCGGTGCGATCGGAGGCGTTCGCGCCCCTCACCCAGGTGCTGCTCACCTTCCATCAGTCGGTGCTGCCGGAGTTCGCGTCAGGAGTGAACGCCACACATGTTGCCGGAGTGCAGATCTCGCCCATCGCGCCGCAGCACACCCCGGCCAAGGTCGACCTCACCTTCGGTATCGCCGACGCTCCGGACGGCGAGCCGTGGATGGCGCAGATCGTCTATGCCACAGATCTTTTCGACGCCTCGACGGTTGACACGATCGCCGACCGGTTCGTTCGGATGCTCGACGGCTGCACCGCCGATCCGAGCCTGCCCGTCGGCGACGTCGTGCTGCTGTCGGATGAGGAGAAGGCGACGCTCGCCGCGCTTCCCGCGCCGGTGACGCACACGCCGCGCGCAGACCTGAGCCTCGTCGACCTGTTCGCCGAATCCGTACGCGCACACCATGAGCGGCCCGCGGTCACCGCGGGTGGACAGTCGCTCGACTACGGCGAACTCGACGCCAGGTCGACGGCGGTCGCCGCGGCACTGGTCGAGCGCGGCGTCGTCGCGGGAGATCTCGTCGGTGTCGCGACGGCACGCACCGTCGATCTCGCCGTCGCCATTCTGGGTGTACTCAAGGCGGGTGCGGGCTATCTCCCGCTGGATACGACGAACCCGGTGCAACGCCTGACCTACATCGTCGCCGACGCCGCCATCGACCTGATCATCACCGACGCCGTGACCGTTGGTCACGAGCTCTTCGCGGCATTGCCCGGCGCGGTGGCGGCCATCGATGTCGATGCCCTGGTGGGCGAGGGGACAGGTCTGCCCGCACCGACGCCGATCATCAGACCCGACTCCGGCGCGTACGTGATCTACACGTCCGGCTCCACCGGCAAGCCCAAGGGCGTGCAGATCACTCATCGCGACGTGCTGACCCTGATCGACACCACCGCGACCGACTTCGAGTTCGTCCCGACCGACGTCTGGACCATGTTCCACTCCTATGCATTCGACTTCTCGGTGTGGGAGCTGTGGGGCCCGTTCGCGTCGGGTGCGCGTCTGGTCATTGTCGACCGCGACGTCGCACGCGATCCGGACGCCTTCGTCGAACTCCTCGGCCGCGAGGGGGTGACGGTGCTGAGCCAGACGCCGTCGGCCTTCTACCAACTCATCGATGCTCGACGGCGCGTCGGACCCGATCTCGCGGTGCGCTACATCGTGTTCGGTGGCGAGGCGCTCGCATTCGATCAGGTCGACCGCTGGTTCACCGAAAACCCCTCGGACACAGCTCAACTGGTCAACATGTACGGCATCACCGAGACCACGGTGCACGTCAGCATTCGGCCCATGGACCGAGCGTCGGTCCTCGACGGCGACAGCTCGCTGATCGGTCGGCCGTTGAGCTCGTTGGGCATTCACATCCTCGACTCGCGACTGCATCCGGTCCCGCCGGGCGTCGTCGGCGAAATCTATGTCACGGGTGGCCAATTGGCGCGGGGTTACCGGGGACGGCAGGAGCTCACCGCCACGCGGTTCGTCGCCGACCCCTTCGATCCGGGCGGCGAACGCATGTACCGCACCGGCGACCTCGCCCGCCGGGTCGGCGACGACATCGAGTACCTCGGGCGCGGTGATGCGCAGGTGCAGTTGCGTGGTTTCCGCATTGAGTACGGCGAGGTCGAGGCCGCGTTGGCCGCTGCCCCCGGCATCAACGCGGCCGCGGCAACGGTCGTCGACATCCCCGGACGTGGGGAGCAACTCGTCGGCTATGTGGTCGCAGACCGGATCGACACGATCGACGTGGAGGAGGTCCGCGACTCGGTTGCGCGCGCGGTGCCGACCTACATGGTTCCCGGAATCATCACACCGATCGAGCGTCTGCCGCTGACCGCGAACGGCAAACTCGATCGACAAGCACTGCCCCAGCCCGTGATCGACAGTGTCGGCGGCGACGACGTCGTGCCCGCGACGCCCGCCGAGCAGACCCTCGCCCGACTCGTCGCCGGTGTGCTCGGCGTCGAGACGGTTGGCATGACCGACTCCTTTTTCGCGCTCGGCGGCGACTCGATCCTCGCCATCACGCTCTCGTCTGCAGCACGTGCAGCGGGCCTTCCGATCTCGCCGCGCGACATCTTCGAGCACAAGTCGGTGCGCGCTCTGGCGGTGGCCGCGGTGGCCGACTCAGGTCGACTTCCGATGCTCGCCGAGTTGCCGGACGGGCCGACGGGTGCCGTGCCGGTCTCACCGGTTGCCGCGTGGATGATCGAATTGTCCGACGAGCCAGACGATTTCGCCGACTTCTCGCAGTCGATGACGCTGATCGCGCCGGAAGGTCTCGACACCGAGCGGCTGCGGCGACTTCTCGCCACGGTGGTTTCGGCACACCCGATGCTGTCGTCGACGCTGCGGTGCGTCGACGACGAGTGGGTGGCCACCGCCGGCTCCGACGCCACACCGAGCGTCGTCGGCGAGCGTGTCGATGCGGCCGTCGACAGCCCGGAGTTCGCCGCGGCCGTGCAGGCGGCTCACGCTCGTGCACTGCGCGAGCTGTCACCGGCCGACGGGGTACTGGTGTCCGCCGCACATGTGGCCGGGTCCGACGGTGCGCGGGTGGTACTCGCGATACATCACCTCGGCGTGGACGCCGTCTCGTGGCCGATCCTCATCGAGGATCTGATCACGGCGTGGGCGGCGTCGGAAGCCGGTGGCGACGCGACATTGCGTCCCGAGGTCACCTCGGCACGGGCGTGGCACTCCGCGATGGCCGAACGCACCGCCGATCACCTGGGCGAGGTCGACTACTGGCTCGCGCGAGTCGACCGCGAGCCCACCGATCTCGGCGTCACCGTCGAGCGTGACCGTGATCGATTTGCCACGCTCTCCACCGTGACCGTCGCCGTCGGCGCCGCGGACACCGAGGCGTTGCTCACCAGCGTCCCCGAGCAGTTCGGTGGCCATGTCAACGACGCTCTGCTCGGCGCGTTGGCGCGCGCGATCAGGTCGTGGCAGCGTGCGCGCGGAATCGTCGACGATGCTCCGGTGTCGATTCTGGTCGAAGGCCACGGACGCTATGAGGACGTACTCGGCCACGGCTCGACGCCGAGCACCGCGGACCTGTCCCGCACCGTCGGATGGTTCACGTCGATCGCACCGATCGCGGTCGACCCGGGCGACGACATCACCCACGCCGTAAAGGCTGCCAAGGAGGAACGTCTCGGTCAGCCCGAGCACGGTCTCGGATTCGGGCTCCTGCGCAACAATCTCTCGCGCAACGGCGACGCACGGTTGGCGCAGACCGCGTTGCCCGGCATCGCGTTCAACTATCTCGGAGCCGGCGCCCGGGGCAGCGACGACGCTGCGGTGTTGCCGTTCACCGCCGATCCGGCGGCACCCGCGTTGCCTGCTTCGGTGTCGGGGCGCATGGTTGCAATGAACACGCTGTCCGTCAACGTCGGCACCGCGACGACCGGCAGCGGCCGCGAACTGTCGGCCGACCTGCTGTTCCCGAGTGGCGCATTCACCCGGTCGGACATCGAGGACCTCGGTGATCGCTGGGCGGCTGAACTCGCCGCGGTCACCGCGGCGGCACGACAGCCGGGCGGGCCGGGTCTGTCGCCCTCGGACGTGCCCGGTACCGGCGTGACCCAGGACGACCTCGACGAGCTCGCGCACCGTTTCGGTTCGGCCGACGTCTGGCCGATGACGCCGCTCCAGCGGGGTCTGCACGTCCAATCAGAGCTCGCGGGCGACGACGCGGTGGATGTCTACGTGGTGCAGGGAATCCTCCACCTCGGCGGGGACATCGACGTCGAGCGGCTTCGTCGTGCGACAGCAGCGCTGTTCGATCACCACAGGGCGCTGCGCTCGGCGTTCGTGCGTTGTGGGAGCGGCGCCGTGGTCACGGTGATCCCGGAGGAGGTCTCCGTGCCGTGGGAGGTCGTCGAGGTACCGGCGTCGGCCGGTGATGACGAGTCGGCCGATGACATGTCGGCGGTGGAGCATTACGCCGACGTGGAGCGACGTCGCGGATTCGATCTCGAGTCCGCTCCGCTGATGCGCTTCACGCTCGTCCGCCACGGCGAGGACGCGCACCTGATCGTCACCAATCACCACATCCTGATCGACGGATGGTCGGGTCCGCTCGTCCTCGCCGACCTGCTCGCGCTGTATGCGACCGGGTCGACCTACACCGGGACACAACCCGGTGGCGGAGACTTCGGCGATCATGTGCGCCGCATCGCGCTCGCCGATCCCGACGCCGCTCGGGTTGCGTGGCGAGAGGTACTTGCGCCGCTCGACGGTCCGACGCTCGTGGCTCCCGGTGTGTCCGGGGCTCGTGAGCTGCTCCCGCGCGATCACTCCGCGGTGCTCGACGAGCAGATCGTCGCCGGAATCGAGCGCCTTGCCAGGTCGCAGGGAGCAACAGTGGCCACGGTGCTGCAACTCGCGTGGGCCGTGTTGTTGTCGCGGCTGACCGGGAGCCGGGTCGTCGCATTCGGTGAGACCACCTCGGGCCGTCCCGCCGATCTCGAAGGCGTGGCGTCGATGGTCGGCTTGTTCATCAACACCGTGCCGGCGGTAGTCGACGTCGATCCGGACGCACCCGTCGCGGACGTGCTCGCGCGTCTGCAGCAGGCGAAGGTGACCGTGCTCGACCACCAGCACATCGGGCTGACGGAACTGATGGCGCTCGCAGACGTCCCGCTGCTGTTCGACACCCTCACGGTGCACGAGTCCTACCCGGTCGACGGTGACTCGCTGGCGACCGCCGACCCCGGGCAGACCGGGGGGCTGCAGATCCTCGATTTCGACGGCGCCGACGCGACCCACTACCCGCTCAACATGGCTACGGCTCCGCTCCCGGGTGGGCAGATCTCGCTCACGCTCAAGTACCTGCCTGCGGCGTTCGACGACCACCAGGTGGAGGTGTTCAGCAGCGCGCTGGTCGAGATCCTGAAGGAGATGGCCGCAAACCCGAGCCGTCTCACCGCCGACATCACCCTGGTCACCGACGAACAACGGGACATGTTCACACCGGTCGACGGTGGCGAAGGGACGCGACCGCGGCTGCTCGCCGACCTCTTCGCCGAAGCGGTAGCGGCGTACGGACCGCGTACAGCGGTCCGCGACGCGGCCGGTTCGACGATGACCTACGCCGAACTCGACGTCGAGTCCACTCGCCTCGCGCGGTGGCTGATCGCACGGGGGATCGGGGCCGAGTCGCTCGTCGGTGTGGCAATCGGACGCTCGACTCAACTGCTCACCACGATCTGGGCGGTCGCCAAGACCGGCGCGGGATACGTGCCGATCGATCCGGACTATCCGGCGGAACGAGTCGCATCTATGGTCGAGGATTCCGGCGCCGTGCTGGGCCTGACCCGTTCGCGCTCGCTACCGACGCGGCCGGGACTCGACTGGGTCGACCTCGACGACGAGGCCGTTTCCCGTGAGATCTCGTCACAGGAGACCTCGCCGCTCGCCGCGAACGAGCTACTGCGTCCGGTGCGACCGGAGAACACGGCCTACGTGATCTACACCTCGGGATCGACCGGAAGGCCGAAGGGCGTGAGCGTCACGCACTCCGGTCTCGCCAACTACGCCGCAGTGGAGTCGTCCCGCTTCCCGCAGGTGGAGAAGCCGGTCGTGCTCGGCTTCGCGTCACCGAGCTTCGACGCCTCGGTGCTGGAGTACCTTCTCGCCGCGACATTCGGCGGCGAGATCGCGTACCGCCCCGTGGACGCGGTCGGGGGCGAGGCTCTGGAGCAGTTCATGCGCGAGAGCGCGGTGACCCATACGTTCCTGACTCCGACAGTGCTGTCGACCATCGATCCGGCCGCACTGCCAGATCTCGCGGGGGCCGCCGTGGGTGGAGAAGCCGTCCCGCCGTCGATTGTCGACGGCTGGTCGGACCACGTCAGTCTGCACAACATCTATGGTCCGACCGAGACGACGATCAGCGTGACGTTCGCGCGGCCGACGCGGCCGGGTGCCCGAGTCCTGCTCGGCGGTCCCATCGACGGCGCCGGCCTCGAGGTTCTCGACGCCCGTCTGCATCCCGTGCCCGAGGGAGTCGCCGGCGAACTCTACGTCACCGGACTGCCGCTCTCCCGCGGATATCTCGATCGGCCGGGCCTGACGTCGGAGCGGTTCGTCGCGCACCCGAACGGCAGCCCGGGCGAACGCATGTACCGCACCGGTGATGTCGTCCGTTGGCAGCGCGACGACACCGGCGAACTCGCGCTCGAGTATGCGGGCCGCAGCGACGACCAGGTCAAGCTTCGCGGTCTACGCATCGAACTCGGTGAGATCGAGGCGGCCCTGGCTGCTCATCCGGCGGTCGAGTCGGCTGTCGTCGTCGGGGTTGGGGGAGCGGTGGCGACTGCGCTCGCCGGTTACGTCGTGCTCAACGATTCCTCCGGTCTTGCCGAGTCGCCTGCCCCTGCTGACGCCTCGATCGATTCCGCGGAATCGGCGTCGACGACGCTGCGGCACTTCCTGTCGCAACAGTTGCCCGCTCACATGGTGCCTGCGAGCATCACCGTGCTCGACGCTTTTCCGCTGACGGCCGTCGGCAAGCTCGACAAGCGGGCGCTACCCGAACCGCAGCGCTCGAGCGGAGTTCATGTCGAGCTGGTCGGGCCTATCGAGGAATCGGTGGCTGGGGTGTTCGGCGAGATCCTCGGCGTCGAGAACGTCGGCGCGACCGACAGCTTCTTCGATCTCGGCGGCGATTCATTGTCGGCGACCCGTGCTCTCGGTCTCCTGCGACGCGAGCACGGCGATCATCTCGAACTCGGCTGGCTGTTCAACGATCCGACGCCGCGCGGTATCGCGGCCCGGGTCGAAGGCACCACCGCGCCGGCGGGTGAGGTCCTCATCGAACTCGCGCGCGGCTCGAAGTCGCCGCTGTTCTGTGTGCACCCTGCGGGCGGACTCGCATGGTTCTACGGCGGGTTCGTGCCCTACCTGGACGATCGGCCGATCTACGGCCTGCAGGACCCGCACGCCGTGTCCGGAGAACCCTTCGCCTCGTCGGTGGAGGAGATGGCACAGAGGTACCTCGCGGAGATCCGACGCGTGCAGCCGGAAGGGCCGTACCACCTGCTCGGATGGTCGCTCGGTGGATATGTCGCATATGCGATGGCCACGGCGCTGCGCGAATCCGGCGAGGAGGTCGCCTTCCTCGGCGTGATGGACTCGGCGCCGGTGCCCGTCGCTCAGGACGTCGAGCCCGCGGCAGCCGACCGCGTGCGCCTCGGCGGCGAGTTCGTCGGCGATTTCCTGGGGGGCTGGCGCGACCTGTTCGATCTCGGGGAAGATGTTGAGGCGAGCTCTGCCGAGGAGGTCGCGGCAATCGTGCGGGACAAGATCGCATCGCTCGGGCTGCTGCGTGATGAGCAGGTGCAGTGGGTGATGGACAGTTTCGCGGGTGGTGAGCAGTTGGTGGAGCGTTTCCGTCCCGACCCGTTCGACGGCTCGCTGCTGGTGTTCACGGCGACGCGCGACAAGGAAGACCCTTCCGCGGTCGCGCGGTCGTGGGAACCACACGTCGCCGGTGACGTTGTCAATGTAGACGTCGACGCCGACCACCTCGGCCTGGCGAATGCGGATGCACTCGCTGTCATCGGGCCGGTCCTCGCAGTGCGACTGGCGGACAGCGCGCACGACGAACACGATGCGCATGGAGAACACGATGCGCGCGAAAAACACAACGAACACCTCGAAGACGATGGTGAGGAAAGGAAGCGATAATGACGAATCCCTTCGATGACGAGAACGGCCGATTCTTCGTCCTGGTCAACCACGAGAACCAGCACTCCCTGTGGCCGACCTTCGCCGACATCCCCGACGGGTGGACCAAGGTGTTCGGAGAGGACAGCCGGGCCGCGTGCCTCGAGTATGTCGAGCAGAACTGGACCGACCTGCGTCCGAAGAGCCTCATCGACGCGATGGAGGCCGATCAGGCGGCGCGAGCGGCAGACGCCTCCTAGAGGCAGCGACATCGACGAACTCAGTCGCTGGCGGGTGACGCGGGCATAACGCTTTCACACCAGTCACATCAGTAACACTGACTACACTCTGGCACTTCAGTAACATTGGGTTCGCAGAAGAACGAAACTCGTGTGGAGTTCGTCACAAATTACGGTGGTTCGCCTTCCGAACAAGTAATGCAGGTGCATTCTGTTCGGAAGGATCGACGCCATCGTCTGGGAGGCGAGATGGCTGAGGTCGGAGATGTCGACGCGTGGGGTGCTCGAGGTCGAATGATGACGGAATTGCGGAACGACGTGATGCGGCGCGCTGAGGCGACGCCGTGGATGACGGCTGTTCGTCTGGGGGGCGAATCGGCGACGTACGGCGAGCTTGCAGAGAGCGTGTCGTCGTACGAAACGGTGATGAGCCGAAACGGCATGTCCTCGGAGGCGGCGATCTACGCGGCACTCCTGCACTCACTTCCGTCGCTCGCCAAGGTCAGCGATCCCGCGAAGCAGGGGGCGATGATCGATCAGGTTCTAGCTTGGCTCGGTCGCAATCTGCCGTTCTCCGGTGGCTCGCTCCGGGCGGTCGGCTGACCCGTACGGTCTGCCGACGACCCCTCATTGGCAAGCGCTACCCACAGGCAAGACCTACTCACGGTGAAGCGCCACTCGCTGCTTGGCCGCCACTCACAGGCCGGCGATCGCCAGCACGAGCAGCAGGATCGGAATGCCGATCACGGCCGCGATGGTTCCGAGGATGATTCCGGTGACCGCGCGGCCGCTGCCGCGATAGCGGGTCGGGTGTCGATGGATCTGTCGAACACCTGCGGCACCGAGCGCGATCGACATGAGCCCCGCGACCCCGCCGATGCCCAGTACCGGAATGAGCGGGAACGCCGCCAACGCGGTCACCAACGACGCCGTCGTCAAGGGAGACGTTCGTGGCTGCGCAGGCACCTGGCCCACGAGCGATACCGGATGAACCGTCGGGATCACCGTCGGCATGAGTATCGCGTTTTCGCGATGGGCGAGGTCCCAGTAGTCGCCGACCTCCGGTAGCGGAGTATCTCGGGATGTATCTCGTGTCCGTACGCGAAGGCCCTCAATGGGCACCGGATTGCGTTGCGGCCGCTGCGCGTGGGTCGTGACCGGCCCGGAGTGGCTGTCGGGGGTATGAGAACCCGACGGGGAATCCGGTAGTAAGGGCAGCGACATCGACTCGAGCACGTTCGATTGTGGCCAGCGCTGGTAACGATCGGTGATCGCCGGTTCGATCGGCGCGGTGTGGTGTTCGGTTCGCATCGGCCCTCCTCGCAACGAGTCTACCGACGCACACCGCGCCGCCCCGGAGAAGAAAATCCGGAACGGCGCGGTGTGGGTGTATCGGTGTTGCCCGAGACGGCGAATCAGCCGCCGTGCTGGCCCATCATCGACGAGAGCTGCGTGACGGCATTGCCGGACAGCTTCCACTCGCCGTCGACCTTTACGTACGAGAGCGTGATGTTGGCGGGGTTGGACGTGTGCGGGCTCTTGACCTCCACGCTGGCATCAGCAGCGTTGTCGCCGGTCTTCTTGACCTCGGTCACGGTGTAGACATCGGGTCCGTAACCCGCTGCAGACGCGCCCTTGGCGTACGCCTGGATCGCGGTCTTGGTGACCGGGTTGCTGGTGTCGACGACCTTCTCGAGCTCATCGGACGAAGTGTTGGGGTCGACGGCCTTGCGGAGGATGCCCTGGGCGTCGGAGTTGGTCAGGCCCGCGATGGCCGCGGCGGCCTGGCTCGTCGCCTCGGTGACCTTGCTGGTGGCGCTTGCGACGGTATCGCTGGCGCTGTCCGAACCTGAACAGCCCGCTACAGCGACAAGTGCGGCGCCCGCGATCATGGCTGCCGCGAGAGACTTCCGAAGCTTCATTGCTACTCCTGACGACGAATTGTAAGGCCACACTAACCGATCGCTTGACGTCGACAAGGGGCGGTACCTCGCGTGGGAATTAACCGGACCGTGGTCCGGTTATGGCGAGTGAAAGGTTTCGTATCCGTCATTCCAGGAGGCATGACATGCAGTTCGGACTGTTTTCCGTCAGCGACATCACGGCCGACCCTACGACGGGAGTCGAGCCGACAGAACATGAGCGCATCAAGGCGTCGGTGGCGATCGCGAAGAAGGCCGAGGACATCGGCCTCGATGTGTATGCCATCGGCGAGCACCACAATCCACCGTTCTTCTCGTCGTCACCGACGACGACGCTCGCCTACATCGCAGCTCAGACAAGCAAGCTGCACCTCTCCACCGCGACGACTCTGATCACCACCAACGACCCGGTCAAGATCGCTGAGGACTTTGCCATGTTGCAACACCTTGCCGATGGCCGCGTCGACCTGATGCTCGGTCGTGGCAACACCGGCCCGGTGTACCCGTGGTTCGGCAAGGACATCCGTCAGGGCATCCCGCTGGCCATCGAGAACTACCACCTGCTGCACCGGTTGTGGACCGAGGACGTCGTCGACTGGGAAGGCAAGTTCCGCACCCCGCTGCAGTCGTTTACCTCGACGCCGCGTCCGCTCGACGACGTCGCGCCGTTCGTGTGGCACGGGTCGATCCGCAGCCCGGAAATCGCCGAACAGGCCGCCTATTACGGCGACGGCTTCTTCGCCAACCACATCTTCTGGCCAGCTGAGCACTCAAAGCGACTGATCGATTTCTATCGGGAGCGCTACGAGCACTACGGACACGGAAAGGCGCACCAGGCGATCGTCGGACTCGGCGGTCAGTTCTTCATCAGGAAGAACTCCCAGGACGCCGTCAACGAGTTCCGTCCCTACTTCGACAACGCGCCCGTGTACGGGCACGGACCGTCGTTGGAGGACTTCAGTCGCGAGACGCCGCTCACCGTCGGCAGCCCGCAGGAGTTCATCGACCGCACGCTCTCGTTCCGCGACACCTTCGGCGACTACCAGCGCCAGCTGTTCCTCGTCGACCACGCGGGCCTGCCGCTCAAGACGGTCCTCGAGCAGCTCGATGAGCTCGGCGAGGTGCTCCCCGAACTCCGCAAGGGGTTCGCGGAAGGGCGCCCGGCCGACGTTCCCGACGCTCCTACGCACGCCTCGCTCGTCGCGGAACGCGACGCAGAGGAGCTTGCAGGGCAGGAAGCACAGGTGAACGCATGAAGCCGGTAACGCTCGTCGCGGTCAACGCCGGACTCAGTGAACCGTCGTCGACGAGGATGCTCGTCGACCGGCTCACCGACGACGCCGCGTCGCTCGTGCGATCGCAGGGCGGCGATGTCGACGTGCAGATCATCGATCTGCGTGATCTCGCCGTCGACATCGGGCGTTCGCTGGCAACCGGTTTCGCGACCGGTGCTGCCGGTGACGCCATCCGGTCCGTGCAGGACGCCGACGCGCTCATCGTCGCGACCCCGGTGTTCAACGCGTCGTACTCAGGCCTGTTCAAGTCGTTCTTCGACCTCGTCGATGTCGATGCGATGGAGGGTAAGCCGGTACTCATCGCGGCGACCGGTGGGAGCCCCCGGCACTCGATGGTCCTCGACCACGCGCTGCGTCCGTTGTTCGGCTACCTGCGCACCGTCGTCGTACCGACCGGCGTCTACGCGGCGTCGGAGGACTGGGCGTCGACCTCCGGCGACACGGCAACGCTGTCCGACCGAATCCGTCGGGCCGCAACACAATTGGTGGCGCTCATGCCCACCGGAACGAATCGGCGGGCGGTTGCGTCGCAGGCCTCGGACGCTGATCGCGGCGAGCAGCGGATATACGCGGGCGAGGAGGCGGGCATCGCCAACTTCGCTCGCCTGCTGGCCGGCGACTGAGCGATAGAGACTGGCCGAAACAGACTGACCGTCTATGCGCGCCCGGGAGTGTTCTCCCGGGCGCGCAGTCGTGTGCCAGGAAGTGTCGGCGCGGGCAGATGCTGCACCTCGCCGGTGTACCCCTGCACCTGGCCGAAGCGTTCACTGTGGGCCATCCACTCCTCGCGCGCTGCCACGATCTCCTCGTGCGTGCGGCCGACGAAGTTCCACCACATGATGATGTCGTCGTCGAACGGCGCGCCACCGAGCACGATGACCCGCGCGTCGTCGTCGCCGCGATTGGCGAGGACGACGGTTTCGGCACCGACTCCGACGTAGCCGAGTTCGGTGCGCTCGAGCGGGCCCGTCGTCGAATCGACGATCTCCACGCGTCCCGAGTCGACGAGGAATCCGTGTTCGAATCCGGGGTCGACGTCGAGGGTGACGTCGGTTCCCGGCGGGATGCGCAGTTCAGCGCCCAGTAGCGGCGTGAACGTCTCGACCGGCGACGTGCTGCCGAGCAACGTCCCGAGAAAGACGAGTGCCGTCACGCCGCCGACGGTGATCGCCGGCGGCGCGTAATGGGCGAAGTAGCGAGCGGTGTTCGCCGCGTCTGCCGGGAGTGCGACCCACAACTGCACGCCGTGTAGGACCGTGGTGTCGGGAGTGGAGACCTCGGTATGGGCAATGCCGTGGCCCGAAGTCATCAGGTTCAGTTCGCCCGGACGCACCATCGCATGATTGCCCATCGTGTCCCGATGCTCGATCTCACCGGTGAAAAGCCAACTGACCGTTTGCAATCCGATGTGCGGATGCGGAGGCACATCCATGCCGCCGGTGGCCGAGACGTCGTCGGGTCCGTAATGGTCGGCGAAACACCACGCTCCGATCAGCGACCGCTCCCGCTGCGGCAGGGTGCGGTGGACAGTCATGGCACGCGGGCCGCCGAGCGGTACGTCGCGCGCGGTGAGCACCTCGACCCGCAGCGATCCGTCGTGATCGGGGTCGGCGTTCTCGACCTCGGTCTGACAGTCGATTTCGGCCGGATGTGCTTCGAGGTTGCTCATGGCGTCACGCCTTTCGGCTTCTGTGCTTTTCGGCTTTGGGCTTTTCGGCCTTTGGGGCTGATGACGCCAGTCTAGGAACAGTCGGGTCGACGACGCGTGCGCGGTGCGATCGGTGAGCTGCCGGCAGGCCGAATCTCAGAGATCGGTCGCGTCGTCGAACGTCATGGCCAGGTGTCCCACCGACATGGTGATGGCGGCGTGCCGGGCCAACTTCAGGCCGCGTAGTTCGTCCGCGATCGGGTGTCCGCCGAGCGTGAGGGTTGCGCCGCCGATGCGGGCCCGGACGCCGCTCAGCGATCCGAGTCGCCACGGTATGGAGCGCAGCTTTCCGTCGAGGCACGAGTAGGCGGTGAGTTCCGCGTCGCCCGGAGCCGCGGGGACCGGCAGGCCCGGTGCGGTCTCGAGGGCAGCGATGAGGCGTCCGTCCTCCGAAACACTGCCGCGCTTACGCGAGCCATCGTGGTCGACATCGAAATCGGCGAGAAACTTGGGAAAGCCCCAGATCCCGCGTCCAGCCTGTCGGGTGAACTCACCGTCGACGGGGAGTCGATGGATCAGCGCGTGCGCATCGCCGCGCACCACAGAGCCGAGCGCGCTGAGCGGAGACGCGGGCGCAGTCGGATTCTCGACGAGCAGGCACACCCCGAACTCGTTGTACGGGCCGAGATCTCCGTCGACATAGTCGACGAACACCAGCATCACCATGCCGCGGCCCGGGCGTATCCGCAGCGGACGAAGCGGAGAGGCGCCCGACGCCGCTATGGTTCTCGCCATCGCGTCGGCGTCGGCGGTGAATCCCGCAGCGATGCACCGCGCATCTCTGACCTCGACGGGTATCGTGAGCGTGGTACCTGCGACGGTGTGGGTCGACGGGGAGGACATGAGGCCCCTTTCTGACAGCGATGTATTCGGGCGGCGACGTTTTCTGCAGCGATGTATTCGGGCGGCGACTTCGGGCAGCGAAGTACGCGGGCAGCCGCGTGCTGGCAGCGAGCGCCCGAGCGTGCCGCGACGAACAAACAAGAACGTGTTCTAGTTTGGCATACCGTCTGCTCTCCCGGTCTGAATGTGTGTCTTATCGATAGATGTGGCTGCTGCAGCGCCCACATCTGTCGATGGGACACACATTTAGCGTGCGGCTTTCGGCGCCGATTCTTGCGAATGCAACAAAGGCCCCATTTAGGGGACTACCGACATGTCAGACCTAATCCTTACTATTTGCTGAGTGTTGGGGATCGCTGTCGTAACGACATGATGTAAGGACGTAACGGTGACCGTAGTAACAGAGACCGGGGGTGCCCTCGGGGCGCCATCGCCCGTGCCTGTGTCCCCTGTTGTCGCAGATCGCGGCGCGGCGTCGAATTCATTCGGCTCCGCCCAGATCGCCCGGATGGACGACTACCGCCACGGCCATGACGCCGCCGTGGCACGTCGGCCGATGCTGTCGCGCCGCGAGGTCGAGGTGTTGTTGACCTGGCTGCGTGCGGAATCAAAAGAGGACGCCGCGGCGACGCTGTTCATTTCAGCCTCGACCGTGAGCACCCACCTCGCGCGCATTCGCACGAAGTACACGGCCGCGGGTCGCCCCGCCCCGACGAAGACGCACCTGCTGGCTCGCGCTCTGCAGGACGGCTACACCAGCCTCGACCGCTGGTGAGGTCTCACGCCCCGATGTCGCGGGCGAGAGACGGCCAGGTCTGGTGCAGGTCGTCCTGCCAGTAGCCCCATGAGTGGCTTCCGGCGGGACGCAGATTGACCTTGGCGGGAATGCCGAGCTGAGCGAGGCGCGTCGCCATCTGGCGTGTGCACTGATCGATGCCGAACTCGATCGCGCCGCCGAGCAGAGCCTGGTTCGCCAGTACCAGCCCGTCGCCGTCGATCGACGGATCGGACAGGCGTTCGTGCTTGCCGGGAAGCCCGGTGCCCGCGGTCATATAGACCCTGGTGCCGCGTAGCTTCGCCGCGTTGAGATAGGGATCGTTGGCCCGCCAGCCGGGTCCGTTCAGCGGTCCCCACATATTGACCATGTTGCCTCCGCCGCGGTTCTCGACGACGAAGCGGATGTATTGCTGCCCGACCGGGTCGCTGGTGCGCGCGCAGCCGCTGAACGCGGCAATCGAGCGGTACAGACCGGGGGCAGCGAGCGCGAGGTTGAACACCGTGGTCCCGGCCATCGAGATGCCCGCTGCAGCAACCTTTCCCGTGGTCGGGAAGCGCTTGCCGATCAGTGGTGGCAGCTCTTTGGTGAGGAACGTCTGCCACTTGTTGCGGCCGAGGACCGGGTCGTCGCGTTGCCAATCGGTGTAGTACGAGAACGCACCGCCGATCGGGGTCACGACATACACGTTCTTGTCGGCGAAGAACTTCTTGTAGTCGGTGCGGGCATCCCAGGTGGCCGAATCCTCGCCACCGCCTGCACCGTTGAGCAGGTACAGCGTCGGTGCCGCACGGGTGCGGTTCTTCGGGGTCAACACCGTGACCGGGACGATTCGATCCATCGACGCCGAGTGCACCATCAGCGTCACCTGCTGGGGTGAATCGTCGGTGGAACTGACGATGCTCGACGTCGGCGCCGCCTGTGCGGGTGCTGTCGCCCCGAGGAACGCGGCCAGCATGAGCCCAAGGGTCAGCCAGATCAGGTGTTGTCGACGCATTGTTCACTCCTGCGATCACTCGGGACTTCTCCGAGGCCGCCCTCTCGGCGATCTCCACCCCGTAGCCGTGCGTCGCGGCTACAGCGCGACCTGCGTCAGGATATCTGTCGTCGGTTGAGGCGATCCACCCTGTGGCTCGATGGTCACCGCGAGCACGGACGAGTCGTCGAGCGAATCGATCACGTGCGGGGCAGCGGAGCCGGTACCCGCGACGAGGCCCGCCGACACCGGCGTGGCTGCTTTGCCGATCAGCCACAACTGGAACGTCTGGTCCGCGGCGATGGGATTGCGCTGGTCACGCACCACGGCTACGGCGCGGTTCGCCGACTTCGAACTCACGACGGTGATGGTGCCCCGATTGTCGGCGAGCGACGAAACCGTCGACCGCGCGTCCGGTGCGGCGAGAATGTCGGACACCTGTTGGGCGGTGGTCGACGACGGTGTCTGCTCCGGCGCCGTGGTGCGCCCGATGAGTACACCCGCACCGAGTGCGACGGCCACCGCGACCGCCGCGGCGCCGACCGCGAGTGCCGCGCGCCCGCGTCTGCTGCGCGCACGGTCGATCGGGACGACGGCCGACGGCTCTGAGTTACTTTCGGCGGTCCCTGGCTCTGAGTCACTCTCGGCGGTCCCCGGTTGCTCGGTGTCGGAGACGCCCCGTTGCTCGGTGTCGGAGACGCCCCGTTGCTCGGTGTCGGAGACGGATTCCGGGTCGGCGCTGAATGCGCGGTCGAGGACCGTCGCGCGCAGTTCGGCGGGCGCGGCGAGTGCGAATCCACTCGCGAGGTCGGTGATGGCCGACTGGATGTCGGTGATGCGGGCGAGGTAGATCCGGAGTTCGACGGCGCTGAGGTCGTCGAGTTCGCGGCGCACGCGTTCGGTCTCGGCAGGCGTCAGCGCGTCGATGGCGTACAGCTCGACGTGGTCGTCGAGCCACTCGGTGTCAGCCATCGGCTTCTCCGTGCAGACACTTCTTGAGCCGTCGGAGGCCGTCGCGGATGCGGGATTTGATGGTCGGTAGCGGAGTGGACGTGACCGCGGCGACCTCGGGGTAGGTCATGCCGTTGAAGTACGACATCTCGATGCTGGCGCGCTGAAGCTCTGTCAGCCGATCGAGGCACGTGTGCAGGGTGCGGGTCTCCTCGCGGTCGACGACCACCTCGAGCGGGATCGGGTGCGGGGTGCTCGCGTTGCCTGCGCCGTACTCGGCGGCTTTGCGCTGCTGGAGTTCTTCGGTGCGGACACGGTCGACGGCGCGCCGGTGCGCGATCGTCATCATCCACGTGATCACCGAGCCGCGCGACGGCTGATACTGGTCGGCCTTCTGCCAGTACTGCAGGTACGACTCCTGTACGATCTCCTCGGCGTAGTGCACGTCACGGATCACCCGCAGGGCGAGGCCGTAGATGCGCGCGCTGGTGAGGTCGTAGAGCTGAGAAAATGCAGCGCGGTCGCCGCCGGAAGAGGCGGTCAACAGATCACGAAGGGTGCTGGCTTCCGACGTCGAGCCTGCGGGGCGGTCGTCGTCTCCCGTCGCTGCGTGGCCCGATGTCACTCCACCACCGTAGCCACGCCCGAGCTCGGGTGTGGCGGTTCGGTCCATACGGCGTCGTGTCGGATCGACATCGGCGCGCCCATCGGGCCGATGACTCATCTGCTTGCCGCGCGCCGATAGAGCATCAGCGACAACGGCATGCACACCGCCAGGATCGCCACGCTCCAGCCGATCGAGTAGGCGAGCGCGTGGTCGGCGACCCACCCGGACGGTGGCACGAAGTTCGACGGCGCGCCGTTGCCGAGGTGATCGCGACTCGTGGTGGCGACGGCTGTCACCGGATTCCACTCGGCGATCGTCCGAAGCGGCCCCGGCAGGCTTGCCGCGGAGATGAAGGCCGACGACAGGAAGGTCACCGGAAACATCCACAAGAATCCGATGCTTTGCGCCACTTCGACATTGGGTGCGATCAGTCCGGTGACCGCACCGACCCATGCCATCGCGAGCGCGAACACGATGATCACCCCGAATGCGATTGCCGCGTCGGCGAGCGAGCCGTGGACCCGCCAGCCGATGACGAGGCCGCTGATTACCATGACCGTGAGTCCGACGAGGCCGAGCAGCATGTCGGAGCCCACTCGGCCTGCGATGACTGCCAGTCGTGACATGGGCAGCGAGCGCAGCCGGTCGATGATTCCGTCGGACATGTCGTTGGCGAGTCCCACGGTGGTGAACGCCGCGTTGAAAACAACAGTCTGCGTGAAGATCCCGGCCATCAGGTACTCGCGGTAGGAGTGTCCTCCGAAGGTCGCGCCGAAGACATAGGCGAAGAGGAACACGAACATCAGCGGCTGAATGGTCGCGCTGACGAGCAGGGTGGGGATACGTCGCACAGTGAGCAGATTGCGCTCGACGAGGACTGCGGTGTCAGTGAACATCGGCGGGCTCCCGTGTGTCGAGGCGCGTCGTCGTAGCGCTCGTGTCGTCGTCGACTGCGTGCTCGGTCAGCTGAAGGAACACGTCGTCGAGTGTCGGTCCGGCGACGGAGACGCTGCGTGCAGGTGTGCCTCCCGCGTCGAGCGCGCGGATGGCATCCGGGATGTCGGCGGCGCCGTCGGCGACCGGCACCGTCCATGTCCCTGTTTCCGACCGATGCGGGTTTCCGACGCCGATCGCCGCCAATGTTCGTGCGACGACAGCGGATTCGGAGACGGTGTGCTCACCGTCGAACTCGACACTGAGGATTTCCGGGGTGATCGAGTTCTTGAGCTCGTCTGCACTACCCTGCGCGCGGATTCGTCCGTGGTCGATGACGGTGATCTCGTCGGCAAGCGTGTCGGCTTCCTCGAGGTACTGGGTGGTCAGCAAGACGGTGGTTCCCGCATCCACCTGCGCGGCGATCAGGTCCCAGATCTGGCGTCGACCGCGTGGGTCGAGTCCGGTGGTCGGTTCGTCGAGGATGACGAGTCGCGGGTGGTTGATGAGTGCTCCCGCGAGGTCGAGTCGCCGCCGCATGCCGCCCGAGTAGGTGCGCATCGGTCGGTCGGCGGCATCGTCGAGTCCGAGTTCGGCGATCATGTCGCGCGCAAGGGCCGACGCGTCGCGTCGACGATGGCCGTAGAGCTGGGCCACCATGCGCAGGTTCTCGAAGCCGGTGAGCGTGCCGTCCACGGCGGCGTACTGCCCTGAGACACCGATGATTTCACGCGCCCGGTCGGGTTCGCGCAGCGCGTCGATCCCGGAGACGGTCACCGTGCCGGCATCGGGGCGCAGCAGGGTCGCCACCATGCGAACGGTGGTGGTCTTGCCCGCACCGTTGGGCCCGAGCAGCGCGTGCACGGTGCCTGCCGGGATGGTGAGGTCGAGATCCTCCACGGCGATCACGGCGCGCCCGCGGCGCAGCAGGCCGGAGGTGAATACCTTTCGTACACCGCGGATCTCGAGTGCGTTGCGTGTGGCCGTGTCTGGCGTATCCGCGTCGATGGGCCCAGTCATGTTGATGGGTTCAGCCATGTTGATGGGTTCAGTCATCCTGTGTCGTCCTGTGGTCGGCACGCGTACTCCCTTCCATTGCTTCGATGAGGCTCTTCGGCCGTAGGTCGGTCCAGTTCTCGTCGACGTAGCGCAGGCAGTCGTCGTGGTCGGACGGCCCGTGCACCCGACGCCAGCCTGCGGGGACAGGCGCGAACTGGGGCCACAGCGAGTGTTGGTTCTCGTGGTTGACCAGCACCAGGAAGACGCCATTGACGTCGTCGAACGGATTGGTCATGAGTGATTCCTCCTCAGTTGATGTCTTCGGTTGGCGTGACGCGACTGGTGTAGCGCCATCGATGGGACGTCGTTGCGGCGTCGTCTCTGCGATGCCGCGCTGATCGACGCGGTGGTGGCGAGAGGGCGTAAGCGAAATCGGCCACGTTGTCCGGCAGCAGCATTCGTGCGTGCGTGCAGTCGACGTCGATGTTGCGGATGTACCCGTCGACGTAGGGACGCCATCCGTCGACGGCTCGCGCTCCCGGCTGTGATGCCCTGGTGGCGGAGACGAAGGTGATGTCTCCGTGGAACACTCGCGGGCGCCACGGATTGGCGAGGGAGCCTGCCTGCTCGAAAACGCGGTGCACCGTGCCGAATTCGGCTCTCGACAGCCCCGCGAGCATCCCGCCCGCCGCCCGCACCGCGTGCCAGGCGTCGTCGACATCGGGCGATGCGGTGGGATCGGCGGTGACGGAATCGGTTGCGGTGATGCCGAATTCGATCATGAGCTCACCGATGGAGGGTTCGGTGACGAGGTCGGGGCGGTCGGAGAGGACGTACGAGTCGAGGATCGTCAGATCGCCGACCTCTTCTCCGCTTCCCTGGAGGATCACCGCGATCTCCTGGGCGATGATCCCGCCGAGTGACCAACCGAGCAGGTGGTACGGCCCGGTGGGCGCAACCGACTGGATCTGCTCCGCGTAGTAGGCGGCGAGCTCGCCAAGGGACGACGGGGCAGGTTGCCCGGACAGCGAGGGGTGTTGGAGTCCGTAGACGGGACGGTCGGGTTCCAGGTGGGGGAGAAGCGACGCGAATGCCCACGAGAGTCCGATCGCCGGATGTACGACGAACAGCGGCGCAGTCGCCGATGCGGACTCGCGCGGTGTCGACCGCAGCGGGATGAGTACCTCCCAGGCGGAGCGGGAGCCTTCGGTGCTGTCCAGCTCGTGTGACGCGGGGTCGATCTGGGCCGCGAGTTCTGCGACGGTGGGTGCCGCGAACACCTGATGTGCGCGGATTTCGACTCCGAGAGCGCTCGACAGACGATCGGTGAGAGTCGTTGCCTGTAGCGAGTTTCCGCCGAGGTCGAAGAAGCTTGCGTCTGCCGCGATCTCATCGTCCGGCAATCCGAGCACCTCGACGAAGATGGCCGCGATGGTCTTCTCGGTGCCGGGGAGCGGGGCGCGGCCGCGTCGTGTGATCTCCGGCGCAGGGAGTGCCGCGCGGTCGAGCTTGCCGACCGGGGTCAGCGGGATCTCGTCGAGGATCGTGACCGTCGCGGGCACCATGTGGCGCGGAAGACGTTGTCGCAGAAGACCCCGCAGGTCGTCGCCGAGAGCGCTTCGTTGCGAGTTGTCGACGAAGGCGGCTCGTTCGGTGAGCGTCACGTAGCTGTGCAGCGTGGAACCGCCCTGCGTCGACGTGGAGTCGCGCTGGTCGGGGCCAACGACCACGGTGACCGCGAAATCGACACGCGGGTCGGCGGTCAGGGCGTCGTCGATTTCGCCGAGTTCGACGCGGAAGCCCCGGATCTGTACCTGACCGTCGCTCCGTGCGACGTAGGACAGTCGCCCGTCGCGCGTCCACCGGACGAGGTCTCCCGTGCGGTACATGCGGTGACCCGCGAACTCGTCGCCTGCGACCATCGGGACCGGCAGGTACCGGGTGGCCGTGAGGGCGGGGCGACGGTGGTAGCCGCGAGTCACCTGCGATCCGATCAGATACAACTCGCCCACAACACCTGCGGGTACCGGATGCAGCCGCGCATCGAGGACGAGTGCGCTCACACCGTTGTTCGGTGTGCCCATGGTCAATTCGTCGTGTGCGCGCAGCGGGTCGCTGGAGGTGGTGATCACCGTGGTCTCGGTGGGGCCGTAGACATTCATGATCCGACGCCCCGCCGACCACCGTCGCGCGAGATCTGCTCCATAGGCCTCGCCGCCGATTGCCAGGCACTTCAGCGTCGGGGCGTCGGTCGGCGACATGCTCGCCACCGCGGCGGGCGTGATGAATGCGTGGGTGACCCCGGTTCGAGTGAGGAACTGCGCCAACGGTTTACCGCCGAAGACATCAGTGGGAGCAATGACCAGGCACGCCGATCCCGCTGCGGCGAGCAGGAATTCGAGCACCGAGGCGTCGAAGCTCGGTGACGCGAAATGCAGAACCCGTGAGCCTACGTGTGGTGTCATCCGCGCTTGCAACTCATCTCGCACCGCGCGCAACCCGGAGTGTGGTACCAGAACGCCTTTCGGGCGTCCGGTCGAGCCAGAGGTGTAGATGATGTAGGCCAACTGATCGATGCCTGCGGGGGTCGCCTCGGCATCGGTGAGCGGCGCTGCCGACGTCCGTGCGAGCCGGTCGAGTACGGGCTGCTCGTCGACGACGATCACCGGTGTGGTCGACGACGGGATGCGCTCACGGGTTGCCGAGTCGGTCACCACGAGCTGCGCACCACTGTCGGTGAGCATGTGCGCGATCCGCTCGGGCGGATACGTCGGATCGACGGGAACGTAGGCGGCACCGGTTCGCACGATCGCCCAGATCGCAACGAGCGCCTCGATCGACCGCGGAATGGCCATCGCCACAACAGGTTCTGCCACGGAATCAGAGTCCCTGACCCCGCTCGCCAGAAGCAGACGTGCGAGTCGGTGCGCTCGTGCGTCGAGCTCGCGGTAGGTGATGTCGGTGTCGCCGTCGGTGGCGGCGATGCCGTCGGGGTTGCGTGACACGGCGTCATCGAGAATCTCGCCGAACGTCATCGGTTCGCCGCTGCGCGGTCCGCGCGCGGGGGCGACGTCGGCCACCTCGAGGGGATCGGTGATGCGGATATCGCCGACAGCCCGCTTGGTGTCGGTGGTGATCGCACGAACCACCCGCAGGAATCTGACAGCGAGATCGTGGGCGTCGCGGTCGTCGTACCGGTCGGCGGCGAATGTCACCTCGAGGGTGGCGTCGGGGGAGTGCAGGTGCGCCACCGTGAACTGGAGACCGAATTTTGCCTGTGCGGAGCCGATCTCGTCGATCTCCCCATGTAATCCCGGCGCCAGCTCGACCTGGCTGTGCGCGACGTCTGCCCCGTAGTCGTGGACAGAGAGTGCGACCTCGAAGAGTGGATGCCCGCCGACCGACCGGTCGGGGTTGACCGCGGCAACGACGTCGTCGAAGGGCACGTCGCGATGGTCGAGCGCATCGAGATCGTCGTCTCGTACCCGCGCGAGAAGATCGCGAACGGGCTCGGTGCCGTCGAGCCGTGTGCGCAGAGCGAGGGTGTTGACGAACATTCCGACGACGCGGGTGAGGTCGGTGTCGGAGGTATCGGCGAGTTCGGGGACGTCCCGATTCGCCACTGGCGTGCCGATCACCACGTCGTCGCCCACTCCGAGTCGGTGCAGGAGGGTGGCGAGCCCGGCGTGGAGCAGGGTGAACGGGGTGGTCGAATAGGTTCGTGCGCAGTCGATCACAGCGTTGCGCAGCGCGTCGTCGAGTGGGATCGATACCGAACCGGCCAGTGACGGTGAACCCTCGGGTGCGTCGGCCCGAGTTGGTGCGGTTCGGGTCGGCTTGGGTGCGCAGTCGGCGGGTGCGCCGGCGAGCAGGTTTGTCCAGTAGGCGAGATTGTCCTCCGCGTCAGTTCGACGGTCGGCCCCGGTGACGATCGCCGCATAGTCGCGATAGTCGAAAGCCGAAGCCTCCCAGATGGTGTCACGGCCGCCCAGCCTCTCGGAGTAGGCCGTGGCGAGGTCGTCGATCAGAATCGGCAGCGACGCCCCGTCGGCCGCGGCATGGTGGATGAGGAGGACGAGGATGTGCTCACCCGTGGTGCCCTGCGAGATCCGCGTCAGGAGGTGTGCGCGTATCCCCGGCTGCGCCGAGATGTCGATCGGGGTGGTGCACAGGTGCTCGATCAACGCCGACGCGTCGTCGTTGTCGCTGTAGCCGAGCGGTTGCATATGTCCGATCGCGCGGTCTGCTCCGATCAGCACACCTCCGACCTGCGTACCGCCTGTTTCGGAGGGGTAGACGGTACGCAGGCCGGCGTGCCGCGACACGAGATCGACCAGTGCGTCGCGGAGCATCTGACGGTCAAGGGTTCCCGTCAGATGCAGTGTGAAGGGCATCAGGTAGTCGGTCGACGCCGGATGCGTTCGGGCAAGTGAGAGTAGTCGACGCTGCATCGGCGCGACCGGAACGACGCTGCCGCGCTGTGGAATCAGCGGATGGTGGGTGGAATCGTTTGTGTCACTTGTGTGCTCGTCCTGGCTGACGAGTGCTGCCAGCGCGGCGACAGTCGGGTGATCGAAGATTTCCCGCACACGAAGCCTGGTTCGGTCGTCGGTCCGCAGTTTCGCCGCGAGAGCGGTGGCCTGCAACGAGGTTCCGCCTGCCGCGAAGAAGTCGGTGTCTGCGCCGACGCTGTCGCGACCGATGCCGAGGACGTCGGCCATCGCGTCGGCGACCCGCTGCTCGGCTGTCGAACCGACTTCTCGCGCAACGGTCGTCGCCGGTGCGGTCGGCGCAGGTAGCGCCCGACGATCGATCTTTCCGTTGGGCGTCAACGGGAATCGATCGAGAACGACGACGCTCGACGGGACCATCTGTCGCGGGAGGCTCGCAGCAACATGTGCGATGAGTTCGCGGTCGGACAGTGAGTCGGGCGGGGTCGAGGTGACGTAGGCGACCAGGCGTGCGTCCGCGCCTTCGCCGCGCACGAGTGTCAGCGCGGCGTCGACGTCAGGATGTGACGTGAGGGCGTTGCTCACCTCGTCCGGTTCGATGCGGAAGCCGCGCACCTTGACCTGGTTGTCGCTGCGTCCGTCGAACACCAACGACCCAGCTGTGGTGCGGTGCACCACGTCGCCGGTGCGATACATGATCGCGCCACGCGCTCGTGGATCGGCGACGAATCGTGCGGCGGTCAGGTCCGGGCGGCCGAGGTAGCCGCGCGCGACTCCCGGCCCCGCGAGGTACAGCTCGCCCGGTACGTTGTCGCGCACGGGATTGAGACGATGGTCGAGAATCTGTGCAGTGCAACCGATCACCGGCTCGCCGATTGTGATCGCCTCACCGGGACTCAATGGCTGCGACATCGTCGCCACGATTGTGGTCTCGGTGGGTCCGTAGCAGTTGACGTAACGCCTCCCGGGTGCCCAGGCGGCGACGAGTTCCGCGGGCGACGCCTCACCGCCGACGCCGAGGGTCCGGAGCAGTGGCAGGGGGCTGGGTGCCGCGGCCATGAGCGCGGCCGGTGTGATGAATGCGTGCGACACGGCGTGCTCGTCGAGGAACTCGACGAGTTCGTCTCCGCCGAAGATGGTCGGCGGCGCGATGACCATCGTCGCACCCGCATCGAAGGCGAGGAGGAACTCGAGGAACGTCGCGTCGAAGCCGGGTGACGCGAAATGCAGTGTGCGATCGCCAGACTGAACGTCGTAGCGGTCCCGCTGGCTCTGGCTGAACGCGCCGATGCCCCGGTGAGTCACCGTGACGCCCTTGGGCACGCCGGTCGAGCCGGAGGTGTAGATCACGTAGGCCGCGGCGTCGGGTCGACGCGGCGCGGGGGCCGGCGGTGCCGCGCTGCCGCGATCGAGTGCTCCGGTGTCGAACCAGTGCAGGTCGGACGACGCGTCGAGCTGAGCGCTTCCGATTACCCCGTCGGTGTCGGTGATTCCGACTGCCACGTCGGAGTCGCGGAGCATGTGCTCGATGCGTTCGAGGGGGTATCGCGGATCGATGGGGAGCACCACGCCGCCCGAGCGCAGCACTGCCCAGAGCGCGGCGACGAACCGCCACGACCGGGGGAGTGCCACGGCGACAACGTCTTCCGGACCGACACCCTCGGCCCGGAGAGCGTTCGCCCAGCGTGCCGAGATCTCGTCGAGGCGCGCGTACGTCAGCGCGACGTCGCCGTCCTCAACGGCGATGAGATCACGGTGACGGGTGGCCGTGAGCTCGAGTAGGTCGCCGAGATGAACCGGGTCGGGTGACGTGATGGCAGGCTCAGCCTGTGGTGCGAGTTGATGGGTTGCGACGAGATGCTCGTCGACGCTGCGGTCGGGGTGCGCGATCAGTGCGTGGGCGAGTTCGACGAAATCGTCTGCCAGCGCTTCGATTCGGGCACGGCTGAACAGGTCGGTCGCATACGTCAGACGAAGCGTGTCGCCGCGCGACTGCACCTCCAGATCGAAACGTGCTGCGCCGGTGTCGACTTCTTCGATCTCGGTGCGCACTCCGCGCAACGCGGAATCCGTTGTGGCGAGCGGATCATCGTCGACGGTCAGCGAGATGGTGAAGATGGGGTGACGACCCGTCCGTGACGGACGTAGATCTGCCACGACGGCGTCGAACGGCATGTCCGCGTGCGAGAGGGCGTCGAGGTCAGTTCGGCGCACCTCGTCGACGAGTTCGGTCGCCGACCACGCCCCGTCGACGCGGGTGCGGAGTGCGACAGAGTTGACGAACATTCCGACAAGTTGCGCGAGACGGGGATCGGCGCGGCCCGCGACGGGAGTTCCGATGACGATGTCGGCGTCGGAGCCGCGGGTGTGCACGTCCTGGTCGGCGCTGTGGTGGCGCAGTAGAGCGGCGAGCACCGCGTGCATTGCCATGAACTCGGTGGTCGTCGAGCTACCGAGTTCGGTGAGGCGCGCACGGACGGCGCTGTCGAGGGTCACCTCGACGACATCGGCGCCGCGTTGTGCCGCTCCATCTTTCGCGGCGACATCGGGTAGCAGAACCGGGGCGGAATCGAGACCGTCGAGTTCTGCGTGCCACCACGCGGTCAGCTCCGGTAGGCGGGCATCTAGCGTGTCACGCTGCCACCGCAGGTAGTCGCGATAGTCGAGGGGGAGCGGATCTGCCGACGGTGATCGACCGTCGGACAGATCCGCGTAGGCGCCCGCGAGGTCACGCGCGAGTGGCGCCATCGACGCGCCGTCGGCGGCGATGTGGTGCACGACGACGGTCAGCTTGTGGTGGTCCGCGGCGTCGTTGAGCTGGTGCAGCGCAACGCGGATGGGCAGATCGCGGGTGAGGTCGAACGGACGCTGCGCCAACGATTCTGCGGTCACACGCCAGTCCGACGCCGAGATATCCTGCACGTCGAGCGTGAGATCGCTGCTCGTGGCCGCCACCATGGTCGGCAGTCCGTCTTGCTCGGGATAGACGGTGTGCAGTGGCTCGTGGCGGTCGATCACCCACCGGAGCGCACCCGCGAGCGCGTCGACGTCGAGTGCGCCGCGCATGTCGAGTGCGAAGGCGATCGAGTACGACGCATCGGGTGCGTCGTCGTCGGCGCCGAGCGTGTTGAGGAACCAGAGCTGCCGCTGAGCAGGTCCGCAGACCAGCTCGGTGGTCGGATCATGGTGCAGGAGAGCGTGTTGCGCAGGTGTCGCCTCTGCGCACAGGGGCGCGAGCTCCGCAGCGGTCGGATGATCGAAGACGTCGCGCACGGCCAGGCGTGAGCCGGTGTGCTGCGCGAGTGCATCCACCAGCTGTGTCGCCAGAAGTGAGTTGCCGCCGAGGTCGAAGAAGTCGTCGTCGACGCCGACGTCGGTGATTGGTCGGTCGAGTACCCCGGCGATGACGGAGCAGATCATCCGCTCGGCGTCGGAACGCGGTGCCACGGGCACGGACTCGCGTGCGGTGTCGGCGTCGCCGGGGGCGGGTAGCGCGCGCAGGTCGATCTTGCCCGCGGGGGTCCTCGGGATCTCGGGAACTGTGATGATGGCCGAGGGAATCATGTGCCGCGGCAGACGTTCTCGCAGCTTGGTGAGCAGCGCCGAACGCGCGTGGTGGTCGGCATCGACCCCGTCGAACGCGACGAACGAGATCAAGCGCGCCGTCGCGCCGTCGCCGTCGACGATGCTCACCGAGGCCTGTACGTCGTCGAGTGCGGTGAGCGCAGCGTCGACTTCGCCGAGTTCGATGCGGTGGCCACGTACCTTGGCCTGGTCGTCGGCGCGGCCGCGGAACTCGAGGCGATGATCGGCGGTCCAGCGCACCAGGTCGCCGGTACGGTACATCCGCTCGCCGGGATCGCCAAAGGGATTGGCGACGAAGCGTTTCGACGTCAGTCCGTGCACTCCGTGGTAGCCGCGTGCCAGGTGTGTGCCTGCGACGTAGAGTTCGCCGGTGGTCCCGGGTGCGACGGGGAGGAGCCGCTCGTCGAGGACGACGGTCGAGACGCCGCGGATGGGTCTGCCGATCGTGACGCGCGGCGAGTACGACGTCGTCGGGTGTTCGACGATCGGATCCGAGACCGTCGCCACGACCGTCGTCTCCGTCGGCCCGTAGGCGTTGAAGATCGTCGTGGTCTGCGCCCACCGACGGACGGCTTCGGCATTCGGATGCTCGCCGCCGATCACCAGCACCTCGAGATCCGGCACGGCGTCGGGATTCATGGTGGTCAGCAGCGAGGGCGTGAGGAATGCGTGGGTGATGCCTGCGGACCGCATCAGATCGGTCAGTTCGCGACCGGCGACGGGATCAGGTCCGACGATGCGCATCGTCGATGCGCCGGAGAACGCCATGAGGAGTTCGAGGACCGAGGCGTCGAAGCTGGGCGACGCCATGTGCATCGTGCGGCTGTCGGCGGTGAGGCCGAACTGCGACACCTGTTGTGCGGCAAAGTCGGCTAGGCCGCGATGGCTGACGACGACGCCCTTGGGTGTGCCGGTGGTACCCGAGGTGTAGATCATGTACGCGGGTTGGTCGACGGAGAGGTCGGGTGCGTTGTCGCGTTGTGGCGCTGGGGCGTCGCCGCCCGAACGGTGGATCTCGTCGAGCGTGATGGTCGTGATGCCGTCGGCCGCGGTGCCGAGTTTCGGGTGAGAGTCGACGTCGGTCAGCAGCAGGCGCGCACGGGAATCGGTCAGCATGAACTCGATACGTGCATGCGGATAGGCGGGATCGATCGGTACCCATGCGGCTCCGCATCGGGTGACCGCCCAGACCGCGCGCACCCACTGCGCGCTCCTGGGTAGCGCAATTGCGACGAAGTCCTCTGGCCCGACTCCGTTGTCACGGAGGCACTGCGCGAGAGTCTCGGCGGCGGAGTCGAGTTCGCGGTAGCTGAGTGAGGTGTCGCCGTCGGTCACGGCGATCCGGTCGGGCTCCGAGCGAACCGCTGCCGCGAGGATCGACGAGAAGTGTTCGACGGGGCGGGTTCCCACGCCGACGGCCGGGACCAGTCCAAGCCGCTCGCTCGGGTCGAGGACGGCGATGTCGCCGACCGCGAGTGTCGCGTCGTCGGTCACCGTGGTGATGATTCTGCTCAGTCGCGAACCGATACCGCTCACGGTGGGGGCGTCGAAGAGGTCGGTGGCGTAGCCGATCTCGACGTCGATTCCGGACGGTTGCCCGTGCTCGTCGGTGTGTTCGACGAAGGTGAACGAGAGGTCGAACTTGGTCGACGCGATGTCGATCGGCGAGGCCGTTGCGCTCACGCCGGGTAGGTCGATGGTGATGTCGTCGCGGTTGTCCACCGCGAGTGAGACCTGGAAGAACGGATGCACCTGGGCCGACCGCTGCGGATTCAGTTCGGTCACGAGGTGATCGAACGGTATGTCGGCGTGGTCGAAGGCGTCGAGGTCGGCGTCGCGGATCTTGCCGAGCACAGCGAGGAACGAGGCATTTTTGTCGACGCCCGTCGGCAGTGCAAGGGTATTGACGAACATTCCGACCAGCGCGTCGAGGTCGGCATCGCCGCGTCCGGATACCGGTGTGCCGACGACGATCTCGTCGGCGCGGGCGAAGCCGCGCAGCAGCGTGGCGACCGCGGCGTGGACGACCATGAAGAGGGTCGCGTCGTTGTCGGCGGCCAGTGTCGTCAACGCCCGGTGACGCTCGCGCGGCACGGTGATCGTCACGACGCTGCCGGCAACACCTGGGCGATCGGAGCGCGGACGATCAAGTGGCAGTTCGGTTTCGGCGGGAGCGCCGGCGAGACGACTGCGCCAGAAGTCGAGGTCTGTGCCGTCGGTGGTGGTCAACGCGGCACGGTGGGCTGCGGCAACCGTCGAGTACTCGACGGGTAGCGGCGCCCAGTCGGGTGTATGCGCGTCGACGCGTGCACGGTAGGCGGTGGCAAGGTCGGCCGCGAACGGCGCGAGCGACCACCCGTCCGCTGCGAGATGGTGAATGACGACGACCAGCGTGTGATCGTCGGACGACGTGCGCAGGAGTCGTGTGCGGATGGGGAAGTCGCGCGTGAGGTCGAACGGCTGTGAGGCGAGGTCGGTGGCGCGTTGCTGTATCTCGCTGACCTCGGCGACCTCGTCGAGAGGCATGTCTATCGCGGCGTCGTCGGGGGCGTGGATGTCGAGGAATGCGTGTCCGTCGTGCTCCGACACCGTGCTGCGCAGCGGCTCGTGCCGCGCGACGACGTCGTTCACGGCGGCACGCAGAGCGCTGACGTCGATAGCTCCGACAAGATGGACACTGAACGGAATGTGGTAGGCGACAGCAGAATCCGGGTCGAGGCGGGCGGTCAACCAGAGTCGCTGCTGCGCGGGCGACAGTGCGACGCGCCCATCGGTAGACGCTGCGATCGCATCGACGGACTCGCTGGTATGGAGTTCGTCGTCGACTCCCGCTGCGCGCAGTGCGGCGCTGAAGGCGGCGAGGTCCGGGGCGTCGAACACGGTGCGTAGCGGCAGCCGGTGTCCGGTTCGGCGTGCGAGGCGTGCGCTCACCCTGGTTGCCGACAGCGAGTTACCGCCGAGATCGAAGAGGTTGTCGGACGACGACACCCGAGTCGTCAGACCGAGCACCGCGGTAACCGTCTCGACGACGGCGACGTCGAGTGCTGTCACCGGCTCGATTCGTTCGCTCTGCGACGACGTGTGTGTCGGTGCCGGGAGCGCGGAGCGATCGAGCTTGCCGTTGCTTGTCGTCGGAAGATCCGCAAGAACCGTGATGGTCGATGGGACCATATGGGGGAGAAGGTGTTCGGTGAGCTCTGCGCGGACGTCGCGGGAGTCCAGGTCATCCGCGCCCGCGACGTAGCCCGCCAGTTCGATGCTACCTGTGGCCGCGTCGTCGAACGTGATGACGGCCGCGCTGCGGACGCCGGACAACGCCGCCAGGGCCGATTCGATCTCTCCCAACTCGACGCGCTGGCCGCGGATCTTGATCTGTGAGTCGGCGCGACCGAGGTACTCGATCTCGCCGTCGGCGCGTCGACGTACCAGGTCGCCGGTGCGGTACAGACGCGCGCCGGGCTGACGCGGATCCGACACGAACCGCGTCGCTGTCAGGTCGGGACGGCTCGCGTAACCGCGGGCGAGTTGAATGCCGCCGAGGTAGAGCTCACCGATCGCACCGACGGCTTGCGGCATCAGGTGATGGTCGAGCACGTGGGTCGACGTGTTGTCGACGGGTCGGCCGATCGGGATATCGCCTGCGTCGCTGCGGCATTCGTCGTGATAGGTCACGTCGACGGCGGCTTCGGTCGGACCGTAGAGATTGTGCACCGGCGCGGTGGTGAGCTCGCCGATCGCACCAACTGTCGCGGGTGTGAGCGCCTCGCCGCTGGTGAAGATGCGTCGCAGCGACGTCAGGGCATCGGGGTTCGACGACTCGTCGAGGGCGAGCGCGTCGGCGAATGCAGACAGCATCGACGGCACGAAATGCAGTGTCGTGATGGACTCTTCGGCGATCACATCGCGCAGATACCACGGATCGCGATGGCCGTCGGGCCGCGCAACGACGAGTGTGGCGCCCGCGACGAACGGCCAAAAGAACTCCCACACCGAGACGTCGAAGGTCGCCGGTGTCTTCTGCAGCACCCGGTCGTCGGAAGTGAGTTGGTAGCGATCCTGCATCCATCGCAGACGGTTCACGATGGCGCGGTGGTCGATCACGACGCCCTTGGGCCTACCCGTTGAGCCGGAGGTGAACAGCACGTAGGCCGGATTGTCGGGGCGGGGTGCGCGGAACTGCACTGTCGACGGTGATGGCTCGATCAGCTCGTCGACGGTGACCACCGGAGTGTCGGCACCGGCCCAGCCGGGTGCTGCGACGATCACCGCGGGCTTGGCGGTGTCGAGGATGTGCGCGAGGCGCTGCGCGGGTTCCGCGGGATCGATGGGCAGGAACGCCGCGCCCGCACGGATGACGGCGTGCAGTGCGACCACCTGGTCGGCACTTCGCGGGAGAGCAACGCCGACAACCGATTCGGGGCCGATCCCACGCGCGGCAAGTCCGGCCGCCGCGCTGCGTGCGCGTGCGGTGAACGTCGCGGTGTCCAGGGTTTCGACGCCGGGTTCGATCAGCGCGGTGATCGTGTCGGTGCCCTGCTCCAGCGCGGCGTCGAGCAGCGAGATGAGCGTCGAGTCCGTTGCGGCCACGCTGCGGCCGCGTGCGACATCGTCGATGGCCGACAACTCCGACGCCGTCGCGGCAGAGATGTCGACGACGGGCGTATCGGTGGGGGCGTCGACGAATCGTCGGAGGAAGTCGACGATTCGGTTGTGGTGCACCGAGATGTCGTCTGTGGTGTATACGTTCGGGTTCGCCTCGAGGTCGAGTCGCATGCCGCCGGTGAAGCCGTCGTAGACGTTGATGGACGCGTCCTCGACGGGACCTGTCGACAGCACGTTCAGTTCGCCACGCAGTGAACCGAAGTCGATGTGCTCGAAGAAGAGCATGACGTTGACCATCGGACCGAAGAACCCGCGCCTACCGTCGGAGTCGTCGAGGATGTCGGAGGTGATCTCTTCGTGGCGGAAACGCTGATGTCGCACAGCATTTTTGATGTCGGAGTTCATGCTCCGCAGCGCGTCGGCGACGGTCGTCGCGGCGTCGAATTCGATGCCGACGGGTAGGACGTTCGACGTGAGTCCGGCAGAGGTGCGCAGCAGGTCGGTGTCGCGGCACGCCACCGGAAGGCTCAGCAGGGCGTCGTCGCGATCGTTGAGGCGTGCCAGGTAGAGGGCGACCGCCGCGGTGATCACCGACGCGGCCCGCACCCCGTGATCGGCAGCGCGCGAACGGATGTGCGCGACGAGGTCGGCGTCGAGTTCGGTGCTCTCGACGACGGCA
Source organism: Gordonia sputi NBRC 100414 (assembly GCF_000248055.1). Taxonomy (GTDB): domain Bacteria; phylum Actinomycetota; class Actinomycetes; order Mycobacteriales; family Mycobacteriaceae; genus Gordonia; species Gordonia sputi. Next base: position 34,599 of record NZ_BAFC01000120.1, on the reverse strand, counting down.
ACCGGCGCAGCCGGTGCGCTCGCCGGCGACAGGGAGGTCGGTTCGGGAGCGTCGGCTCCACCGGGGCGCAGGCGCTGCTGCCAGTGGTCGCGTGCGTGGGCGAAAGCGTCAGAGGCGTGGTACTCGCGGTCGATCTCGGCAATCTGCGCCATTGTCGCGCTGGTCGACGCGGGCGCGGCGTGACCCTCGGTGATCGCGGTGTAGTGGGCAGCGACCCGGACCATCATGAACATCGCCGCATAGCCGTCGAACGCGATGTGGTGGCCCCAGCAGTACCAGAGCGAGTGCGTCGGACCCAGCCGCAGCAGATGCGTCTCGAGGAGCGGATCGGTGTAGACGTCGACGTTGCGTGACCGGTGATCGTCGATCCATTCGAGAGCGCGCGCACGCGGATCGTCGTCGTCGGAGAAGTCGACGAGCCCGAGCCTGATGTCCCTATCACGATCGACGACGATGCGTGGTTCGCCGTCCTCGTCGTCGACGACGCGCAGGAGCCCCGATTCGGTCTCGAGTGCGGTCAGTTGCACCGCTCGGTCCATCACCTCGGCGTCGACGTCGTCGAAGAACTCGGCGAAGGCCGCGACCGACATCGGGGTGTCGGGGTCGAGTTGCTGCGCGAAGAAGATGCCGCGCTGCGCCGCGGTCAGAGAGAGCGGTCGGCTCTGGGCGTCGGCAGACATGGGCTGCCCGCCTGTGACGTGTCCGCTTGTGAAATGAGTCGTGCTCACCTCGGTGCTCACTGTGCCTCCTCATGAGGTGACCGTCGCGGTCGAGCGCGGCGATCGGTCGGTGGTGGTGGCCCTGTGCCCGGTGGATCTGACCGTGCTTCGCGTGACTGAGCGCCGCAGATGGGTGCGGATTGAAGAAGTATCGAAAGCGTGGACGGTTGTGGAGAATGGCGAAGGGGTCGTCGTGGTCATGCCTATCGGCAGCGATTTGGCCCGGACCTGCGCGTTCGCCTACACTTGTGGGGTTGCCTGCGGCGCGCCACGCGTCGCGAATCGGCTCGCGAACCCACCCGGTGGTGCGTTGCGATCGCAAGATCGGGACAAAACCCCAGGCAGGCGTGTGTCCGGTGGTAACAGACCGTGTGCGTCGGGTCGGAAATCCGGCGTACAGATGCGGTGGCCCACCTCGGTGGATCCGCCGCGTCGACGACATCCAGGTCAAGGAGACTAACGAGTGATTCAGCAGGAATCTCGCCTGCGGGTCGCCGACAACACCGGAGCCAAGGAAATCTTGTGCATCCGCGTGCTGGGCGGCTCGTCTCGGCGCTACGCAGGCATTGGTGACGTCATCGTCGCCACTGTCAAGGACGCCATCCCCGGCGGCAACGTCAAGCGGGGAGAGGTCGTCAAGGCTGTCATCGTGCGCACCACCAAGGAGCGCCGTCGTCAGGACGGAAGCTACATCCGTTTCGACGAGAACGCCGCCGTCATCCTCAAGGGTGAGAGCGACCCCCGCGGTACCCGCATCTTCGGCCCGGTCGGCCGAGAGCTGCGTGAGAAGAAGTTCATGAAGATCGTGTCGCTGGCACCGGAGGTGATCTGACATGAAGGTGCACAAGGGTGACACCGTGATCGTCGTCTCGGGCAAGGACAAGGGCGCCAAGGGCAAGGTCATTCAGGCCTTCCCGAAGGAAGAGCGTGTTCTGGTCGAGGGCGTCAATCGCATCAAGAAGCACACCGCTGCGTCGGCCAACGAGCGTGGCGCGGCGTCGGGCGGCATCGTGACCCAGGAAGCGAAGATCCACGTGTCGAACGTGATGGTCGTCGACTCCGAGGGCAATCCCACCCGCGTCGGCTACCGCGTCGACGAGGAGACCGGCAAGAAGGTCCGGATTTCCCGCAAGACCGGGAAGGACATCTGATATGACCACCACCGAAAAGACCCAGCCGCGTCTCAAGCAGCGCTACCGCGCCGAGATCAAGGACGCGCTGAACACCGAGTTCGACTACGCCAACGTGATGCAGATCCCGGGCGTCGTCAAGGTCGTCGTGAACATGGGTGTCGGCGACGCCGCACGCGACTCGAAGCTGATCAACGGCGCGGTCACCGACCTCGCACTGATCACCGGCCAGAAGCCGGAAATTCGTCGCGCACGCAAGTCGATCGCCCAGTTCAAGCTGCGCGAGGGCATGCCGATCGGCGCACGCGTCACGCTTCGTGGCGACCGTATGTGGGAGTTCCTGGACCGCCTCGTGTCCATCGCGCTTCCCCGTATCCGCGACTTCCGCGGACTCTCGGACCGCCAGTTCGACGGCAACGGTAACTACACCTTCGGCCTGAACGAGCAGTCGATGTTCCACGAGATCAACATCGACAACATCGACCGGCCGCGCGGTATGGACATCACCGTCGTCACCTCGGCCACCACCGACGAGGAAGGCCGCGCGCTGCTGCGCCAGCTGGGCTTCCCGTTCAAAGACAACTCCGTGAAGGACAACTGATGGCAAAGAAGGCTCTGGTCAACAAGGCCAACAAGAAGCCCAAGTTCGCCGTGCGGGCCTACACCCGGTGCAACCGTTGCGGTCGTCCGCACTCGGTGTTCCGCAAGTTCGGCCTGTGCCGTGTGTGCCTGCGCGAGATGGCACACGCCGGCGAACTCCCGGGCGTGCAGAAGTCGAGCTGGTGACCCAGCTCCGCTGACGAGCTGTGACCGCTGGTCGAGCTGAGACTGCTGGTTGAGCTGTGAGCGCTCGTCGAGCTGTGACCGCTGGTTGAGCTGGTCGAAACCACGACCCCGTCTCCCTCCATGGGAGACGGGGTCGTCGTCGTAGAGGTGTCAGCGATCCGTATGGGTTTTGAGCCGGTTTCCGACACAAAACCCGCACGGATCGTCCAGTCAGCCCGCTGACGGAGCTGTGACTCCGGTCGACGATGCGGCGCTGGGCTGGTTGCTCGACGTCGTGGCGACCGGGGGCGTCGTGGTTGGCGCGACAGTTGTGGTGGCGATGTCGTAGGACTGCCACGCGTCGCCGGCCTTCTTGACCAGGACGCTGCTGCCGTCGGGCTGGTGGACGGTCAGGATGTCGTCGGTGGCGTCCCAGGTGAGTGTCGAACCCGACTGCACCGTGTCGGTGAATACAGTTGCGCCCGAGGCTGTATCGGTCAGAGTGAGTGTCGTTCCGGTGAGCGATGCGCTCACAGATTTCGACGGTGACGTGGCGCCTGGCCCGGTGGCGATGGCCGTCGAAGTGACCGTGGTGGTCGAAAGGGATGAGCTCGACGGTGAAGTCGACGAGCCTGCAGCCGACGTCGAGCTCGACGTCCCACTGCTGCTCGACTGTGCTGCCGTCGACGAACTCGACTGTGCGGCCGACGAACTCGATGCCGCGCTGCTGGACGTCGAACTCGCGGCGGAGCTGCTGGTCGTGCTCGAGGTCGACGCTGCGACATCGGCTTTGAGCGCGAGACTCTGCACGCCCGACGACGTTGCGGGCCAGGTGTAGTTCACGTTGCCGTCGACCGAGCGCACTCCGCAGTTGTAGTTGCTCGTTGACGAGGCGCGGTACACGTAACCGTACGCGAAGTTCGCCGAGACCATCTGATCCGCCGTGCGCACCGTGCGGACGGTGAAGATCTGCCCGCTGGCGGCCGTCGTGTCGGTGCCGACCACATCTGTCGGCGCGGTCGCGACGTAGCTGAGGGTGCCTGCGGTCAGCGTGTATTCCGATTGGTAGGTCGTCGGTGTCGGGTCGTGATCGGCCGGGACTGCAACACCTTTCGGTAGGAACGACACCCGCACCGAGAAGCCGGATGACGGTGCGGTCCAACTGATCTTGCAGCCAGACGCGCTCCCCGCGGTGGCGATGATGACAGCGCCGCGATCATTCGGGATCGAGTTGCCGAACGTGCCCATGCTGATCGAACTGGACATCACCGCAACGTCGGTGAGCGACGCCGCGTGTGCGGCTCCGACCTGCTGCGTGGCAAGCGCCAGTGTCACCGCGGTCGCGACACCTGCCGTGGCGGTGGTGTGTCGTGCGCGATGACCCGCTGCTGGTACGCGCGGCTCTGGACCCCGGTTCCCGGGCGCGGGTTCGGCCCCGTCTCTCGTAGTTCCACGGTCATCCGTCCTGGACCCCCGGCGGCGTCGAAAAGTCAGATACACCAAAGCGATCGAGGCTGTGCCGAGCAGAATGCGGCCCGCAGGTGTCTGCATCCACGACGCAGCGTAGCCGGCGAGCGGAATCGTCACGACGACCCGATGTGCATCTCCGATGACATAGGGTGCCGGGTCGGGGAACTGATTGGCGTCGCCCTTCAGATAGGCGGTCACCGCTACCTGCGACGCTGCGGCGGTGCTGATCACGCGGTGTGTGATCCGGCTTCCGTCCGGCCGAGAGATCGATACGACGTCGCCCGGACGCACGTCGGTGCCGTGTACGGGAGCGGCGAGTGCCAGTGAACCGACCGGCAGGGTCGGAGCCATCGACCCCGAGCGGACGATCAGTGGTGTAATCCCGAACGCGTGCGCTGCGATTGCGAACCCGATGCACAGGAGGCCGAGGGCTGCACCGATGGTAAGCACGAGTTCTCTTGCTATTGTGCGCATCTCAGTTCGCCTGCGTCGCTGTGAACGTGAAGGTGGAGGTGACACCTTCGTTCTCGTCGGCCGTGTAGAGCACATCCGGGTCGACGGCGAACCAGACGCACAGCGTCTCCGACTGGCCTGCGGCAAGCGCACGCGTACCGATCCAGGGGTATGTCTTTCCGGTCACCCAGTTCGGCCACGGAACGTAGCCCGTGTGTGTCGGCAGCGTGGGGATCGTGCTCGATACGGTAGAACTCAAGCCTGGTTCGAGAGTGCCGATTGCTGTTCCGCCCGAACACTTTCCGACGCCGTTTCCATTGACAGGGGTCGCCCCCGAGTAGACACGGAAGACGCCGTGGTCGTACATTGCGCCGGTGGGCACGGGGCCAATGATGGCGCTGTAGGTGAGGTTGTACCCTCCCGCATTCTTGACAGTGAGGTTCGCAGCTCGTGAACTACCCGGCTGCATGTCGGACTGGTTCATCGCGGTCCACGTCAGCGAGTCCTGTCCATTGAGTTTAAGATCGACGGAACCCACGGTGAACGCCGCGGTCGTCACGCTTGCCGAATCGCTCCACGACGCCATCGTCGAGATCGAGCAGATGCCGAGCACCATGCCCAGTGAACACAGTGCGCGCAGACGCGAGAAGAGAAGAGTCCTGATCATTGCTGTTGGATCGCCCCGAACGTGTAGGAGCCGGTATAGGTGGAACCCGCGACCGCAGTGGCATCCAAAGTGCCACGAAGACAGAGCACTTGAGTCTGTCCGCTTGACAGTGTCACGTAGCTTCCCGCCGTGGTGAGTGCGGTACCCGGCAGCGTCGTCGCGGTCGAGCCGTCGCAGCTCGTCGCGTCGGTTCCGGGCATCACCGACGCGGTCAGCGTCAGATGACCATCGGAGGTCGCGACGTTGGTGAGTTTGTAGCCCAGCGCGGTGTCGCCGCCGTTGGCGACGGTGACGCTGACGGTCTTCATGCTCCCGGGGCTCAGCGATGTTCCGCCGAGCGCCGCCAGTGCGAGGTTGTGGCTGCCGCCCGCGGTCAGGACCAGGGCTCCCGAAGAGATGGTCGACGCCGATGCTGCGGCGCCCGTGGTCCAGTAGGCGCCGGATTCTCGGATCGAGAGTGACATCAACGCGAGCACGATCATCGTGACGAGACATCCACACAGCAGCCGACGCTGCGTGGACACGCTAGTGCGTCTGTGTGTGGGGCGCGCCGAGGCCCGGGTTGCACTGTGTGTCAAGATGTCTCACACCCGAGATGTCTGCGAGACCGTCGCCGGTCACGTGCCGCCGATAGCATCATTAGTGCCGCATAGGCGAACAGCAGCCCTGCCACCACGTAGACCGCGATGATGTGCTGGCGACCGGTGATGACCTGATTCAGGTACCCGATATAGGGCACCGAGTACCAGACCTTGCCCTTGATCTGCACGGCGCGAGCGGGAGCGGGATCGGTTGTCGGGTTGTTGTCGCCCTTCATCGTGAACAATCTCTCGCCCCGGCCGTCCTGGCCGACGCCGACGATGCGGTGGGTCACCACGTCGGGCTGACCGGAGCGCAGCTGATAGGTGATGACGTCTCCGGTATGCAGTGTCGCGGGGTCGACGGTCTTTGCCACCACGAGCGTTCCCGGTGGCATATGCGGCCGCATCGACGACGTCATGATGGTGTACGGAGTGGTCCCCGCGAGACGCGGGACGACGACGACTGCCGCCAACAGACTGACGGCGGCGAACAGAAGGAGCCAGCTCAGGATCAGTCTGAGCATGCCCAGTGGACCAGAGCCGGAGTCGACGTCCTGGTCCGAATCGGGTTGGTCGGTGTCGCGGCGGAGCGTCGAAGGTGATTCGACACGTGACGAATGTGTTTCACCGGTGATGGACATCGTTCTCTCCGCTTACATATCGGATACTGACTGGTCGTGGGTGGGGACTGACCGGGCAGAACGCAATTGTGCGTTCTGCCCGGTCAGTCCTGCAGCGCGATCCCTCCCCAGTTCGCGCGCCGCGGAAGCGGATTTTGCCAAAGGCAGAACCCGCGAGTCTCAGGACTGGTTGGGTGCTTGTACCTGATCGAGGTGCAGGCTGATGTTGTTCAGGTTGAGCGTGTCGGTCTGGCTCTCGTTGGTCGCAGATGCGAACGGAAGTTTGAGCGTGACCACCACGGTGTAGGCCGACGCCCCGCCCGTCGGGCTGATGGCCAGCGACGTTCCACTCTGGGTGATATCGGTCGCCGATGCGTCGCCGCTCTTCTTGGCCGAGATGGTCTTTGTTGTTTCTGAGGCAAGAGATCCGGACGACGTGAATGCCGTTGTATCCGCGTAGAGTTTCGCCTTCAGGTTGTCACCGGTCGCGTTGATATTCACGGTCGTGGTGTACGTGAGAGTGTCACCCGGAACGAACTTGAATGACGTCGGATTGATGGCACCGTTCTGGTCGGTCCATGTTCCCGTGTCTTTGTTCATCGAGAGCTGGCCCGAACTGATGGTCGAGCCGCCGATCGCCGTGCTGTCGTTCCAGTATGCGAGCGAGCCGAGCCCGCCGAGAAGAAGAACTGCCGCGCCCCCCGCAGCAACTGCGCCCTTGGTCTGTTTCTTCATTGTTGCTCTCTGCATCGATTGGTCACCTCGGGGATTCCGTGGTGTGGTGATGCTTTTCTAGCCTGCTGGTGCCAGTTGCACAACCAATGGTTGTCTATCGAGCCTCAAGCTCAACTTGATTACAGGTGTTCACTGACCGCCCAGTAGGGCGACCCGGGGCGCTCGGTGAAGGTGCATGTTTCCGCAGATCATCGGCGCTAAATCGCTTTCATTCGCCGAAGTTTGCGATTAATGATGTCGAATGGGTATGGCATTGAATGTTGTCGCATAGATGTGATGCAGATCATGAACGGTGTGTCCGATTTACCCATTCACGCACGTGAGCGGCCATCGATGTGGATTTAATAATTGATGAAAGTCGCAAGCCGTTTGCCGTATCTGCGAGCGTCTGCGGATTAGTGGAACGCCTTTGGTGGGTACCGCGTGATGGCGAACACGAAAGCGCGAATTGATTAGTTCTGGCGTACGATCCATTGCCGAAAGCCGCAGACCACAGAATCCAAGTAGCGCTTTCGGGGGAGAATAAAATGAAAAAGCATGGCGTACGAAGCTCGGGGGAGTTTCTGACCGCGCGGTCAGGAAAGCTGTTCGTGTTCTTATTGTCGGTCGCTTTGGCGACGGTGGTCTCTGTCGTTGCCGGGATCGTCGGTGGCGGGGCACAGGGCGACGCGTCGCCGCCTCCGGCGTCGAATCGGATAGATTTCCACACCGCGGTGAAGGGCGACGATGTGGTGCTGACGGTTGGTTCCGGTGCTCTGCGAGTGGCAGGTGATCAGATTCAGATCGTCGACCGGAACGGCAAGGTGGCCGCCAGTGCGCCACTGAAATATGAAGTGGCGCAAGATATTTACAAGCTCGGCGTCGAACTTCACAGCAGCGTGGCGCGACTGCACGTCAACCGGTCGTCGATTTCTCGTGCGACGTCGCTCGCGCCGCACCGCGCAGCCGAGACGACGGTTGTGGTCACATCGACGCCGCCAACGTCGGCGACGTCGGACGCGGACGCGCGCGCCGACAAACTGGATAAGGCGATCACTCGGATGGGGACTGAATTGTCACTCGGAATGGCCATCGGAACGTCGGTTGGCACGATTCTCGGTGGTGTTCTCGGCTGTCTTATCGGGCTGACCGCAGGTATCGTCGGATGTTTGCCGGGGCTCATGTCGGGTGCGACAGCCGGTGCCGTCGCTGGATCGGTGGTCATCGGCGGGGCCGCGATCGTCGTGTCGGCGATCGTCTTCGGGATGACGATGAGCGAGCCGAGGCCGAAGGCGGAGCAGTCACCGCGGCCGACTACTCAGGTGCCGACAGCAGCACCCTCGTCTGGGGCGACCTCGTCTCGCTAGCCGACGAGCCACGCATTCGGTGCGCAGACGAGTGGGACGTCGGCCCCGAGGGCACGCAAGACGATCGACGTCGCGCGGGGCGAATAGCTCATCGAGAAATGATCGGACGTGTCCTGGGGGCAGCCGTCCTGCAGCGTGATGTTGCGGGTGTTCTTGGTGCCCGTGGGGAAGAACGTGCTGGAGTAGGGGGTGGTGACCTCGTCGTAGCGGGTGCCGACGATCGTGTATCGGATGTCGCCGAGGGCGTAGACACCGCCGCTGTTGAGTGTCTTCAGAAATGGCGAGTTGTAGATCTGCTGGGTGCCCGAGACCCCGACGCCGAGTGCGAGGGGTCCCAGGATGTCGACACCGAGATCGTTGATGGTACGTCCGAGTGCGCCGATGCCATTGAGTGTTGTGCCGTTGTTGGTTGCACCGAGAGTCACGACATTGGCGACCTTGGCCGCGCCGCCGTCGAATCGCAGGTACTGGCGGGTCGAGATGCCGCCCATCGAGTGGCCGACCATGCTGACTTTGGCTGCGCCGGTCGACGCGAGGACCTTGTCGACGAAGGTCTTGATCTGGTTTGCCGATTTCACGATGTCGCCGGTGCCGTACACGCCGGGGAATGCCGCTGCTACGCCACCGCCTTGAGAGGGCGGCTGTATTCCGTAGTCGAGTGCGTAGACGCAGAAGCCTGCCTGCCGGAGCGCGGGGGAGATCATCGACCAGTTGCTGTAGGCGTTCTCCCACGTTCCGTGGACCAGCACGACGGGATTGCGGCCGGCCTGGGGTTTGCACGACCAGTCATTCGCACCGGCGGGCGCCACGTTGGGGTTCGACAGGCTGTGCGCGAAAGCCGCGGGGAACGTAGTCTGCTTCGGCCCGTTGCCGGTGGGGATGAGCCAGCGACTCTCGCCGTTGAGCAGGAAGGTCTCGGCGCGGGCCGGGGTGGGCGAGGCATCGGAGATGTAGTCGGCGAGCTGTTGCTGCGGGGCGGCCGACGCGATACCTGCGGAGTTCGCGGCAAGCGAGATACACGCGGCGACCGCGGCGACAGCCGTCGTCAGCAGGCGGGTTCGGGAACGACGTCGATGAGACGATGTGGTCACGTGCGAACCTCTCAGCCAGGTGTTGCCGGTCATAGCGCAGGCGAGTGGAGCGTAGCTCACCGGTCACGATCCCTGACTCCCACCGGTTCCCAGCCTCGGCGTGACGTGCGGTCACCTGGGGTGGGCAGTCGGTCGCGACTGCGGTACACGATGTACGGCCGGAACAGGTAGTGCACCGGAGCGGTGAACATGTGCACGAGACGGGTGAACGGGACGAGTGCGAACAGGGTCAGACCGATCAGGACGTGCACATGGAAGCGCAGCGGTGCTGCCTCCATTGCGCGAATGTCGGGTTGCAGCACGAAGATCGACCGAAACCACGGCGAGACAGTCTGGCGATAGTTGACCCCGGGTCCACTGGGATCGACTGCACCGACAACTGTGATGTAGGTTCCCGCGATCAGCGCGCATACCAAGACCAGATACATCAGCTTGTCGTTGCGGGTCGTCGCCATGAACACCGGGCCGGTGGTGCGACGTCGATAGATGAGCAGGCCGACGCCGAGCAGAGTCGCTGCCGCGGCGAGGAGACCGAAAAAGCCTGCGCCCCAGTGGTACATCGTCTCGGAGACGCCGAGTGCGTCGGTCCAGGACTGTGGGATGACCAGACCGACCGCGTGTCCGACGATGACCACGAGGATTCCGTAGTGGAACATCGGCGAGGCAATCCGCAGTAGCCGCGACTCGTAGAGCTCCGATGATCGTGTGGTCCACCCGAACTTGTCGTAGCGGTAGCGCCAGATCGTGCCGCCGATGAGTATGAGCAGTACGAGATAAGGCAGTACGCCCCACAGGAAGACGTCCATCACGGCTCACCCCTCGCAGGTGTCGCAGTCAGCGGCAGTAGGCGCGAATCGTAGGGCTCGAGGCCAACGGCCTCGACGCCGAGCGCCGGCGTCATCGCGCGCGCAGCCTGTCGGTCTACCGGCGATTCACCGGGCAGCGTCGAGCAGATCGCCGTGAGCACAGCGGTGTACGGAGATCGACGGTCGCGCAACGCGAATCGGATCAACTCGAGCGCTGGGCGATACTTCTCCAGCATCTCTTGTCCCGCGTCAGCGTCGACACGCGCCGCGAACTCCAGGACGATCGGCAGGTGGTCGGGCAACTCGCCGTGGAGGTCGACGACAAAGCCGCTGCTCCGATAGAGCGCTTTGAACTCGCCGAGTGCGGCTCCACGCCGTCGGGTGTCGCCATCGGTCCAGTACGAGAGATACAGCGTGTGCTTGCGTGACAGGTCGAATGTGTCGACGTAGTCGTCGACCAAGGTGGGGAGCGGCGTGGACTCGATATGGTCGACGAAGGTCAGTAGCTCACGAGTGGATGGGTGATCGGGCTGTTCGCATAATGCTCTGCGCAGCAGTGAGCTTCGGTCGATGAACTGATCGTCGGGGTAACTCAGACACCATGAGGAGACCTGCCACGTCACGCGATGATCGGCCGCAGTCGTGCGGCGAGGCCACCTCACGACGACGCCTTCGAGTCGCCGGTGTCGTCGGACGCGCGGCGGTCGGGGAACAGCCCTTCGGGCGAACCGTTACCGTCCCAGTTCAGCAGATTCGTGCGATTCGCGAGGCGATGTGAGCTGGTCGCGGTGTCGGTCGTCTGGCGTTGCTTGAGCGCGTGAAAGGTCTCCACCGACACCGGGGTCGGGGTTCCGCTCGCTTCACCGAAGGGGCCGGACTCGTACATGCCGGGCCCGTCCTCGTAGTCGAGGGAGCACGCCATCTCGTCGAGCTGTTCGGCCTGCTCGAGATGGGCCGTCGGAATCACATACCGCTCTTCGTATTTGGCGATCGCCATCAAGCGGTACATCTCGTAGACCTGCTCTTCGGACATGCCGACAGAGGCGGGGATGTCGGGGTCGGGTTCGCGGCCGAGTGTGATGTCGCGCATGTAGGCGCGCATCGCCGCGAGTTTGCGCAGGACGCCGTCTATTACCGAGGTGTCGCCCGCACTGAACAGTTCGGCGAGGTACTCGACGGGGATTCGCAATGCGTCGATCGCACCGAACAGGGTGCCCGCGTCCTCAGCGTCGTGGCCCTGGCCGCTGAGTAGGTCGACGATCGGCGACAACGGCGGCACGTACCAGACCATTGGCATGGTGCGGTACTCCGGATGCAGCGGCAGCGCGACGCGGAACTCCTTGGCCAGCGCATAAATTGGCGATCGACGTGCCGCATCGAGCCAGTCCTCGGGAATGCCTTCAGCCCGCGCCCCGGCGATCACGTCGGGGTCGTTGGGGTCGAGGAGCAGGTTGAGCTGGGCTTCGTAGAGGTCGGTGTCGTCTGGTGTGGAGGCGGCTTCGGTGACAGCGTCGACGTCGTAGAGAAACAGTCCGAGGTATCGGAGTCTGCCGACGCAGGTCTCGGAGCAGACGGTCGGCTGCCCGACCTCGATACGCGGGTAGCAGAGCGTGCACTTCTCGGCCTTGCCCGTTCGATGGTTGAAGTAGATCTTTTTGTACGGGCAGCCGGTGATGCATTGGCGCCACCCGCGACACCGGTCCTGGTCGACGAGGACGATACCGTCCTCGCTGCGCTTGTAGATCGCCCCGGACGGGCACGACGCCATGCATGAGGGATTCAGGCAGTGCTCGCAGATGCGGGGCAGATAGAACATGAACGTCTGCTCGAAGCTGAACTTGACGGCGTCTTCTGATTCACGACGCAGCTTCTCGACGATCGGATCGAGCGCGCCCAATTCCGGTGCGCCACCGAGGTCGTCGTCCCAGTTCGCCGACCATGTGACCTTCGTGTCGTCACCGGTGAGCAGCGATTTCGGCCGCGCAACAGGGAAATCGTCGCCAAGCGGGGCGTCGATGAGCATCTGGTAGTCGTAGGTCCAGGGCTCGTAGTAGTCGTAGATGGTGGGCTGAACGGGACTCGCGAAGAGCGTCAACAACTTCTGCATCCGGCCGCCTGTGCGCAGCCGCAGCTTTCCCTTGTTGTTCAGATGCCAGCCGCCGCGCCACTTCTCCTGATCCTCGTAGCGTCGCGGATAGCCTTGTCCCGGACGCGTTTCGACGTTGTTGAACCAGACGTACTCGGTGCCCGCCCGATTGGTCCACGCCTGTTTGCACGTGACAGAACAGGTGTGGCAGCCGATGCATTTGTCGAGGTTCATCACCATGCCGACCTGTGCCATGACCCGCATCAGTACGTCACCTCCTGGCTGCGCTTGCGTATCGTCGACACCATGTCACGCTGATTTCCCGCGGGGCCGAAATAGTTGAATGCGTAGGACAATTGGGCGTAGCCGCCGATCAGGTGAGTGGGTTTGACCAGAAGTCGGGTGGCGGAGTTGTGCATTCCGCCGCGACGACCCGTCGCCTCCGATTTCGGGACGTCGATCGTGCGCTCCTGCGCGTGATGAACGTAGACCACACCGGCGGGCATCCGATGGCTGACAATAGCCCTGCACACCACGACGCCGTTGGCGTTGACGCATTCGATCCACTCGTTGTCGTGCACGTCGATGGCTGCGGCATCCGACGGGCTCAGCCACGCGGTTGGACCGCCACGGGACAGTGACAGCATCAAGAGGTTGTCCTGGTACTCCGAATGAATGGACCACTTCGAGTGGGGCGTCAGGTATCGCACGGTGATTTGCTGCTCCCCGTCCGGCCCGAGCCTGGGCTCACCGAACAATCGGTGCATGTCCAAGGGCGGGCGGTACACGGGTAGCGACTCACCGAGGTCGATCATCCAGTCGTGGTCGAGATAGAAGTGCATACGCCCGGTCAGCGTGTGAAACGGCTTGAGCCGCTCTATGTTCACCGTGAACGGGGCATAGCGTCTGCCGCCTTTCTCAGATCCCGACCATTCCGACGAGGTGAACACCGGGACCGGGCCCTGCTGGGTGTCGGCGAAGCTGATCTGCTTGTCGGCGTTGCCCTCGGCCAGTTCGACGAGCGTCGTGCCGACGCGCTTCTGGAGCTTCTCGAAGCCGTTGACGGCCAGAGCCCCGTTGGTGGTACCGGAGAACATCAGGATCGCATCGGCCATCTTGGCATCCGTGTCGATTGCGGGCCTGCCGTCGCCGGCACCCCCGAGCATGACCCCGTTGCGATCCGCGAGGCGCCGTGACTGCTCTGCGATGTCGAAGGTGACGCCCTTGTTGGCGAAGCCGAGTGTGTCGGCCAGCGGCCCTACCGATGCAAGTTTCTCGGCGATCGCGGTGTAGTCGCGTTCGACCACCGTGAACGACGGCATGTTGACACCCGGCCGACCGGGGGATGCCGACATCGCCCAGTCGTCGACGCTGCCCTTGGGTTGCGCGGTCTCGCCGGGGGTGTCGTGTTGCATCGGAGTGGCGACGAGATCGTGGCGCACACCGAGGTGAGTCTTCGCCTGCTCGGACAGTTCGACTGCGAGCAGGTGGAAGAGATCGAAATCGGTCTTGGCCTCCCACGGCGGGTCGATGGCGGGAGAGAAGGCATGGACGAAGGGATGCATGTCGGTCGACGACAGGTCGTTCTTCTCGTACCACGTTGCTGCGGGTAGGACGATGTCGGAAAGAAGGGTCGTCGACGTCATCCGGAAATCTGCCGACAGGAGGAGATCGAGTTTGCCCTCCGGCGCATTCTCGTGCCACCGAACATCGTTGGGGCGTGGGGTATCCGGAGATTCGGCACCCATCACGTTGTTGTGGGTGCCGAGGAGATGTCGCAGGAAGTACTCATTACCCTTCGCCGACGACCCCATCAGGTTCGATCGCCACAGAACCAGCGTGCGTGGCCAGTTCACCTGAGCGTCGACGTCGTTGATCGCAGGTGTCAGTGAGCCGTCGGAAAGATGTTGTGCCACATAGCTCGACGCGGATTCCGCATCGCCACGGTCGACCGCGTCGCGGGCCTCATCGGCGACGTCGAGAGGATTGCGGTCGAACTGCGGATAGAACGGCATCCAGCCGAGCCGTGCCGATTGCGCGATGGCGTCGGCGGTGTGTTCGTGGTCGAGCGTGCCGCGCGACAGCGGAGATGCCAGTGACGTCGCCGAGTAGCCGTCGTTGCGCCACTGGTCGGTGTGCATGTACCAGTACGACGTGCCGGTCATGGTGCGAGGCGGTCGGCTCCAGTCGAGTCCGTTGGCCAATGACATCCATCCCGTGATCGGGCGGCATTTCTCCTGTCCCACGTAATGCGCCCAACCCCCGCCGTTTCGCCCCATGCAGCCGGTGAGGATCAACAGCGAGAGGATGGCCCGATAGGTGGCGTCGCCGTGGAACCACTGGCAGATCCCGGCTCCCATGATGATCATCGATCGTCCGCCCGAATCGACTGCATTGGTGGCGAATTCGCGCGCAACCCGGATCGCTGCCTCCGCAGGCACGCTGGTGATCTCCGCCTGCCAGGCAGGCGTGTAGGGGGTCGACGCGTCGTCGTAGCCGGACGGCCATTCGCCGGGCATGCCGTCACGATGCACCCCGTACTGCGCGAGCATGAGGTCGAAGACCGTGGTGACCTGATGGCCGTCGATGACGGTCGTCGGCACACCTCGGCGTAGCACCGAACCGCTGCCATCCGGGGAGTCGAAGGCCGGCAAAGCGATCTCGACCAGTTGCGCGTCGTCGCGACCGAAAAGGGTCAGCGCCGGGGTGATTGCTTCGAGGTCGAGGTTCCATCTGCCCTCGCCTGCGGCGGAGCGGCGAAAGCCCAGCGAGCCGTTGGGAACCGTGGCTGCTCCGGTCTGCTCGTCGAGTACCACGGTTTTCCACACGGCGTCGGAGTCGTTGTCATCGGCCCCCGCCAACTCATCCGCGGTCAGGAACTTGCCTGCGACGAGGCCGTTTTCGTGTTGCTCGACGTGCACCAGAAAGGGAAGGTCGGAGTAGGAGCGCACGTACTCGTCGAAGAACTCGGTGGTGTTCGCGACGAAGTATTCCGAGAGGATGACGTGCCCCATCGCCATGGCCAGCGCGGCGTCGGTACCTGCTTGTGCCGGTAGCCATTCGTCGGCGAATTTGGTGTTGTCGGCGTAGTCGGGGCTGACCGATACGATTTTGGTGCCGCGATAGCGCACCTCTGCCATCCAATGCGCGTCAGGAGTTCGGGTGACCGGGACATTGGAGCCCCACATCATCAGATACGACGCGTCCCACCAGTCACCGGACTCAGGGACGTCGGTCTGATCGCCGAAGACCTGTGGGCTCGCGACGGGCAGATCGGCGTACCAGTCATAGAACGACGTCATCACCCCGCCGATCAACTGGATGAAGCGCGTCCCCACGCAATGCGACACCATCGACATCGCGGGGATCGGTGAGAAACCGGAGCAGCGGTCGGGGCCGTAGGTCTTGATGGTGTGCACATGGGCAGCCGCCGCCATCTCGATGGCCTCGTCCCAACTCACGCGGACGAGGCCGCCCTTACCACGAGCCTGCTGGTATGACCTGCGGCGCAACGGATCTCCGACGACGTCGGCCCACGCCAGCACGGGATCGCCGGTCTTTTCCTTGGCGGCCCGGTACATTTCGACGAGCACCCCGCGTGCGTACGGGTATCGAACCCGCGTCGGCGAGTACGTGTACCAGGAGAATGCCGCACCACGTGGGCAGCCGCGGGGCTCGTATTCCGGCCGGTCGGGACCCACCGACGGATAGTCGGTTTCCTGCGTCTCCCACGTGATGATGCCGTCTTTGACGTACACCTTCCATGAGCACGACCCGGTGCAGTTGACGCCATGGGTCGATCGCACGATCTTGTCGTGGTTCCACCGATCGCGGTAGAAGACATCGCCAGCACGGCCTCCCTCGCGGAAAGCGACTCTCCCGTCAGAGGTTTCGTCCCAGCGGGTGAAGAATTTGCCGATATCGAGTAGGGCTTTGGCTGCATCGCCCTGAACTGCAGTAGATCGGGCCATGAATTCACCATACGGATGAAATGCTCGGGGTGTGCGGTTTCGTCGTCGCAGATCCGAGGCGGCTCGGCGGAGGCGTCGACGCCCGGCCGGACGTTATCGCCGAGTGCTCCGCGTGTTTCGATTGGGTATAGACATTCGCAATGTGTAGGTCCTTGTGACACAACGTGAAAGGGTCGGTCAGTGTGAACGTTTCGCGTGCGGTATCGCCCGATTCGCCCACCCGGCTTCGACGACGCGTGCCGCATGCGAGCCTTGGGCAGTTCACTTTCGTCATGGCGACCGGCATTGTGTCGACAGCAATCCACAATGCGGCGACACTCGGTAGTGGCACATACTCGGATCTGGCCGATCTCATTTCGGCGATTCTCTTCTTTGCGGCAGTCGTCGGATATGTCGCGTTGATCGTGTTCACCATTGCCGGTTGGTTCACTGGTGCAGGCGTGGTCGACGAGGTGCGGCGTGAGATCGCGAACGACGGGTTCACCGTGTTGGCCTTCACTGCGGCGAGTGGGGTGCTCGCGGCGAGAGCGTTGGCGGCGGGAAGTACCTGGGCCGCAGTCACATGTGCTGTCGTCGCGCTCGTGTCGTGGGTGATACTCGGCTACACGGCGGTGATCGCCGCGTTCTTCAGCGCCGCACAGTCACGGGAGCATCCCCCGGCGCCGACGACCCCGTTGCCGTGGACACACGTCAACGGCACCTGGTTTCTGATGGTGGTCGGGACACAGGCGGTCGCGGTTGCCTTCGGCGCGCTGGCCGCGGCCAAGCGGGTCAAGTGGTACGCCGAGGTCGCTGCGTTGTGGTGGGGGATCGGCGTGCTGATCCTGATCGTGATGGCTGTGTTGGTCGTCGCACGGTTGATCATCGTCGGACTCTCACACGACGACGAAGTGGCGCCGTACTGGGTGCTCATGGGCGCCGGCGCGATCTCCGTGCTCGCGGGGGCCGAGGTCATAGGGACGGGCTCGGCGCAACGACTCGTCACGCACGATGTGGTCGGGACGTTGTGTCTGATGGCCTGGATCTTCGGCACGTGGCTGATTCCCCTGTTGATCGTGCTGATGATCTGGCACGCGCGTAGGCCGGGTACGCATTCGGGATTTCGCACCGCGTTGTGGTCGATCGTGTTCCCCATCGGCATGTGGGGGGTGGCGAGCAGACAGTTGGGAATCGCCTGGCAGGTTCCGTGGATCAAGACCATGGGTACCTGGGAGGCGTGGCTGGCGCTGCTGATCTGGGTGATCGTCTTCGTCGGGATGCTGCGATGGTGGTGGCGATGGCTGTCGACACGACGTTCGGAGACTAGTTCGCCAGCACGGTGAGAAGTACCGCAGAGTCCTCGTTGGCGCGGAGATTGTGTCGGGCGTCGGGAATGGTGATGAGGTCACCGGCCACGCCGTGCCACTCGTCGTCGCCCGCGGTGAGCGTCACGTCGCCGCGGAGCACCTGAAGCGTCGCTTCGCCGGGACTCTGGTGCTCGCCGAGTTCGGTGGAGGCCGCCAATGCGATGACGGTTTGACGCAGATGCCGGGCGGAGTTGCCGTGCAGCGTGTGCCCGGCGCGGCGACTGTGCGCGTCGCGCGCCGTGGCGATGAGTTCGTCGACGAGGGCTGGGAGTCGCGTGGTGTCCATGTCTCACGATTGCACGCCGCGCGCGGTGGTGGGTGGCATTGGAGGGCCGCGCCACCGCGGACTCGGCAGATCCTCGTGAGGTCCTAGTCCAGTGACGCTCGCGCGATGGCGATCACCTCGTCCTCGGTGGGCGGACTCTTCGGGTGGTAACTCAGACACAGCGGGGTGTCGACTTTGACGAAACGGCCGCCGTCGACCGCGGTGTAGAACGTTCCGGTCGATAGTCGGCCGACGTCGGGGATCGGACTTCCCTTGCTGTTTGCCAACTCCTTGGCAGCTTCGATCTGGTTCGGGTGGTGCAGTCTTCCGAAGAGCTGAGTTGACGCGTTGCCGCTCACGCGGCCGTGGATTCCCTTCGGGGCCTGTGTCGCGAAGATCAACCCCAACCCGTACTTGCGCGCCTGCGAAGCCAGTGCCAACGTGCTCTCCGTTGCGGTCGTGACGCGCTGCGATGGTGCGTAGTTCTGCGCCTCATCCATCACCAAGATGCCGCCGAGCGGCCGATCTGAGGCAGGGTGCTTCTTGATCCAGGCGAACAATGACATTTGCAGTTGTCCGACGAAGTTCGCGACGCGCGACTCGCTTCCGAGTCCCGCGAGGTTGATGACCGACACGCGAGCGCGATAGCCCGGCGATGGGGTGAGCAGCACACCCGGGTCGGCGGGCGTCGCGGCTTCGTCCAACAAGGGGTCGTTGGCCATCGACGCTTTCAGATTCTCGGCCAGATCGATCGCGAGGCGAGGTGCGTCGGCGAGGGTGCTCACCCCGTCGGGTAGTTCGGACAGCAAGGCGACGAAGGACGGCAGACTTCCACCGCCGCGACGACCGAAGTACACCATCGCCTGTCGCAACACCGCCTCGTAGCGTGATGCGCGCGCGCCGCGTTCGGTGGGGCGCGCCTTGGGGAGGAGCGCGCCGACGGCAGAGTCGACGGCTGCGAAGAACTCGTCGGTATCGGCTTCCAGCGAGGCGAACTCGGGCAGCGGACGAAAGCTCAACGGTCGACCGGAGCGCCGTCCGGGGGTGAACACAACAACCTCTGTGTCGGCGAAATAGCGGTCGGCCGCGGCGCGGTCGGTTGGACTCCATTCTCGCGTGCCTTCAGGCCAGGGCATCCCGAGTCGTGCGAGGTCGTTGTTGATGTCCAGGACTATCGACGAAACACCTTGCAGGGCTGCCTCTTCGACGATGCGTCGAATGAGAACGGTCTTCCCGGAGCCGGAACCCGCGAAGATGGCGGCGTGCTTGCGGAGCGATTCCAGCGGCGCCTCAACAGGTTCGCCGTCGACTGATCGAACACCGATCGGCAGCACGTCGACTGCGTGTGGTTCACCGGACGAACGGGACTCGGCGGCAACAGGACTCGCCTCGTCAGGCGTGATCGTTACCGCGGAGGAAGCGGCGTCGGGCTCGGCTGCGTGGGCTCCCGATGATGCACTCTGCGGCGTCTTCACCTGCGGCGTATCGACTTCCGTGGCGAGGGCCTTGGTCAAACCGGGTGCGAGAACCTCTGCAAGAAAGCCGATCTCGGCTGCCGGTGCACGATCGACGATCCAGTCGTGCAACTGCGCTGGTCGCTCGGAACGCAACTGCGCCAATGCCATGAGTCGTCGGATGTCGTCGTCTGTCCAGGCGATCGCTCGACCGCCACGACGATGCAGTTCGTCGACCAACTGTGCGGTTTTGGGTCCGGTGGGCCACGGCTGGCGCCTGAGCACCACCAGGGTGCGCTCGACCTCGCCGAGGCTGAGTCCCGAGGCGATGTTGGCGTTGGTGAGGCGGGACTGGACCGCGCGGGGGTGTGTGGCGGCAAGCGCGCGGAAGCTCCACGATTCTTCGGACTCTGTCGCGGCGTCGATGACATGACTGATTCGCCCGTGCAGCAAGGCTTTTGCGCCAGGCTTGGGGTCCTGATGCAAGTTGCCGGCCCCGCTGGGGAGGGCTTCGATCCACGCGCCGAGTCCGGCCTGCAGCAAATCGGGGACGACGACATCCTCTGTGGCGTGGTCAAGGGCGGCGGCGGGGTTGGCTTGCTCGATCAACTCACGATACCGCTTTTCGATTGCGTCGACATCTGTTGTCGCCGAATGCGATTCGCTCACGGAGGGGACGTCGTTCGACTGTTCACGAGCGTTGTCGCTGGCCGGGCGTGTCGGCGTGTGGGTGTCGTTCAACGTCGTGATCGATGTGAACGTGCCGCTGCGCAGCATCGCCGCAACCTGCCGGTCGACGGCCATCATGAGTTCGCGCGGGGTGTATCGCTGTGCATCGGCGAGCGCTACGTCGTCGACAGGCCAATGTGGTTGGGGTGGCGTGAAGTCGATCTGGGCGAAGCCGGGTGCGAAACGTTTGGCGAGGAGCTCGCGCGCGAAGTCATCCGACGGCGGCCGCTGCAGCATTGGTGGCTTTCGGAAGCGCTCGACTGCGGAGCGCATCACCCTACTCTCCAGATGTTCCCAGGCCGCCGTGATGCACGAGACAACGGTTGCCGTCCGACTCATGTTCTCGCGCAACGCCATCAAACCGTGAGCCACCTGATTGACCACTGAGTTCTCGTCCGCGGCGGCCGACCATCCCGCTTCGATGAGCGTGTCGATCTGGTCGACGCCCAGTACTGCTGCGGCATCGAACGCGACGATGCGGGAGATATTTTGGACCATCTCTTGGTAGCCGAGCGTCGCGTTGCGGATACCCCACTCGGCCAACTCGTCTGCGTCGTCGACGTCTAGGTGTAGAAACGCCTCGCCGAGGTCTCTGGCGTCGTAGTCCTGTGACGCTGTCAGTACCAGCGCGCGCAAGATGTGCTGCGACCGTCGGCGATGGGGGTGGTTTCGATACACGCCCGCCACGAACTCTTCGAGTGCAGAAACGGTGAGCGTCGCCTCACCGACGACTGCTGCACGCGTCGACTCCGACACGTCGGCTTCAAGGGCAAGGCGGTCGAGAAGTTGTGCGAGCTGGGTCGGATGTGTCGGGCTGGGGCGATTGAGACTCTCGAGCACCGCGACCGTGACCGACTTCCAGAAGTCGCTGCCGTCGAGCAATCTCACCAAGAAGAAGTAGCCGCCCCGCTCCTGCACGCGCTGACGGATCTGTCCGAGAAGGTGCGTCTTGCCCGAGCCCGCTACGCCGCGGATCACCACGCCGATGGGGCTGGCTGACTCCGACCGCGCAGCGTCGGCGAAGCTGCGCATCGTCTCGTCGGCGACCTGCTCGTGCAAGCCGGCGACGTGGTAGGTGCCCGACGTGCCCCACACGTCGTCGAGGGTGTCGGCCCAGTCGAGTCGGATCGACTCGAGTGCCTCGCGAATGTCGTTGTCCATCAGTCCTCCTCGACTGCGAACAGGTGGCACGGTTGTGTGCCGACCACAACGGCCGCAGCTCGGTCGGTCTCGCTGAGACGGGCCCGGTCGTCCTGAGGGATCAGACTGACACCCGGGCGGTCCTGCAATTCGAGGATCGCGGCGTTGAACTCGGAGCGGTCGATGTCAGGTAGCGATGAACGAAGCGCCGCGACGTCGACGAGCGCTCCGCGCTGATGAGCTAACGACTCGTATGTGGCGATGATGCGGGCGCCGATGTTCACGGCCTTCGACGACGCGGGCGGCGCGGCCTCGACGACGGCGCGCGGACGGCCGAAGACTTCGTACAGTCGGAAGTCTTCGGCGTCGAGATGACGCCCGATTGCGTTGAGGACGGCATACAGCGCGCGGATCGGGGGCAACGAGCGGTCCGGCGGCCCTGCACGCAATTCGTCTGCACACCAAGCCCATCCGCGGTCGGTGAGCGAGTGGTAGAGCGCATTGCGCTCGCCTTTGCGCGACTCGATCAGGCCGTGTTCGGTCAACTTCTGTCGTCCAGGCTTGTCGAGGTTGGGGCCCAGCTCGCGTAGGCGAGGAGTCGACAACTCCGTGGACTCCGCCATGAGGACGAAGAGCACCGCGCTTTGGCTCGGTGTCAGCTTCGGGTGGTCCACTGTGACTCCTTCAGATCAGGTCCAGGCGCAGTAGGCGAGCTGGGGGTCGGATGGTGATGGGCGAGAACTTCGCGCAGTTCCGCGACGACTGACGACGTGTCGCCGAGAACCTGTTCGTTGGTGTAGCGGAGTACCACGTAGCCGTGCCGCTGCAGCATATTGTCGCGGCGGCGGTCACGGGCGTACTTGTCGGCTCGACGATGGTCGGGGCCGTCGACTTCTACGATGACTCGCGCATCCGGCCACAGGACGTCGACTATCGCGACTCCCGACAATGCGGCGAGGTCGGTGGGGCAGCGATTCCAGAGACGTCCGGCTGCCCAATCATGTTGGGCCAGTGTGTATTCGAGCGCCTGCTCTGCGGCGCTGTGTGGGGCGGGAGCGCCCGTCGGTCGGGAGACGATCAGAGTCGGTCGCAGCGGGTCGGTCGGGACGGGGGCGGTTGATGAGGCGACCCCGAGGCGCAGCACAGGTACTCGGCGCACCTCGGGCAACGCGTCGGCGGTGAGCCAGACGGTCATGTTGGCATGCTCCGCGAGCCACGCACATGCCGACGCCGCGGTGCGCTGCGCATCATCGGGGAGCGCGCTACTTGCTCGCACGGCGAGCACCACCTCGGGCCGACCGTAGAAGTGGCGTAGCAAAGCGACGAGCACGGCCGCGCGTTGTTCAGGAATTGCGGATGGCGTCGTGCGTTCGTTCGCGGCGCCCGCCCGCGCGAGCGGTACGACCACGGCAGTTGACAGGCCGACGTCGGCGCACAACTGCCGGGCCAGCGTCTCTGCGTCGTCGACGTCGAGTCGCTCATTGGATGACCTGCCAGGTAGCCAGGCCGGGAACAACGTGATCAGCGCCGATTCGAGTGCCTCGAGGATCTCGGTGGCGACCTGCCGTGCGCTCCGTTCATCGGGGCCGCGGTAGTCCAAGATCACCGGCAGTTCCGGTGCTACGGCGTCAGCGAGGTCGTCGATTGCCGGGCCGTACACGTCCGCGAGGCGGACGACCCGTCCGGGACGGATCGCGTGGCCGACCGGCGGTGGCGTATCACTGTCGGCGTGAGTCATCGGACGTGAATATAGCTTCCGCGACCGACGGGTGCGCGGCGGCGGTGCGGCTCGTGACAGCGGCGATGTCTTGTTGGTTCAGCCCGCCGCCCGCTCGACGGTGAGGAGGCTCTCGGCGCTGTGTTCGGCGTGGTAGGCGGCCTCGCCGCCGCGGACGCCGAACAGCCGCTTACTCCAGATGAGCCAGACGACCGCAGCGACGTTGACGGCGAGCAAGAGCACCTTGAACACCGTCGCCTTCTCGACGAGTTCATACACCTCGAGCGGGATGAAGATGCTGGTGACGATCACCGCGAAGTACTCGCCCCAGCGTTTGGCGAACCACAGGCCGTACGCCTCGACGAATTGGCTGATTCCGTAGGCGAGCAGCGCGCAGCCGACGAGCACGATGGTCGCGGTCGACAGGGTGGTCGCCTTTTCGATCCACTGCACGACCTTGGAGTCGTCGATATTCCAGCCGATCTGGTCGGCGATCGGTTTGAGCAGCGGCATCTCGGCGTCGAACTTCTCGTGCAGTGTCTGTTGACTGTTGCGCAGCTCGATCACGAATATGCCTGCGATGACGAGAAAGATCCCGCGGATCAGGCGCTCGACCGCGAGCAGTCGCATGATGATGAGGTCGCGCAGCAACCGACCACGCGGAACCTCCGGGGCATGGTCGGCGGGTCCGCTGTTGCGAGGTGAGCCGAGGGCGTAATCGCCGCATCGCAGGCATCGCCACGCGTCGCCGGCGCTGGTCTCGGTGTGCAGATGATCGGCGAGACCGGGCTCGTCGGGGCGGTAGGTCTCGTGACCGCGTAGGCCGCAGGAGATCAGTTCCCAATTCACCGCAGCAGCCTAGCCGTCGACGGCAGGTGGGTCACGACGCCGCGGCGATCTCACCCGGTTGACCGACCTTGCCACTGCGCGTCGTATCGCCGCTCACCCCGACGCTCGCCGCGTACAGCAGGTCGCGAAAGTCGCCGACGACCGGGCGCTCGGATGACCACACCATTCGAATCCAGGAGGTGTGCGGCGCGATGTCGAGATCTACCGCGACGAGCTGGCCGGCAGCCGACGTCGCGCCAACGGCGAACTTCGGGGCCATCACCACCCCGAGGCCGTTGGCAGCCCAACTGAAGGCGACAACCAGGCTCGACATGGGTTCCATCGGTTCGGGCAGCATGTTCTCGACGCCGAGGTGTGTCGCGCATCGTCGTGGGCCGCTCAGGATGTGTTCGCCGACAAGGTCGGCGATGGTGAGGTGCTCGTGTCGAGCAAGCGAATGGCCGGATGCCATCGCGATTGCAGTGGTGACGGGGACCAGGTCGGCGTAGGAGACGTCCGTACGCTGCGTCGCGGGCAGGAGCCAACGGTCGGCCGCGTCGTCATGCATATCGAGTACGAGTCCGACGTCGGCGCTCCCAGACGCCACCGCGTCGACGACGCACGTCGGGTCAATGAGGGTGTCCACGGCGACGGTTCCGCCCGGGACTCGGTTGCCGAACTCGCGCAGAATGCCTGGGATCTGCGTGGCGACCATGTGTTCGGTGCTCGCGATACGCAGGGGCGCCGCCGAGGCGGCAGTGGTGACCGAACGCCCGAGTCTGGCCCAGCGGTCGAGGAACTCGGGGCCCTGGGCGGCCAGCACCAGTCCGGCTTCGGTCAGGCGCATACCGCTCGGCGAGCGGTGATAGAGCTGCACACCGAGGTCGCGTTCGAGCGCCCTTATCTGTTGCGACACCGACGAGGGGGCCAGGTCGAGGGCGGCCGCAGCGCCGAGGACGGTGCGATGCTCGGCGACGGCGAGAAAGGTCCGTACGTGTCGGATTTCCATGACTGCTACTCCTCGCTTGGGGCCGGGAGGCGTGACGCATCGGATGGTGTTCGGAAAAACCGCACACTGCCTGCATCTATTCCGGTCGATCGACGTCGGGTGTCGGCAGCATCCTGATGCCGTGCCAACGACAACTCGCGAACCCTCCAGATCACGACGCCGCTCGGGCGAGGCCATGCGTGGTCGCACCGTCAGCAACGTCGGCGTCTCGCTCGGATACCTGCTGGTGCTGGTCGACTCGACGGTCCTCAACGTCGCGCTGCCAGACATCGCCAGGTCTCTGGGTGGCAGCGTTGCCGGACAACAGCGGGTCGTCAGCGCCTACCTGGTCACCTTCGGCGCGCTGTTGCTGAGTTCCGGCGCGATCGCCGATCGCTACGGCGCGCTGCGCACGTACCGGGTGGGCGTTCTCGCGTTCGTGCTCACGTCGGTGTTGTGCGCTCTCGCTCCGACGTTGCTGGTCCTCATCATCCTGCGCGCGTTTCAAGGCGCTGCGGCCGCGCTGATCCCGGGGACGACGCTGGCGCTCATCGGGAGGATGAATCCCGAACCTGCCGACAGACACCGCGCCATCGGTCTCTACGCGCTGGTCACCGGGTGCGGTTTCGCAGCAGGACCGACCGTCGGTGGAATCCTCATCGCCGCAGGCGGATGGCGGTGGATCTTCCTGATCAACGTGCCGGTGGGAATTCTCGCGCTGGCCTGGAGTCGATACTTTCCGGCTGACTCGAGGGCACGCGACCGTGGTGCGCGACTCGATGTGCGCGGACAGCTGCTCGCGGTGGTGTTCTTCGCGCTCGTGGTCGTCGTCATCATCGAAGCGGGGGAGCGATCCTGGATCGCGGCGTGGGCGCTGATCGCGACGGTGTGCGCGGCCGGATTGCTCTACTGGTCGGATCGACGAAGCGCTGCCGCGGCGATTCCCGTGCGTCTGCTCCGTATTCCGTCGATCCTGCGAGGAACGTTGCTCGGCTTCACGATTCAGGTGGTGATGGCGTCGACGCTGTTTGTCGCGAGTCTGTATCTGATCAACGCACGCGGGCTGTCGCCATTGGGTGCGGGACTCGTCCTCATCGCCTACACGTTCGGGCCATGTGTCCTCGGCCCGGTTGTGGGGCGCGTGGTCGCCGCGCGTGGGCCGCAGTTGCCGGCGTTGCTGGGCCAGTCCGCGGCTGTGGTGGGTTCTGTCGCGATCGCGGTGGTGATGTTCGTAGGCGGACCACTGTGGGCGCTGATCGTGACGATGCTGGTCGCCGGAACGGCGTTACCGCTGGTGATCGTGCCGATGACCGGGCTCATCGTCGCGGGTGCTCCCGCGGGATCCGCGGGTACGGCAGGCGGCTTGTTCAGCGCGTCGCGTCAGCTCGGAGGGGCCTTTGGTGTCGCGGCACTCGGCGCGGTGTTGGCGTCGGTTGGCGGAGCCGACGGCGCCGGGTGGGCGATGATGGGTGCGGCCGTCGTGGCGGGGATGGCGCTGCTGGGTATGGTCGTGCGTCCGCATCGAACGCGGTGACTCAGGACCGCTGCGGGCATCGATTTGGGTCTGGCCAGCCGATTCTCTACACTAGAACGGTTGCCTGTGCACCTTCGCGTGTCCGCACTCGGGTCACGGCTACAACTGAATAGTCTCCGGTGCTGGCGAAATGCCTAGGGCACCGGCGGCGAGAACCTATTCACTATCCACTTCGTGGAAGGCCCACCGCAGGTCACAGGAGAAATCCTGATGATCGGCGCTGCATGGGAACCGCTACGAGAAAGGTTGACGGTCAACCATGACCATGACTGACCCGATCGCAGACTTCTTGACACGTCTGCGTAACGCCAATTCGGCGTTCCATGACGAGGTGACCCTCCCGTCGTCGAAGCTCAAGGTGAACATCGCCGAGATCTTGAAGCGCGAGGGCTACATCACCGATTACCGCACCGAAGATGCGGAGGTCGGAAAGAACCTCGTCGTCGCCCTCAAGTACGGCCCCAGCCGTGAGCGCTCCATCGCAGGACTGCGCCGCGTGTCCAAGCCGGGTCTGCGGGTGTACGCAAAGTCCACCAACCTGCCCAAGGTCCTGGGCGGCCTCGGCGTGGCCATCATCTCCACGTCGTCCGGTCTGCTCACCGATCGCCAGGCAGCCAACCAGGGCGTGGGCGGCGAAGTCCTCGCCTACGTCTGGTAAGGGGAGGTAAGCACAATGTCGCGTATCGGTAAGAATCCGATCGAGATCCCCGCGGGCGTCACCGTCTCCATCGACGGACAGACGGTCACCGTGAAGGGACCCAAGGGCGAGCTGAGCCACGTTGTCACCAGCCCCATTCAGGTGGCGCAGGAAGACAACACCATCGTGGTGACCCGCCCCAACGACGAGCGTCGTAACCGTGCATTGCACGGTCTGAACCGCTCGCTGGTTGCCAACCTGGTCGACGGCGTCACCAAGGGCTACACCACGAAGATGGAAATCTTCGGTGTCGGCTACCGCGTCGCAGCCAAGGGTCGCGACCTCGAGTTCGCGCTCGGTTACAGCCATCCCGTGCCGATCGAGGCTCCCGAGGGCATCACTTTTGCCGTCGAGTCGCCCACCAAGTTCTCGGTGTCGGGTATCGACAAGCAGCAAGTCGGCCAGATCTCGGCGAACATCCGCCGCCTGCGTCGTCCCGACCCGTACAAGGGCAAGGGCATTCGCTACGAGGGTGAGCAGATCCGTCGCAAGGTCGGAAAGACGGGTAAGTAAGCCATGAGTGATACAGCAACCAAAACTGTCCGCAAGCCCATCGGCAAGGACGTGTCGACCCGACGTCGCACCGCGACCGGCAATCGTCACTTCCGCCTTCGCAAGAAGGTCAGCGGAACGCCGCAGCGTCCGCGTCTGGCCGTCAAGCGCAGCAGCCGTCACATCCACGTGCAGCTGATCGACGACCTCGCGGGCAACACCCTCGCAGCAGCGTCGACCATCGAGGCTGACGTGCGTGCATCCGGTGGCGACAAGTCGGCACAGGCCCGTCGCGTCGGCGAACTGATCGCCGCTCGCGCCAAGGCCGCAGGTGTCGAGGCCGTCGTCTTCGACCGTGGTGGCAAGAACTACCACGGCCGTATCGCCGCGCTCGCCGACGCCGCCCGTGAGGGAGGCCTGCAGTTCTGATGATGACCAGCAACAACAGCTTGACCAACATGACCGGAGGGAACCTCTGATGCCCGGACGTCAGCGTGACGGCGGAAACGGACCCGCCGGTAACGACAACAACAACAACCAGGGCGGCAACGACCGCCGCGGTGGCCGCGATCGTCGTAACGACCGCGGACGCGATCGTGACCAGGAGCGCAACCAGCTCGAGCGCGTCGTCACCATCAACCGTGTGTCCAAGGTGGTCAAGGGTGGACGTCGGTTCTCCTTCACCGCTCTCGTGGTCGTCGGCGACGGCCAGGGCATGGTCGGTGTCGGCTACGGCAAGGCCAAGGAAGTTCCGGCCGCGATCCAGAAGGGCGTCGAAGAGGCTCGTAAGAACTTCTTCCGCGTTCCGCTGATCGCAGGCACCGTGACCCACCCGGTTCAGGGTGAGGCTGCTGCCGGTGTCGTGATGCTGCGTCCGGCCAGCCCCGGTACCGGTGTCATCGCCGGTGGCGCGGTGCGTGCCGTGCTCGAGTGCGCGGGCGTGCACGACGTGCTCGCCAAGAGCCTCGGCTCCGACAACGCGATCAACGTGGTCCACGCGACCGTGGCCGCACTCAAGATGCTGCAGCGTCCCGAAGAGGTCGCCGCACGTCGCGGTCTGCCGATCGAAGATGTGGCGCCGGCCGGTATGCTCCGGGCGCGCGCAGGCCAGGGAGTGTAAGACATGGCACAGCTGAAGATCACCCAGGTGAAGGGCACCATCGGTGCCAAGAGCAACCAGCGTGACAGCCTGCGGACCCTTGGACTCAGGGGCATCCGCCAGACCGTCACCCGCGAGGACACCCCGATCAACCGCGGTTTGATCAACGTGGTTGCACACCTCGTGACAGTCGAAGAGGTTTAAGAGCAATGACCATCAAACTCCATCACCTTCGCCCCGCTCCGGGCGCGAAGACCGAGAAGACCCGTGTGGGTCGCGGTGAGGGGTCCAAGGGTAAGACCGCCGGTCGCGGCACCAAGGGCACCAAGGCACGCAAGAACGTGCCTGCAGCCTTCGAGGGCGGCCAGATGCCGATCCACATGCGGTTGCCGAAGCTCAAGGGCTTCACCAACCCCAACCGGGTCGAGTACCAGGTCGTCAACGTCGGCGACATCGCCAAGCTGTTCCCGCAGGGCGGCACCATCGGCGTCGACGAGCTCGTCGCTGCCGGTGCGGTTCGCAAGAACCAGCTGGTGAAGGTCCTCGGCGACGGTGAGCTGAGCGTCGCGGTCAACGTGACCGCGAACAAGTTCACGGCGTCGGCCAAGGAAAAGATCGCCGCTGCCGGTGGCAGCACCATCGAACTGTAAGAAAGTTCGTTTCTGACCACAGCGGACGGCAGCACTGTTCTGCCGTCCGCTGTGGTGCCAGCGGGCTGGTTCGTCGAACTCGGCGGTGTGCGTGCACTCGCAACGCGCGTCGAGTCGGGCGAGCCGGCCGAAAACTTCAGGTGGAGCGGTCCCGGAGAAGTGCCGGTCGTGGCAGCCGGTAGAGTTTCTGGCGTTGCCGCACAACGCAACCACCGATCAACGTCGATTGCCGAGCACGTGGGGTGGGGTCCGCCTGGGCCCCCGAACAACCCGAGCGTGGTCGTTCCTAGGAGGAGTTAGTGCTTTCCCCCCTCGTCGCGGCCATTCGGACGCCCGATCTGAGGAAGAAGATCCTCTTCGTCATCGGCATCATTGTGCTGTATCGCCTGGGCGCGACGGTCCCGTCGCCCGGCGTCGACTACAAGACCGTGCACGCCTGCATCGACCGCATCAACAGCGGTGGCGGCAATCAGGTCTACTCGCTGATCAACCTGTTCTCCGGTGGAGCGCTGCTGCAGCTCTCGGTGTTCGCGATCGGCATCATGCCCTACATCACCGCGAGCATCATCGTGCAGCTGCTCACCGTGGTCATCCCGCGGTTCGAGCAACTCCGCAAGGAGGGCCAGTCCGGTCAGGCCAAGATGACGCAGTACACCCGCTACCTCACGGTGGCGCTGGCACTGCTCCAGTCGACCGGCATCGTCGCGCTCGCCGACCGCGGCACCCTGCTCCCGCAGGAGTGCGGCAACGTTCTCACCGATCAGTCGATCTTCGGTCTGTCGATCATCGTGCTCGTCATGACCGCAGGCGCCTGCCTCGTCATGTGGTTCGGCGAGCTGATCACCGAGCGCGGCATCGGCAACGGAATGTCGCTGCTGATCTTCGCGGGCATCGCCGCTCGCATCCCCGCCGAGGGTCGCGCGATCCTCACCAGCCGTGGCGGCTTGGTCTTCGGTCTCGTGTGCCTCGCGGCGCTGATCATCATCGCGGGCGTGGTCTTCATCGAGCAGGGCCAGCGTCGAATCCCGGTGCAGTACGCCAAGCGGATGGTCGGCCGGAAGATGTACGGCGGGTCGTCGACCTATCTGCCGCTGAAGGTCAACCAGGCCGGCGTCATCCCCGTGATCTTCGCGTCGTCGCTGCTGTATCTGCCGCAGTTGATCGTGCAGCTGACCAAGAGTTCCGACGGCACCGAGTCGGGCTGGCAATCGTGGGTCTCGCAGTACCTCGCCGACCCGAGTAGCTGGGTGTACATCCTGGTCTACTTCGCCATGATCATCTTCTTCACGTACTTCTACGTCGCTGTCACCTTCAATCCCGAAGAGCGCGCCGACGACATGAAGAAGTACGGAGGGTTCATCCCGGGTATCCGTCCCGGCCAGCCGACGGCTGATTACCTGGGCTACGTACTGAGCCGCATCACGCTCCCGGGTTCGATCTATCTGGGTATCATCGCTGTACTGCCCAACCTCTTCCTCGAGATCGGTAACAGCGGGGGAGTGCAGAACCTGCCATTTGGGGGCACCGCCGTGTTGATCATGGTCGGCGTGGGTCTGGACACGGTGAAGCAGATCAACAGTCAATTGATGCAACGCAAGTACGAAGGATTCCTGAAGTGAGACTTGTTTTTCTCGGCCCCCCCGGCGCTGGTAAAGGGACTCAGGCGGAACTGCTGTCGGAAACGCTCGGCATTCCGCACATCTCCACCGGTGACCTGTTCCGCGCCAACATCTCTCAGGGCACTGCCATCGGCATCGAGGCCAAGAAATACCTCGACGCAGGCGACCTGGTGCCACCGGAGATCACCGTCGACATGGTCCGCGCACGGCTCAACGAGCCCGACGCGTCGAAGGGCTTCATCCTCGACGGCTTCCCCCGTTCGATCGAGCAGGCCGAGGCGCTCAACTCGATCCTGGCCGACCTCGACACGAAGCTCGACGCTGTCGTCTCGTTTGTCGTCGACCCCGACGTCGTCGTCGAACGGATGCTCGCGCGTGGTCGCGCCGACGACACCGAAGACGTGATCCGTAACCGCATGGCGGTGTACGACAAAGAAACCGCGCCGCTGCTCGAGTACTACGGTGACCAGGTCAAGACCGTCGACGCCGTCGGCGAGGTCGACGAAGTGCACCAGCGTGTGCTGAGCGCGCTCGGCGTCAAGGTCTCTTAGGTATCGATCTGCGATGAGGCTCCGTAAGACCAAACGTGTTCCGTTCCGCAGCCCTGGCGAGCTCGACGCCATGGCTGCGGCGGGAGCCGTTGTGGGGGAGGCGCTCGTCGCGGTTCGCGACGCAGCTAAGGCCGGGGTGAGCACCCTCGAGCTCGACGAGGTGGCCGAGTCGGTGATCCGCGGCGCGGGTGCGGTCCCGTCGTTCAAGGGTTATCACGGGTTCACCGGCTCGATCTGCAGCTCCGTCAACGACGTTGTGGTGCATGGCATCCCGTCGTCGACCGTTGTGCTCGCCGAGGGAGATCTCGTCTCGATCGACTGCGGCGCCATTCTCGACGGCTGGCATGGCGACTCCGCATGGACCTTCGGGGTCGGCGAACTCTCGCAGGCCGACCAGGACCTCTCGGACGCGACACGACTGTCGATGGAGGCGGGCATCGCGGCAATGGTCGACGGCGCGCGCCTCACCGATATCTCGCATGCCATCGAGACCGGAACCCACAAGGCGGAGAAGACCTTTGGCCGCGGCTTCGGCATCGTCGACGGTTACGGCGGGCACGGCATCGGGCGCGAAATGCACCTCGACCCGTTCCTCCCGAACGAGGGCGATCCCGGGCACGGTCCGTTGTTGGTGATCGGCTCGACGCTGGCGATTGAGCCCATGCTCACGCTCGGCACCACCGACACCACCGAGCTCCCCGACGGCTGGACCGTCGTCACCGACGACGGCTCTTGCGCGGCCCACTGGGAGCACACCGTCGCCGTCACCGCCGACGGCCCGCGCATCTTGACGCAGCGCCCGGCCTGACTCTTCCGGCTGGCCCGTTCTTCCGTCGCCCATTCTTTCCGGTTGCCCAGACGCTCGGTTTCCGCGCCTGTGGGCAACCGCAAGTAGGCCCGGGTTCGGGCGCGTTCATGTTCCATTCATGAGACGTGGTCCACGTGACACCTTCCGGACGTCGACGGGCAATCATCTCGTTCGCAATCCGTAAGATCGGGGCTGAATACTGCCCGGGTGTCGTCAGTCAACGAGCGGGTGCTTCCGTCGTCGCGCGCCCGGTCGTGGCGTAGCTACGCGCTGTTCATCGCGCTTGTAGCGCCCAATCTGGTGCTGCTCGGTGTCTTCACGTATCGCCCGCTCATCGAGAACATCCGAATGTCGTTCTACGACTGGAACATCTCGTCGCCCGGCGCCGACTTCATCGGCGTCTCGAACTACACGGAATGGTTCACGCGCGCCGACACCTGGACCATCGTCGTCAACACCGTGATCTTCACCGTTGTGGCGGTGGCGGGCAGTATGGCGCTGGGACTCGCGTTGGCGCTGTTGCTCGACCGGAAGCTGCGTGGCCGAAACCTGTTGCGATCCATTGTGTTTGCGCCGTTCGTACTCTCAGGCGCTGCGGTGGGAATCGCGTTTCAGTTCGTGTTCGATCCGAGCTTCGGCTTGATCAACGACCTGATGCACCGCCTGCACCTCGGGTCGGCACCGGACTTCTACCAGCAACCACACTGGGCGCTGTTCATGGTCACGGTGACCTATGTGTGGAAGAACCTGGGCTACGCGTTCGTGATCTACCTCGCCGCGTTGCAGGGGAAGCGAATCGACCTCGACGAGGCAGCGGCGATCGACGGGGCCAGCCGCTTCACCTACTTCCGTCGCGTCCTGCTGCCGCAGCTGCGTCCGACGACGTTCTTCCTCTCGATCACAGTGCTGCTCAACTCATTACAGGTCTTCGACATCATCAACGTGATGACCCGTGGAGGCCCGCTCGGCAACGGCACCACGACGATGGTCTACCAGGTCTACGAGGAGACGTTCCGGAATTTCCGCGCCGGCTACGGTGCGACGGTCGCAACGATCATGTTCGTCGTGCTGCTCGTTGTGACCGTCGTGCAGGTACGCGTGATGGATCGGGCACAGGCATGAGCGACGTCGTCGTGGCGGAGTCCACGACATCGGACAACGCGTCGTCGACGAGTCCCGTTGGTGTCGAGCAGCGCGCAGCGGCGTACGCACGGCGCAAACGCGTTGCGACGGTGTTCGGTTACCTCGCGATGGTCGTCGTGGTGCTGCTGGTCGCGCTTCCGCTCGTGTGGATTCTGTTGGCGTCGTTCAAGGATCGGTCGGAGATCTACGTACAGCCCGCCGTGTGGTGGCCGTCTGTGTGGCATCCGGAGAACTACCGCGAGGCGACGACGTCGGTTCCGTTCTGGGACTTCATGCGGAACTCGTTGATCGTGACGTCGATCCTGGGCGTCGTGAAGTTCGCGCTCGGCGTGCTGAGCGCGTATGGGCTTGTGTTCCTACGGTTTCCGTTCAAGAACGTGGTGTTCATCGTGATCATTGCCGCGCTGATGGTGCCGAACCAGATCACGTCGATCACGAACTATGCGTTCGTCGCACAGCTCGGACTGCGCAATACGTTCCTCGGCATCATCCTGCCGCTGGCGGGCGTCGCCTTCGGAACGTTCCTGATGCGCAACCACTTTCTGTCGATACCGCACGAGATCATCGAAGCCGCCCGTATGGACGGCGCCGGGCACTTCCGGCTGCTGACCCGTGTGGTGTTGCCTCTGTCGATCCCGACGATGGTTGCCTTTGCGCTCATCACGCTCGTCAACGAGTGGAACGAATACCTCTGGCCGTTCCTGATGGCCGACGACTACACCGTCGCCACGCTGCCCGTCGGGCTGACGCAGTTGCAGAACAACGACGGCCTGACGAACTGGGGCCCGGTGATGGCCGCGACGGTGCTCGCGATGCTGCCGATGCTCGTCGTCTTCCTGCTCCTGCAG
Source organism: Gordonia sputi NBRC 100414 (assembly GCF_000248055.1). Taxonomy (GTDB): domain Bacteria; phylum Actinomycetota; class Actinomycetes; order Mycobacteriales; family Mycobacteriaceae; genus Gordonia; species Gordonia sputi. Next base: position 251 of record NZ_BAFC01000120.1, on the reverse strand, counting down.
CGCCACATGATCAAGGGCCTGACCTCCGGGGCGGTGAAGGGGTGATCTCGACAAGCTCGATCAGCGCTCGGGTTGGCTCGATCGGCGGGGCTTTTCCGCTGGTTGAGCAGGCCGCGAGCGTAGCGAGTTGCCGTGTCGAAACCACGGTGTACCGCTGCGGGGTGGGCTCGATCGGCGGGGCTTTTCCGCTGGTTGAGCAGGCCGCGAGCGTAGCGAGCTGCCGTGTCGAAACCACGGTGTGCCTCTGCGTT